>CAWCQE010000033.1:0-18315 GCA_963797665.1 uncultured Actinomycetes bacterium | reverse complement strand
CGGATGGCGACGCTCAGCGGTGGCTGCGCCATGTGAAGTCGCTCCGCGGCGCGGCTGAAGTTGAGCTCCTCTGCGACCGCGATGAAGTAGCGCAGATGGCGAAGCTCGAGCATCGCAATGAGGATCGTACTCGCGGCCATAGGCAGTCGGTCTAGCTCAAGACGCGAACGGTGTTGCGTCATGCGGCCGCGCAAGCCAACCTCAGTGCGATGAATTCTCGGCTGACTCGGCGTCTACAGAGCAACAAGATCGAGATGACCACAACCAGACAAGCGGGTCCCAATGCAGGTAGGCGCAGCCTCGAACCTGCGTGGCATTTCACGTCCGATCTGGAGGACCTGGTGACCGGGGTGCGCCCCAGGTGAGCCGTCACGCGGACTGGCGGGAGACCGCCCGCCTGGTCACCCGCCGAACTCGCCGGGCATCTGCCTTCGCCCGACGTGCTCAGCGCCGAGCAGCGCATCGGCGACCCGAACAGTTACCGCAGCCACGTGCTCCACAGCGAGCCGGACGGGAGCTTCTCGATCGTCGCGTTGGTCTGGCGCCCGGGACAGGTGACGCCGATACATGACCACGTCACCTGGTGCGTGTTCGGGGTCATTCAGGGTGAGGAGCTGAGAGGAGCTTGTCCGCGCTGGACACGAAGGCCGGATGCCTCATTGAGTCGGGAACGAACAGGAACAGAACAGCCGAGGTGGGCGGGTTCGCCCCTCCGGGCACATCCACCGCGTCCGCAACGCGGGTGAGGGCACCGCGATCTCAATCCACATCTATGGCACCGACGTCTCGCGGATCGGCTCCAGCGTCCGGCGGCGCTACGACCTCCGAGTGCGGTCCACGGATCGGCCGCATGAGCCACGACGGTGATGCAAATCGGGATCATCGGTGCGGGAAGCCTGGTAGCGCTCTCGGTGAACGCCTCGGCGAGGGCGGGCATGAGGTGATGTTCGGCGGAGGCGGATCTGCGCACGCGGTGGCCGGCGCTCCGGCAACGCGGCTGGGCTCCAATGCCGACGCGGCGACTTTCGGCGAGGTCGTGGTTCTCGCGGTGCCATTCAGCGCCGTGGATGCCGCGCTGGCCGAGGCCGGTCCGCTCGGTGACCGCGTGTTGTGGTCCTGCGTCAACGCGCTCAAGCCCGACTTCTCCGGGCTCGCTATCGGGTTCGATTCGTCGGCCGCCGAGGCGGTCGCCGCGCGCGCCCAGGGAGCCCGGGTGGTCGCCGCCATCCCGCCGTTTGCCCACGCGATCGCCTCCGGTCAGCTCGCCTACGACGCCGGCCTCGAGCCGACTGTCTTCCTCTGCGGTGATGACGACGCGTCAAAGCGCGTTGTCGAAGAGCTGATCCGGGGTATCGGCGGCCACTCGGTCGATGCCGGGGCGTTGTCGGCGGCTCGGCTCGTCGAGCCGGCGATGATGCTTCTGGTCAGCCTCGCCTACTCGGGAGTGCCTCGGGACATCAGCCTCCGGCTGCTCGAACGGACGGGCCATGCCTGAATCGCGTACGGATACGCCGGAGGTCAAGGTCCACCGTCACGTCGCCTCCGCCCTGCCGGTCAACGCATACCTGGTCGAGACCCGCAGCGGTGTGGTGGCGGTGGACAGCACGCTGACCGTCTCGGATGCGCGAGCGCTACGCCGGCGAGCCGAGGATCTCGGCAAGCCACTGCAGGCTGTCCTGATCACTCATGCTCACCCCGACCACTACGGCGGCGCGGTGGAGCTGGTCGGTTCCGACGATCTCCCGATCGTCGCGGCGCCAGGGGCTGATGCCGTGATCCGCCGCGACGACGAGATCGAGGAGGGGATCCTCAGGCCGATGTTCGGGGACGAGTGGCCGCGTCAACGCCGCTTTCCCAACATGACCGTGGCCGACGGGGAGTCGATCAGCTTCGACGGCGTCTCATTCACGCTGATGGATCTTGGTCCGGGCGAGTCTCCGCACGACAGCGTCTGGCTGGTCGGCGACGAGCGGCTCGTTGCCTTCGCCGGCGACACCGCCTACCAGCACATGCACTGCTTCCTGGCCGACGGCTTCTGGGAGGAGTGGCTCGCCAACATCACACGCCTGCAGGCCGAGTTGGCACCCGAGGCGCAGCTGCACTTCGGGCACGGTGACCCCGCGAACACGCCGCCCTTCGACTGGCAGGAGGGCTACATCAACGCCTTCATGGAGGCCACGCGCGAAGCGGACTGGTCTGATCCGGATGCGGCCAAGGCCCAGGTCGTCGAGCGGATGACCGAGTACCTCCCCACGGGTGAGCTTCAGTTCCTGATGGAGCTCAGCATCGAACCGGTGGCTGCCAAGATCGGGCTGATCTCAGCTCGAGCGGATGAGGGCGAACGGGGATGAGTCACAAGGACCTCAATCCGGTCAACCAAGCGAGCCCCAAGCGGGTGGCGATCGTCCTCTCCAATCCCGCCGTCTCCTCCAGCGGTGGCTGGCCGGTCGGCTTCTGGTGGGCGGAGCTGACCCATCCGTACTTCGCCTTTTCGGAGGTCGGCTATCAGGTCGAGGTCTTCAGTCCGCTGGGCGGCAAGTGCGAGCCGGATGCGATGAGCGACCCCGACGACGCCAGCAAATGGCAGTCGGAAGACGTGATCAGCCGCGGCTACAAGCACGACCCCGAGTTCATGGAGCTGCTCGAGGAGACCTGCGAGGTCGACGACATCGACGTCGATCGCTACGACGCGCTCGTTGTCGCCGGCGGCCAGGGCCCGATGTTCACCTTCGAGAAGGCGGAGAACCTGCACGCCAAGTTCGGCGACTTCTACGAGACGGGCAAGCCAACCGCCGCGCTCTGCCACGGCGCGGCGATTCTCCGTTACGCGAAGCTGTCGACCGGCGAGCCGCTGGTCAAGGGCCGGACCGTGACCGGTTTCGCCAACGTCGAGGAGGACTTCTCGGACGAGGCCGTCTGGGACAGTGGCGCCCTTCCCCGTGGCACCCACTTCATGCCCTGGCGGATCGAGGACGAGCTGACGAAGCTCGGCGCCAACTACGTGCAGGCCGGGCTTTGGAAGGGCTTCGCGATCCGCGACGGCAACCTGATCACCGGTCAGCAGAACTTCAGCGGAGGCGAGACCGCGAAGCTCGTCGTCGAGGCGGTCGGCGCTCTAAGAGAAGGAAGCCAGCATGCGAATCATCGCCTCTAGTCACCACCGGTGGTGGCCGTTCCCCTGATGACCTGGGTGGTGATGCCAAGAGTGACGAGGCTGTTCCGAGGGTGCCTTTATCCGGCGGTGAGCACGGACCAAGCCGCGAGGTGATGGCCGACTACCGCCTCGCGGTCAGTTTCGCTCCCCTTCGAAGTCGTTACGTTCGAATGACTCAGACCGCGATGCCAAGAGGATGGGGGTGACCACGCCCGCGCCCGCCCGGGCCGGGCGCCGCGAGTGGGTCGGGCTCGCGGTGATCGCTCTCCCCTGCGCGGTCTATGCGATGGACCTGACCGTGCTCAACCTGGCGCTGCCGGCGTTAAGCGAGGACCTCGAGCCAAGCAGCTCGCAACTGCTTTGGATCGTGGACATCTACGGCTTCCTGGTCGCCGGGTTGCTGATCACGATGGGAACGTTGGGCGACCGGATCGGCCGCCGCCGCTTGCTCCTGATCGGTGCGGCCGCATTCGGCATCGCGTCCGTACTCGCCGCGCTCTCGACCAGCGCGGAGATGCTGATCGCATCCCGCGCGCTGCTCGGACTGGCCGGGGCCACTCTGGCTCCCTCGACCCTGGCCCTGATCCGCAATATGTTCGCGGACCCACAGCAGCGCACATTCGCGATCGGAGTCTGGATCACCAGCTTCTCGGCCGGAGCCGCGATCGGGCCCCTGATCGGCGGCCTGCTCCTGGAGCGCTTCTGGTGGGGCTCGGTGTTCCTGGTCGCGGTGCCGGTGATGGCGCTGCTGCTCGCGCTCGGTCCGAGGTTGCTTCCCGAGTTCCGCAATCCCGAGGCGGGCCGGCTCGATCTGATCAGCGCCGCTGCATCCCTGGTCGCTGTTCTGGCGGTGATCTACGGCCTCAAGCAGATCGCCCAGGGCGGGGTGGGGTGGACCGCGGCGCTGGCGATCGCGGGCGGCCTCGCCGTCGGGGCGGCGTTCGTCCGAAGGCAAGCGAGGCTGGCCGATCCGCTGATCGACCTGCAGCTCTTTCGGCTGCCCGCCTTCAGCGGTGCGCTCACCGCCAACACGCTCGGGTTCTTCGTCAATTTCGGCATCGCCGTCTTCATCGCCCAGTATCTGCAGCTGGTGCTCGGGCTGTCGCCGCTGGAGGCGGGGCTCTGGACCGTGCCCTGGGCGGGCGGCTTCATCGTGGGTTCGATGCTGACCCCTGCGATCGTGCGCCGGATATCCCCGGCCACCGCGATAGCTGGCGGGCTCATCATCGCGGCCGCCGGCTTCGGGCTGCTCGCCCAGGTCAGCGCGGATTCATCGCTCGCGACGATCGTCGCCGGCTCCGTCGTCCTCGCCCTTGGTCTCGCCCCGGTGTTCACCCTGGCGGCCGACCTGATGGTGAGCGCCGCCCCACCCGAGCGGGCGGGCGCGGCCGCGGGGATCTCCGAGACGAGCTCCGAGCTCGGCGGCGCACTCGGCATCGCCGTCCTCGGCGTCGTCGGCACGGCCCTGTATCGCAGCGAGGTGGCCGACACGGTTCCGGCGGGCGTCCCGTTCGACGCCGCGGAGACCGCGCGCGACTCACTCGGAGGCGCCGTGGCAGCGGGGGATGACCTTCCCGAGCCGCTTGGCGGCGACTTGGTCAACACGGCCGGCGAGGCGTTCACCCAGGCGCTGCAGCTGGCCGCCACCCTCAGCGCCGCGGTCGTGATCGCGGCTGCCGTCCTCGCCTGGACGCTGCTGCGCGGCGGGGAAGCTCGGGAGCCCGAAGAGAAGGGAGTCTCGGAGGTGGACCAAGCGGTCCCGGACCGCTCGCCCTGCTTGCCCGCCGAGTCGGGCATTTCGAAGGTGCTGGAGCAGACCGGAGCGTGAATGGAACGAGATTGTCCGGACCGGGAGCGGTGGAAGAGTCGTGAAGTCGGGCAGCCCGGGCCTCCGCAGAACAGTTCGATCCGCCAGCAGCGCTGACGTGCCTGAGCTGGCCGCCGTGCTGAGCCGCGCTTTCGCCGACAAGCCACCGTTCACCTGGGTGCAGCCCGACGATGGGCTTCGGGCCAGAGTCCAGCCCGCGATGTTCTACGCGGCCCTGACCTACATCTACCCGGTCGAACGCGGCACCGAGGTGCTGCTGGAGTACGGAGCGATCCTGGGTGGAGCGATTTGGGCACCACCTGGCAGGTGGAGGTCGCCGCTCTGGCAACAGCTTCGTGCCATTCCGGGACTGATCCGAGCACTTGGCATCAGCGGCTTTCGGCAATACGCCCGGCGTGGCAAGGCGGTCGAAGACGCGCTGCACGAGGCGCACCCATCAGACCCGCATTGGTACCTGGCGACGCTGGGCATCGATCCGCGGGCGCAGGCCAAGGGCGTCGGGAGCATGCTCGTCCGCTCCGGTCTCGATCGCTGTGACCGGGAGGGTGAGCCCGCCTATCTGGAGTGCATGGAGCAGCTGGTCCCGTATTACGATCGGTTTGGTTTCGAGATCTCCGGCGAGATCGAGATGCCGGAGGATGTACCGAACCAGGTGTCGATGTGGCGTGCGCGGCGCTGACCGCCACCGGGGACTCGCAGGGCACAGGGATGCCGGGGCCGCCGAAACGCACTACCGTCGGCGATGTGTCCAACGGGCTTGGTCAGGCCTGGGCCGAAACCGACGAGGTGCGCCGGCTGATTCCGCCCTTCACGCTCCTGGTCGCGATCGTCGCCGCTCTCACCGATCCGTCGGATTCAGCGCTTGACCCTATTCTCGCCGCGATCGCCGTTGGCGCATTCGCCGCCTGGGCCTTCGTGCCCGGGGTGCCGCTGTGGGCTTTGACGCTGGGCGTGATCTGCCCGGTCGTGGTGGCACAGCGTTCCGGGCAGTTCGAGCCTCTCCTCTTTGATCTGTCCGTGCTCGGCTTCGTCATCGGCCGCTGGTCACTGTCGCGGGCGAGCGCAGTTGCTCTGGGCCTCCTCGCGGTGGCCGCGCCGGCTGTGGCGAGCCAGCTCCAGGACCCCCCCGAGCTCGCTGTCGGGATCTGGATCCTGGGCATCGGCTTCCCCTGGGCGATCGGTCGTGCGGCCGCTCGTCAAAGCCATCTCGCAAGGCAACTGAACGAGAGCCGGCACGAGCTCGCCCAGCAGGCGCTGCTTTCAGAGCGGCGTCGGATCGCCCGCGACGTCCACGACCTCGTGGGACACGGGTTGGCCGCCGTGATGCTGCAGATCACGGGCGCCCGTCACGTCTTACGACGCGATCCTACGGCCGCCGAGGAGGCCCTGCGCACGGCCGAGGAGATGGGCCGGTGGAGCATGCAGGAGCTGCGCGGAACGGTCGCCTTGCTTCGAAGCGACGATGCTTCCAGCCCCGCAGCGCCGCTTCCGTCCGCGAGGGAGATCTCGGGGCTCGTCGATCGGGCGCGTGCCGGCGGGCTCGCCGTGGAGCTGCGGACGCGAGGCGACCCATCCGTGACCCCACCCTCCGTCGGTGTCGCTCTCTACCGAATCACCCAGGAGGCGTTGTCGAACGCCGCACAGCATGCCCCACGTGGGCGGACCGTTCTCCAGCTCGAGGTGGCAGAGGGGTGGGCCGGTCTGAAGGCGACAACCAGCGGACCGACCCGCACCGAATCCGCAGAGAACCCGGAGCGGCCTCGGTACGGCCTGATCGGGATGCGAGAGCGGGCGGTCGCGCTCGGGGGCGATTTCGAGGCGGGGCCGACGACCGAGGGCTGGCGGGTGAGCTGCCGGATTCCGTTCGAGGCCGAGGACGCGGTATCCAACGGCGAGGTGGGCACTCGTTGATCCGGGTCGCGCTGGTCGATGATCAGGCGATGGTCAGGGCCGGCCTGGCGCGGATCCTCTCGCCGACCGACGGATTTGAGGTCGTCGCCGAGTGTGGCGACGGCCTGGAGGCTGTGGAGGAGGTGCCCGCGGCTCGTCCCGACGTGACCCTGATGGACATCCGAATGCCGGAGCTGGACGGCATCGCGTCGACGGCGCTGCTGCGTGAGCTGCCGGACCCAGCCCCGATCCTGATGCTCACCACCTTCGGCGAGGACGCGATGCTGTGGGGAGCGATCGAGGCGGGCGCGGCCGGGTTCGTGCTCAAGGACAGTTCGGCGGAGGACCTGATCACCGCCGTGAAGTCGGTTGCCGGAGGCGGCGCCTGGTTCGACCCAGCCGTCGCTCCGCGGGTCCTCGACCGCTACCGCCGGGTGGTGGCACCTGCCGCCCGTGACGTGGGGCGCCTGGAGCTGCTCACCAATCGCGAGCACGCCGTCCTGCGGCTGATGGCGCGCGGCGCGACCAACGCGGAGATCGCCTCGAGCCTCCACGTCGCCGAGGCGACGGTGAAAACCCACGTCGGCCGCATCTTCTCCAAGCTGGACGTCCGTGACCGGGCGGCGGCGATCGTCTTCGCCTACGACCACGGTGTGGTCAGCCCCGGCGCGACGGATTCGCCCCCCGGCGCATAGCACCACGGGCGTTCGCCCTCCGACCGGGGGCGGAGACGAGTCGGTCCCCTGGGCCGATGTGCGAACAGCGAGCGAGATCTAGCTTGGCATCCGCCGATGCGCGATGGCCCGATACCCAAAGACGACAAGGCGGTGCTCGAGGCTGCCCGCTCGGGCGACCCGGATGCGTTCGAGCAGCTCGTCGCCGAGCACCGACCGAGCCTTCACGCGCATGCGCATCGCATCCTCGGTTCTCGGCACGACGCCGACGACGCCATCCAAGAAGCCCTGTTGCGTGCCTGGCGCGCAATCTCCACCTTCGAGGGCCGCAGCTCAGTACGCACCTGGCTCTACCGGATCGCGACCAACGCTTCACTCGACCTGATTGCGCGCCGCCGAAGGCGCGCGGCCCCGGTCGAGTCGGAGCTTGCGGGCAATCCCGCCGCCGGCGTCACCGAGGTCCCCCTGACCGACGACACCAGGCCCGAGCCGCATTCCGATGACGAACTCATGCCAGAGGCCCGCTATGAGCGGCGGGAGGCGGCGGAACTCGCCTTCAGCGCGGCTCTTCGGCACCTTCCGTCCCGCCCGCGTGCGGCGCTGATCCTTCGCGACGTCCTCGGCTTCAGGGCACGGGAGGCGGCGGAGGTCCTGAGCACGAGCCCGGCCGCGGTCAACAGCGCGCTGCATCGTGCTCGTGCCGCCCTGGAGAACGCCAACCCGGACGCGAGCCTGCAGGCCACAAGGCCGGAGATCGAGGGGCCCCCTCCCGCCGACACCGTCGAGCGCTTCGTCGACGCGCTCGAGCGGGACGACCTGGAGGCGATAGTCGAGAGCCGTGCGTACGGAAGTCCGGTGAAGAGAGCGGACTCGAGTTGACGCATCCGCCACACGGATGTAGCCAGCTCCGACCACGGGCGGACACGATCAGGTACCGCGGACCGATGTGCAATTCGAGATCGGGATCTAGCGTGGCTCTGTGTCCGACATGGCGATCGAGGTCCACGAGTTGCGAAAGGCATATGGGGACCTGTCCGTGCTGCGCGGCCTCACGTTCTCGGTAGGCAGCGGTGAGATCTTCGGCATCGCGGGGCGCAATGGCGCCGGCAAGACGACGACGGTCGAGATCCTCCAGGGTCTGCGCCGTCGTGACGCGGGCCAGGTCGCTGTCCTCGGGCTCGACCCTGCCCGCGGGCGCGGAAGGCTGCGGTCTCTGATCGGCGCCCAGCTGCAGTCCTCGGAGCTCCCCGATCGCCTCCGGGTTGGTGAGGCGCTTCGGCTCTTCGCCAGGCTTGCCGGTGACCCAGTCGATTGGCGCGCGCTCGCCGATGAGTGGGGCCTGGTCCCGCTGCTTCGCAACTATTTCGGCACGCTGTCGGGGGGGCAGCGGCAGCGGCTCTTCCTCGCTCTTGCGATGGTCAACCGGCCCGAGGTGGTGTTCCTCGACGAGCTCACGCAGGGGCTGGACCCGGTCGCACGGCGAGAGACCTGGCAGCTGATCGAGACGGCGCGCGATCGCGGCACGACCGTCGTCCTGGTCACACACGACATGGATGAGGCTGAGCGACTCTGCGATCGGGTGGCGGTGATCCACGACGGGCGGCTGCTGGCCCTCGGGCAGACCCCGGATCTGGTCGCCAGCGTGGCGCCGGTGCGGGTCCGGTTCTCCTCCCCCAGCGCGGCGGCGCTCGAGGGGCTCGAGCGGCTCCCCAGAGTGATCGAAGTAGGCTACGACGGCGCCTTCGCCGACATCGCCGCGGAGCCTGCAGCGGTCGTGACGATCGCGGCCGAGCTTGCCCAGCGCGATCTCAACGTCACCGACTTCACCGTGATCCGCCCGTCACTTGAGGACGCCGTTGTCTCGATGATCAGTGAAGGTGAGCAATGAGTCGCCTCTCCGCGCTCGCGGCGACCGAGTCCCGCTTGCTGACGCGCGACTGGACCGTGGTGGTTTTCGCATTCGTCTTCCCGGCATTCGTGATGCTGATCCTCGCCGGGGTCTTCGGCAACGAACCTGACGAGGGCTACGCAAACCGGCGTCCCGACGACTACTACGTCGCCGCCTCGATCGGCGTGGTGCTGACCGCCCTGGCGCTGGTCGGGCTGCCGGTCGCGCTCGCCTCCTATCGCGAACGCGGGGTGCTGCGGCGGTTCGAGGCGTTCGGGGTCTCGGCCGCGAAGGTCGTATCCGCGCAGGCCGCCGTCACGGCCGGCCTAGTCATCCTCGGTGCCGTGATCGTGCTGGCCGTGGCCGCGCCGACCTACGGCATCCCGGAGATCGAACGCCCCGGACACACGGCGCTCGGGCTGGCCGCGGGCACGATCACACTCCTTCTGTTGGGCACGATGATCGGGCTGGCCGCGCCGACCGCCCGAGCAGCTCAGGCGATCGGGCTGCTCGCCTTCTTTCCTCTCTATCTGCTCGGCGGCGGGGGCCCGCCGAAGGGAGCGATGACCGATTCGATGCAGACGCTGTCCGATCTGCTCCCTTCGCCGATCACCGCGATCAGCGACCCGTGGCTGGGAGTCTCAGACGCGGGGACGCAGCTCGCGGCGCTGGCCGCCTGGTCGGCAGTGGCCCTCCTGGCGATCGGCTGGCTCGTACGCCGCGGCACGGCCTAGAGGCATGTACTACGGGCCAGCCGGCATCCCGTGACCCCAACGTCATTTGTTTGAGCCCATTCCCGTGCCTACATCAGGCGATCACAAGCAATAGCGAACAACCCCTCCCGCCCCCAGTGCTGCGAATTATTTTCTCAACAACACATTAGGAGGAACGATGAGCACAACGAAGGCCGCGAAGAAGTCCGCCACGAGCACCACGACCAGCAAGAAGGCGAAGTCCATCGGGTTCACGGCCGAGGAACGAGCCGCGATGAAGGAGCGCGCCCGAGAGCTGAAGGCGGAGGCAGAAAAGGCGGACGGGGAGAACGCCCTGCTCGCGAAGATCGCCGAGATGCCGAAGTCGGATCGCGCCATGGCCAAGCGGGTCCATGCGATCGTCAAGGCCAGCGCGCCGGGACTCTCGCCGAAGACCTGGTACGGGATGCCCGCGTACGCCAACGAGGACGACAAGGTCGTCTGCTTCTTCAAGAGCGCAGACAAGTTCAAGTCGAGGTACGCGACGCTCGGCTTCAGCGACAAGGCGAACCTCGACGCAGGCAACATCTGGCCGACCGATTTCGCGCTGACGAAGTTGACCGCCGCCGAAGAGAAGAAGATCGCCGCGCTCGTGAAGAAGGCAATGAGCTGAGGGCGCGCCATTTGGCTCGGCTTGAAGGTCGCGACGGACCACAAAGACGAAAGGACCGGAGCGCGAGGGACGATCTGGACAACCCCGAAGGAGGTAGTGATGAATCTCCCCGAGGTCGTATCGGAGAAGGAGTGGCAGCGGGCCCACGAGAAGCTGCTGGCTAAGGAGAAGGCCTACCTGCGCGAGGGCGACAAGCTGGCGGCGGAGCGTCGCCGCCAGCCGATGCACGAGATCGCCAAGGGCTACCGCTTCGACGGTCCTGACGGAGAGGTTTCCCTACTCGACCTGTTCGAGGGGCGCCGCCAGCTCGCGCTCTATCACTTCATGTTCGGGCCCAACCAGGAGGAGGGTTGCGACGGCTGCTCGATGTTCGTCGATCAGGTCGGCCACTCCGCGCACCTGCGCGCCCGAGACACGACCTTCGTGCTGGTCTCACGCGCTCCAGTGGAGAAGCTGCAGGCGTTCAAGCGGCGGATGGGCTGGGACGAGATCCCCTGGTATTCCGACGGCAAGAGCGACTTCGGGGTGGACTTCGGCTTCTCGCCCCCCGAGCCGCAGCCCGACAAACATCAGGACGGCGAGATCTTCGGCTTCAACGTCTTTATCCGAGACGACGAGGGGCGGCTCTACCGCACCTACTTCACCAACTGGCGTGGGGTGGAGGCGATCGGCACCGTCTGGAGCATCCTCGACCGTACGCCGCTGGGGCGCCAGGAGGAGTGGGAGGAAACCCCCGAGGGCCGCCCGCAAGGGCCGAAGTTCGATTGGTGGCGGCTGCACGATCGCTACGAGAATTCCGAGGAGCCCGCGTGAGCGAGCGCGACCACTTCGGCGTCGCTGCCAGCGAGCGTCCTCGTCCACGACGGCGCTGCTCCCTTCGCGTGGAAGCAGGAGTGGGGAAGAAGAGTTGGACGGTCCAGGTAGGACCCGAACTCGAGCGAAACCATCTCCCGAACTGCCGAAACCTCAGAGCGTGTTAGAACACATCCAGGCACGGAATACGGTCTCAGCGGACCAGGGCGCTACGCCTGACACGTAACTCATAATCCGAAGAACGCAGGTTCGAATCCTGCCCGGCCCATGAAAGCCCCGCAAAGCGGGGCTTTCACTTGCTTGAACCTGTCTCCCAGAAATCGTCTCCCCAAGAATCCGTGGGTGACAAGTCGTGCTTGAGCGAGGACCAGGGGGCACAGAAGGGCGCTTCTGCTTATCCGCGCGAAGCGACAGTGGACCGGAGCTGCTGCCCCCTTCGGCGGCTCCGTCGGTGTGATCCTGGCCGCTGGCCGCAGGGGCGGGATGATTCGGACGGCGGTGTCAGTCCGAGGTATCGCGGACGCGGCGGTAGCGCTCGTAGATCACGCGCGAGCCGAAGGTTCTGGTTTCGACCAGGTCGAGCGGGACGTCTTCGGTGACCGGCGGCAGGAACGGCGTGCCGCCCCCGACGAGGACGGGATAGCGGAACATGCGCAGCTCATCGACAAGACCGAGCTCGATGGCCGCCGCGGCCAGTCCGGCACCGCCGATCGAGACGTCCTTGTCGGTCGCGTCGAGCGCCGCGGTGACCTCCTCGGCCACCGAGCCCTCGGCGAGCCGGGCATTCCCCTGGACGCTGTCGAGCGTGCGACTGAAGACGATCTTCGGGATTGCGCACCAGACATCGGCGAACGCGGACCTAGCTTCGTTGTCGCGCAGGGACGGATCCGTCTCCCACACCAGCATCGTCTCGTAGAGCCTGCGGCCGAGTAGATACCCGCCGAGCTCGCGTACCTGCGCGAGGTGGAAACGGAACAGCTCATCGCTGGGGGCGCCCCACTCGAACGCGCCGTCGCGGTCGTTGACAAAGCCGTCCACCGAGGCGCTCATCGAGTAGATCAGCATGGGCTTCACGGGCGCATGATGCTATTGCTGGGGCATGGCGGGCAAGGCATCGGAGCGGTTCGTCTGGGCGGTCGACACTCTGGAGGTCCGCCCGGCCGACCGCCTGCTCGAGGTCGGCTGCGGCCACGGCGTCGCGGTCTCCCTGGTCTGCGAGAGGCTGACGACGGGAACGATCACCGCGATCGACCGCTCGCCCAAGATGATCGAGATGGCCACACGGAGGAACCGCGAGCACGTCGACGCGGGCAGGGCTGTGCTCGAGGCGATCGCGCTGGAGGACGCGGACCTCGGCGATCGGCGCTTCGACAAGGTCTTCGCCTTCAACGTCGCTCCCTTCTGGCAGCAGCCGGAGGCGGCGCTCGGTGCCGTCCGCGAGCACCTCGCCCGGGATGGGGCCGTCTACATCTTCTGGGACGCGCGCCACTCCGCGCCGGAGCGAGCCCGGGACCTCGGGAACGAGCTGGCCGACCGGCTACGCGAGGGCGGATTCTCCGTCGACAGGGTGCTGGTCGAGGACCTGCGCCCGGTCCCCGCGGTCTGCGTGATGGGCCGGCCCCAGGGCGGATGAGCATGGACCGCAACACCGTGTCGCGTTCCCATGCGAGCTGCACTCTCGACGGTCGGAACCGAGAGTGCTGCTTTCGCGTGAAGGGAGTCACAGGAGCACCGGCGCAGGGCCGACCTCATTTTCGTTCCCTCGGACGGTTCCCTCAGCGATCCGCACCTGCCCTCTTGCAGGCGTCTTCTGCGCCGGCCCGCTATGTACGAACAGAATTTCGGCTTCGCGGTCGATCTGGGCTCCTCCCGTTCGTCGTTATCGTGAACGCGGCACGCAAGCCGCGCGATCAAGGAGGTTCCAATGAGGGACAAGGATCGCAAGGCGGTGATCACCGGCATTCACGCGATCGTCTTCACCAGTGACGCGGCCGCAGATCGCGCCTTCTTTCGCGACGTGCTCGAGCTGCCCTCGGTCGATGCGGGCGACGGTTGGCTGATCTTCGCCCTTCCCCCGGCCGAGCTCGCTGCCCATCCCGCCGAAGGAGATGCCCACCACGAGCTGTATTTGATGTGCGAGGACGTTCGTGCGACGGTCGAGGAGCTGCGCGGCAAGGGGGTCGAGTTCACGAAGGAGATCAGCGATGAGGGCTTCGGGCTGATGACCGCGCTCAGGCTCCCGAGCGGTGGGGAGTTCTCCATCTACGAGCCACGGCACCCGAGCCCACTCTCGTCGAGCCACCGATAACGAGGACGCCAGAGGCGGCCGCTGGGACGCACCGGCACGTGCTTTCTCGATAGTGAACACGCGCCCGCCCCCCGTCGAGGCTTCGAGGAGGACGAGGAGAAGAAGTCCGGCGTGGTCTCTCCGCTCACTGTCGCAAGCGCGTGAAAGCAGGAGTGGGGCAGAGCTGGACGGTCCCCAGGTAGGACCAGAGCTGGAGGCGAAACCATCTCCCGAAATATCTCCCGAACTGCCGAGAACTCAGAGCACGTTAGGACACTTCCAGGCACGGAATAGGGTCTCAGCAGACCTGGGCGCCACGCCTGACACGTAACTCATAATCCGAAGAACGCAGGTTCGAGTCCTGCCCGGCCCATGAAAGCCCGATTTGGGCGGGTCGCTACGCGTGGCCGAACCGGACGTCCGGGAGGACGCGGTCCGCCCAGCGGGGCAGGTACCAGGCCCAACGGCCGAGCAGCCTGAGTAGGACGGGCATCAGCAACAGGCGGACCAGCATTGCGTCGAGCAGCACGGCGATCCCGAGGATCAGGCCCATCTCCTTCGGGGGCAGCGGGCCGGAGAGCGCGAAGGTGAAGAAGACGGCGACCATCACCGCCCCGGCGGCGAAGATCACGCGGCCGGAGTGAGCCAGGCCACCGATCAGGGCCTCCTTGGGATCATGGGTGCGGTCCCAATGCTCCTTGGCCGAGGAGAGCAGGAAGACCGTGTAGTCCATTGAGATCGCGAAGATCATCGCGAAGAAGAAGACGGGCCCCCAGGCATCGAGGAAGCCCTGAGGCTGGAAGCCGAGCAGAGAATGCAGGCCGCCGTCTTGGAAGATCCACTTGGCCACGCCGAAGGCCGCGCCGGTGGCGAGCAGGTTCGTCACCACTCCAGCCGCGGCGATCACGGGGGCTTGCAGCGCGACCAGCAGCAAGAGGAAGCCAAGGCCGAGCACCACGCCGATGACCAACGGCGTCTTGGCCGAGAGTGCCTGTTGCAGGTCGTGGTTCTCGGCGACCGCTCCACCGACCACTGTGCCCGCAGGCAGGTCGGCGCGCAGACGGTCGATCGTCCGGCCGACAGCGGGGTTGGAGGGGTCTTGCTTGGGGATCGCCTGGATCAGAGCGAGGTGCCCGGGGCCCTGCTGCGCCGGCAGCACCTGCGCCACGCCCGGATCAGCCTGAGCGATGGCGCTGGCCTGCGCCGCCTGGCCGGAGGGTGCGACCAGCTGCAGCGGCCCGGTCGCGCCGGGACCGAGCGCTGATTGCACCTGTTGGTAGCCGACGCGTGAGGTATCGCCGTTGGGAACGACCTTGATCGATGGCATCGCGGTCCGCAGCTGCGTCACCGGGAAAGCCAGCACCAGAAGCAGGCCGAGCGCGGGGATGCCGTAGGCGAGTGGCCGGCGCCAGATACGCTCGCCCCAGGCGGCGAAGCGTCGCGAGCGGTGCTCACCCGAATGCACCCAGGGCAGCGAGAGGCCGTCGACCTTGGGCCCGAGCTTCGCCAGCACCGCGGGCAGCAGGGTCAGGGTCGCGGCGAGGACGAAGATCACGGCCAGCATGATCCCGAGGCTCATGGAGCGGAAGGCGGGGCTGGGCACGAGCATCACTGCGCTCAGCGAGATCAGCACGGTGACGCCGGAGAAGAGCACGGCCTTGCCGGCGGTGTCCATCGTCTGCCCGACCGCCTCGGCGGGCGGTAGCCGCGAGCCGAAGAATGCTCCGCGGAAACGATGGACGACGAAGAGCGCATAGTCGATCCCAAGCGCGAGGGCGAACATCAGTGCGAAGTTCATCGCCCAGATCGACACAGGCAGCACCTTGGTGCTCAGGTAGAGCGAGCCGGCGGCCGCGACCAGGCCGACCATGGTCAGCATCAGCGGTAGGCCGGCGGCCACGAGGGAGCCGAAGGCGACGAGCATGATCGCCAGGGTCACCGGCCAGGAGATCACCTCGGAGCGCAGCATCGCGCTCTTGTTGGCAGCGTTGAAGTCGGACCACATTCCCGAGGCCCCGGTGAGATGGACCTGGACGCCGTCACGGCCGAGTCCGGCCAGCGGGCCCTTGAGCTGATCCGCGGCGCGGACCATCGCGTTCGAGTCGCGCGCCGCGCCGGCTTGGACGATCGCTGTATGTCCGTCCGGGGAGATCGACACCCGGGGCCGGGGTGGGACCACGGTGCTGACGGCAGAGTCAGCGCGCAGGCGCCGCTCGACCGCGCCGAGCGTGCCCTGGAATGAGGCATCGCTGACGGTCTGGGTCGGCGAATAGACGACCGTCATCAGCCCTGAGCTCGAGAGGCCATGGAAGTTTCTGTCGATCAGGTGGCGCGCCTGCACGGACTGCGAGCCGGTCGTCTCCCAGCCGGCGCCGGAGAGCGCCTTCTCGACCCGAGGCGCTAGGAAACCGAGCCCGAGCGCCACGATCGCCCAGCCGATCAGGACCAGGCGAAGGTGGGTCGCGGTATAGCGGCCGAGCTTGCCGACCGGACCGAGCTGGTTCATCGGACCGATGTTTCTCGATCGGGGTAGACGACGGAGCAGCGCCCAAAGCCGCGCTTGAGGATCACCGAGGCGGGACATGCTCCGACCACTACGTAGAGCCATTGGTTCACGCCCACGAAGGCGGTAAGCGCCAAGAACCAGGGGGAGACCAGCAAAGCGAGCGCGACGCTCAACAGAGTCATGCTGCCCGCCAGGGCGAAGAGCACCCTTTCGAGGGGCCAACGGGGAGGGACTGAGCGATACATCTCAGCTGCCGCCTTCGAGCAGGGCGCCGAGCTCGTCGAGCTGGCGTCGGAGCCCGCCACAGACTTCCTCGCAGAGCGCGAAGACTGTCGGGTCGGCGATCGAAAAGACGGAGAAGTTGCCCTGCTTGCGGCGATCGACTATCCCTGACCTGAGCAGCACTCCCAGGTGCTGGGAGACGTTCTGCTGCGAGGCACCGGTCGCCTCCTGGAGTTCACGGACGCTGGCCTCACCCTCTCGGAGCACGTCGAGCAATCTGATCCGCATCGGCTCGCCGAGCACGCGGAAGCGCTCCGCAACTCGCTCGACCAACTCTGGCGGGAGAGGACGTGGAAGGGCGGTCTTGGTTGCCATCGGCCGTCATGGTAGCACAAGTAAACAGTTGTGTGGTAGTGTACTTGTCGATGACGATGACTGCAACGACACACCGCGTCGGAACCTCCCTCATGCACGAGGTGGACATCAACGGACGTCACACGATCGTCACCGACGAGCCGCTCTCCCTGGGGGGCACCGATGAGGGTCCCGCACCTCATGAGCTGCTGCCCGCCGCTCTCGCCTCGTGCATCGCCACGATGGTCGCCATGTACGCGGAGAAGCGCGGATGGGAGATCGGCGATGCCTCCGCGGATGTGAGCTATGACAGCGAGACCTCGCCGCGCCGCTTCGAGATCCAGCTGAACCTGCCGCCGGGCTCTCGAGCGAACAACTGCGGCGGCTGGAGCGCGTCGCGGAGAGCTGTCCGCTGCGCCGGGCATTGGAGGCAGGCTTCACGTTCGAGGAGCGGCTGGTCACCAGAGAGCGCTCGCGCCCGCGGCCTAGAGGGTCGAAGGTGCGGCTAGCTTTCTCGGGCCGCCCCACTTGGCCCGCGGCGAAGAAGAAGGATAAAGGTGACCGCTAGCCCGCCGATCAATGCCGCGCCAAGGGCGATCCCGGCCACAGCCCAGCCGCTTATCCCGCCGTCGTGGTCGTGCATGTGCGAGCCGAAGCCGCCAGGCCCGAAGTTGCCGTCCCGCCCGATCATCCCCGGCCCCATACTCGAGTAGCCGTGGCCGTAGGCGCCCATCATCGCTGCCATCGGGACCGTCCAACCGGTTGAGGAGGCGCCGGGACAACCGGCGAAGCGGGCCCCGAGGGCCTGGTGGCTCCGCTTCTCCGCCGGCCTCGCCCATAACCTGCCCGCCATGTGCTGGTTCATCGCTTCATGGGCCTGGCGATTGTGGAGGTAGCTGTCCATCGCGTATTCGCCGATGAGTTCGAGCTGGTCACCCCGAAAGCTGTACAGCAGTCGCGCTGGCCGGAGCGGACGGCATTGGCGATCTGCTGCCCCTGGGCGACCTCGCGGCCCACGTCAGCGAGCGCCGCGGCCGGGAGAAGCAGGGCCGCCGCGAGCACAAGGCCGGCCGACGCCGTCAGTGCTCGCATGACTCACCCTCCCAGGCTTCGCGGCCTTCCTGGATTGCCCGAGCCGAGATCCCTAGGGCGACGGCGGATCGAGGCCACCCAGATGCCCGAAGAGGGAGTTGGTGACCAGGCCGGCCAGGACCCCGGCGGCCGTGCTCGGCGCAGAGGATGTTCTGCTTGCCCTCGCCGGCATAGCCGAAGGACGCAAGCTCGGCCCCGACCCGCTGCTTGGCGATGCCGAAGATCGGCATCAGGATCAGGCT
>CAWCQE010000032.1:0-12397 GCA_963797665.1 uncultured Actinomycetes bacterium | reverse complement strand
CGCGCCCAGCGGCCGCCGCCAGATACCGCTCGGCGTGTCGATGACCGCCTACGGGCGCTCGCGAGTGCTAGAGGGCCCTCGCCTGGGTGAATGCTTGCGGCGCGAAGCGATCACGCCGCTAACGACGCGGCGCGTGACTCCTTCGGACGAGCAGCGCAAGCGGGATTGCTCGCGACCCGCGCTCCCCCTTTCGCGTGACACCGGAAGCCGGGAAGGGTCCGGAATACCTGGCGTTGGCGACTGCTTCGAAGGGAGAGCGGCAGCGCTACGGCTGGCGGGATCGCAGCCCCCGCCCAATCACGCAGTCCCGGCTCCGCCGCTCGTTGACCACGTGCAGGGCGGGTGCAACGGGGGGTCGTCAAGCGCTGAGGCGACGCAGGTGGCGATCGCCCCTGCTCAGGCCGCGAGCAGGATCCCGGCCGGAGTCCTCGCGGCACCCACCCTGACCGCGACCGCCTCCGCGAGGCTCACGCCGAGCAGCTTGCCGGAGCGGCTCGCGAGGTCGATCAGCGCAGCCGCGGCGAGCTTCTCGTCCAGCTCGCCGCGGCCGCGCAAAGCGATCACGGCGCGCGCGATCCGGGCGCGCTCGAGCGGCCCGTCGATCTCCGCGAGGACCTCACCGAGCAGCGCCTCAAGCACCTCGAGGTCATCGTGGGCCACCGCCTCGCAGAGCTCCGCAAGGGCAGGCAGGAGCGGCTTCAGGAAGCTCGACCTGCAGGGAGAGATCGAGGGCGGGCAGATCGCAGGCCTCGTCAAACAGATCGTCGAGCTCGGCGTCGGAGAGGTAGGCGAGCTCGCCGGGCGCCTCACGGGCGGCGTGGGAGAGGTCGTCCGGGCGAGGCTCTCTCGGTGGGCCTGGCTCGATGCTGCGGCGGCGCTTTGCCTTCCGGCCGAGCCGCAGGGACAAGGCTCGTTTCGTCCAATGCGTGCCATGACGCGGTCGTTGCGAGCTGGGCGGTCGGAAAAGCAACCTCGAAGGGTGACCGGAGGCCCAGCAGCTGCAACGCGCAATCAAGTCGGAGAAGAATCTGCGCTGGGTCGGTTTTCCGTCAAATTGAGGTCGTGTCACCCCTCCCGCGGAGCGGTGTCACCGATTTGTCACCCAGTCGCCTGCGACCATCGCCACGGCGCGGCGATGTCGCTTGATCTGTGCCTGGAGTCGGGGTCCGACGCCTGACTTGTTAGTCGGGGCGACTGGATTTGAACCAGCGACCTTCCGCCCCGAGCCGAATGCGCTACCAGCTTGCAGGGGGTGCGCCTGGACCGGTTTCCGCATTCCCATGCGGTTTTAGGTCTCTGAGTTGTCCTGAGTTTCGTCCAGATTGTGCCTCGAATGTGCCCTCGGCGTCAGCAGCAGACCTTGCGTCCCTCGCGATCCAACCGCACCGGAACCAATCGCTAGCGGGACATCCAGCTTACATGGGAAAGCGGAACCCGGTGCAGGCTTCGAGAGCCTGCCCGACGGTGCTGAGTTCACGCGAAAGGGGAAGCAAGGGACCGACCGGCGGTTCTTTGAGAGGCTCGGTCAGTCCCTCGACACGCCAGAGCTTGCGTCGGCATTTGAACAGGCGTAAGCGCGAGCGGGCCTCGGCCAGGGTGTCGGGGCGTCCTATTTGCTACCCTGACTGGCGGTGCCGCCGGGGCCGCGGCGACCCGCAATGGAAGTCGACGACCGCAAAGGAGGTCACGTTGACAAAGCGGTTCTGCAGCAGTCGCGCCGCGGTGATCGGCCTGGCGTTGGGAGCGCTTTGGCAGCCTCAGCCGCTGGCGTTGAGAGCGGCAATAAAGCGGCGATTTGGACGCTCCCGCAGCATGGAAGCTCGCCTCTTCGACCGCCTGGGGTCCGGCCGTCAGCCGCGTGGTGCCCGAATCCACGAATCAGGCGTCCGCGCCGAGGGCGGGGTCGAAGGCGGCGGGCCTGGCATTTCGGAAGGGTCCACCAGGAAAAGCAAAACGGGCCGGAGAACGCGGGCCGTAACGCACGAGTAGGCTGCTCGCTCATCCGCGCGCGAGCAGCTTGCGTTCACGGCGAAGCCCCCGACCCGGTGACGGTAGGTGGGCGGGAAGGCCCCGATGAGCGGGGTCTTTCCTTTTGCTGCTGAAGCCCATCATCCTCGTACGTCGCGGACACGGGACTTGCCTGCAGCTTCTTCGTCTCGGCCGGCGGGCCCGGAACGTGAGTAGAGCCATTACCGTTGGCACGCCCGCGATGGTCAGCCCTCGCCCGCGTGTCGCATATCGGTCGCCAGGCCTTTGGATGGGCTCCGCTAGACGGACTAGGGTCGGCCTCCCGGGGGCGGCGGCGTCCTGTCGCCTGCCCCGATGCGCGAGCACGGCACCGCCCGGCCTCGCTACTGCAATGCATCCAGAGCGGAACCGAATGCCGCTTGTTCGGCACCCCGGCGCAGTGCCGGGGGCACGCGAAGGGAGGCGCCACGGCCCGTAGGCTGGGCTTGCGATGGAGCGGTCTCCCGAACAGGATCATCCGCGCAAGTCCCGGTGGGAGCCTCCGCCCGACTCGGACCTGATCGGCATCCCCCTCGTTCTGGGCATGGCTGTGCCTTGATCCTCCTTCTCCCCGCCTGCCCGGCGGAGCGGCGCGAGACACCCTAGCCGCACCTTCGTCCTCTACGCCGCGTGCGTGACTGGCTCTTCGGTGACCAGCCGCTCCTCGAACGTGAAGCCGGCCTCCAGTGCCCGCCGCAGCGGACAGCTCTCCGCGACGCGCTCCAGACGCCGCAGTTGTTCGCTTGAGAGCTCTGCGGGAAGGTGCAGCTGGATCTCGAAGCGGCGCGGCGAGGCCTCGCTGTCATAGCTCACGTCCACGGAGGCATCGCCGATCTGCCATCCGCGCTTCTCCGCGTACATGGCGACCATCGTGGCGATGCATGAGGCGAGGGCGGCGGGCAGCAGCTCATGGGGTGCGGGCCCCTCGTCGGTGCCCCCCAGGGAGAGCGGCTCGTCGGTGACGATCATGTGACGCCCGTTGACGTCCACCTCGTGCTTGAGGGAGGTTCCGACGCGGTGTGTCGTTGCTGTCATCGTCATTAACAAGCACACTATCACACAACGGTGTAGTTGTGCTACTCTGATGGGCATGGCAACGAAGACGAAGTCCCGCATCCACTTCCCGCGCAGCTGGTCGAGCGGATCGCCGAGCGCTTCAAGGTGCTGGGCGAGCCGATGCGGATCAGCCTGCTCGATTCGCTTCGCGACGGTGAAGCCACCGTCTCTGAACTCCAGGAGGCCACCGGCGCCTCGCAGCAGAACGTCTCCCAGCACCTCGGCGTCCTGTTGCGCGCCGGGATCGTCGGCCGACGCAAGCAGGGCAACTTCTCCCTCTACTCGATCACCGACCCGATCGTCTTCTCCCTCTGCGACGAGGTCTGTGGGGGCCTGCGCCGCGAGCTCGACGAGCTCGGCGCGCTGCTCAAGAGGGCAGGCTGACATGTATCGGACCGCTCCCGCACCGCGCTGGCCGCTCGAGCGCGTCCTGTTCGCGCTCGCCGGTTCGGTGACCCTGGTCAGCGTCGCGCTGGTCGCGCTGGTCTCTCCCTGGTTCCTGGCGCTGACCGCCTTCGTCGGCGTCAACCAGTGGCTCTACGTGGTGGTCGGCGCCTGCCCGGCCTCGCTGATCCTCAAGCGCGCCTTCGGGTTCGCTCTGTCGTCTATCCGCCTGAACGAGACCGCATACCCTCGAGCGGCACCGGTCGCCGATGACTCAGGTCGGCCCGATCGGCAGGCTCGGTCGCTACACCGCGACTCACTTCCGCGTCGTCCTGATCGCCTGGGCGCTCGTCGCTCGTGACGCTCGGCTTCCTCGCTCCGAGGGTGGAGACGGCGCTCTCGGGCGCCGGCTGGGAGACCAGCGGCTCGCAGTCCGTGCAGGCGCGCCAGCTGATCGACAAGAACTTCCAGGGCCTCTCGAGCTATGGCCTGATGATGGTCGTCCACTCGCCGACGAAGACCGTCGGCGACCCCGCCTTCCAGTCGACCTCTGACCGCGGTCGAGCGCAGGCTTCGAGGGGACGCGGCGGTCAGCACGGTCGTTCCGCCCCGGCCCGGCGCCTCGATCTCCCCCGATGGCCACACTGCCGATCGTCCAGGCCGGGGCCGCCCGCGACTCCAACGCGATGGTCCGCGCGGCCGACGGGCTCAAGGGCCCGCTCGGCGCCCTCGGCCGCGACGGCGTCACCGCGTCAGCTCACGGGCGCCTCGGGCATGTGGTCCGACTTCAACGCCGCCAACAAGAGCGCGATGCTGCGCTCGGAGGTGATCTCCTGGCCCGTGACCCTGGCGATCATGGTGCTCGCCTTCGGCTCGCTGGTCGCCGCGGGGCTGCCGCTGATGCTGACCATGATCGGCCTGCTGGCCGCGGCCGGCTCGCTCTACCTCGGGACGCAGGTCTCGCCGATCTCGATCTGGGCGATGAACTTCGCCCTGATGTTCGCGCTGGCGCTCGGGATCGACTACGCGCTGTTCATCGTCTACCGCTTCCGCGGCGCCTTCTTCGGCTCTCGGCGCCCGGCCGCCGAGGCCGTGGCCGCAGACGATGGACACCGCCGGCAAGGCGGTGCTCTTCTCGGCGGACTGACGGTGCTGATCTCGCTGAGCGCCGTGATGCTCGTCCCGAGCCCGGCCTTCCGTTCGATGAGCATCGGGATCATGCTGTCGGTCCTATTCGTGCTGGCGGCGACGCTCACCCTGCTGCCGGCGGTGCTCGCGAAGCTCGGCCCGCGGGTCGACAAGCTCTCCCTGCCCTGGGTCCATTCCGGCGAGCACCGCTCCCCGCGCTTTGCCGCCTGGGGCGAGCGGCTCTGGCGCCATCCCCTCGCGCTACGGGATCCCGGCTCTGGGCGCTGCTCGTCGTGCTCGCCCTGCCGGTGACGCAGCTGCGCACCTCCATGCCCTCGATCAAGGTCGTCCCCTCGAGTGACTCCTCGCGGGTCGGCTACCAGCAAGTGCAGTCCGCCTTCGGCCCGGGGGCGACCGGGCCGCTGCAGCTGGTGGCGCCCGCGCGCGACGCGCGAGTCGCGACGGCCACGGCGCAGGCGCGACCCGGGCATTGCCCAGGTGATGCCCGCGCAGCGCTCCGGTGGCCTGGCCCTGATCCAGGCGATCCCCAGGAACGATCCCTCGAGCACCGAGGTCGGCTCTACCATCGACCGACTGCGCGCCGACCTGCCCGCCGGGACCGTGATCGGCGGCGCGGTCGCCGAGAACCACGACCTGCAGGCCGCCCTCTCGGCCAAGACGCCGATCGTGATCGGCGTCGTCTTGGCGCTCGGCTTCCTGTTGTTGCTGGTTGCGCTCCAGGCCCCGTTGATCGCCGCGGCCGGGGTGGTCACCAACCTGCTCGCCACCGGCGCGGCGTTCGGTGTGGCCAAGTGGATCTTCCAGGACGGGGCGCTGCACTCGCTGCTCGGCTTCCAGCCCCAGGGCTTCCTCGATGCCTGGGGCCCCGTCTTCTTCTTCGCGATGATCTTCGCGATCTCGATGGACTACACGGTCTTCCTGCTCTCCTCGGCGAAGGAGCACTGGGAGCGGACCCACGACGCCAAGGAGGCGATGGTGGGCGGGCTCGCGCACTCCGGCCGAGTCATCTTCGCCGCGGGCGCCGTGATGGTCGCCGTCTTCTTCACCTTCGCGCTCTCCGGACCGCTGCCGCCGAAGGAGATGGGCCTGATCCTCGGGATCGCCGTCCTCCTCGACGCGATGCTGATCCGACTGCTGCTGATGCCGGTCCTGCTCAGGCTGCTCGGGCCGTGGGCCTGGTACCTGCCCCGCTGGGCCGACCGCGTCCTTCCCAGCGTCCGGTTCGGCCACGCGTGACTCCGAGGGCCGCGAGGCCCTCGGTGGTGCGGTTGAGATCCCAGAAGGCAGACAGGCCAAGGTAGGCCTTGGAATGCGCCCGCTGCTGGGGACGCCCTTGAGTTGGTTGTCTCAGGACCCGCCCGGGGCCGCCCTAGCGCCCACCGGCCTTAGCGAATAACCCGGCCATGACCTTGAGGCCGGCGTCCATGCCGGACCAGAAGGCGCCCCCGTGGAATGGCTGCCCTCGCCGGAAGCGCCAGGGCACCGAGAGGCCGAGCATCTTCTTGCCCATTCGCCAGATGCGCGAGCTGCCGACCTCGTAGGCGTCCTCGGCGCCCGGCCGAACCTCGATCGGGTCGGCGGGGTCGCCGGTGAGCCGGAGCGGCACCTTGGCAAAGGTCGCCTTGTCGTACTGCTCCATCACGCACATGCTCACCGGATCGAAGAGTCCGTTGGGCTGCTTGTCGAGGATTCGGGAGCCGATGTGGGTCGCGGCGGCGTCGCCTTGGAGAAAGGCGAGGAACGCCTGCTTGACTGGGAAGTCGCCCGAGTCACCGACGGCGTAGATGTCGGGGTGGCCGACCACCTGGCGGGTGGGAAGCTCAGTCTGAAGAAAGCCGCGCTCGTCGCCGGGCAGTCCGGCAAACCTTTCCGCTGCGACATAAGGGGGAAACGAGACCAGGAGGTCGTAGGCGAGGCTCTCACCGTTCTCGTAGCGGACTTCCTCGGGCGTCACCTCCTGGACCACGTAGCCGGTGTGGCCGCTGATCCCGCGGCGCTCGAACTCCTGGGTGACAACGTCGTGTAGGCGCGGCCCGAAGGCGTGGATGAAGGTCGGCTCATAGGTCGTCCAGGTGATCTCGGTCCTGTCCCTCGCGCCGCGCTTGCCGAGCCAGGTGTCGAGCATCAAGACGATTTCGTAGAGCGGTCCCGCGCACTTGTTGTTGGGAGGGACCAGGAAGAGCACCCGGTGCCGGGCACCCCCCTGCCCCTCCTCGAGCAGGTCGTTGAACGAATCGCGCAGCTTCAGCATGTCCTCCGCGGTCCAGGTCCCGTGCGCATAGTCGGGAAGACCGGGGATCTCCTCGGCGCGCATGCCGGCGCCGGTGGCGATCACCAGGAAGTCGTAATCGAGCTCACCCGACTCGGTCTGGACCCGGCGGGCGTCGGGGTTAACTCCGGTTGCGCGAGCTTGGACCAGCTCGATCCCCTTGCGTTGCGTCGGGCGCTCGAGCGGAACCCGCAGCTTGGCGGGATCAAGCCCGAACGGGACGTAAATCGAGTTCGGCTTGAAGTAGAAGTGGTCGAGGTCGGAGACCAGGGTGATCGCCGCCTCGTCACGAACCATCTTGCGGAGGCTGAAGGCGGTCTCCAGCCCGCCGAAGCCGCCCCCGAGGACGAGAACCTTCGGCTTGGCGTCACCGGCCATGTCGATCAGCTTGCCACAGCGACCGGGCTGGCATCCGCCTTCGCGGGCTGGGCCGCCGGAATCGTATGTCGCGCGGATTGCCCTGCGCTCGAGCCGACTTCGCTTACGACCACCTCCCCCGCGCGAAACCCAGCACCACACGCCCTCAGTGCGTCTAATCGCGCGCGGGAGGAGCGGCTCCGCGAAGCCGCTCAGGGTGCCGCTTTGCATGGAAAGCAGTAGTGCCTGGTCGGGCAGGCACACCTACGTGTTTTGCACGGACTCCAGACCGAGTGGGGACACCGATGGTGAGTGCGAGCGGGAGTGGAAGCCTCAAGCGTGGAGACGACCAAATGAGACGACCACTATCTATCGCACTCGCCTCGCTCTTCGTCGCGGCCCTCCTCGCTCCCACCGCGCAGGCCGCCAGTCGCAGGTACTGGTTCGACGCGAAGCTGGGAGCCGGGGCTTCGAGAATTTCCGTTGTTGTCTTGTACAAGAACAACAAACGGCATGGGCGCTACACGCCGCGCCAAGCCGACTATGACGCCACGGTCTCGGTTAGCTGCAATCCGCCGGTGGCTCGGCCCGACCTGCCCGAGGGCGCCTTTGCCGACACCGGCGGCAGCCTCGTCAAGCTGAGGAAGGGAAAGTTCACCTATTCGGACATTCGCTCGGAGTCGTACTTCTCGGTCACCGGCACTGGGACGGGCAAGGTGCTCAAGAAGAAGCCCGGGGTGAGGAAGCAGATGCGGGTGGACGGCTCGGTGTCGGTCCTCGATTACAGCTATCCCGGCTACGGCCTCCACAACTGTACGAGCGGCGGGCTGGTTCCTTACTCCGCGACTCCCTGTCGCCCCAGCCCATACAGCAACCCTCCTTACCTCAAGAAGTCGCTGCCGGTCTGCTTTCAGGGATAGCCGCTTTGGACGAAAAGCAGGAGTCAACCCGCATCGCCCTGAGCATCGCCTAGCGCCCCGAGATCCCAACCAGCAGAAGCGGCAAGGCCAGCCCGATGGAGATGGGGGCCGCTACCGTGCGCCGACGCTGGAAGCCTGCTGGAAGCCTCAGATGCCGTCAGCAGACCTGTAACACCGCCAGACCGCATCCCGAAACGGCTGATTTGCAGCACTGACGGCAGGCGACCCTCAAACGCCGTCACCTGCGCCGTCCTGATAAGGAAGAGGTCCCTGGTTCGAGTCCAGGATCGCCCATTAGACCACCAGCCGGATTCAGCGGTTCCGGGAAGCTCCGGACCTCTCAAATCGGGCGAGGCCGGTTCGAGCACCCAGCCGGTTCGAGACCGAGCGTCGGTTGGACTCCTCGGCCCCGAGTCATCACGCGCTCGCCTTGCGGGCCGAGACGAGGTAATGCCACCCGTAGCGGCGCAGACGGGGGAACCTGCGCTCCGCGAGGTGATCGAGACCGCGCTGAAGGCGCAGGGAGGTGCGGTCGGGAAGAACGGACCGCCAGAAGACGGTGAACGGCCCGAACCCGACTGTGGTCCTGCGTTCGGGCTCGAGCCCGGCCGCAACGAGCCAGCGGTCGACACGGCCGGGGGTGTACAGGCGCACGATGGCTCCAGACCGAGGACGTCCGCGGTGCGCCCTGGCGGCGCGCCGGGCGTACTTCGCCGGCACGAAAATCGGGTTCTCGGCCGGCTCCACGAGCCCGTTCAGCCGCAGGCGGTTATCTGCGGAGAGGATCGCGTGGCCGCCGGGCGCGAGCACCCGGGCTATCTCTCCAAGCGCGCGCCGGGGAGAGTGCAGCCAGGGCAGGACGCCGAGCGCGAGTACCAGGTCAAAGCTCCCGCCGGCGTCGTGCAGGTCGTGGACGTCGGAGACGGACACGGCGACGTCGAGGCCTGCCTTGGCGATCCGCTGCGACGCCAGGGCGACCATGTCGGCGCTGGAGTCGGTGCTGAGCACGGCGTAGCCCCGGCGCGCGAGCTCTAGGGTCGCCAACCCCGCGCCGCAGCCCACCTCCAGCACCTTCGCCCCCGGGTCAAGGGCAAGGGCGTCGATCCAAGCAAGCGCGACCTGCATCCTCTTGCGGTAAACCAGGCCCTGGAACCCGCCCTGCGAGTAGATCTCATCCCAATAGCCCGAACGCTCGCCGAAGTAGGCATCCGTCCAGTCCTGGCGTCGCACATCCGGCGTCATGATCTTCGAACCGAGCCCAAACGGCGCATCCGGTCCGGGGTCGGTCATACTAGATGGGCGCGGTGGGGGGCGTTCCGCCGCCCGACACTTCACTTGGGGCCGCATGACGACTGCTGAATACCTAGACGACCTGGGCGTCAGACGCCTTCCGCCGCGGACCTGCCCGCTGGACCCCGGCTACGACCCCGAGAGCGTGGTGAGCCACCTCGGCCAGAGCGCCCACCTGATGACCTCGCTGAAGCTCTCCACCGCGGCCTGGCTGATCGCCGACGAGGAGTCGACCCGGCGCAAGTTCGCTGCTGCCCGCGCCCACGGGGTAGCGACGGTTACCGGGGGCACACCGTTCGAGGTCGCGGTCCACCAGAACCTGCTGCCGGAGTACATGGAGGTGTGTGCGGAGCTCGGCGCCGACCGCATCGAGTGCGCCCGAGGCTTCACCGAGCCGGATCTGCAGCCGGAGGAGATCGTGGGGATGGCCGCCAAGCACGGACTGGGGATGGACGTCGAGCTCGGCAGCAAACACAGCGGCGCCTTCACCCCCGCCGTGGTCGATGTCCTGATCGAGGAGGGCCGGCGGTGGCACGACGCCGGCGCGCACTTCCTCGTCATCGAGGCACGCGAGAGCGCCCGCGAGATCGGGCTGTTTGATTCGTCCGGCAACTTCGACGCACTCGCCGGCGAGCGCTTCGTGGAGGCGTTCGGCTTCGACGCCCTCCTCTTCGAGGCGCCGAACAAACCGAGCCAGTTCGCTCTGCTCGACCATTTCGGTGCTGACATCCAGCTCTCGAACGTCCGGTTGGAAGAGCTCTTGAGGGTCGAGATCTATCGGCGTGGCCTGCACGCCGACGCGTTCGCCAAACGGGGGCTGAGCTTCGTGGACGACCCCGATCGATCAGGATGACGGCCGATCGCACGGTGGTCATCGACTTCCTCCCGGAGTCCGCTCGTGCCTACGACGACAGCTGGGCCGTCGTCGCCGTGGACATCCTTAGGGCCACCACGACGGCGGTAACGATCGTGTGGAGCGGACGCCGCTGCCTGCCCGTGGGGTCCCTCGAGCAGGCGCATGACACCGCGGCCCGACTCGACCGCCCGCTCCTCGTGGGTGAGCTGGGCGGCGATCTGCCCGAAGGCTTCGACCTGCAGAACAGCCCCTGCACACTCGAGGGTCTCAGCGACCTCGAACGCCCGGTCGTCCTGCTGTCGAGCTCCGGCACACGAATCTTTGGCGAGGCGGCTGAAGCCTCGGCGGTCTACGCGGCGTGCCTGCGCAACCTGACCGCCCAGGTCGCCCATCTCGCCGCACACCACCCGCGCGTCGCGATGATCGGCGCGGGGGCGAAGGGCGAGTTCCGTCGCGAGGACCAGCTCGGCTGCGCGTGGATGGCCGAGGGACTGATCGCAGCGGGCTATCACGCCGACGGTGAGGAGACCCTAGAAGTGATCGAGCGCTGGCGAGGAGCTCCCGTCGAGGCGTGCGCAGGCGGCCGAAGCGCGGAGTACCTCCGGCGCACCGAGCAGCTCGACGACCTGGACTTCGTGCTTTCCCGCGTCGACGACGTCGACGCCGTCTTCGAGTTCGCCGACGGCGAACTACGACCGGTGCCGAGATGAACACTGCACGCCCCGTCCTGATGCTCAAGCTCTATTACCACGGCGGCATCGCCGCCGTGCGCACCCTCGGGCGCGTCGGTGTGCCCGTGTACGCGGTACACGACGACGCCCGCGCCCCAGCCGCCCGCTCCCGCTACCTCCGGGAGGTTTTGGAATGGGACTTCGACGGGGCTCCCGCTGCGGAGTCGGTCGAGTTCGTGCTCGAGACCGGACGTCGGATCGGCGGCGAGCCAGTGCTCATCGCGGCCGACGACACGGCGCAGGCATTTGTTTCCGAGTACGCCGATGCGCTGCGTGAGGTGTTCGAGTTCCCGGAACAGCCCGCGGGGCTCACTGAGCGGCTCTACAGCAAGCGAGGGCTGCAAGACTCTGCCTCGAGCATGGTGTCGCCGCCCCCCTCACCTCCTTTCCGCAGAGCCGCGACGAGGCGCGCGAGGCATGGAGCGCGCGACCTTCCCGATCGTCCTCAAGCCGATCGACGTCGTGCAGTTCAAGCGGCGCAACGACCTGGCGATGTACATCGCCCAGGACGCCACCGACGCACTCGCGGCCTACGACCGCCTCGAGGACCCCGCCGCGCCCAACCTGATGCTGCAGGAGTACCTCCCGGGCCCCTCATCGTCGGTGTGGGTGTTCACGGGCTACTTCGACAGTCGCTCCGACCTGCTCTTCGGCGCGGGCGGGACGAAGCTGCGGCAGTACCCGATCCACACGGGTACCACCTGCTTCGGCGATGTGAGGTCCAACCCCGAGATGGAGGCGGCGACCGCCCGCTTCGTGAAGGCTCTCGGATACTCCGGCGTGTTCGACTGCGGCTATCGCTACGACACCTCGGAGGGCCGCTACAAGCTGTTGGACGTCAACCCCCGCGTCGGTTTGAACTTCCGTCAGTGTGTGGGCCGCAACGGCCTGGACGTCGTGCGTGCGATGTACCTGGACCTCACTGGGCAGGCCGTCCCCCCCGACCCTCCGGCCGAGGGGCGGGTCTGGTGGGTGGAGAACTACGACATCGCGGCCGCTACGGACGCCTGTCTCGCCAGAGAGCTATCCCCGCGCCGCTGGGCGGCCTCGCTTCGGCGGATCGATGAGCCGGCTTGGTTCGCCCGCGACGACTTCGCCCCCTTTCGCGCGATGTGCGCGGGAACCGCAGGTGCGATCGGCAGGCGCTTGGTCAACCTGGTTCGCTGATGCGGGAAGCAGGTGCGCCCCGTCTTCGAGGCGTTAGACCGGAAACAGGTTCGCCTTCTGCTTGCACTTCCTGCGTCGCTTGGGCGAGTGCTTCTTCTTGCACTTCTTGAGCGCCACCGCCCGTTGCTCCGTGGGACCAGTGTAGGTCAGCGGTGTCGAGTTGACCGGGGCGGGGACGGCGGCGCAGGCCGGGATCGCCTTGCAGATGTCG
>CAWCQE010000031.1:0-8613 GCA_963797665.1 uncultured Actinomycetes bacterium | reverse complement strand
AACATCGCCCCGGAGGGAGCTCACCAGGCTCCCGTCGAACAGTCCGATGGCCACGGAGATCACCGCGCCGGCGACGAACGCGGCAACGATCAGTTTCAGCCCGCGCCTCGTGGTCACCGTCGTCATGACCACCACGAACAGGAGAGCCACCGCGTACCAGTGCCAGAGATCCTTGAGGCCCAGCCCGGGATCCTCGGACCATCCGAGTGAAAACGTCAGCCATGCGATTGTCGCGGCAAGGGTCATGAGCAGGACGCGATGGCGGTGCAGGGCCGCGGTCGCGGCCCGCGGGAGCGACTGCAAGCTGCCGAGCCAGGCCGCGGCGACCAGAATCCCCGCGGCTTTGCCCGCTGCGTTCAGCGCCGAGATTCCCGCCAGGAAGGTGAATGGCACCCAGAGCGCGAGCCCCAGGGACAGATTGACGAGCACGAGAGCGGCGTAAGCGGGAGCGAGCAGCAGCGCCACGCCTATGGCCGGTTGGGCCGCGACCGCGGCACCCACCAGAAGCGACAAGATCACGCCACCCAGGGCGATCCAGAGGGCCTGGTCGCGCAACCCGGCCGGGAGGCGATGTGCCCGGGTTGCGATCAACGCCTCCGGATTGCGTCTCGATGGGTCATCAGCCGTGTGTACCCGTGTGTACCCTAGCCAGTCGGCCGTGGACACCTGTCTCATGCCATCGGGATAGTTGCCTTCGCCAGCGACACTCCGATTCAGCTGTGGCGATCGAGGATGAGAGGGGCAGCCCTGAAAACAGATTCGCAGGGCCGCACGGCCCACTTGGGCCGCCATTGCGCTCTCCTGGCGATCCTCGTATCTGCTGGGGTACTGCTTACTCCCCGGGCCCCTGCGGCCTATGCCGCGGGTGTGTCGAGCTCCTTCAAGCCGGTCCGCCAGACCTCGAGCATGCTCGTCTTCAAGCCCCGGGGGATCGTGCCGTCCGCAGTGCGAAGAGCTTGGCTGAAGTTCAAGCTTCCCGGTAGATCCAAGCCGCGAAGCGCCGGCCTGCGGATCCCGACGCGCCGCGTCCGACGGGCGCTCCGCAGATCGAAGCCGGTGCATGTCAGGCGGCCCAGAGCAAGCCGAAAGGCGCGTCTTGTAATCCGCTGGTCCACCGACCCCTGCGCCTTCGGCAGCTTCTCCAACCAGCCCTGGAACGTGCCCTGCGCGAGCTGGCGCCCCTATGGCCCGGCGAGCCCGTTCAACCGCCGCCTGCCCGCCTCTCCCCGCCTCGAGCCGAACTCGGCCGCGATCGTCGCCAAGACCCTCGGCTGGGGCAACAACGCCTACTTCTGGGGCGGCACCGCCGGCTCGGCCGACGACTGGTCGAGCCCGGTCTACTACTCGAAGCCCAGCGACCCCGTGTTTGAGATCCACTGCTGGCGCTACGCCTGCCCCAAGATCGAGGGCAGGCGGATCCACATCCCCCAGCGGGCCGAGCCCGCCCACTCCCTCGACGGCCACATGGCGGTCGTCGATCAGGCGAACTTCCTCGAATACGACTTCTCCCGCGCCGGCCCCCTGCCCCGGGGCGGCGGCCGGCTCGAGATCGCCTCCGGCGGCGCCACCGCGATCGGCACCCCGGCCGCGGACGGGCGCTTCGGGGACTCGACCGCCGCCCAGCTCGGGCTGCTCGGCGGGATGATCCGCCCCGCCGAGCTCGAGGCCGGGCAGGATCGACCACGCCCTGATCACCGGGGTCTACTGCTCGGGCGGCTCCGTCTGGCCGGCCGGCACCAACACCGGGCGGCTCTGCTCGAGCCTCGGGATCCCCGACGCCGACGCGCCGAAGATCGGCCAGCACCTCTACCTGGCGATCTCGGACGCCGAGATCGACGCCCTCCCCGCCCCGGCCTGGCGCAAGGCGATCCTCCGCGCCTACGCCCACTACGGCGCCTTCGTCGGCGACACCACCGGGCCCGGCGGCAACCTCGGGATCGGGGCGGAGTCGACCCAGTCCTGGCTCAGCTTCGGCTTCGCCGACGCCTGGGTCGAGCTCGGCCGAGCGCTATGACCTGCAGACCTGGGACGCGGGGGGCGCCCTGCGCTACCTCTTCGACGCTCGCCCGGGGGTCGACTGGGCGAGCCGGCTTAGGGTGGTCGATCCTTGCGTTTCTCGGGGGACGTGCTAATTGGCAGGTCTACATGGGTGCGCTTGCTGACCTCGTGCGTGTCCTACGCAACGTGGAGAACCCGCTGCCCCTGCTTCTGGACCGGGCCAGTCTCCGGAGGCGGTCGTACGTTCTCCGGACAAGGGATGGTCCGGAGATGGAAATCCGACCGCAGCGAGGGGATCGTTACACGTTCTACGAGACCCTGATCAGAAACTCATATCTGAGCCAGGGACAGCAGCTGCGGCCGGGCGACACCGTGATCGACATCGGCGCCAACATCGGGTGCTTCAGCGTTCTGGCCGCTCGCCTCGTCGGGCCGGTCGGTCGGGTGATCGCCGTGGAGCCGGAGCAATCGACGTTCGAGAGCCTGCAGCGAAACATTCGTCTGAATCGCTGCGAGAACATCGATGCCAGGCGGCTGGCGATCGGAGGATCCTCGGGCAGCGTCGATCTCCACGTCAGCGGCACTGCCCTGTTCAGCTCGATCTATACCGAGGTCGGCGGCGTCAAGGCAGAGGCGCCCTCGCACGCGACGGGGTCGACGGTGCAAAGGGTCCCGATGTCGACGCTCGAGGCTCTGATGGACGACGCGGACGTGGAGCGCTGCAACTACCTGAAGGTCGATTGCGAGGGGGCTGAACACGACATCTTCAGGGACATGGATCAGGACACCGCAGATCGCATCGACCAGATCACGATGGAAGTCCACCATCTCCCGGGCGCCGAGCCCCAGGCGTTGCGATCCCTCCTGGCGCGGCTGGGCTTCCAGCAACAGTCCGCCTCGCTCCTGTACGCCTGGCGCTGACGGCCCGCGCGCGGCTACCTTTACCGCGTGGCGCGAGAGCGCATCCTCTCCACACTCCGCTACGGCGACTACCCCGAGTGGACCGAACGGGTGGACATATTCGATCGCCAAGGCCTGTCCCTCCCCGCGTTTGTGCGGTCCCTGCTCGCTCAGGTGCGTCGCTACCGCGCCGTGATCCTGACCGGTACCTGGCGAGCGGATCAGATCGCCGCGATACTGATCGCGCGGATGCGATCGCCGCCATCCGTGATCATGAGCGACGCGAGCTGGAGACGCGGGCTGAACGCCGTCGATCGGCTTACCCGCGCCGCCGCGGTACGCGCGATGCACGGCGAGCACATGACGTTCTGCGTGCTCTCGAGCTGGGAAGCGGAGAGGTTCCCCCGCAAATGGGGAGTTCCTGCGGACCGGCGTGCGGTTCACCCCCTTCTGCTTCACGCTTCGGGAGCCGGAGCTGGACCTCCCGGTGCGCGACGACGGCGGCGTCTTCGTCGGCGGTGGGCTGCGCCGTGGGCGCAGGCGGGATCCCTTGCGTGACTACCGGGCCATGATCGAGGCGGCGCCCCGGGTGGAGGCGCCGATCACGATCGCCTCCAATGAACTGGACGGCGTAAGGATGCCGTCCAACGTGCGCGCTGGCCCCGTGTCGAGGGAGCGATTCTCCGAGCGGTTGAGGGAGGCCGGCGTCGTCGTCGTGCCGATACGGGCCGGGATCGATCGCAGTGCCGGCCAACAGACCTACCTGAACGCGATGGCGCTCGGCAAGCCGGTCATCGTCACGGACACGCCTGGAGCGCGGGACTACATCCAGGATCGCGAGACTGGACTGATCGTGCCACCGGAGGATGCGGGGGCGTTGGCGGGGGCGATCCGCTGGGTGTTGGATCCCGCAAACCGCTCGAAGATGGAGCGGCTGCGGGTTCGCGCCCGAAAAGACGCCCGGGCTCGCTTCAGCCGACGCAACTACTTCGCCCATTTGCTGCGGGTCGTCGACGACGTCGCTGCGACCGGACACTGAGGGTCACGGCCTCAGCACCCACCAGCAGCGGCGGGCTGCTCGTCGAACACCGGTCCGGCGGTGGAACGTTCGAACGCCTCGAGGAGGCGAAGCACCATGTCGACGCTCTTCACAGGATGCTCGCCAACCATGCCGAGCTCGGAGACGGCTTCACATATAAGGCTTACTGGCTCACCTTCTTCTCAGCCGGAACCGTGCTCGGCTTGATCCTGCTTGCGGCAGTGCTTCTTCGACAGCGGATCGTTTCCCTTTGGTCACCGGTCCTGTTGATCTTGGCAAGCCTGTTCTGGCACGTCGCAGGCGGCGAGAGGGTTACCGACGCCCTCGCATTGGTGCTGCTCGCGGCCGCGCTCGCGCCGCTCGCCGCCCGGATCTGGTCGCTGAGCGACGAGGATTGGGCGCGGTGGGAGATCCCGCTCGAGGCTAAGGTCGGCGAGGGAGGTCCCGGTCAGTGACGACCGTGCGAGCGGAGCCATACGATCTTCGCCTTGAGCGGCTGCCCGGGCTCGATGCAGCTGAGGCCACCTGGGAGGCTCTGGCCGAGAGCGCCGAAAACATCTTCGCCACCAGGGAATGGTTATCCACCTGGTGGCGCCACTTCGGACGGGGCGAGCTCCTGCTGTTCGGCTGTCGGCGCCGGGACGACACCCTCGCCGCCATCGTCCCGCTCTATCGCTCGCGGTTGGGCCTCGCTCGCGTGCTTCGCTTCCTCGGCCACGGCCCGAGCGACGAGCTCGGCCCGATCTGTGATCCCGCCGACAACCCGGCGGCGGCGCATGCCCTGCGGCACGCGCTTCGCGCAGGCTCGCTCGGCGGGTGGGACGTGCTCCTCGGCGAGCAGCTGCTCCAAGCCAAGAGGTGGAGTGAGCTACTGGGTGGGACCATGGCGCTGCAGGAGAGCAGCCCCGTGCTGCGGGCGCGAGGGCGGAGCTTCGAGGAGGTGCTTGCGTCCCGCAGCCGCAATTTTCGCCAGCAGGTGCGCCGCCGGGAGCGCAAGCTCCTCCGCGAGCACGGGCTGCGCTACCGGCTCGCCGACGATCCCGCACTGCTCGACGCCCATCTCACCGCGCTGTTCGAACTGCACGCCGCCCGCTGGGGTAAAGGCGGCTCCACGGCGTTCACCGCCGACCGTCAGGCCTTCCACCGCGAGTTCGCCCGGCTCGCCCTCCACAAAGGCTGGCTTCGCCTCTGGGTGGCCGAGGTGGACGACGCGCCGGTCGCCGCTCTCTACGGCTTTCGTTTTGCAGGCAGCGAGCTCTACTACCAGTCGGGCCGGGATCCGGCCTGGGACCGCTACGCCGTCGGCTTCGTCCTGCTCACACACGCTGTGAGGGCGGCTCTGGAGGAAGGAGTCTCTGAGTACCGATTTCTGCGCGGCGGCGAGACGTACAAGCAGCGGTTCGCCGACTACGACCCGGGCCTGGCCACCCTGGTCCTGGCGCGCGGTCCGAGCAGGCGCACGGCGGTCAGATTCGCTGTGCGACTGGCTGAACACGACCGACCCCGGCGGTGGCTCAGGCGAGTGATCGGTTAGGAGTCGGGCGGCCGGGGCCGTCGTCGTGGTGACGCCAGTGGCGGAGCAAGTTTCCTATCGTGTTCGAAATGCCCAAGGGAGACACTCTGGTCCTCTGCTACCACGGGGTCAGCCAGGATTGGCCGACGGACTATGTGGTCACGCCGGGCGATCTCGAACGGCAGATCGGTCACCTGCTAGCCCGTGGTTATCGAGGGGTAACGTTCGCCGAGGCGGCGCGGGGAGCTCCCGGGCGGGTGATGGCGGTCACCTTCGACGACGCTTACGCGTCGATCGTGGACAGCGCCTACCCCATCCTTGCCCGGCTCGGCGTGCCCGGCACTGTCTTCGTCCCAACCGACTTCCCCGACCGCCGGGAGCCGATGTACTGGCCGGGAATGGAGCAGTGGTTCGACGGTCCCCACGAGGACGAGCTCCTGCCCGCCTCTTGGCACCAGCTCCAGCGCCTGGCGGAAGCCGGCTGGGAGATCGCCTCGCACACCAGGTCCCATCCCAACCTGACCTCGCTCTCCGACAAGGAGCTGCAAGCCGAACTGACCAGCTCGCGCTCCGCATTGATCCATCGAATCGGGGGGAACTGCAGCTCCCTCTCCTATCCCTTCGGCTACTACGACGATCGGGTGGTTCGGTTCGCGCGCTCTGCGGGCTACACCGCAGCGGCGACGCTGCTCGGCCGGATCTCCGCCACGTCGCCGATGGCGATCCCGCGTATAGGGATCTATCGAGGCGAAGGGATGGGCATCTTTCGGCTCAAGGTCTCTCCCACCGTCCGGCGCCTACGCGCCCGGACCCCCGGCTGGTCGGTCGTCACCGCGGTCTCCCGCGCGCGTCGGCGCTGGGTCGCGGGCGGGACTGTCCGCGCTGATCCCGCGCAGAGGGGTGCCAGCCGCTTGGAACCCGGCACGCGCACGCAGCCAGACCCAGACCAGGTCCGAGCCCCGCGGCACTAGGTCGCGGAGCCGGCCCTTCAGTGCCCGGGTGAAGATGAGCGAGACAAGGACTCCACCGAGCACGTAGGCGACGCTCGACGCAACCGCGGCGCCAAGCCCGCCGTGGGATGGGATCAGAATGACGTCGAGCGCAACCGTGCACGCGAACGCCCCACTGACCGCCGCCGTCTCGAGCAGCGGCTTTCGTTGCGCCGTGAGAGCGTTCCCCAGCAGCTTGAGGGCGACGATGCCGAAGGCCCCGAGCGCGAGGACGCGCAACATCTCGACGGAGCCACGAAACGATTCGCCGAAGAGTGTCACGCATAGAAACGGCGCCAGGGCGATCATGGCGACGGCCAGGATCAAGGTGATGAGCAGGGCGGCCCGGAACACAATCGAGGCTTGTCGCTCCGCCTCCGGAGGCGACGCCCTAACCAGATCCGGGCGCTGGACCGACATCAGCGTGGTCGGAAGGAAGAAGAGCACCTCCGCCCAGGCCACCGCGACCGTGTAGAGCCCCAGCTCCCGGGATCCCGCGATGGCGCCGAGGATCCACTGGTCAAGTCGGTAGTTGCCGAGCGTCATCACCCGCCCCGGGTGAGCCTTGATGCCGAAACCCAGCATGCGCCGTGCGAGCCCGGCATCGAACGCGCCGAAGCCGCCGAGGTGGCGGACGACACCCCAGGCGACGATGGTGGTGCTGATCGCCTCGGCTGCGACCCACATGGTGACGGCCGTTCCCACTGTCAGGGCGCCTGTTACGGCAAGCGTGCCATTCACCCCAAGATTGATGAGCAGCGGAAGGAACGAGGCGGCGTTGGCGAGCCCGAAGAAGTAGTGGGCTCTCAGCAGCTGGTCGAGACACGGTTGCAGCACCAGCACGGGTAGCGCGGCCAGGACGAGGACGATCAGTCCCGGCTCGGAACCGGCTCCGACAACGGGAAAGATGGCGATCAGGAGCCCCACGAATCCAGCCGCCAACCCGCCGAACAGCACCGACAGCACCACTGAGGTCCCGGCCAGTGAGCGTGTCAGGCGTGGCTCCATGGCGGCGAAGTTGGCATTCGCCTGGAAGATGCCGAACGTCGCGAGCTGGGAGGTGAGAAACGCGACCGTAGTCAGGAACGCCACCGCCCCGCGCCCGCTTGCCCCCAGAGCGCGAGCGGTGACCAGGACATTGGCGAACGAGACCAGGGCGACGCCCATGGTGGTCGCGTACGTAGTCACGACCGATCGAATGAATGGGGGACGCGGCCGGGTTAAGGGCTCGGCCGTACGGGGTCTTCTCCGCCCCTCTCCGACCACGAGATCACCCAGCTCGACCTCACCGTTGCGCACCGCCTCCGCGAGATCCGGGCCGAGCGCCTCATCCTGTTCCGCGCTGCTCATCTGGTCGAAGAGATTTCGCGCAAGCCTGCCCTTCGACCTGACGGCTCGTCGGTTCACGGCTAGTGGTCCCCTCCCAATTCGTCCTCGCGTGGAAAGCCTTCCTGGGCCATTATCAGTGCTCTCGTGCCCCGCCGATCCCGCCGCGTAGTTTCCCGCCTTCATCCTGCGAGGGCGCTGGCGGTGGCGGCAGACGTGGCCTAGAGTTGCTTTTCGAGCTCCTAAGCGGGTAAGCGGATTTCGATGCTCAGGAGAAGCTGCTTTTCTGCTGTCGAGGCCCCAACCCCGGGCGAGATCAGTGGAGGCCAACGGAAGATCACGGGGCGGAACCGGCCCGCCCGGGCGGGTCGCTAGGCGACCGCGTTGATCATCGGACGTGTCGCATGACTGGGGAATCGATCGTCGGTACCGGCTTATGAGCTTCGCCGGATCTGGGGGCTTTACTTGCTAGCTCAGCGACACAGCTGGGTCTGGTCGATCCTGGCGGCTGACTGCCACCTGGTCTGGTGCGAGGGCGACCCCGAGCTGGCCGAGCTTCTGCGAGAGGCCGGCGTCGAGGTGATTGAGCGGCCGTTCGCAAATCCAGGGGCCCCGGAGGAGGCTTCGCCCGACGCCGTCCTCATCAACGCCGAGGAGGAGGCAGCGGTCGCTGGCTTATCCCGATCAGCCGCGGTGCTAAGGCACGGCGGCATGGTGGCGATCCCTGTCGGCGGAGGAAGCCCATCGCCGCCACGTCACGCGTCGCGACCCCTCCGTGCACTGCAGCTCGTCGGCTCCGTCTACACGGCTATCTCGGCGGAGCTGGCCGCGAGGCGGATAGCGAGAGC
>CAWCQE010000030.1:0-8209 GCA_963797665.1 uncultured Actinomycetes bacterium | reverse complement strand
CTACGACGTGGACGCGGCTTTCGAGAGCACGGACGACGAACAGTGACGCCTCCTGCTCGAGTGCGCATGCCGCACCGCGTCGGCCGGCGCAGCCAGCGAGTGCTGAGGCGTATGGGATGGCAAAGCACGCCTGCGAGAACTCCTCTTCGGTCGGCAACCGGGCCAGTCGCGACTGAACGAGGCACTCGGGATTAGTTCTCGCATCGGGCTGGCGATCGGATTCATCCGATCCGGAGGATGCGCCCTCGTCCGCTTGGCGACACGATGCTCCCACAGCACCGAGCGGCGCGCGCGTCACCCGGTCCATCCGAAAGGCTCTGCATGTCAACGTTCCTCTGGTTTGTGTTCGCCGTGGTCTACCTGACCGCGCTCATCGTTCTCGGCCTCGCCACGCTACGCAAGGGCCACACCGCTCTCTTCTGGTTCGGGATCCTCTTCCCGATCCTGTGGATCGTGGGCGCCCTGATGGCACCGACGTCAAGCGTCGCCGCAGCCGAAGCCCGGGCCGACCTCCGTTAGGCGGTCGGATCGGCAAGGAGCGACATGGCGATTGGCCCTGTTCGAAGCCACCGCGTACGCGCAGTGACCTTGCCTGTCACATGCAGGTCAATGGAGGGTGGGTCGGTAGATGAGCTCTTGGATGTGACCGTCGAGCGTCCGGTTCTCGACCAGCTCCAGGTCGAAGTCGGCCGCACCCTTGAAGATCGGGTCCAGCCCGGTTTGACCGGTGATGACAGGGAAGAGCGTCACCTGCACGCGGTCGACTAGGCCGGCGACCATCAGCGCCCGGTTCAACGACAGGCTGCCGTGCGAGCGCAACGGCACCTCGGACTCCTCCTTGAGCCGGGCGACGACGTCGACGGCGTCACCGCTCACGAGGGTCGCGTTTGGCCAGTCGAGGGGGCCTTCCAGCGTCGTCGACACCACCGTTGCCGGCAGGCTCCTCATCCGAGTGACCCATGGGTCACGCACTTCGGACTCCTCGGTGCTCGAGGCCAGCATCCGCGCGAATGCCCGATACGTGTTGGCCCCGAAGACCATCCGCTGCTCCGCGTCGTACAAGGCAAGGCGGTGGTCGAGCAACTCGGGGCCTTGCTTACCCCAGTAGCCGGTCCAGTTGCCGCTGGCGGCGCCGTAGCCGTCGAGGCTGGAAAAGACGTCGAAGGTGTAGGTGGAGGTCATGTCGTTCTCCTCGAGTGCGGTTGATCGGTGTGGTACAGACCCGGACACGCTGCGAGACTCATCGCCGCCCAATCGCTGGTGGGACTACTGAAGGGGCGGCTACCCTGGGGGTGGCATGAAGCGCAGCGAGGCGCTCATTCCGCTTTCCCACCAGCACCACCAGGGCCTTTTCGTGGCCATGAAGCTGAAGCGGGCGGCGCCCGAGACCGCCGCCGAGGCGCGCGCTGCATTCCTGGAGTTCTACGAGAGCGAAGGCGCACGCCACTTCCAGATCGAGGAGGAGCTCCTGCTGCCGGGGTTCGCTCGGCACGCCGGCCTCGAGCGGCCGGCGATTGTGCAGGTGCTCACCGATCACGTGGATCTGCGGCGCCGGGCGCAGGATCTGGCCGCCGTCCCCGAGACGGATCCGGCCGAGCTGCGCGAGCTCGGCGAGCGGCTCGAGGATCACATTCGCTACGAGGAACGTGTGCTGTTCCCGATGATCGAGGAGGCGCTCCCGGCCGAGGCGCTCGCGCGGCTTGGCGCCGCCGTCGCGCGTGCCGAGGCCGGCGACGGCTGACCGGCGGGAACGACCGACCCGAACGAAGCGGTGAGGGGCAGCTGGACTCCGCTGGAATGCCGCACCGTGTTTGTGGTCCAGGCGGTCGCGGGTTCGGATCCCGTCGCTCACCCTCACCGAGCCAGCGCTAGTCGCCTTCCTCAGCTCGCCACAGCGGTTGCGGCGGCGCTGTGCTGTTAGCGAGCCGAAGCAACTTCACTAGCTCGCGACGCTGGGCCGGGGTGAGCCCGCCCAGGACCTCGTCCTCCACCTGACTCGCCATCTGCCGGCCGCGCTCCCGCAGCCGCCGGCCCTTCGCCGTGAGCACCACCTCTCGCGCGCGGCGATCCCTGGGATGCGGCCGGCGCTTGGCAAGCCCGGCGGCCTCGAGCTCGTCGATCAGCTGGACCATGGTGCTGGGATCGACGCCCATCGCCGAGCCGAGCTCCTGCTGGTTCGCTCCCTCGAGACTGCCGAGCAGGTTGAGCAGGCCGAAGCGCGCCGGCGTCAGACCGACCGATTCGAGCGCCGCCGCGATGCGGATGTGCGAGGCCCGCCAGAGCCGGAAGAAGAGCTGTCCGGCGAACTCGCTGAGAGCGGTCTCGGGGGACGGGGTGGGGGACGGCTGCGTTGGCATCTCTGTGATCTTAATCACATGTACTTGGTAGTGCCAATGATTTGTGATATCAATGATGCGTTCCACAAACTATCTGCGAGACCTGGAGGTTTCGCCCATGGCCACAGACACCTCTCAACCGTCCGTCCTCGCGACCGCCCGCGGCAAGCTCATCCTCGCCCTGCTCGCCGCCGTCGCCTTCATCGACTTCGTCGACGCCTCGATCGTCAACGTCGCGCTCCCCTCGATCAGGAGCGACCTTCACTTCTCGGAACAGGCCCTGCAATGGGTCCCGAGCGCGTACCTGCTCACCTACGGCGGCTTCATGCTGCTGGGCGGCCGCGCCGCCGACCTGCTCGGCCGCCGCCGCGTGCTGGTCGCCGGCACCGTGGTGATCGGCATTGCCTCGCTTGTGGGGGGGCTGGCCCAGAGCTCAGGGCTTCTGGTCGCGGCCCGTCTCGCACAGGGCCTCGGGGCCGCGGCGATGCTGCCCGCAGCGCTGTCGATCCTCACCACCACCTTCAAGGAGGGCTCGGACCGCACGACGGCACTCGCAGTCTGGGGCGCCATGGGTGGGCTCGCTTCCGCCGCGGGCGTGCTCCTTGGCGGTCTGCTCACCGAGGGCCTTGGCTGGCGCTGGGTGATGTTCGTCAACCCGCTGGCCGCGCTGCTCGTGCTCGTGGGGATCTTCCTCCTGATCAGCGGCGAGAGGCATAGCGCTCGTCTTGCTGACTTCGACCTTCGCGGCGCCATCATCGGGACCGGCGGAATGCTGCTCCTGGTCTTCGCGCTCGTCGAGGCCCCGGACCAGGGCTGGGGCGCAGCCAGCACGATCGCCGAGCTCACCGGAGCGCTGCTGCTCCTCGCCGCCTTCGTCGTCAACGAGCAGCGGGTGCGGAACCCGCTTCTGCCGCTGTCGATATTCCGTGTCAAGGGCCTCGCGGCCGCGGACACGACGCAGCTGGTGGCCTTCGCCGGGCTGCTCTCGATGTTCTTCTTCCTCACGCTCTACATGCAGAACGTGCTCGGCTACTCGCCCATACAGGCGGGCGCGGCCTACCTGCCGCTCACCCTCGGCGTGATCGTGTCGGCTGGCGCCAGCTCGCAACTGGTGCCGCGCCTCGGTACCCGCCCCGTGATCGTGGTGGGCGCGCTCATCAGCTCGGGAGGCGTGTACTGGCTCTCCCGCATCCCGGTCGACGGCTCGTACGTCGCCGACCTCCTGCCGGGACTCATGATCGCTTCGCTCGGCCTCGGGGCCGCGTTTGTCGCCATCCTCACCGCCGCGAATGCCGGGGTGGATGCCGACAAAGCAGGGCTGGCGGCGGCGTTGCTGAACGCCTCGCAGCAGGTCGGCGGGGCGCTCGGACTCGCGATCTTCACCGCCATCGCGACGTCGCGCACCAGCGACCTCGTCGCGAGCCACACCTCCGCGCCCGAAGCACTGACGTCGGGCTTCCAGCGGGCGCTGCTCGCTTCGAGCCTCTTCCTCCTGGCCGCCTCCATTCTGGCGCTGCGCATCACCAACACGCGCGGCGAAGCGGAGGAGCCCGCGGCTGGAGCCGAGTCCGCCGCTCGACCCGAGTCCGCGGCGGCGCTGCCGCAGGCCGCCGGGGCGTGAGGTCATGGACCCGACCGCATCCGACGTGGTCGAGGAGGCTTCGGCCTGGGCAATCGGGGGAGGGGTTCTCACCGTCGCGCTCTTCCCGTTCGCCGTGCCGATCCTCCTGCTGACCGTGGCCTTCGTGCTCCCATTCGCGCTGGCCGGCCTCGCGATCGCCCTGGTGGTGGCCGTGGTGGCCGCGCCGATCCTGCGGGTGCGCCGTCTTAGGTTGGCGATGGATCGGGGCGCCCCAGCGGATCCCCATCCCCAAACGCCATTGCCGGAAGCCCCGGGACGCGTGCGGCGTCAGTCGAGCGGACGCTTGAGTAGAACGACCGGCCAGGCGACCAGATCCCCGCGCTTGAGCGACAGACCGACCGCCTCCCAGCCCTGGGAACCGAGCTCGTTGAGGCGAGCGGGGCTCAGGTCTTCGGCGTTCTTCTTGAGATCGCCGGCATCTTTGAAGGGAACGGCTAGGTACTCCCACCGCTGCGCGGCTTGCGGCTCCATGGTCATGCTCCTCAGGTCGAGACGTCTGTGTCTGCGCCGCGACGGAACCCGTACCGTGCAACAACCCGCGTAGCGAGGTAGGCGAACAGCGCCACGATGACCGCGGATGGGATCGTGGTCATCCCCGAGGCGTTGCTGACCACGAGGTCCGGGCCGAACAGCGCGTCGAACAGCACCGAAAGCCAAATCACGGCGATCGCCAGCGACGCCCACATCTCCTGGACGAGAACCTGCGAAAACAGCTGCGGCCTCGTGAGACGTGCGCCGGGGGATTCATGCGAAGCAGTCGTCAAGTCCAACACCTCCCTTCCTGAGCAACTCTCGCGCGGGCCGCGGGGCGGCGAATCTGTAGAAGCCCGCACTGGGGAGGTCCGAAGTACGGATTCGAGGCTGTGCGGTTCAGGCGTCGGGCCCTCTGACCAAGCCGGTTTCGTATGCCAGGACGACGGCTTGGACGCGGTCTCTCAGCCCGAGCTTCATCAGGATCCGGCTCACGTGGGTCTTTGCGGTTCCGGGCGTGATCACCAGCTCCTGGGCGATCTCGGCGTTCGAGAGTCCCCGGGCCATCAGCCGCAGCACCTCCAGCTCGCGCGCGGTCAGGTCGTCCAGGGCGGCGGGGCGCGACGGCGCGCCGGGCGAGCGCCGCGCCAGCTCCGCGATCACCCTGCGTGTGACGGACGTCGAGAGGAGCCCCTCGCCGGCCGCGGCCGCGCGTATGGCTTCCACGAGCTGCTCGGGGGGTGAGTTCTTCAGGAGGAAGCCGCTCGCGCCCGCCCGCAGCGCCTCGTAGAGGTTCTCGTCGTCGTCGAAGGTCGTCACGATGACCACGTAGGGCGGGGGGTCGAGCTCGGTGAGGAGCCTCCGAGTGGCCGCGACGCCGTCGAGGACCGGCATGCGAATGTCCATGACGACGACTGCCGGGCGGGTGCGGCGGGCCGCCCGGAGCGCTTCCTCGCCGTCCCCGGCCTCGGCGACCACCCGCACGTCCGGCTCCGCCTCCAGGATCATGCGGAACCCGGCGCGCACCATCTGCTGGTCGTCGGCGATCAGCACGTCCAGCGACATCAGCGGTCCGCCGTCGGTAGATGCGCCACGACCGCGTAGCCGCGCTCGCGCCTCGGCCCCGCCTCGAGGCTGCCGCCGTAGAGGGCCACCCGCTCGCGCATGCCGACGAGGCCATACCCGCCGCCTGCCGAAGCCGCCGGCGACCCGTTCGCACCGTCGTCGCGCACCTCGATCACGAGCTCGTCCGGGGTCCGTCGCAGGACGGCCACCACGTGGGACCCGGGCGCGTGCCTGAGCGCGTTCGTGAGCGCCTCCTGCAGGATCCGGAAGGCGGTCAGCGCCCTGCCGGCCGAAAGATCGCCGAGGTCACCCTCGACCAGGAGCTCCACGTCGAGCCCGGCCCGCCTCGTCTCGGAGACGAGGTCGTCGACGCGCGCCAGCGTCGGCGTGGGCTCCGAACCGCCGTCCATCCCCTCGGCCGGGCGCAGGAACCCGAGCAGCCGGCGCATCTCGGTGACGGCGTCGCGGCCGACGCGCTCGACGGCGAGCAGTGCATCGCGCTCTCGCTCCTGCTCCGGCGGCAGCACCCGGCGCACGGCGCCCGCCTGCACCCCCATGACACTGATGCTGTGTCCGATGACGTCGTGCAGCTCGCGAGCGATGCGCGCGCGCTCGGTGGCGATCGCGGCGCGAGTGGCCTCCTCCTGGCTTCGTTCGAGCTCGGCGGCGCGCGCCGCGAGAGTGTCCGTCTCGAAGCCGACCCGGCGGACGGCCACCCCGACGGCCAGCGCGGCGATGATCCCGACCGCGATGTAGGCGAACTCGGATGCCTCGTCCGAAGGGCTCACGGCCGCCACGACCGTGAACGCGCCGAGCGCGACGGCCGCCGCGACGAGGATCTCGCGGCGCGTCGAGTGCACGCCGACCGAGTAGAGGGCGACGAGCGGCGCCAGATAGGGCACGATCAGGTCGCCGGCGGGGAAGCCGAGCAGCACGGCGAGGACGAGCCCCCCGGTGGTCACGGTGACGGTGGTAACCGGAACCACGGACCGCCAGGCGAGTGGGATCGTGGTTGCCGCGACCGCGACGGCGCCTGCCCCGGCCGGTATGGAGGCGTCGCTCACTAGGAGCTCGAGCAGGGCGCCGGCGAACAGCAGCACGGCCGCCGACACCTCGACCAGCCCGGGTCGCGCGCGATTCATCGCCGCCCACGTTAACCGGGGTGGAGCGGCCCGACGACGGCCGGCAGGGCGATCCTTCGGCCGCTTGGTATGCCGCGCGGCATACGGCGAAGATCTCCCTCCAGGCCGACGCGCGCGAGGGCGGTCGGTCCTAGCTTGAGGTTCGACCGATGACCGACCGAAAGGAAGACCTCAAATGATCAACCGGACGACACTCGCCGTTCTGGCGGCCGCCACATTCGCTCTCTTCGTCGCAGGCGCCGCGATCGGCGAGAACAACGACGTCCTCTGGATCGTCGACGACATCGTCTTCGTCGGGTTCCTCCTGTGTGCGCTCGCCCTCGTCCTGTCGACGATCGCCGTGCTCGTCCGGGGACGTCGCTCGTGAAGCGCCCGGGCTACCCGCCGACGGTCGCCGTCGTCCCGGGATGGATCGGGCCGGTCGTATCTCTCAGGCTGTCGCCCCGGCGGCCGGTGCGCACCGCGATCACCTCGGCGAGGATGGAGACGGCCGTCTCGACCGGCGTGCGGGCGCCGACGTCCAGGCCGCATGGCGCGTGGAGCCTGTCGATCGACGGCTCGTCGAGGCCCGCGTCGCGCAGGCGCCGGAGCCGCCTCTCCTGGGTGCGGCGGCTTCCGAGTGCGCCGATGTAGCCGGCGTCCGTGGCAACTGACGAGATCAGCGCGGGCTCGTCGAATTTCGCGTCGTGGGTGAAGACCAGCACCACGTCACGCGGCCCCAGCTCCTGGCTCTCCAGGTAGCGGTCAGGCCAGTCGACGACCACCTCCGCGACGCGCGAGAACCGCGGGCTGTCGGCGAAGGGCCGTCGGGCGTCGCAGATCGTCACCTGGTAGCCCACCTCAGAGGCGAGCTTCGCCATCTCCGCGGAGAAGTCGATCGCTCCGAAGATCACCATGCGCGGCTGCGTCTCGAACGCCTGGATGTAGACCGCCACCTCCGAGCCCATCACCTCGCCGCCGGCTCCGTACCGCCTCACTCGCGAGAGCCCCTCGTCGAGCTGTCCCCGCGCATCGCGCTCGACGGAGCGATCCAGCAGCTCGGTCACCCCGAGGCTGCCCACCACCCGATCGCCGAGGATCGCCAGCTTGGCCCCGGCGCCGTCGCCATCCAGCAGTGTTGCCAGCGCGACCGGCTCGCCCGCCGCACGCGCAGCGGCTACGGCGTCGAGTGCATCCAGGGCCTCCTCACCCTGCTCGTGGACGAAGATCCGCACGGTGCCGCCGCACATCAGGCCGACGCCCGCCGCCTCCTCGTCCGAGATGCCGTAGGTCGCCACTCGGGGAGCTTCGCCGGCGAGAATCGCATGGGCCTCCTCCACCAGCGCCGCCTCCACGCATCCGCCGGTCACCGAACCCTCGATGTTCCCGCGCTCGTCGACGAGCATCTGCGCACCCGGATCGAGCGGAGCCGAGCCGATCCGCTCGACCAGCATCGCGTTGACCACCCGGCGTCCCTCGCGCAGCCAGGCCGTGGCGATGCTCTCGGAAGTCGGCAGCGTGCTCAAGTTAACTCCCTCGCCACCAGGGTAAAGGACCACCGATGGGTGAGAAAC
>CAWCQE010000029.1:0-90229 GCA_963797665.1 uncultured Actinomycetes bacterium | reverse complement strand
CTCGATGCTGCGGCCGAGGCCCATCGGCGGCTTGAGGCCGGGCATCGGCAGGGCAAGCTCGTGCTTTGGGTCCGGGAATAAGCCTAATGCGGGGGTTTCTGTATTGGGGACTGCAGGCGTCGGACGCTGCGTGGTACCGCGGGGGTACCAAGCTGATCGACGGCGAGCGGAAGTCCCTCAGGTACGTCGTCATGTTGGGCGGAGGCCGGGCGCGTCGCCGAGTCCGTTCGGGCTTCGCGTTAGTAGGCGATCCGCCGATGTGCGGGCAAGTCTTTCACACCCGCGACGGAGCGGCTCAAGCCAATGAAGCCGCTACTCGCGCAGCCCGGCGGCTTCGAGTCGCCTCCTCTGGGATCGAGATAGGCCCGGACCGAAGTCTCTTGCCGTTCTTGATCTCGGTCACGAGGGCGAAGGGCGTATCGGTCTCGCGCCACTTGCTTGCCATCCGCGCTGTTTCGGCCGATCGCGAGAGTCGGTCTCCCAGATCCCGGATCTCCGGATCTCGATGCGGATCTCGCCGAAGGCCTCGTTGAGTCTCGGAGCTCTGGCGGACGCCGTCGTGTCCGCGAAACACGGTCTGTTCCCCTCCCAGCAACGCGTGGAGCGCTGAATGCCACTCGACCTCCGGGTCGAGCTCCTCCAGCAACGTGTCGACGTCTCCGCGGTTCCCCGCCTCGAGTCCGCGCCGGAAAGCCTCCACGTTCTCTCGCGACATCGCCTACGCAGTATCTCGCCCGGAGTGACCATTGGCTGGCACGGCCGGGCGAGCCGACCGAGGGTTGGTCGGCTCGCCAATCGGGCGTCTCGCGTCTCAGAACGGCAGCGTGTAGTTCGCCCCCGCGAGGGACGTGAAGCCAGCGCCAGCGCCGGGAAATCCCCGGTCGTCTTCGACGAAGGCGTTACGCGTAACGGGGTTGATCACGAGTCGGCCCGTTGCTCTGCTTTCTTGGTCGACCGTGATCCATTCTGTGTTGTTCGGCTTGAAAGCGGCGGGCACTGTGAACGCGTTAGTCGAGGTGCCGCTGGGACGGCACATCTCGCCGCGGAAGTAGACGACCCCCTCGGCGCTCTTGGCGATCGCGGGACGACCGCCACCGAAGCAGTTTCCCTGCCAGCCGTTCTTCAGCGTCAGGGTCTGGAACTGCAGGTTCTGGACGTCCTGGCCGCTTACCGAGTTGCTGATGATGTTCGGGTGCTTGCCCGAGGGCGGGTGGTGGCCGGAGATCGTGCCCGAAGCCACCTGGCTGTTCGAGGTGATGATCACCGCCGCCGTGGCGCTGCCGCCGAGGGCGATAAACAGCGCGATCAGGGACACGACGTTCGCGAACGTCAGGTGGGAACGAAGTCGCTGACGCATCTGGAACTCCTTCCGTTGATTTGGGGGCGACCCTCTCACCCACGGCTCAGCGGGTCAAGGCAATGGAGCCGGTAGTCCCGCAGCCCAGCGGCCTCGAGGGGGGCCAGGTGTCGCTCCATTTAGCCGCCTGCTCGAACCTCCTTCTGAAGCCCGCTCGAACCTCCTTCTGAAGCCGCTGGACCGCCGAGCGGAGCTGTTGCAGCTGATCGCTCTGTCGCCGGTTCTCGGCCCGCAGCCGACTGAGCGTCGCAGACTCTTGGCGCTGAGTGGCGCCGCCGGTGCCGGTCCGGTCCCCAGCTGCCCCTTCGAGTTCACGACCACGGCCTTCGTCGGTCCGGGGGCCGTCTTGCCCAGCAGACCCCGGCGAGGAAGGTCCTCGTCTGGTTGGCGGCGGTGCCGATCCGGATCGTCCCCGACTCTCCGGCCACGCCCGGATTCCAGATGTCGACGTTGCGGCTGCTGGTGGTCAGGTTGATGCCTGCGTGGGGGCCGATGGCGACGTTTCGCGACCCGGTCGCGTTCAGAAGCGCCTGGTACCCCTCGGCGACGTTGACATTCCCGGTGTGGTTGCTGACGAGGGCCTGGGCGCCGGTGGCGACGTTGTTGGAGCCGGTCGTATTGGTGTACAGAGCCTCCTCGCCTGTGGCCACGTTGTTGGTGGCGGTGGTGCTGAAGCTGAGAGCGTTGGCCCGGTGGCGACGTTGTTGGAGCCGGTCGTGTTGTCGAGCAGCGCCCCCGAGCCATATGCGCTGTTTCGGTCACCGCTGGTGTCGCCGTCGAGGGCGTCGTCGCCGACGGCGGTGTTGTTGGCGCCGGTGGTGAGGTTGGGCATCACCGAGCGGGCCAGGCCAACGTTTGGAAGCCGGTGAAGGTCCCGTTGAAGAGGGGTCTCACCGGCGGCGGCATTGCCGTTGGTGTCGAAATAGACGCTGCCGGGGCTGGCGCTGGCCGGTGTCTCACCTCTGGCTGGGCGGGTCAAGCGGAGGGTCCTACTCCCGCAGCCCGGCGGCTTCGAGGGCTTCGGCGTGGCTGAAGTAGTTCCTCACTCGAATCATGCGTCCGCCTTTCAGTTCGTAGATCTGGCCGAGATTCATTTCGACCGGCACGCCGCTGTGTCTTCCGGTTGCCGACTGGAGCGTGAGGGCGACAACCCGGTCACCGCCAGCATCGATCAGTCGCTCGGCCCGAATCGACCAGCCCTCGAAATCCTCCGTCCAGGTCTGAACGAACTCGGCGAATCCCTCACGGCCACGCCATACCGACCTCCCCGCGAACTCGCCGGGCACTATCCACTCGTAGTCATCAGGGACGGTGTCGGCAATCCAGGCGGCGGGAGCCCCTCGCTCGATCGCTTCCTGGAACCCTCGAAAATCCGCCGCACGATCTCGACGTTCTCCTGCGACATCGCCTACGCAGTATCTCGCCTCGGCGTTTTGGCGCACGCAGTCGAAGAGTGACCAGAGGAGCTGCTCTAAAAACCGCCAGCCCGCCCGCTTGCCCTCCCCAGCGCCTAGCTACGCTACGTTGTAGCCCGGAGGGGCGCCGTGAGGCCGCGTTCGCACCGGATTCTCTACGAGAGGAATGCATGGCGCTCATTCTCCTTCCGGTCGCGTTCGTACTCGGTTTGGTGATCCGCGATGCTCGACGGGCCAGCGCGGCGTGCTTGCTTGTATGGGTGGCCGCGTTGGTGGGGTTGTTGGTGGCGAAGCTTGGCGGCGTAGGGGTTTCGCCGTGGGAATTGCTGGTCCTCGCCGTCTGCATCGCACCGGCGATTCTGCTTGCGAGGCTCGCGGTTCGTCTGAGGCCCGCAGCGCCCGGGACCTAATCTCGGGCAGAACGCCGCCCGACTCGAACGCCCGCTTGGTGGCTCACTAGTTCGGCCGCTGCGCCAGCGGGTTAGACACCACCACTGTCGTCAGCCGATCATCGCCCGATCTGAGCGGCGAACAGTGCATACACGGCAGCGCATCGGCGCATCGCGGCTTCGTCGATGTATTCGTCAGGGCCGTGGGAGATGTCCAAGCGGCCGCCGCCGTACGCGAAGGCCGGGATCCCGAGTTGCGAGTACCAGCGGGTATCGAGGACGCCGGGGCACAACTGGAACGTGGGGACGCTGCGTTCGACGGTCTCGACGCACCGGCCCAGCGTCCTGGCCGCGGGGTGGCCTTGGTCGGTACTGGCGGAAGGTTGCGCTTGCAGCACCTCGATCTCGACGTCGGCGCCGGCGCTCTCGGCCGCCTCGTTGATCATGCCGGTGAGGCGTGCGAGCTCCTGATCGAGGTCTTCCTCGGGGTTGAACCGGCGGTCGATCGAGAACCACGCTGAACCGGGCACGACGTTGAAGCCGACGCCGGCGCCGGCCTGTCCGCCGACGACCAGCATCGAACCGGCCGCCTCCTCGCGTTCGACCGGGAAGCTCGTGCGCCTGTCAAGCAACGCGTGGGAGAGCAAGGTCAGCGGCTCGGCGATTCGGATCATGTGCTCGAAGGCGTTCACGCCCTCGTGTACATATCCGACGTGCGCCTCGCGACCCGTGGTCTGGACGCGCAGGGTGATCGCGCCGCGGGCTGCGTGCCAGATCACGCCACCGGTCGGCTCGGCGGTGAGCATCGCCACCGCATCGGGATCGATCAGGTCGGCCTCGCGCAGGTGCCCCGAGCCCGCGGTGCTACCGGTCTCCTCGTCGCAGACGAAGTGGAAGACGATCTTGCGTCCGCCTAGCGCGCCCAGCTCGCGGGCGGCGGCGGCGCCGTAGAGCATGGAAACCAGACCGCCCTTCATGTCCGCGGTGCCACGCCCGATGATCTTCCCGTCGCGACGCTCAGGCTGAAATTGCGAGGAACTCTGGGCCGGGACGACGTCGAAGTGCCCGTGGTAGTAGACGAGCTCGGCGCCGCCGCCGACCGTGCCGCGCACGATCGCCGGCGCCTCGAGCCTCCCCGGCGACGCCAGTTCGATCAGCTCGGGTGCGAAGTCCAGCCGGTCCAGCGCATCGCGCAGCACACCCGCGCATCGCCCCAGCTCACGCCCCGGCGGGTTCTCCGTGGGAACACGCACGAGCGCTTCCAGGAGCGCCGCCATTTCGTCGGCGCGGTCATCGACCCAGGCCCGCACCTCGGTGCTGCGATCGCTCACGCCTTCTCCTCACCCCCCCAACCGACAGTGCGGGTCACAGTGTCTCGAACGGGCTGCTGCTTTCCATGGAAGAAGGCACGCCGGCGCGCGAGTGCTGCTATGCGAGAAGCGGCCCTTCCTAAAGATCCGTCTCGGGCGGCGCAAAGATCACCAGGAGCTCGAGGTCCTCGACGATGTCGACGAAACGGTGCTCGGCAAGCTTGGTCACGAAGGCGATCGACCCGGGCTCGACCGCCTCTCGCTTCCCCTCGACTTCGAGCTCGGCACGCCCCGCGAGCACGTAGTAGATCTCGTCCTCGGCGTGCGGCGTCTGACGATCGATTTCCCCCGCGGAGAGGCGGTAGACGCCTGCGCTGAACATCCCCGCGCGCAGGAACTCGCGCCACTGATCGCCTGCGGCGCGTGCCGCCTCGACGACCTGGTCGAGCTCAACGGCCACGTGGCGCGGCTCGGGCATGGGCGGATGGTATGTCGGCTAGTCGGGAACGGGTGGCGACGGCGCCTCGCAGCCTGCTCCGACCAACCCCCGCGTCTCGGCGTTGGGCCTGTCGCGGCTCCGAGCCTCGCGCCGGTGGGAGCTCTCCCGCTTCGGGCTACCGCCGGCGCGCTCCGGCATCACCGGCGTGCTCACGTCGCGCCGCAGAACCGCATCGCGGTCACCGCGAGCCCTTGCGCGCAGGTGACTAGGTCATCGACCGGGACGTGCTCGTCGATGGTGTGCGCGACACTGACGCCGCCGGCCCGGAAGCCGCTGGGCCCGTAGGCGACGGACGGGATGCCCGCCAGCAGCGTGAACGCCGCTCCGTCGTACCACGAATCGAGCCCGGACGCGCCGCCCGGAGCCCCGACATCGCGGGTCGCCTCCAGGGTGACGCCGACGATCGGCTCGCTCTCGGGGATCTCGAGCGGCATTACGCCGTTTGGCCACCACTCGATCGCCGGCGGGTGCTCGGCCAGCCAGTCGTCGCGCGCGGTCTCGCGAACGAGCCACTCCTCCACCTCTCGGCGGATCGCGGATCCCCAGCCGTCGCGGTCCGCCTGCTCGGGGAGGTAGAGGACGGCGATTGTCAGGTCGCAGCCCGCGGGATAGGTGACGGCCCACTCGCCAGCGGTCGCCAGCGTCGGAAGCAGATCGGGGCGGGAGAGGTGCGGATGGTCGAGTCCCTCGCGCGTCGCCCACGCGGCGCGCAGCCGGCGCATTGCGTCGATGACCACGGTGGCCTTCTCGATTGCGTTGACCGCACCTCCATGCCGCCAGGGCGGCTGGCGCATCTCGGCATGGCCGGGGCGGCCGGGTACCCGCACGACCCCGTACTCGCTGCCCCGGCAGGAGACCCAGACGTCGAAGCCGGTCGGCTCGGTCACGATGCCCGCGTCGGCGCGGATGCCGTGCTGGACGATGGCGGAGCTCCCCGCGCCCGAGGACTCCTCGTCCGTGTTGGTGGCGACGACGAGGTCGCCGGCGAGGTGGACGCCGAGCGACGAGAGGACTTCCGCGGCAACGACCATCGCGGCGATGCCGCCCTTCATGTCGCAGGAGCCGCGCCCATACAGCGCGCCGTCACGCAGCTCCGGGTCGAACGGATCGCTCGTCCAGCGCTCCCGTGGCTCGGCAGACACGACGTCGATGTGGCCGTTGAAGAGAAGCGCGCGGCCGTCGCCCTCGCCGCCGAACCGCGCGACGAGCTGGGGACGGCCGTGGTAGTCAAGCCCGGGCGGGACGAGCGGTCGGCGCGCCATCTCGTCGGCCGACGGCTCCCATAGGTCGCAGTCGGCGCCCGCGGCGGCGAGCCGTTCCGCCAGCCGTCGCTGCAGCGCGGCCTCATCCCGCGGCGGGTCGCCGACGTTGCGGGCGGTCGTGTCGAAGCGGATGAGCTCGCAGGCGAGCTCGACGAGGGCATCACGGCGCCGCCCGATCTCGGCGCATACGGCTTGCTCCCGGCTCGTCAGGGCCACGAGGCCGCACGATACGGCGGCCGAGCCATCCGATGCGGGCCGGCGCGGCAGCGTCGCGGGGTAAGCGATGGCGGTCGCTAACTCGCCCCTGACGCGCGTGACCGCGCAAGGAGCTGCTCTGCCCGTTTCCGGCTCGCCTCGTCGATCATCTCTCCGTCCAGCTTTGTCGCCCCATCACCGCGATCGAGCGCCTCGCAGATTGCGCGGGCCTGGCCGAGCTCCTCAGCGGTGGGGGTGAACAGCTCGTCGAGAAGCTCGACTTGGGCAGGGTGAAGGGCCCATTTGCCGTCGAAGCCGAGTTTCCGGGCGAGCATCGCCGAGTCCTTGAGGCCCTCCAGGTCGTCGACTTGGAGGTATGGGCCATCGACCGCCTGGAGGCCAGCTGCTCGCGCCGCAACCAGCACCGCCCCTCGCACGAAATCCCAGTGCCTGCCCTCCTCCGGGGAGGGAAACCCGAGCGACACGCTCATGTCCGCCGGCCCGAGGATCAGCGCCTCAAGGCGGGGCGAGGCCGAGGCGATCTCATGCGCGTCACGCAGGCCGCGTGCGGTCTCGATCAGCGCCTGAATCCCGACCGGCTGCGCCCGCTCAGCCTCCGCCTCTGTTATCAGCCGATCGACTCCGCTCAAGCTCTCTGCCCACTCGGCCTTTGGGACGACGATGGAGTGGAGTTGGTTTCCGGCCCCGACGACGGTGCGTATGTCCTCCTCGCACCACGCCGACGATGTGTCGTTCACGCGCACGCTCACGGTCGTCGCCCTCCACTCGGCTGTTCGCAGAGCGTCGGCGACTGCAGCTCTGGCTTCAGTCTTCCGCTCTGGGGGTACCGAATCCTCGAGGTCGACGATCACCTCGTCGGCCTTTAGCGTGAGCCCTTTGGCGAGCTTCGACGCCGGACTGGCTGGCACCGACAGGCAGGAGCGGCGGGCTCTCATCCGCCCGCGAGCATACGGCGTCGTCTACTCTGCTCCGCTCTGGTCGAGGGAGAGCCGAAGTGAGTCCCGGAGGACGCGTCGAGGTTGGCGGACCCTACTTCGAGGATTTTGAGCGCGGCCAGATCTTCGACGCGCCGGCGCTCACACTGAATACCGGCCACGCGGCCGTCCATCAGGCGATCGTAGGCGATCGCCTCGCGCTCCCGCTCGACACGCAGCTGGCCCGGTCCGTGACCGGCCACGACGCGCCCCTCGTCCATCCCAACCTTGTCTGCGATGTCGCGATCGGCCAGACAACTGGACCGACCCAGCGGGTCCTAGGCAACCTCTTCTACCGCGGGCTTGTGTTGCTGCGGCCCGTGTTCATCGGCGACACGCTGCGAACACGAACCGAGGTGATCGCGCTGAAGCAGAACCGGACTCGCTCGGGCGCGGCCGCGACTGGGCTCGTGGCACTGCGAATGAGGACGGAGGACCAGAACGGCAGGGCGGTGCTCGACTTCTTCCGGTGCCCGATGATCCCACTTCGGGATCCGTCGGTCCGTACCGGGCACGCCGACCGCTTCGACGAAATTCCACGGGATCTCGAGATGAACCGGGTCCGCGACGCAGTTCCGTCCGATTGGCGCTATGACGTGCTCCGCGAGCGCTGCGACTCGGAGCAAGATGTCCCGGAGCGGGGCATCGTGTACGAGGTCGAGGGCCGCGAGACCGTGACGTCTGCGCCCGAGCTCGCCCGGCTGACCTTGAACGTGGCGATGACCCACAGAGATGCGACCGCGGGGCCGCATGGGCACCGGCTGGTCTACGGCGGCCAGACGATCGGAATCGCCGCCGCGCACGCGAGTCGCGCGGTGCCACGGCTGGTGACGATCATCGCTTGGCGCAGTTGTGAGCATCTGGGGCCGGTGTTCGAGGGGGATATCCTCAGCACCGAGCTGACGATCGGGGAGACGCACGAGCTGGATCGCTCGGATGCCGTTCTCGTCGATATGCGGGCCGTCGTGCGTTCTGACCGTGCACCGGCCGCCCAGGGCCGGGAAGTGCTCGATTGGCGTTTTCTCGGCCTGGTGGTCTGACGAAAGGAACAGATGGAAGGGATTCTGGAAGGAATGCGAGTGATCGAGGGGTCGGCGTATGTTGCCGCCCCGCTCGGGGGCATGACCCTTGCCCAACTCGGCGCGGACGTGATTCGGTTCGACCCGATCGGAGGTGGCCTGGACCGCAATCGTTGGCCGGTCAACGACGAGGGCACGAGCCTGTTCTGGGCGGGCATGAATAAGGGCAAGCGCTCGATCCAGGTCGACTCTGCGCTCGGGCCCCGGACGCGACCTGCTCACGGCCCTCGTCACGCAGCCAGGTGCGGACGCAGGCCTGGTGCTGACGAACTTCCCCGCCCGCGGATGGCTCGACTACGAGAACCTTCGGGAGCGCCGCAACGACCTGATCATGGTCAACATCACCGGTAATCACGACGGATCCTCGGCGGTCGATTACACGGTCAACCCCGCGACCGGCTTCCCGTGGGCGACCGGTCCCCGCAACCTCTCTGTGCCCTTCAATCACCTGCTCCCAGCGTGGGACGCGATAACCGGCACCCTCGCCGCTGCCGGCCTGCTGGCAGCCGAGCGCCACCGCCGGCAAACGGGCGAGGGGCAGCTGGTGCGGGTCGCGCTTGTCCGACGTCGCCTTCGCGATGGTCGGCCACCTCGGCAAGATCGCCGAGGCGCAGGTTCTGCGCCGAGAACGCCAGAAGGAGGGCAATTACCTCTACGGGGCCTTCGGCCGCGACTTCCTGACCGCCGATGGACGCCGGATCATGATCGTGGCCCTGACCCTTCGGCAGTGGAAGAACCTGGTTGAGGCCACAGGGCAGCACGATGCCTTTGCCACGGTGGAGTCCGCGATGGACGTCGACCTGACCAAGGAGGGTGACCGCTTCGTCGCTCGCGAAGTGATCGGCGCGCTCTTGAAACCGTGGACGATCCGTCATACCTTGGACGAGATCCGCGAGATCTTTACGCGCCATCGGGTCTGCTGGGGCCCATATCAGACCTTCCTTGAGCTGGTGGATCAGGATGCCCGTTGCTCGACGGAGAATCCGATGTTCGACGAGGTCGAGCAGCCCGGAGTGGGCACCTACCTGACCCCTGGGTCGCCGCTCGAGTTCAGCAGGCACGGACGGCTCCCCGCCCGGCGCGCCCCTACGCTCGGCGAGCACACAGACGAGGTCCTCGCCGAGGTACTGTCGCTGAGCGATGCTGAGATCGGCCGCCTCCACGATGAAGGGGTTGTTGCAGGACCAACGCCAGTGCGCGTTTGACCGTTGCGAGGCGCTTCGCCGTACGTAGTCAAATCTGTGCCTCGGAGCGAGAGTGCATCGAGGCCCAAGCGAGCGGGATTCCTTAGGTCACGTCCGCACGGTTCCGCGTCTGTCCCGGAGCACGGCTATCCGCTCCGACCCCTCCCGGGCGATTCGAGGGCAGCGAGGACGGGTCCAATGACCGCCCCGCCGGAGGCCCGCTCGGGTGCGGGCCTCCGCGATACTGCTTTTTGGAATGAGCGCGTTCGCTGGATGCGACGCCTAGGAGCCGAAGCGGTTGTCAACACAAGACGCGACGGCGCTGACATCTCCCTCGACTGTTGCGCATGCGATGAAATCGAAGGCTTCCTGACGGCTGAACCCTGGTCCGGTATTAGTCGCTCTACACGGAGCATCGCCGCCGGACACCACAGATACCTGAACGCGCCCCAGGCTCGGATCCTCATAGAAGATCGGACCGCCTGAGTCGCCGTTACAGGTTCCCGGTTCACCCTTCGCGATGTTCATCGAAAGTCGAAGGACGTCGTTGGTGGGGTTATGCGCGTTGTAGGTCAGGCCGTCAGCGATGAAGCGGATGAGAAACGTTGAGGTATTGGTTCCGGAGGGATTCGCGGGTCCGGTCTCCTGACCCGGAATCGGAAATTTCTCACCGGTTCCATAACCGACCGCCGTGAACGAAAGATTCCGCGTGGGGTTCTTCACAGAAGCGATCAGATCTGACAAGTAATCGACGGTTGGAGAGACTTGAACAGGCGTGAGTGCGCCCCAGCGCTCGGAGATCGTCTGGCCGACGGCATTTTCGGCATCCGCGGGGAAGACGACCAGCCCGTAGTCGAGCTTCTCGAATGGCGCATCCTTCGCGGGCAGGCTGATGGGGACTCCGCCCCTGACGTAGTAGGTCGCGTTCGTGGTCGATCCATTGACCTGATTGTTCTGGTCGAAGGACACCCCGACGGAATCGAGCGTTCCCGCTGCGATCTCGCCCGCCCACGCATCAGTGCAATGCGCGGCGGTCAGGATCACGACCTTCTCGGCATCGCGGTGGATCAGACTGCCGCTGCAACTGACCCGGGCGACGATTCCCGTCGACGATCCCCCTCACCGAAGCAACGTTCGGGTACTCGTTGTTCACGTCCTGCTGGCCGAAGGTGATCGCGCCGGCCGTCGATGGCACGGCCAAGCTGACAACGGCGAGCAACCCTAGGACTGTTCTCCTCATACGATGCTCTCCTCCCAATCTCTCTCACGCTTGTACGGATGCTGATGGCTTTCGACGAGGACCATAGGGCAGCGGCAACATCGAGTGCCGGTCGCCGGTTCAAGCCCGGCCGCCCCGATTAGGCGAAGGCTCGCTTAGGGCTTCAGCCCCGTCACGTTGTAGCGAGAAGGCGTCGGACCACCTATCCAACGAAACACCGCCAAAGCGGGGCTCGTCTGTATGCAGAACCAACGAGCTCATTCGCGCTCGGCCGAGGTCGTCGTTCCGTCGGCTGCAGCGCCAACCCCGGACATAACATCGTCGACGCGATGGCGCTCGCCGGTGGTTACGAGGTCGCGATAATAGGCGCGGGTACGGCCGGGTGCGTGCTCGCTTCGCGCCTCAGCGAGTCGGGGAAGCGCAGCGTGCTTCTGCTCGAGGCTGGCCCCGACTACCCGTCGGTCGATCGCCTGCCCGCGGATGTCGCGAGCGCATGGATGCCAACGCGCAGCCACGACTGGGGCTTCGCGAGCACACCGGACGCCCTGGGGCGAACGGTGGAGCTGCCTCGTGCGCGCCTGGTTGGCGGCTGCTCGGCCACGAACGCCACCTTCGCGATGCGTGGCTCGCCGGCGGACTTCGATGCCTGGGAGAAGCTCGGCAACGCCGGGTGGTCGTTCGCGGACGTGCTGCCGGCGTTCAAGGCGGCCGAGCGTGACCTCGACTACCCGGAGCGCGAGTGGCACGGAGGAAGCGGCCCGGTTCCGATCCGCCGCTACGCGCAAGACGAGCTCGGTCCACCACATGCCGCCGCACTCGAGGCCGCCGGTGCGATCGGACACCCGAGCGTCGCTGACCACAACCGCCCTTGGGCCGTCGGCGCCGGTCCCGCGCCGATGAACGCGCTCGAGGGCGTGCGAATGAGCACGGCTCTCACCTACCTGGCCGGGGCCCGTGGCCGCCCCAACCTGACGATCCGCCCGGAGGTGCTGGTGGACCGAATCGTCCTTCGCGGCGCCCATGCGACCGGCGTGCGACTGGCGCGCCCTACGGAGACGGTGCATGCGGATACGGTCGTCCTCGCCGCCGGCGCTTACGGGAGCCCGGCGATCCTGATGCGCTCGGGCATCGGGTCGGCGGCGGCGCTCGCACCCCTGGGGATCGACGTCGTCGCCGACCTGGCCGGAGTGGGCGAGGGGCTTGCGGATCATCCGCTTCTCTCGGTCGACTTCCCGGCGCCACGACTTGACCCGCCAGGCCCCCGCTTTCAGGTCGCGATGACGTGGCACAGCAGCGAAGCCGACCCGCGCGGCGCTCCGGATCTCTTCCTCGGCTCCTCCTCGGTGGTTGAGCTTGACGCGAGCCCGACGGGAGCGGGCTTGATGCTTCTCGTGTCCCTCCTTCAGCCTCGATCGCGCGGTCGCGTGAGCATTCCCTCCCCTGACCCCTCCGCGAACCCCCGCATCGAGCTGGCACATCTCCGGGAGGCCTCCGATGTCGCCCGCTTCGTCGAGGCGATCCAGGTGGCGCGGCGGCTCGGGCGTCAGCCGCCGCTCGCGGCGTCTGGCGGCCGGCCCCGAGCTTTCGCCCGGTCCCAGCGTCCTCTGGGGACGACAAGGTCGCGCTCGAGACCTTCGCCCGCGCCGCTGTGACCACCTTCCATCACCCAGCCGGCACTTGCCGGATGGGCAAGAACCCCAGCGCGGGCGCGGTCGTCGATGCTCGCGGCCGGGTCCACGGCCTGGAGGGGTTGTTGGTGGCGGACGCTTCGATCATGCCCGCCACCGTCTCCGCGCCCACGAATCTGACCACCGTCATGATCGCCGAGCGGATCGCAGGCTGGCTGGGCGACTGAGTTCAGTCTTCGCGCGTGCGTTCATCGATCGCTCGGTTCGCTCACAGGCGTGTCGCCGAGTAACGCCCAAGCGGCGTTGTGCCGTCGAGCCGCGCCAGCCGCTCGGTCGCAGGCGCGACGTTGGCGAGAAATCGCGTCAACGCCCCCTGCACCGACGGCTCCGTCGCATGGTCCGGAAGCGCGCCCAACAGGTTTAGCCGCGTGCTGTTCACCCAGGCCATGAGGTCCGGCTCACGTAGCCAAGCCCGCTCCGTCCGCCAGGTGCGGCTTGTCATGCGCGGCCACTCCTCGATCGTGCTGACGTACGGGTTGGGCGGGCACAGCCGGTTCTTCTCGGTGTCATCGTCGCGGTGCGCCTCGGCCCAGCCCACGAGAGCCGCGTTGAAGGTGGGCTGAAGCTGCCGCACGGGCTGGATCACGATCCGATCGGACTCGAAGATCGGCGTCGCGGGCGCTCTGCGTATGCCATACGCCGTGCAGTCAACGCTCACGGTCTCGGGACCGGTTTCGACCTCGCCCCGCTCGAGCACGATCAGGTCGGACTCGATCCGCCGCACGCGACCAAGCCTGACCACGTCCTCGATCGTGCGAAGGGCTTCGAGCTCCCGAGCGCTCAGCATCGTGCCGCGGTACATCGTCGCCGGCTCCGAAGGGTCTATGCGGAAGAGGCGTGCCGACGCTTCGAGGCGCTCGACGAGGTCGCCGAGGCTGGCGGCGTCAGCGCCGGCTTCGGCGTCGAGGGCGAAGCCCTCCATGGTCGAGCCGACCTGCTCGAGGGGCTGAAAGTGCTCGCGGTCGTAAAACCAGGAGTCCCGTGGCCGGACCCAACGGATCCGCCCCGCGTCTATGCCCTCTTCCAGGAGCCACGTGCACGCGTCCACCGCCGTCTTGCCCGATCCGAGCACCGCAAAGGTCGAGGCGGACCCGGCGGCGCCTGGCAACTCGTTGACCGGGACGACGCGGGCGTCCGAGGCAACCTCGAACGACCGGTCGTGTGTGGCCGGGACCGTCCCCTCCAAGTAGCGGGCGTCGACGACCTTGCGACGGACGGCGACGTCGTGTACCTCGCCTGTCCTCAGGTCTCGAACCCACTCGCCGTCGGCTCCCTTCCCGACATGCTCGTGCTCGATGAGCAGAAGAACCCGTCCCGTCCCTGTGAGCCGTGCCGCCGCCTCGGAGAAGTGGTCGCGGACCTCCTCGCCTGTGGCCCGCTCGTAGTAGCCCGCGTTCTCCCCGGTCTCGTCGATCCGGCCACGGCCGAGGGGCAGCGAGCTCACCCCGTAGTAGGCGGACGGCGTGTGCAGGCGAACGAACGGATAGGCATCGAGCCAGTGCCCCCCGGGGGCGGGCCGGCGGTCGACCAGCGTCACCTCGGCGTCGGTCCCCTCGATCAGCGAATCGGTAAAGGCGAGACCGGTCGCGCCGGCCCCGACAACGAGGTAGTCGGTTTCGATCCGCACGCTTCCTAATCTAGGGCTCGTCGGGGACTTCAGCGCGACCGCCCGCAGCCGGAGGAGACCCAGTCCTTTACGCCCCGGCCCCCCCACTGAACCAGTACCAGTGCGGGGCCGTCGGGTTCAGGGCCGCCGGGCGGTGATCAACCAGGAGCGCGAATCGAAGGCAACGCCCTGGTTGTCGCCGTAGTGCGCCTCGAGGGTCTCGCGCAGCCGGTTGACCGCCCGGGCGTCGTCGTCGTGGCTCATACGCGCGAGCGCGGCGCTCACGTCTTGGAAGCCGCATACGAATTGAAGCGCGGCGTCGATGTCGTGTCCGTAGAGGACCGGCTCGCGGACGTCTTCCAACCGCACCGCCTCGAAGCCGGCCCGTTCGAGCATCTCCGTGGTGGCCTTGGCGTCGCCGAGCGAGAAGGGGTCCGCGGTTGGCGGCGGGAGCTGCGCGGCGCTGCCGAGCGCGGCGTCGATCGCCAATGCCCATTGGTTCAGCTCGCGGTGCTGCCAGACGAGCAAGACCAGCCGTCCCCGGGGACGCAGCGCAGAGGAGATGTTGGCGAAGGCGGCGGCCGGATCGGAGAAGAACATCGTGCCGAAGCGACTGATCGCGACCTCGAAGCGTTCGTGGTCGAAGCGAGATACCTGGGCGTCGCCAAGCTCGTAGCTCACGTTTTCGAGTCGCTCGCGCACAGTGAGCTCACGCGCGCGCTCGAGCATTCGCTCCGAGACATCAAGCCCCAAAACTCGCCCCGGCGCGCTCGCCCGGCCCGCCTCGCGAGTCGTCAGACCGGTTCCGCAGCCGATGTCCAGCACCTCATCGCCGCGGCCGATCCCGTATGCGGCGCGAAGGTGCTCGTGTTGAGCGCGCAACTCGACATCGTAGAAATCCAGTCTGTTCGGCGATGACACCGAGGGCGATGCTAAGGAGCCGGCGGCAAGGATCCAGTTCGTGCCGCGGTCCCAGGCGCCGGAACAGACCTCTGGTCGCCCGTCAAAATCCGCCATCTCAGCAGGACCGGTTAGGGTGGGCGCAGATCCTGAATGGGTGATGGGAGGCAGATAACGGACGAGCCGGTCGCCCGGGTGTCGTGGGGGCGTACGTTGCGGCTCGCGGTTCTCGTCACAGCGCTGATCGCGGTGGCGGGGATATCGGCCTCGGCGCAGGCGAGGACTGCACCTGACCCCAGCCCCGCCGTGGCGGCGACCGATCCCGGCCCACAACTCACCGGGCTCGCGGCCTCGTTCCTCACGCAGCCGAGCGCGGTGCGGGGCACCGACGGGCGCTTCCACATCGCGTACGAGCTCATGCTGACGGACACGGTGCAGTTCCCGCTCGACGTCAAGCGAGTCGAGGTTCGCGATGGCAAGACCCACCGGGTTCTGCTCTCGCTTGACGGACATGCGCTGTCCTCGAGGATGAATTCGGTCGCCGGCGCGACGACGGGCATGACGCCACCCACTACGACACTGCTCGCCCCCTCCGGCTCGGCGGTCGTCTGGCTCGACGTCCGAGTGCGACGGAAGGCGGACCTGCCCGATGTCCTGCAGCATCGCGTTGTGGCGTCCACCCGCCCCCCGCCGGGCGACAAATCAATACGGCTTTCAAACCGGATCGGTCGCGTCCCGCTGCGGGCCCGTAAGCCGGTTGAGCTGGGTCCGCCCGCGCGCGGCGGCATCTGGGTGGCAGACGAGGGATGCTGCGACAAGGACACGCATCATCGTCGGGGCCTGCTCGTCGTCAACGGCAACGAGGTCGTCCCGCAACGCTTCGCGATCGATTGGATGAGGCTCGATCGGAAGCATCGGGCATGGGTCGGTGACCCGGCCCGTTTGTCCAGCTACCGCAGCTACGGTCAGCCCCTGATCGCCGTGGCCGCTGGAAAGGTCGTAGTCGCCCGCGACCGCTTCCCGAACCAACCGCCGCCGAACAATCCAACACCGCCGTCGGTCCCGGATCTCCCCGGCAATGTCGTGGTTCTGCGCGTCGGGCCGGGAATCTACGTGACCTATGCGCACATGGTGCCGGGCTCGGTCCGAGTCCATGTCGGCGAGCGGGTTCGCCGCGGCCAGGCGGTGGGACGGCTCGGTAACAGCGGCAACTCGGCCACGCCACACCTCCACCTCCAGGTTCAGATCACCGCGCAACTTCCTCAGCGACGGGCTGCCGTTCGTCTTCAGGAGCTTCCGGCTCCTGGGCCAGATCACCGAGCCGTTCTCGGACGAGAACCTCGGCCTGCGGCCCAACGGAAAGCTGCCCTTTGCCCGAGCCCGGCGGCCGGGTCCCCGACACCGCGAGATGCCGCTTTCGCAAAATGTCGTGCGATTTCCTTGACGCGAGGTCGTTTACGGGCGTTACGTGCCCTGCTTTGCATACGAAACGCTGGTGCCGCTCTTCGCGCGGAGCGGAACCGACGGCTCGCCTACGTGGCGGCAAGCACGGTCTCGAGATTCGCCCGATGGACCGCCTCGTATGGCGCGTAGTAGTGGATCCAACCGGCGTCAAGCGGCCCAGCGATCAGCTCCCGAAGGCTGGTGCTGCGTATCCCCGGATCGCTTCGGCACCGCTTTAGGATGCCGATGTACTGCTCCGTCGCGCGGATCAGATCCCTCGAGTAGCCGCCTGCGGCGAGCACCCCCGGATCACCGTGATTGGGGAGGATGCGATCCGGAGCGAGCCGCCAGAGCTTGCCGAGGTTGGTGAGATGCAAATCGAAGCTCTGCGGCTCATCGACATAGGTGATCGTGTCCTCCATCGTGTCGCCGCAGAGGAGCAGTCTCCGCTCGGGCAACCAGACCACCGTCGCATCGTCGCTGTGGATGTTCGTGCGGATCAACTCGACTTGGGCTCGGCCCACGGCCAGGCACAGACGATCCTCAAAGACCCGTGTAGGCAGGATCAGCGGATCGATCCCGGGCGGTCCCTCGTGCTCACCCCGTTCGATCGCGGATTTGAAATGCGCGAGTAGCTCGGCCGTCCGTGCGGATGCAATGACTTCGCAGTCCTCAAAGGCGGCGGTGCCGGCGACGTGATCGAGGTGCCAGTGGCTGAGAACGACGGTGAACCTCCGCACGCCCTGCTCCTCGAGAGCCTCTCGTACGTAGCGCGCATGCTCAACCGAGACGTGCGTGTCGTAGATGACCGCCTCGCCATCAGCCACGACGGCGTAGCTCGCAATGCCGAGTGACAGGGCTCCGTCGTCGACCCAGTTTGCGCCCTCGGCAAAGCGGTAGCCGTCGATGCGTCCGTCGTAGAAGGCGAAAACGCCTTCGGCTGAGCGAAGCACGCGCATGTGATGCATCGCCGCGATGCTAACCCGGCCTCGCGCCGCTACGTACCGTGTCGGGGCGGCTTCGATGCCGCGCCGGGGTGGAGAGAGAGATATCGGCCCCAATCGGATTCGGGGCGACGCACACGCGCATGGCCCGAAGGCGCTCAGTCTGCGATCTCGCTGGATTTCAAGATTGCGACGTGGACCGGATTGACGCCGATCTCCCCGTCGGTGTCGTGTTCGGTGAACCAGGCGAGGCGGGATTGGCCCGATCGAGCAGCATCGGAGAGCCTCCTCTCGACCTCCTCCAAAGGCCCCTCCACGGTGAACACGTCACCGTTCATAAGCCTGAGTTCCGTGTAGGCCACCGAGCCATCGTAGGACGCGTATGCGGGCTGGCACGCGATGAGGTGGTGTTTTCGTCGAGGGCGGAGGGAGGAACGGCAGCTGAACGTGGGTGTTTGTCGTCTGCCGAGGCTGGAGACGATCAGCTAACTTGATCAAGAGCCTCACATCGCCATCGACGCCTTGATCGGTCTTCCGGTGGTACCCAGGGGTCCAGCCACCGGAAGGAAGTTGATATGCCGAGAATCATCGTGATGAGCGAGCCGTACGTCGAGCCTGAGGGCGCGATCACCCTTGACGAGCGCGTTTCGTCCGCGGATCTGCGAAGTGGTCATCACTCCGCTCAGCTGATCGAGCGGGTCGGATGGGCGGTTCACGACGCGGACGACGTGGAACACGGGGAGGGGGAGGCGGGTCGGTCCGCAACGCGCCCATCGAGTGGGTCAGCCCGCCGCCGGGCGAAGGCGTACACGAACTAGCCTCTGGCGGCGCCTGAAGCCAGTCGCTCGGAGAGACCAACCGCTTTCCGCCCTTACCTCGTTCGGCGCACGGCCTTAATGGGACGATGCCTGCTGTGAGCAACCGCTCAGGAGTTCACGAGCCGGTGATCGCTTCGCGCGCGGCGGCCGCTTGGCGGCGCGCGCGCCGCTTTGGCGAGCTGCACAGACGGCCGATCACCATCGTTGGCGCCATCACGGCGGCGGCGGTGCTGGTTGCGATCCTCTGGGGCCACCGCGACGAGTTCTCGACCGCCCTGTCGAGCGCCCCGATTGGGATTCTCCTTGCCGCAGCGGCGTTACAGCTCGTGGCGCTGCTGGCACGCAGCGAGGCGTGGCACATATGCATCGAAGCGGCAGGAGGGAACGTCGCCCGGCGGGTTCTCTATCGAGCGTCGAGCATGGGTTACGTGGGGAGCCTGCTCAACGCTCAGGTGGGAACGGCGGCACGAATCGCAGCGCTTCGGCGTTCGTCCCCGGCCGAGAGTCCAGGGGTCTCAACGCTCATCGCGGCGGAGTTTCCGATCCTCGCCGTCGAGGCGACGCTCGCCGCGCTGACCTCGTTCACGCTGGTGGTCCCGCTGGGGTTGCCGTGGTGGCTGCCGATCGTCTGCGTCGCCGTGATCCTAGGGCTGAGCGCCGGTCTGCGCCACCTGGCGCTCCGGGAGGGGCGCCTGCTGTGGAGCGGGCTCGCGGTGCTCCGCAGTCTGCGGGGCGGGGGTCGGCTTGTCGCGTTTGTGTTGGTTGCCGTCTTCGCCCAGATATCCCGCAATTGGCTGCTCCTCCACGCCGTGGGGGTTGACGCCTCCTTACTCGACGCGGTCGCCGTCCTCATCGCGATGGTTGCGCTGACGCAGCTGCCCATCGGGCCGAGCACCGGGGCAGCGGCTGCCGTGCTGATCCTCGGTCACGACGGCGTGGCGGCGGTGGCCGCCGCCGGCGTGCTGTCAACGGCGACGGGCATCGTCGGCGGCTTGACCTTCGCTGCCTGGGCCGGCGCTGACCGCCTCTGGGCGCACAGGAGCGCACGATCAGCGCTGCGCGGCCACCCGCACCGGCTACCCGAGAAGGAGTAGGGCACATAGCCGCCCGCCCCGATTAACGCACCCAATCAGCGCTGGGACAGCCACCCGACAATGGCGCCCACCACCAATCCCACCTCGGGGGCGAGCGGGACGTCGGTTGTGACGCTGACGATGATCCCGACCGCCAGTCCGGCCACCGCGCCGACCGCGATCGCGATTCCCGTGCTCAAGCTGGCCAGCTTCGACGACCGATCGGCAGGACCCTACGCCACAAGCGTACGACCGCGAGAACCGGGCCGTCGCTAGGCAGAAACGGGTTCCGGCTTCTCCTCCTCGGGGGGAGCGGAGCGCTGCACGGGCCGGCGGTAGTCCACTCCCATCCGCGGGGCCAACATGCGGCAGCCACTCCAGCCACGTCGGTAGATACCAGTTCCAGTCCCTTTGACGTTGTTCGCCCAAGCGTCGTCCGGTTTGCTGAGGACGCGGCCCGCTTTGCGGACGACATCTGGGACCTCCTCGATAAATCAAGCTAGGGGCGGAGAAAAATGGACACTTCTACACCTTTATAAATCGCACTCCGTTCGAGGTGATCTGGTTCTCTAGCCTCAGGCGCCATGGATTCAGATCCGGCCGAATCGCCCCGTGCCGGCGGGCAAGCGCCTGGCCTCAACTTTGACGGGCTGATCGTGGATCTGGACGGCGTCGTCTGGGTTGGCGCAAGGGCCGTGCCGGGATCGGTCGCGGCGATCGCCGAGCTGCGGTCCAGCGGCATCCGACTGCTCTTTCTGACCAATGATCCCCGTGGCTCGCGTGCAGAGTACGCGGAGCGCTTGAGCGCGCTCGGCATCAGCGCAGAAGAAAGCGAGGTCGTCACCTCGGGCAGCGCGCTGGCGAGCTTTGTCCGCGAACGCGAGGGAGTGGGGACGACAGCGTTCGTGATCGGCTCGCACTCACTCAGCCTGGAGCTCAGGCATGCGGGGCTCGAGCTCCTCCATGGCGATGCCGGGCGAAGTGCAGAGATCGTCGCCGTCGGCGGTCATGACGGCTTCAACTATGAGGAGCTCCGCATCGCAACCCAGGCGGTGCGCCGTGGCGCGGGCCTTTACGCCGCTGGACGCGACGCGACCTTCCCGATGCCGGACGGCCCCTGGCCAGGCACCGGCGCGGTCGTCGCTTCAGTCGAGGTCGCCGGTGGCAAGACAGCGATCACGGTCGGGAAGCCGGAGCGATTCATCTTCGACATCGCCCGGTCGGTGCTCGCCGGCTGCCGTCGCGTTGCGATCGTCGGCGACAATCTCGCCGCCGATATCAACGGTGGGAAGCGTGCCGGTCTCACGACGATCCTCGTCCTGACGGGAACCACCCGCCGCGACGACCTCGATGATGCCGAAGTGAGCCCTGACATCGTGCTTCCTGACCTAGCGGCTCTGATCGACGCGGCCCTGCCTGGGAAGCGGTAGCCGCGGGGCGGAAGCGTTATCTGCGGCTGTACGTCCCGGCGTCGACCGACCGTGCGGCAGGAGGTACAGTCGGCGAATCGACCCGCGCTACGAAGTTCTCGACGACGCCGCCCGACTAGCGCGTGAGTACATCGACAGCCTGCCGTCGCGGCCGGTGGGCGCGGGCGGCGACATCGACGAGCTCCGCTCCCGGCTCGCGCGGCCCCTGAGCGATGGCGGTGAGGATCCCCGGGCGGTCATCGCGGACCTGGCGCGTGGGGTCGAGCCGGGGCTGGTGGCCTCAGCCGGACCGCGCTACTTCGGCTTCGTCATCGGGGGCGCACTCCCCGTGGCGGTCGCCGCGGACTGGCTGACATCCGCCTGGGACCAAAACGGGGGCGGATACGTCGCGGCTCCGGCCCTGTCGGTCGCGGAGGAGGTCGTCGCGGACTGGGTGCGCGACCTGCTCGGCCTGCCACCCGGGTGCGGTGTGGGTTTTGTGACCGGCTGCCAGATGGCGCACTTCACTTGCCTGGCAGCGGCACGTCACGCGGTCCTGCGGGATGTCGGATGGGACGTTGAGGGCCAAGGCCTACAGGGTGGACCGGAGTTGCGAGTGATCGCCGGCGAGCAGGCGCACGTCACCGTCACGGTCGCTTGTCGCATGCTCGGTCTCGGCGCCGAGCGCGTTCGCCTGGTGCCGACCGACGATCAAGGTCGCATGTTGACCGCAGAGCTCACGACTGCGCTCGCGGAGCGGGACGGCCCGACCATCGTCTGCGCGCAGGCCGGCGAGATCAACACCGGCGCCTTCGACCCGATCGCGGAGATCGTCGACGCCTGCCGCGCGCGAGGCGCCTGGTGTCACATCGACGGCGCCTTCGGGCTCTGGGCGGCCGCGAGTCCGGCGCGCCGCCATCTGCTCGAGGGCTTCGAGCAGGCGGACTCCTGGGCGACGGACGCTCACAAGTGGCTCAACGTGCCGTACGACTGCGGGATCGCGGCGGTCGCCGATTCGTCGGCGCATCGGGCCGCGATGACCTCCACGTCCGCGTACATCCCACCGCACGAAGAGGGGATCCCTTGGGGTTTCGACTGGACGCCTGAGTTCTCACGCCGAGCGCGCGGGGTGCCGCTCTATGCGGCGCTGCGAGCGCTGGGACGAGCCGGGGTAGCCAAGATGATCGATGACTCGTGCGACCACGCTGAGCGGATGGCCTACCGTCTGGCCGAGGCCGACGGAGTCGAGATCGTGAACGATGTCGTCCTGAATCAGGTGCTCGTCCGTTTCAACGACGACGACCAGGCCACGAACGCGGTGATCGAACGCATCCAACAGGACGGAACTTGCTGGCTCAGCGGCAGCAGCTTCCGTGGGCGGGCGGTCATGCGCGTGTCGGTGGTCGGCTGGCAGACGACGGCCCACGACGTCGACCGTTCGGCTGAGGCGATCCTTGAAGCAGCTCGATCGCGCAGCGACGCCCCAGGGCCACTGATCGCGTAGGAGGGACGAGCCCGCTCAGGTTCGCCCGCGAGGGTCACCCCGGTGGCTGCTCACCCTCTTCGGGGGCAGGTCCATCCACTACGGGGCCTTCCCCAGCTCTGGCCTTCTTTCTCGCGTCCTTTTTGGCCTGCTTTGCCGCGCGCCGCTCGAGGAGCTTGCGCTCACGGTTTAGCTTCGCCATCGTGGTCCGTCTCTTGCCGCCGGCCATGCATGTCCAATCGTCGTGGATCTATGTCGACCCGCCGATCGACGGGCGATGTCGACGGAGGCCCGTCATGGGCCTCCGTCGCCGTCTCAGCTCCGCTCCTAGAGGGCGGTGACGTTCGCCGCCGCGGGGCCCTTGGGCCCCTCTTCGGCCTCGTAGCTGACCTTTGCGCCCTCGGTGAGCGACTTGAAGCCGCCGCCCTGGATCGCGCTGTGATGGACGAAAAGGTCCTTGCCGGAATCATCGGGCGTGATGAAACCGAAGCCCTTGTCGTCGTTGAACCACTTCACGGTTCCCGTTGCCATGTCTATCCCCTCCGGGGTATGTGCACTGCGCGACGCGGAGGGTGCTGTGAAGGCAACAACAGCGGAACGCGGGGCACTGCTTCGGCCGAACGGTTGATCGGCCCAGACCACAAGGCTAGCGATCGCGACGGCCATGCCGTATGTGGTATGGCTCCGAGACGGTGCCTTGCACGGAGATCAAACTCCTGAGTGGTGACATCTTCACCGTGGAGGGGAACACGGATGACGTCGAACGGGCGCTCTCTGACGCTGCTCGATCCGGACAATCCCGCCTCGCGTGGCTCACGGAATGCGACAACGGCCATCCAATCGGCATCAACCCGACGCACGTCATCGCCGTGAAGCTCAGCGGGATCTCAGCCTGAGGCGGCTCCTCCGCGGCCCGGCCGACAACGATCTGTCGTGTGCCGGCCGGGCGAGGGACGTCAGCTACCGTTCGTCAAACGGAAGTGGCCGGTGCCTTCCTCGTCGTCGCGCACCTTGTCGAGGCGCCCCGCCTGGCGCGCCTCGCGAAACGCCGGCCTGAACTTCTTGGGCTTATCCACTCCCAGCTTCTTCGCGAGGTCACCGCGAGTGAACTCGGCCTGGCCAAGTCCTTCCGCTGCTGCAACTACTTGGTCCGACGTGATTTGCTTCGGCATTGCTGTCCTTTCGGATTGGTTTCCATATCAGAGAAGTACTCGCGAGCGCCGCAGGCGGCGCGACGGTCCGGAATCGCCCACGAGGCACATTCGCCGCGGCGCAGCCATCGCGTGCTCGGTCATGAGGCCGTCTCTTTCTCGTCCCCTCGGCGGAAAGCGTCGGCGCGAAGGGTGGAGGGAGACGAACAGATCCCAGCGGCCTCTTTGAGGGTAGCGGAAGTCCACACCGCCAGCGGTCTCCAGCACAGAGAAGAACGCAGCCTGTCGCGCGCCATGTGGGCGCCCATGTGGCGCGCTAGACTCGTCTCACACGCCGGTTTGGGCCCTTCCCTCCTCCTCCGCCCTCTGTTGATCCCGGCCCACCGCGAGGAGAAGGAGAGGGGTAAAAATGCCTGGACCGCAGGCGGATACGGTCGGCCCGGACGGAGCCGGCGAGAATACGACCTCGCAGGAGATCGCCCGGTCACTTGGATCGGTCTGGCAGCGCTTCTCGGGGCAACGGCCGAGGTCGACCAACGTCGAGATCGACAAGGACGTCATAAGGTGCGTGATCGAGGAGGGTCCGCCGGAGGCGCGGGTAGCCGAGGACCCGGAGTCGTCCGCAGACGCCAATCTGTCGCTGGACTCTCAGCGATTCAACTACAACGCGACGGCCGCCATCACCCGCGTCACGGGCCGGCGTGTGATCGCCTTCATCCCCAAGCGCGACAAGAGAACGCAGACATCCACGCAGACGTTCATCCTCGACCGGCCACGGCCCCGGTCCTAGCAGTCAGCTCCCCACGAGCGCCGGCGATGCCGAGGCGTAGCCCAACCCATACGACGCGCCTGCCGCGCCTGCTCGAGCGTGTGGTGCAGCAGCGCCGCGCTTCGGCGGCCGAGACCGAGCCCGAAGGCGAGGAAGCGGATCAAGGCGAACGGATCAGAGCGCTGGAGGCGCGCATCGAGTCCCTCGAGGCTCTGATAGAGGGACTGCAGGATTCGGTCCACCGCGAGTCCGTCCGTCGCGCGCGTGAGCTCGAGGAGATCAACAGGAGGATTCAGCCCGCCGAGACGGCACGAACGCTGGGGAAGCACGCGCGCGAGCACGGGCTCTAGGACGAGAACGCGCGCGAGCCGGGCTCTAGGACGAGAAGACCGTGTGTCGTAGCGAGCGCTAGCTTTGTGCCTCGAGCATGACCGCCGTCGGGGCACGGGACTGGCATGAGCGGCTGGTATCCGCCGATGAAGCCGTGTCCGTGGTGCGACCCGGCGACAGGGTCTTCGTCGGCAGCGCGTGCGCGACTCCCCGGACCCTGGTGGGTGCCCTGGAGGAGCTGAGGCGCCCGGGGGTGGTGCTGGTGCATTTCCTCATCAACCGGGTGGGCACCGGTGATCTGGGGCATACGGCTTATCGCCACCGCGTCTTCTACGTCGGGACCGACGAGCGCGACCTCCTCGGCCCGACTCGGATGGTGGAGTATCTCCCGCTCTCCCTCGCCGACGTTCCGCGCCTGTTCGAGAACGGGCGGCTCCCGCTCGACGTTGCGATGGTGCAGGTCGCCCCCCCGGATCCCGACGGCACCTGCAGCCTCGGTGTATCGGTAGACGTGACCATGGCCGCCGCGCTGGCGGCGCGCACCGTGATCGCTGAGGTCAATCCCGCCATGCCTCGCACCGCGGGCGACAGCCGGATCCCGGTTGATCGGATTGCCAGCTTCGTTCCGGTGGAGACGCCCGTCGTGGAGTACCTGCACGAGCCCGCCAGCGAAGTGGCTGAGCAGATCGCCCGGTACGTCGCGAGACTCATCGAAGATCGATCCACCCTTCAGATCGGTCTGGGCCGGGTACCGAACCAGATGCTCGCCCACCTGACCAACCGGCGGGACCTGGCGATTCACTCCGACGTGATCTGCGAGCCGATCGTCGACCTCGTCGCCGCGGGTGTTGTAACGGGTCCCGTCTCGGCCAGCTGGGCGATGGGTACGAGGCGCCTCTACGACCTCGTGGACGACGATCCCCGCTTCGCTTTTCACCCGATCGACCACATCTGCGACCCGGAGGTCATCCGGAGTCAGAGAGCGGATGGTCTCCGTGACGCAGGCATTCACCATCGATCTCACCGGGCAGGTGTCGACGGAGACCCTCGATGGGGTGCTCTACGGCGGGGTGTCCACCGGCCCGGCCTTCCACCGCGGGGCACTCGCCTCCCCCGGCGGTACAGCAATCGTCTGCCTGGCCTCGCGGACGCCGGCGGGCCATTCCGCGATCTCCCCAGCGCTGGCTCCCGACCAGGCGATCGCTATCCCGCGGGCCGACGTGCACTGGGTGATCACCGAGTACGGCACGGCGTACCTTTTCGGCCGCTCTCTGGCCGAGCGGGCGGTGGCGTTGATCGACATCGCCCATCCAGACTTCCGCAGGGAGCTACTGGACGCGGCCAAGGCGAGCGGCCTGGTCGGGCGCAAGCAGCAGCTGCGGAGCCGCAGGGCATATCCCGTGGCCGAGGTGCACGAGGTGCGGCTACGCGACGGCCGTGACGTGCTGATGCGACCCACGCGGACGAGCGACACCGGCGCGATGCAGGAGCTCTTCTATCGGCTGAGCGAGGAGGACGTCCGGACCCGGTTTTTCCAGCAGCTGAGCTCGCTCACCGACACCGCTGCCCAACACCTGTGCAGCGTCGACTACGACGAGGAGATGGCCTTCGCAGCCGTGGTCGGGCCCTCAGAGCACGAGCGCATCGTTGGCGCCAGCACGTATTACCTCAGCCCCGCCAGCGGCCTCGCAGAGGTGGCGTACATGGTCGACCCGGACTGGCAGGGTGCGGGCCTGGGGAGGATCCTGCACGCGTCGCTCGTCGAGTACGCCCGCGAGCACGGCGCTCGCGGCTTGAAGGCGGACGTGCTGCCCGGCAACTCGCGCATGATGCGCGTCTTCGAGCGCGGCGATCACTCGCTCAATGTGACGATCGAGGGGGGAGTCGCCGAGCTCAGGATGCTGTTCTAATCCGTGCGTGGGGCTCTACGTCCATCACCCCTCCTCCTACGATCACGACACCGGTGCCCATCCCGAGGACGCCTCGCGGCTGCGAGCGATCGAGGCCGAGCTGGAGGCCAACGGCCAGCTCGGACTCGACCGACGCGAGGCGCCGGTGGCCACCCGCGCGCAGCTCCTCCGCGTGCACTCGCTCGACCACCTCCGCGCGATCGAGGCTTTCTGCGTCAAGGGCGGGGGGATGCTCGACGTCGACACGGTTGCGAGCCAGTGGTCGTGGGATGCGGCCCTGCATGCCGCCGGGGGCGCCGCCTGGGCGGCTGAGGCGCTCCTCGGGGGTGAGGATCGGTTCGCCATCTGCGCTCTGCGCCCCCCGGGCCACCACGCTGAGCGGGCCAGAGCGATGGGTTTCTGCCTTCTCAACAACGTCGCGGTCGCGGCGGCGCACGCGATCGAGGCGTGCGGCGCTCGCCGCGTCCTCGTCCTCGACTGGGACGTCCACCACGGCAACGGCACCGAGGCGATCTTCGCCGCTTCGCCCGACGTGCTCTACGCGAGCATCCATCAGTGGCCGCTCTATCCCGGGACCGGCGACGCCGCCTACGAAGGCGAGGCCGATGGCGTGGGGTTCACCTTCAACATGCCGGTGTCCGCCGGGAGCGGAAACGATGTGTTCACGGCGCTGGTCGAGCACGTTGTAGCGCCGGTCGCGCGCGCGTACCGGCCCGGCCTCGTGGCCGTCTCCGCCGGCTTCGACGCCCATCGCGCGGATCCGCTGGCCGACTGCCTCGTCGACGAGGCGGGGTACGCGTCGATGGCGGCGACCGTCAGGATCCTCGCCGCCGACCTCTCGGCGCCGGTGTTGGTCTGCCTCGAGGGAGGCTACGCGCCGGCTGCGCTCGCGCGATCACTGGGCGCGACGGTCGAGGCGCTCGCCGGCGACGTCGTGCCCGACCCGGCCCCGATCGAGGCGGCCGGCGCGTACCCGGAACGTGCGCGCCGCTTTGTCACGGAGGCCGGATCGGCGGGCTCGGCTGCGGGCTCTACGTTGTCTTGACGACCAGGACCGAGCAGCCCGCCTTGTGGGTGACGGAGTTCGGGACGCTCCCGAGAACCCGGCGGTGCATCCCCTTGTTGCCGATCACCAGCAAGTCGGCGCCGCAGTTCTCCGCGAGTTCCACGAGCGCCTTCGCCGGGTCTCCCTTGCTGGTACGCGTCACGCAGTCGATGCCCTCGTCCCTGAGGTTCCGCTCGGTTCGGGCCAGGATCTCTTGAAGCTGGGCCGCGGGATTCCAGGCGAATTCCGACTCATCGACCCTACCGCCGGATGATCCCGGCGCCGGGCTACCGAAGGCGCTCACCAGGACCAGCTTCGCCTCGAAGCGCCGCGCCATCTCCGCTGCCACGTTGACGGCGGTACTGGCCGTTTCCGAGCCGTCCGTGCCCACTGCGATCGTGGAGATCATCTCGGCGGTGACCCTACCAGGCGCATCGCGAATGGCGGCTTCGGCGGTACCGAGCTGCCGCCAAGCAGGCCCCAAGAGCTGGCTCGGGGTGTTTACGGTACCCTGGTGAGCCAGCAGGTGGGGTTGTAGTTAGGTCCGTGTTGTCACCGTCTCAAGCGGGAAAGGAATCCTCGTTCACCGCCTCGGCCAACAGGGCCACTTAGTGTCTTCGTTTAGCGTCAAGGCCCAGATGGCGCTCGGCTTCGTCGCGTCCGCCGCGCTCATCGCGCTCTTCCTGTTTGCATTCGGCGGCATCGCCCAGGGCGCCTCGGAGGCGTGTACCACGAACAGCCAGCAGGGCACGCTCTGCGTGTCGGTGACCGATACGCCGGATCCGGTCGCCTACTCGTCGTTCGACGGCAACAACACGTTTCTGAAGTACGACATCGTCATCTCCAATCGGAGTCGGAGCTCGTCGCTCTCGCATGTCGGGCTCACGGACACGACTCCCCGATGGAACCTCGCTCGTCAGCGCAACCTCCTCCAGGGGCAGCTGCTCGGCTGCCGGGCAGGTCGTCACCTGCCCGCTCGGCGCGCTGAAGAAGGGCCAGCAGGCGACCGCCGAGCTCGTCGTCACCGCACCGGCGACGGCGCTCACGGATCCGCCCGACATCACGATCACGAACATGGCGTCGGTCGCCTTCGACGAGCGCTTCAATGACCAGACCGGCGGCAAGCAGGACACCGCCACGGCCAGCGAGACGACCAAGGTGAGCAAGACGGCCGGCCAGACGTTCGTGCCCGCGGGGCACTCGGGCAAGGTCGACACCGATCCGGCGAAGGACCAGTACGCGAACGCGTCGATCCCGAGCGCGTCCACGGACGTAGTCGCGACGCTGCAGCTGCTCGCACCCGACAGCTTCTGCAGTGCGAACGGCACCGTCCGCATCTCGAACAAGACCTACATCTGCCGCCAGGGCGGATTCGTCGACGCCTCGGTGGTAGACGCGGATACGGGTCAGCGGTACACGAACACCCAGCACCCGCTCGTCTTCCACCTGAGATGGGCGCCTGGCCTGGTCTCCGATCGCCAGACGGTGCGCAACTTCGTCGTCTTCTATCAGGCGGGCGACGGCGCGCCGGTGCAGGTGTTCGGCAACACGTGCAACGCGTCTGCCTCAAACGCACCGTGCCTGCGCAACGTCACCGAGGCGGCGGACGGCAGCTGGTCGGTCGACCTGGTCAAGTCCGACAACGGCCACATGCGGTGAGTGGGTAGCGACACCGAGGCGCGCACCTGCCCGTCGTGTGGCGAGCAGGTTCCACAGCAGTTCCGCTTCTGCGGCTATTGCGGAGTCGCGCTGACCCCTGAGGCGCAGCACGCGATCCGCAAGACGATCACAGTCCTCTTCTGTGATCTGAAGGGCTCGACGACCCTGGGCGAGTCGCTCGACTCGGAGACGCTGCGGGCGGTCATCTCCCGTTACTTCGAGCGCATCCGCGGTGTGATCGAGGGCCACGGCGGTCAGATCGAGAAGTTCATCGGCGACGCGGTGATGGCGGTCTTTGGCCTGCAGCAGCAGCGCGAGGACGACGCCCTGCGGGCGGTGCGCTGCGCCGCGGAGATGAAGCGGGCGCTGGTGGAGCTCAATCGCGACTTCGCCCGCACCTGGGGAATCACTCTCACGAACCGGACCGGCGTCAACACCGGCGAGATCGTCGCCGGCGACCCGACCCGTGGGGAGCGCCTCGTCGGCGATGCCATCAACGTGGCGGCGCGCCTCGAGCAGGCGGCACCCGCGAACGACATCCTGCTCGGACCCGAGACCTACCGCCTCGTGCGCGACGCGGTGGAGGTCGAGGCGATCGAGCCGCTCGAGCTGAAGGGAAAGGCGGAGCCCGTCGCCGCCTACCGTCTCGTGTCCTCGATCGGAGCCGCCGCCCTGGCGGAGGAGCGCCCGCCGCTGGTCGGCCGGGACGCCGAGCTCGAGCGTCATGGACGCAGCGATCGATGCCAGCGCGGACGAGTCGGCGTGCAAGGTCGTGACCGTGATCGGTGAGCCGGGCGTGGGCAAGACGCGCCTCCTCGAAGAGCTCGGCAGCCGCAGCGCCAATCGTGCGCGCCTGATCGAGGGCCGCTGCCTCTCCTATGGGCGAGGCATCACCTTCTGGCCGCTGATCGAGATCGTCACCCAGGCGGCTGGGATCAGCGAGGAGGATCCGCCGGAGCTGGCGCGCTCGAAGCTCGTCGCGCTTGCGGGTGGCGACGAGCTCGTCGCATCGGGGCTAGCCGGTGCGCTTGGGCTCGGTGACTCCCAGGTGCCGGTGGAGGAGATCTTCTGGGGCGTCCGCCGCCTGTTCGAGACGATGGCCGCCGAGCGCCCCCTCGTCGTCGTCTTCCAGGACCTGCATTGGGCGGAGCAGACGCTCCTCGAGCTGATCGAGTACCTGAGCGAATCCGCGAGGCGCCCCATCGTCATCGTCTGCCCGGCTCGCCCCGAGCTCGACGCGATGCGCCCCGATTTCGAGGAGAAGACGGAAGCCCAGCGGATCGAGCTCGGCGCGCTGTCACCCGCTGACGTGCAGCGGCTGGTCGACGAGTTGCTCGGCGGCGAGATAAGCGACGAAGTACGCGCCAGGGTCGCTGAGGCGGCCGGCGGCAATCCGCTCTTCGTCGAGCAGTTCGTCTCGATGATGGTCGATGAGCGCCTGCTTCGCCTCGAGGACGGTCGCTGGACGCCGACCGGGTCGCTCGACGAGATCGCGGTGCCGGCGACGCTCTCCGCACTCCTCGGCGCCCGCCTCGACCAGCTGCAGCCGCGCGAGCTTTCGGTCCTGGAGCCGGCCTCGGTGATCGGCATGATCTTCCCCAAGCAGGCGCTCGAGGAGCTCGTCGATGACGACGTCGTCTCCCAGGTCGACCTGCGGATCTCCTCGCTCGCGGTGAAGCAGCTCATCCGCGAGGAGCTGACGCACGCGATCGCCGGCGAGAGCCACCGCTTCGGACACGTGCAGATTCGCGAGGCCACCTACGGGCGCCTTCTACGGCGCGACCGCGCCACCCTCCATGAGCGTTTCGTCGACTGGGGCGAGCGGTACAGCCGTGAGCGCGGCCGCGAGACCGAGTTCGAAGAGATCATGGGCTACCACCTCGAGCAGGCCTACATCTACTACTCGGAGCTGGGCCCGCTCGACCGCCATGGCCGCGAGCTGGGCGCCCGCGCCGCGCAGCGCCTGACGGCATCAGGGCGGCGGGCACTGGCCCGCGGTGACATGCCGGCCGCAGCCAGCCTGCTGCAGCGCGCCGCCACCGTCCTGCCGGTGCGCGACCACGCGCGGCTAGACCTCCTGCCGGAGCTCGCCGAGGTCCTCGTCGACGTCGGCCTCTTCGAGCACGCGCAGCACTACCTCGACGAAGCGCTCGAGGCCGGGATCGAGACCGATGACGCGATCCTCCGCGCCCGCGCCCGGCTTATGCGCCTGCAGGTCGAAAGTCAATCGGGCGAGTCGCAGGCGTGGGCTGACCAGGTTCTGAGCGAGGGTGACCAGGCGATTCCGGTCTTCGAGGAAGCCCAGGACCACAAGAACCTGGCCATGGCCTGGCGGCTCATCGCCTGGGCGCACGGGACGCGTTGCAACTACGGCGAGGCCGCAAAGGCTGCCGGTCGTGCGGTCGACGAGGCGCGCGTCTCCGAGGACCATCGCCAGCGGCGCCGCGCCGCCTCGCAGTTCGCGGTGGCCTGCCTCTATGGGCCGATGCCGGTCGCCGAGGCGATCCAGCAGTGCGAGGAGATCGTTGCCGAGGCCGGGAACGATCGGCGCACCATTGGTCTCGTCACAAGTCTGCTGGCGCGCCTTTACGCAATGCGTGGCGACTTCGACGAGGCCCGCCGGCTCTATGCCAAGGCGCGGATCACGCTGGAGGAGATGGGGCGCAGCGTCATCTCGAGCTCGACCTCGCTCGACTCCTGTGGCGTCGAGATGCTTGCCGGCGACGCCGCCGCCGCGGAGCGCGAGCTCCGTCGCGACTACGACGCGCTCACCGCGATGGGCGAGCGCTACGTGCGATCGACCATCGCCGCGGAGCTGGCGCGGGCCGTTGACGAGCAGGGTCGCCACGAGGAGGCACTCGGCCTGACGCGCGTGGCCGAGGAACTCTCCGCCGAGGACGACATCACCTCGCAGGCGCTGTGGCGGGTGGTGCGCGGGAAGACGCTGGCACGGCAGGGCAAGCCCGGGGAGGCGCTGGCCCTCACCTCGGAGGGATTGGATCTCCTGCGCCAGACCGACGCGAGCGTCGTCCGCGACGAGGGGCTCGCCGAGGTCGCGGAGGCGATGCGCCTCTGCGGCGATCCCGACGCCGCGCGCGAGCTGCTGCGCGAGGCGCTCGGCTTACTCGAGCGCAAGGAAAACGTGGCGAAAGCGGCGACGGTCCGATCGGCGCTCGAGACCCTTGATGCCTCGACGGCGCGTGCATAGAACCATATAGGCAAGGATTCCGCTAACCGAGTTCCTGGACCTCGATGGCGAAACGGTCGGGGGGCGAGGCGCTCTCGCGGTCGCTCTGAGCCGGGCCCGCCGCCGCCCGGATATGGTCGGCCTGTGATCCCAGGGATGGGGCAGCTCACTACGTCTTACCGCGCGGTCGCGGCCGTCTTCGTGAATCCAGGCCTGTCCCGGCTACAGCTCGCGTGGGCGGCGGTCTCGTTTGCGACCTGGACCTACGCGATCGCGCTCGGCGTTTACGCCTTTCACGTCGGCGGCGCGACCGCCGTCGGGCTGGTGGCGCTCGTGAGGTTGCTGCCGGGAGCGCTGGCCTCGCCGTTCGCCGGAGTGCTCGGGGACCGTCACTCCAGGCGCGCGGTGTTGATCGCAAGCTCGCTCGCGGGCGCGACAGTGCTTGCAGCCTCCGCGTGGGCCGCGGCGATGGGCGCACCGGCGGCGATCGTCTTCACGCTCGGAGGACTCTTCACCGTCGTCTCCAGCGCCTACGTCCCGGCGGAGGGATCCCTGATGCCACTCGTTGCGCGAACGCCCCAGGAGCTCTCGGCCGCGAACGTCGCCCATAGCGCGATGGACAATCTCGGGTTCCTCGCCGGTTCGGTGGTCACCGGCGTCCTGCTAGCCACGACGAGTCCGCCGGTCGCGTTCGCCGCCGCCGCGACGCTCGCGGCGCTCGCCGCGCTCGTCTTGATCGGTGTCAGCCCCGACGAGCGACCCGATTATGCGCATGACTCCGGGCTCTCCGGCGCGCTCCGTCAGACGAGATTCGGGTTTCGCAGCCTGTGGGCGGACCCCCCGGTGCGACTCCTCGGCAGCGCGCTCACGATTCTGGTGTTCTTCGAGGGCGCGGCGGACGTCCTGGTCGTAGTGGTGGCGTTGCAGCTTCTAGAGCTTGGGCAGGGGAGTGTCGGTTACCTCAACGCCGCTTGGGGAGTCGGGGCCCTGGTGGGAGGCGCCGTGCTCGCACTACTCCTCCACCGCGGAAAGCTCGCCGCCGGACTGGTGGTCGGCGCCCTTGTCGCGGGGGTGGCAATGGCCCTGCCCGGCGCCTGGCCAGTGGCGCTCGCCGCGTACGCCGGCTGGATCGGCATGGGAATCGGCTACACCTTCGTCGAGGTCACCGTGAGGACCCTGCTCCAGCGGCTCGGCTCGGACGAGGTCCTCGGACGGGTACTCGGTTTTCTGGAGACCTCGCGGTTGGCGGCGATGGCGGTGGGATCGATAGCCGCCCCGGGGTTAGTGGCGCTGCTGGGGATCAGGGGCGCGCTGATCGCCATGGGCGCGATCCTGCCGCTCTTCGCGTTCGCGCGCTGGAGCTTGCTGGGTCAATTCGAGGCGGGGACGCCGGTCCCGGAGCGCTTCTACTCGCTGCTGCGTACGAACGCGATCTTCGCCCCGCTGCCGGTCGCCACCTTGGAGCGCCTCTGTCGCGACCTGGAGGCGATCGATGCGGAGCCAGGCAAGGAGATCGTCAGGCAGGGCGAGCACGGGCGGCGCTTCTTCCTGATCGACCAAGGCGAGGTGGAGATCTACAGGGACGGCGTTCGCCGGCATGTGGAGGGGGAGGGCGGCTCGTTCGGTGAGATCGCCCTGCTGCGCGACGTGCCGCGCACCGCGACGGTACGGACGACGTGCCCGACGCGGATCCTGGCGCTCGAGCGCGAGCGCTTCCTTGCCGCGGTCACGGGTCACCTCCGCAGCCACCAAGCTGCTCGCGCCGTCGTCGATTCTCGGCTCCCGCAGCCGCCCCGGGGGTAGATCGGCAACGCCGGGCCTGACCGGCTCGTTGGAGGGACGGGCGCGGACGAGGTCAACGGCGGTCGAGGTGCCGACATGTGCGCTGGCGAGCAACGCAGAAACTGCGAGCCGTAGCGCACTCAGTGAGCCCCCTCGACGAACCGGGCTCGCGCATCACCGAGGATCCGCGGGGCGCGCCGAGAGCCCAGCTTCCGGTGTCTTCCTACTGGGCCGTCATCCCGCCGTCGGCCAAGAGGACGGAGCCGGTCAGGAAGCTTGCCTCGTCCGAGGCGAGAAAGAGGGCGACGTTCGCGATCTCGCGTGGCTCGCCGGGGCGTCCGATCGGCTGAAAGGAGTCGATCGACTCATAGACCTTCTCCAGCCCGCCGAGCATCTCGGCATGGGCGTAGTTGATCGGCGTGTCGACCCAGCCCGGGCAGATCGCGTTACAGCGGATCCCCTGCTTCGCGTAGTCCAGCGCGATACCGCGCGACAGCATCACAACCGCTCCCTTGGAGGCGGCATACACCGTCAGGTAGGGCTCGGCGACGACGCCGTTGACGCTCGACACGTTGACGATCGATCCCACTCCGCGCTCGAGCATGTGGGGGATCGCCGCCTGGCACGCGTAAATCGGCCCCTTCAGGTTCACCCCAAGCGTGCGCTCGATCGTTTCGTCAGGCGCTTCGTGGAAGACGCCCGGCAGGTTCACCCCGGCGTTGTTGACGAGGACCTCGATACCGCCCCAAAGCCCGACGCAGCGCGACGAAGTCCTCAGCCTGCCCTCGAACGGCGACGTCTGCCTCCTGCGCCTCGGCCGTGCCGCCGCTCGCGCGGATCCCCTCGACCGCGTTGCGCACGCCGTCGCCATCGAGGTCGACGCAGAGCACTTGCCCGCCCTCCTCGGCGAACCGCTCGGCCGTCGCCCGGCCGATCCCGGACGCGGCGCCGGTGACGATGCACGCCTTGCCCTCGATGCGTCCCATCGCTCTGCCGGAGGTCCGAGCTACGCGGTCGCCAGGGCCACCGAGTGGTTCGCGAGGATGAGATCGTCCGGGTCCCAGCTGCGCTTGACCTGAACGAGGCGCTCGCACGTCTCCGCGGACAGGATGGCGTCGACGTCGCAGGGCCGCTCCGCGTAGTTGAAGTAACCGCCCTCCACGGTCCAGGGGTCTACCGCGCCCGCGAGCTCGTCGAGGGCGCTCGTTATCGGCTTCCGCAGCGAGGGGTCCATCAGCATGCCGATCCCCAGCATCACGAACTCGCCGTCCAGCTTGTCGAGCGCGCCGGCGTTCTGCGCTCGACGGCGCAGCGCTCCGCCGAGGTGGCGGAGCTCGGCGAGGAGGAGGGGTGAGCCGGACTCGGGTCCGGCGATGTCGACGAGAGCGTCGATCGCGTCGTCGGGCAGCTCTGCCAGCACGCGGTGGTGACCGAGAGCCGGCACCGGTGGCTCCGGGTCCATGGCTATCTGGCGTCAGGCCGGGGGCCGGGATCTGGTCGAAGCTGTCAACGGCCGGCGCGCCGATCTCGCGCAGCGGCGCGATCGCTCTCTCCCCTTCCTCCCTGCTCCCGATGAAAGCGGCGGTGATCGCGAGCCACCTCTTCCCGCGCAGGGGCTCCGGAATGTCCGGGATCGGCGGCAGGTTCAGCATGCGGACCATGCTTCCGGCCTCCTCCGGCGCGCCCGCCGCCCAGTCGCGATAGGCCCGGATCCCGCCCGCAGCCAGCTCGGGTGGGAAGAGCAGAGCACCGGCGTAAGCCTCCGAGACCGGCAGCAGCTCCACGTGCAGCGCCGTGACCACCGCGTACCCGCCGCCACCACCGCGCAGCGCCCAGAAGAGGTCGGCGTCGGTCGCGGCATCGACGGTGCGAGCCTCACCCTCCGCGGTGACCAGCTCGATCGCCCTCACCCGGTTGCACGCCCATCCGTACTTGCGGCCGAGCCAGCTGAGCCCGCCGCCGAGCGTGTAGCCGGTCACGCCCACGTTGGGCGAGGTCCCGGGCAGGAACGAGCGACCCGTCTTTGCCGCCGCCTCCGCAACATCGGCGGCCCACGCCCCGGCCTCGACGCGAGCGCCGCCATCCTCGACCTCGACGCCGCGCATGCGCTCGGTCTTGATCAGGATCACGTCGTCGAGCGATCCGAGCGCCACGGCGCCGTGTCCGGTTCCCTGCGCCGTCACCCTCAGCCCGTTGTCGCGCGCGAAGCCGACCACCTTCGAGACGTCATCCGCGCCCTCCACGAGGGCGACCGCGGAGGGCCGCTGATCGGCGGCCAGGTTCCAAGCCTGACGCGCCTCGTCCCAGTCCGCGTCGTCGCTGGTCGCTACCCGCCCGCGGATCGAGAGTTCGGATAAGGCCGTCACGGCGCGACACTCTAACCGCGTCGCGAAGCCCACAGGTACAGGATTAGCGAATCACTCGGTCGGGTGTGACTCGGCCAGCGGCGGGCCGACGACGCGCATGCCGTTCTCCTCGGCGACCGCCCGGAACTCGGCGGCGTCGAACTCGGTCATCGCCGAGAGGCGCTCGAAGAACGCCTCCATGCCCGCCGGCGCAAACGTGATCATCATCCGCGCCGGACGGCCACCCATCACCTGGAAGCAGTGCGGGAGCCCGCGCGGGATGAAGAGGTAGGCGCCAGGACCCGTCGACTGGACCTCGTCGCCGAGGCGCCAGCGAAGCTCGCCGTCGAGGACGTGGATCGTCTCGTGCTGGGCGGTGTGGACGTGAAGTGGCGGCCCCTGTCCGGGCGGATTGGCGACCTCGAGCGCGGTCACCGCCCCGCCTGAGTCGGAGCCGCGGACCACGAAACGGACGTCGCCGCCAAGTGGGCTGCTCGTCGTCTCGCCATCTCCCGCACCGACCACCACCCCCGCGCGCTCACTCGACATCGCGGCTGTTCAACTAAGCGCCAAGCCGGTCGGCGAGGCGCTCCACCAGCCACAGGTCGTAGACGTAGCCTTGCGGGTGTGCGGTGATTGGCCGGCGGGCGAGGATCCCGTCCGGCCCGCCCTCGACCGATGCCTTCCGCCATGCGCGAGCCGGTGCCAACCCGGCGAGAAGCTCGTCGACCTCCGATAGCCCGCCCGGCTCGGCCACCAGGCGATCGCCGTCGGCACTGGCGCTGAACGGCGCGACGGGCGCATCGATGTGCACTTCGTTGACGGCACGCTTGCCCAAGCCGAACGGAACGACCCCCATTCGCAGCTGTACGGGCCGTCCGTTGCGGGTTCCGCTGAATTCGGTCCCGGGCACGTCCGTGCCCTGGGATATGTCGTGCTCCTCGTCGAGTCCGAGCTCCTGGGTGATGGTCGAGGAGCCCTCGTCGGGCGGCTCGGTCTTGAGCGCCTCCCACACGACCTCCCATCCGACGGCCCCTGCGTCGGGGATTTCAGCCGCCCGCCCACGCATCTCCGTCGGAGGGGGCCCAGCGGGAGCGTCCTTCGATCGGCGGCGAAAGAGCGACACCTACGGCTGAGTCTAATCGTCAGCTAGCCGACGGCTCAAGCCTGGGAACGAGCTCCTGAACGCCTGGGGTTCCTGATCCCAAGGCTCCGGCGCCGAAGTTCGCCGGCCGATCCCCGCCGAGATCCCACGACTGGAGCCCACAGGAACGCGATAATCGTCCCGACGGTGGGTGCGGTCGCCGAAATCGAAGGCGCACATCGGGCTTACTCGAGGGAGGCCTGGTCAGACGTTTACGAGTCGCTCTCGCGAGCAGACGGCGAGTCGCCACTGGCCGCTGATGACCTCCGGTTGCTTGCGACGTCCGCGTACATGCTCGGTCGCGAGAGCGAGTACGTCGGGCTCCTCGAGCGCGCCCACCGCGGTTACCTGGATGACGGCGATCCGCTGGCGGCCCTGCGCTGCGCGTTCTGGATCGCCGTCACTGCCGCCAGTCGCCGGGACCTCGGCCGTGCAGGTGGCTGGCTGGGGCGCGCCCAGCGGCTGCTCGACGAGCACGGGCATGATCGAGTCGAGCGTGGCTACCTGCTGCTGCCGCTCATCTTCGAGCAGGACGCGAGCGGCGACCTGGACGGGGCCGCTGCGACCGCCGGCGAGGCAGCGGGGATCGCCGAGCGTTTTGGCGATCCGGACCTGTTTGCGCTCGCGGCTCACGAGCACGGCCACATCCTGATCCGCATGGGGCGGACCAAGGAGGGCCTGGGGCTGCTGGACGAGACGATGGTCGCGGTGACAGCCGGCGAGCTCTCCCCGATCGTCTCCGGCATCGTCTACTGCGGCGTGATCCTCGCCTGCCGTGACGCTTACGAGGTCGGTCGCGCACGGGAGTGGACCGCCGCCCTCTCAGGTTGGTGCGAACGCCAGCCCGACCTGGTGGCCTTCACCGGTCGCTGTCTGGTGCACCGCGCTGAGATCATGCATCTCAACGGCGCCTGGTCCGCCGCCCTGGAAGAGGCGCGTCGAGCGGCCGAGCGCTGCGAAGAGGGGGAGAACGCCCCGGCGGTCGGTGAGGCCTGTTACCGCCAGGGAGAGGTCCACCGGATGCTCGGCGAGTTTGGATTGGCCAAGGAGGCCTACCGGAAGGCGAGCCAGTGCGGGCGCGAGCCGCAGCCGGGAATGGCCCTCCTGCGGCTGGCCGATGGCGAGGCCGATGCCGCGGAGGCCGCAATCCGCAGGGTTCTGACCGAGACCGTCGAGGCCGGTAGCCGCGTCGCGTTCCTGCCCGCCTACGTGGAGATAATGCTGGCGGTCGGCGACCTCGAGGCGGCGCGTGGCGCTACCGGCGAGCTCGAGGTGGTGGCGGAGGGTCACGAGGGGGACGCGCTCGGCGGGATGGCCGCTCAGGCGCGTGGGATGGTTGAGCTGGCCGAGGACCGCGCCGCAGCGGCCCTGGCTTCCCTCCGGCATGCGGAGGACGTCTGGCAGAGGCTCGGCGCGCCCTACGAGGGGGCACGCGTGCGCGAGCTGGTCGGTCTTGCCTGCCGCGCCTTGGGCGACGAGGACGCGGCCGCGTTGGAGCTGGACGCTGCCCGGACGGCCTACTCAGACTTGGGGGCAGCGCCGGACCGCGCGCGCATCGACGGGCTCGGCGGTGCCCGGCTCGCGGACGCCCATGGTCTCACCGAGCGGGAGCTCGAGGTGCTGCGCCACCTCGCCGCCGGAGAGACGAACAGGGCGATCGCCGCCGACCTCGTCCTCAGCGAGCGCACCGTGGACCGACACGTGAGCAACATCTTCGCCAAGCTCGCGGTCTCCTCACGGACGGCGGCCGCGAGCTATGCACACCGGCACCGCCTCATCTGAGCTGGGTGAAATCACCCATTGCGGCGCCGGGCGCAAGTTGAGTGATTCAACCGATGCGGACCCCCTCAGGTGGGTTTAGCCTCGCCCTCCGGTTACCACGACCTACGGGAGGCGAGCATGCCGAGCGTTTCCAGACAGACACCATCCGAGGAGAACGGGTCATGAATTACCGGCTCGCCTACGCGCTCGGGTTCCACCCGTGGGAGGACCTCGCCGAGCATCCGCCATTCGCCAACAAGCTCTTGCAGCTGGTCGCCCACGAGGAGGACGCTTACGGGCCGCCATACGGTCGGGCGCTCGATATCGGGACCGGCAGCGCGGTGTGGGGCGTTCGGCTCGCCGAGCGGGGCTGGGAGGTGACCGGCATCGACAACGTCGACAAGGCGCTGCGCCGCGCCCGCGAGCGAGTGGAGGAGGCGGGAGTCGAGATCCATCTCGTGCAAGGCGAAGTGACGGCAATGCAGGAGAACGGCATCGGCTCGGGCTTTCGGCTGGTGCTCGACACGGGCACGTTCCACGGCCTCCCCAACACCGAGCGCGAGGCCATGGCAAGAGAGGTGAGCGCTGTCACCGCCCCAGATGCCACCGTGATCCTGGACTGCTTCTCGCCGCGCCGAAGGGGCCCGCTCCCCCGCGGCGCGAGCCGGGCTGACGTGGAGAAGGCCTTCCGCGGATGGGAGATAACCGACGTCGAGGTGGCGGACACCCAGCCCGACCCTATGGCGCGACTCTTCAGGTTCGACGAGAGCTTCTATCGCCTACGCCGCAAGAGGGGCGCGCGCTGAGCCCACGACCTCAACGGCCCCCGGGCGGCCTTGGGGCCGGGAGGTATGGTGGCGCTGATGCTCGGCTCGTCGCCGACGTATGAGGAGCTCCGAGCTGCCCATGAGTGGCGGGTTCCCGACCGCTACAACATCGCGGCCGACGTGTGCGACAAGCACCCGCGCGACAAGCCGGCGATGGTCTTCGAGGACTTCCGCGGCACCGAGCGGCGCCTGACCTGGGGACAGATGCAGTCGCTGGCCAATCAGGCCGCGAACGTCCTGCGCGCCCACGGCGTGGAGCGCGGCGATCGGGTCGCCGTCGTCGCTCCGGCCGCGCCCGAGACCGCCGCGATCTTCCTCGGGACCTGGAAGCTGGGGGCGATCCTCCTCGCGATGTCGGTGCTCTACGGCGACGAGGGGATCCGGCACCGGGTTGAGGACTCCCAGCCGAGGCTGATCGTCTGCTCGTCCGATCAGGTCGATCGGATGCCGGACGACCGCGTCGAGGAGCTACTGATACTCGACGGTGAGCTCCTCGAGGGAGCGGACGACCACTTCGACCCGGTGGACACCGCGGCCGATGACCCCGCACAGCTCTACTACTCCTCCGGCACGACGGGGCTGGCGAAGGGAATCCTCCACGCCCACCGCTACATCCTCGGCCACGAGGAGTTCATCTACTGTCACGACGTCCGCGATGGGGAGCTGTTCCACGGGATGGGGGAGTGGGCATGGGCGGCCGGTATCGCCCCGCTGCTCGGTCCCTGGCGGCTGGGCGCCACGCAGTTCGTCTACGCGCGCGAGGGCGGGTTCGATCCGGCGAAGCAGCTCGAGGTCCTATCGAAACACGGTGTGACGAACGTTTTCACGACCCCCACCGCGATGCGGGCGATGATGGCGGTCGAGGATGCGGGTGAGCGCTTCCCGCAGCGGTTCCGGGTCGTCTGCTCGGCCGGGGAGCCCCTCAACCCGGAGGCGATCCGCTGGTTCCGGGACCAGTACGGCGTCACGGTGCTCGACTACTACGGGCTCACCGAGTCCTACCCACTGTGTGCCAACTACCCCTTCATGGAGGTGCGCGAGGGATCGATGGGCAAGCCGATGCCGGGCTGGGACGTCGCGATCCTCGACGAGGACGAGGAAGCCGCTCCCGTCGGGCGAGCGCGGCGAGATCTGCCTGCGGGCGCGGTCGAACCCGCACTACCCGCTCGGCTACTGGAACGATCCCGAGGCGAGCGAGGAGGCCTTCGGGGGGGAGTGGTTCCACACCAAGGACGCCGCCCGCCAGGACGAGGACGGCTATTTCTGGTATGAGGGCCGCGCCGACGACGTGATCATCTCGGCGGGCTACCGGATCGGGCCCTTCGAGGTCGAGTCAGCGTGCATCGAGCACCCAGCGGTCCGGGAGGCCGCGGCCGTCGCATCACCCGATCCGAAGCGGGGCCACGTCGTGAAGGCGTTCCTGGTGCTTGGTGAGGGATACGAGCCGTCGCCCGAGCTCGCGAGGACGTTCAGGGCTTCGTCCGCGAGCACCTGTCCGGGTACGCGTACCCGCGTAAGGTCGAGTTCGTCGACGATCTACCCAAGACGCTTACCGGCAAGATCCGCCGGATCGAGCTGCGCAACAAGGAGGTCGCAGGCGGCGCATAGGCCCGGTCATCCGGGCTGGGGGCTCGCACGCCAGCGTGACCACCACCGGCGTCGCTGCGGCTCGGTGGCGGCCTTCTCGTGACGGATCGCGAGGTCCCAGTACAGGAGCGTTCGGCCGATCGCGACATAGGGGATCAGCAGCGCGTAGACGACCGTTCCGACGACGTTGGCCCACGTGAGCGGCAGCGGGGTGAAGATCAGCGCGAAGCCCAGGATCGGACCGGTGACGACGCTGATCAGCCACAGGAACCCCGCAACCCTGACCGTCCGCCACCAGTTCCCGCGGACGAGTCGCGTGCTGGCCCGGAACGCGTCCCGCAGGCGCCGGTCGTTGAAGATGATCTCCTGCTGAACGAACTGCCACTCGACGTACTTCCAGATCGCGAACGGGATCCCGATGATCGTCAATGCGATCAGGAGCACCAGCAGGGATGCCAGGATCTGGCCACCGACGACGTGCCAGAAGCGCTCGAGCATGTCGCGAAACCCCGTCGGGTAGCCCGTGGGCCGTCCATGCTCCAGGTCTCGAAGGAACGAGATCGCGATCGCCGCGACGACTGCGTACCCGATCGGGTTGGCGGCGTCACGAATCCAGAGCCCGACGGCCTCGTCACCCGTCAGCGACTGGAACAGGAGCTGGACGCCCGTAGATCGCCCCGATGATCGGAATCGACGTCAGCCCCACGAGGACGAACACCCGCCAGTGACGACCGTATAGCTGTCGCGCGGCCCGGACGAGCTGGCCGAAGGCGCGCTCCTGCCGCAGCGGCGCCAGCTCCACCGGGCGCCAGCGCGTCAGCCGTGTGAGGACGCACCAGGAGGAGGATGACCCCGACGATCACGCCGATCGCGGCAGGGCGCGACTTGCGCGTCGAGGTTCACCAGGCCCGACGCTGCCTTGACCGTGCCGCAGAAGGCACCCGTGACCTGCGGCCCGAGGAAGAAGCCGCTCGGAAGCTCGGGACTCCTCGTGCGCACGCCGGCCATCCAGGTGAACGGCTCGTTCCACTGCAGCTTCTCGATCGGCCCCTGCGGGCCGTTGTTGTAGCCCTTCTCCTTCTCACCCCAGTGGCCCACGAACGTCAGCCACTTGAAGGGGCCGTTCTCGCGCGGATGGGTGGGGATGAGGACCGGTCGGGGCTCGACGCGCCGAAGCGGGTCGGTGGTGTTGTCGCAGCCGAGCCCTGAGCCGCCCTGCCCGTTCTCGACGTAGACCGCCGGACCGTAGAACGTGGCGTGGGACCCCGCGGCCGGATAGACGACCGGGTGCGTGCCCTCCTTCTGGACCTTCGAATCGTCCCAGCCGCCCTTCTCGCCGCCCTCGTGCTGGAAGAGTGCGATCTCGGACGGGCCGTCGGCCAGCGCGGCACCGCGGTGTGTTCGCGTCGAAGGCGATCTGCATGCCCTCCCAGTCGCCCTCGTGGAGGTCGTTGAAGTGGTTGAAGTAGTAGAAGAACCAGTACTGGACGGCGAGCCCGGGTGTCCCCTTCTCGGTCGCGATCCGTGCATAGGTGGTGACGGGGGCCTTGTCCGGCGGCCTTGAGCGCCGCGAAATCCTTCGCGTAGGTGCAGCCCGGTTCCAGAGGATCGCCGGGAAGATTCAGGTGGTACCCCTCGCCCAGGCCGGCGATGTCGGCGGCCGTCGGCGCCCTCGTGGCCTTCCCGGTCCTTCCCTGGTGGGTCGAGCTCCACCTGCCGGTTTCCCAGCACCGTGTCCACGGTGGTCGGCTGGTACTGCTCCTGGGTCGAGTCACAGGGATCCGACTGCGCCCTCAGCATGACGATCGGCGAGTAGGTGTCGACCAGTCGCTGCGCGGGACTGGCCGCGGCCTGGGCGCCGGGCACCGCCAGCCATACGGCCGCCGAGGCGGCGACCATCGCCCCGACCCCGCGCGGCCACCTCACGGCCGGGCGCACTGGTTTCCAATCCCCACGTCGATTCCCCTCGGCGTCACCCTAGCCCACAGGATGGACACCGCGTGGGCCGCCGGGCTGGATTGCGACCCCTTTGGCCTTCCGGCGATAACGTGCCTCTGAAGCGGGGGCGGGCACCATGGCAAAGCGAATCGAGCTCAGACGTCACACGGAAAACGACGGTGACGAGCTCACCGATGAGGGAGCGCGAGCGGCACTGGCCATTGGATCGAGCCTTCCCGGCGGATACGCGCTGCTCGTCTCGACGGGCGCCCAGCGCGCCACCCAGACGCTCGCCTGCTTCGCGTGCGCGCTTCGGGATCCAATCCCGGGCGGAGCGGTGGTCGAGTCGGACCTCCGCTCACGACGAGAGGATCGGTGGCGCGAGGCTTATCGGCGGGCTGGGAGCGGGCGGCTGGAGGTTCTGCGGGCGGCGGACCCCGACTTGGTGGAGTCCGATTCGCGGATTCTCGGCGACGCTCTTAATCGAATCCTCGAGCGGCTCGATGATGGTGAGACGGCGCTCGTCGTCGGCCACAGCCCGAGCAATGAGGCAGCGGTGCTCGGGCTGACCGGCCAGATGGTGGAGCCGATGTCGAAGGGATCGGGGGTGCGGGTGAGTTCCGACACGGACGGATTCCAAGTCGAGCCGCTGGACTAGGCAACGGTGACCGCGACTGACATCGGACACGTCGGGGCCGACCGGACGGCCGGTTTGGGCTTTCCGCACTGGGCCGCGGTGCGGCGATGCGTCCTTGGCCTCTACATCATTTCGTTTGTCGCGTGGAGCGCCCATTACGGGATTCCGGCCCAGCGCGAGCTGGTGGTCCTGTGGATCTGCGGCGCCCTCGCCTGCGCCTCGCTCGGCCGGCCGCCGAGGGAGATCCTTCAGCTCGTCCTCGACTGGCTGCCGATCGTGGCGGTGCTCAGCGCGTACGACTTCTCGCGCGGCGCCGCCGACTCGCTTGGGGTCGGCGTCCACGTCCACCCGATGATCGACTTCGATCGATTCGTTTTCTTCGGCGAGACGCCCACCGAGTGGCTTCAGGCCCGGCTATACGAGCCCGGGGTCGTGCACTGGTGGGACGTCGCCTTCACGCTCATCTACACCTCGTACTTCATCGTTCCCTTCGCGGTCGCCGGCGTCCTCTGGGTCCGCGACAGGCCGGCGTTCCAGCGCCTCACCAATCGCGTGGTGACGCTCGCGCTTGCCGGCCTCGCCACCTACGTCGCGTTCCCGGCCGCACCGCCCTGGATGGCGAGCGAGACGGGGGCGCTCGGAGTGGTCCACCGCACCACCGCCGACGGCTGGGACGTGCTGGGAACGGGTACGGCCGGGCTCTTCTCCGAGGGTCAGGCGAGCGTCAACCTGGTCGCCGCCGTTCCCTCGCTCCACTCCGCCTTCTCCGCGCTCGTGGCCATCTTCCTCTGGGGCCGCGTCCGCCCGGCGCTGCGGCCGCTGTTGCTCCTCTATCCGCTGGCGATGGGACTGGCGCTGATCGCGACCGGTGAGCACTACTTCTTCGATGTGCTGCTCGGCTGGCTCTATGCCGGCGGGGTGATGGCCGCGTGGGGTTGGTGGGAGCGCCGGCGCTCACGCACCTCGAGCAGCGCGAGGGTCGCCGCGATCGGCACGGTCGTCGGGAGCAGGCTCACGGCGAAGAACAGGAGGTCGAAGCCGAGCCCCAGGATCGCGGCGAGCGCAACCGCCTCCACCTGGGAGCGGCGCTGGCGCGCCAGCAGTGCCCCCACGACGGCGGCGATGAACAGATCGCCGAAGCCCATCGTCGCCGAGCCGAAGTAGACCGCCTGCAGACGCGGCAGTCCCGCGGGAGGTCCGGCCGCCACGAGCGTCGCGTTCGGTCCCTGAAGGAGATCGGCCGCGACGAGGAGGGTGTCCACTGCCGCCATCGCGTAGACGCCCAGCCGGAGCCAGCGAGGAGCGACGACGGCGGCGAGCACGACGCCGAGCGTCACGCACGCGAGCGCGGTGAGCCCGAGGGCCGCGGTGTGGCCGAGGAGCGACCCCGACGATCCCCACGCGAGCGCGAACAGCGGCACCGCCGCGAGGGCGATCACGGGACGGGCGCGCCGGACCAGTGCGCCGAGCGCGACCGCCGCGAGCGGCGGCACGGCGACGAGCGCCAGGACCGAGAGCGCGTCGGCGGAGCTCTCGTACAGCGCGATCAGCGCGATCACGACGATGATCGAGGCCGGGGGGACGAGCGCCCACCAGCGGCTGCTCAGCCGATCGAGGCGCAGCCGCCGCGGGTCGCCGGGCAGCGCGATGACGGCGGCCTGTGCCAGGGTGAGGAAGGAGATCGAGACGGCGAACGACGGCACTGCTCATATTGTGAGAGGGTCCGCCGAGCGAAGTCGTTTCAGCCCCGAACGCAAGGAGCACGGAATGCTGCTCGCCGACTACACGCTGGGTGACGCGCTGCTCACCGTCATCTGGATCTTCCTCTTCGTCGCCTGGATCATGGTGCTGTTCACGATCATCGGCGACCTCTTCCGGGACCACCAGCTGTCCGGCTGGGTGAAGGCCGTCTGGATCCTGTTCCTGATCTTCGTCCCGTTCCTGACGGCACTCGTGTACCTGATCGTGCGCGGGCACGGGATGCGCGATCGCTCGATCAAGGAGCAGGCCGAGGTCAGGCACCATTTCGACAGCTACGTTCGCGAGACCGCCGGCACCACACCCGTCGACGAGCTCCACAAGCTCAACGAGCTGAAGGAGAAGGGCGCGATCTCAGACGAGGAGTTCAATCGCCTCAAGGCGAAGCTCGTCGCCTGAGGCGGCGAGCTAAGCGGGCGCCAGCCTCTCCGTGGCGGGAGGCGCCGGAGCTGCGGGCAGCTGACGACGCCCAGATCTGCAGACGGATGATCAGGATCATCACCACCGCCGACACCAGGAACGCGTCCTGAAGCGCCCCGATCTCAACGCTTCGCGCCGGCCGCCGCGAGTTCCTCACCGCCTCCGCGAGCTTTATGCGCGCTCCTCCGCCTCGCCCTTAAGCCCCTCCGGCGGCACCCTTCGTGAGGAGCTCCTTCACCTTGCCCTCGACCGGGCCCCGCAGGAGCAGGCTGAGGATGCGTCCCGGGGTCCGAGCGAAGCTGATAGGTGGCCCGCGTCAGCCCGTCACCTGCGTCCTCGGAACTCCCACGAGCCGGCGAGCCACTTCACCTCGCCCTCCTCCTGCTCCCAGGCGATCCCGCCCGGCGGGTCATACGAGAAGCGAAGCCTCGACTTCACCTTCTTGATGCTGGCGTCGGAGGTGGTGTCGACGACGAGCGGCCGCCCCTCGCGATCCCGCTTCACCACCTCGACCCGCTCGAGCGTTCCCTGCCACTTCGGCGCGCCCTCGATGTCCGCGGCGATGTCGTAACAGCGCTGCCGCGGCGCCGCGATCTCGACGCTCCAGCTCGCCTCCAGCGTGCCCATCTGGCGCAACCCTAGCGCGGAAATCCCGCGATTCAAGGAGCGCGCGCACGCTATGTTGCCCCCCATGTCCGAGCACGACCTCGAGGCACTTCGACGCATCTATTCGGCGGTCAACCGCGGCGACGTCGATGAGCTCGCATCCGAAGTTGCGCACGACATCGAGTGGACCATTCCCGAGCGGGTGCCATGGGGCGGCACCCGCCACGGCCCAGACGGCATGCGGGCGTTCGCCGAGACGTTCAGCGACCACGTGGACGGCAACTGGGCCGATCCCGACGACTACCTCATGGCGCAGGACCGCGTCGTCGTCCTCGGCCGCCTCCGGGGCCGGGCCAGGGGGACCGGTCACGAGTTCGAGGTCGAGTTCGCCCACGTCTGGACGCTCACCGACGGCGTGGCGTCGCAGCTCCGCGCCATCTACGACACGGAGCCGATCATCGCCGCTCTGGAGGGCCGGTCCCCATCCCGGCCCGAGCTCGCCGTGTAGCTAGCCTCGGGCGCTGCGCTTCCGGACGAGGTAGGTGCCGTACGGTCCCCGGACCCTGGCGGCGAACCCGTGCCGTTCGAGGCGATTGATCGCCTTGGGGATGTAGGCGACGACGGCGCCCGCGTCGAGACGGTTCACGTACGGAGTCGGGTCGCGCCGCGTGCCGTGCAGGATGCCGAAGTTGGCGCGCAGTTCGTCCTCCGTGAAGTGCTCGAGCCAGCCGTCGATAACCACCGGTGTATCCGGCGCCCGCCACAACATGTAGGAGCTGGGACCGGCGTAGGCGACGATGCGCCCCCGCTGGGGTGGATGGTCGATCGCGTACTGGATCGCGGGGTTGCCGACTCGGTGGGCGTTCGGGACCCCGAGCAGGCCGTAGACGATGAGCGCGGCAGCGACCCCGGCCGCGGCGACCCCGACCACGACGCGACTGGGGGCGGCGAGGCGATCGGGAGCGGCACACGCGATACAGAGGGCCACGGCGGGTGCGACGAAGATCAGGTTGCGCATCGATGCCGCCGCGAAGGCCAGGAAGCCGAGCGCCACGAAGGCCGGCATCACGCCCCTTGGCCTCGGTGCGCTCCACCACGTCCACGCGGCCGCGGCGGCCGCGGCGGCGAGGTATCCGATCGCGGGAAGCGAGTGCGTCGCGGGCTCCCACTCGGTCGACGCCAGCTTCAGTGCGGAGTTGCGAAAGCTCGCGATGTAGCTCCAGATGTCCGGGCCCAACGGGGTCGCGAACGTGACGGCCACCGCGCCAAGCAACCCGCCGACGCCGAGCAGCACGATGCCCCCGGCGGGTGGGACCGAGAGCCCGCGCCGGTGGTCGATCGCGAGCCCTGCGGCCACGAGGCCCACGAGCAGGAGCCCCGCGATGAATCCCCCGTGGAGATTCGCCCACAGCGCAAAGAGAGCCGGCACGGCGATGAGCGCCAAGAGCGAAGTGGATCGCCTGCCGGACACCGTCCCGGGGCCCCATCCGGCGAGGACCACGAGGACGAGGGTGGAGAAGAGAAGCAGCGTCAGGCCGGCCGCCCGTGGATGGATGATCGCCAGGATCCCGGGCACGTACAGGGCCGCGACGGCGACCATCGCCATGGTTCCCTTGTCGCGGATGGCGGTGAGCAGCAGCGCCAGTGGGAGCCCCAGCAGCAGGGCATAGACAACGGTGATTCCCGTCGTGCCGACGACCCGGTCGGCGCCGTAGAAGCCAACCTCCGAGAGCCACTGCTGGTTCAGCCACTCCCGTCCGTGCTCGATGGTCGGAAACGGGTCATAGCCCACGGGCCCGTGGTGCGCGACATAGCGTCCGCTGAACAGGAGCAGGTAGAGGTCGCCGTTCAGGTCGCGATTCAGGCATAGGGCGATCGCCGCCACTCCCAGCGCGAACGCGCCGATCAGAAGCTTCGTCCCCAGGGGCGTTGCGCGGCGCCTCATTCCCAACTTCCCATGTCGGTCAGCTCGAGCCCCGGGCGAGAGCGCCGATGATCTCCCGCCACCACGCGCGATCGGCTTCGGACCCGGCCGCGGCGAGACGACGCCGGGCGGCTCCCTGGAGGGCCGTCGCCGAGCCGACCGACATGGTGGGGCCGGTGAAGGCGTAACGACCGTCCTCGAGCCGGACCAGCGCTCCGTCCTCGTCGATGCGCGTGAGGAGTTGGTGCGTCACCGGAACGCCATTCACCTGCCGCGGATAGCCCGGGTGACCATCGGCGGGGTCCCACGGCCGAGACGTCGAGATCCTCGCGATGCTCCGCAGGCGCCCCAGGGTCGAAGCCGTGGTCGAATCGATGCCGGCTTTGGCCGTTACGCCCAGGCGGTTGGCCAGCGGCTCGAACGTCGTCCCCTGCAGCAGGGTCGAGAGCAGGACCGCAAAGAAGACGATGTTGAAGAACTCGAGGCTGTGCGACACCGCGGCGATCACCGGGAACGTCGCCAGGACGACCGGGACCGCACCCCGCAGACCCGCCCAGGACAGCACCACCCGCTCAGCCACGCCGAATCCCATAACGGCTGTCGCCGCGAAGGTCGCCACCGGACGCGCGACGAACATCAGGACCAGGGCGAGAACGGTTCCCTCGATCGCAACGCCCCACAGCTGAGAGGGAAAAACGAGCAGGCCGAGGACCAGGAACATCGTCACCTGGGCGAGCCCGGCCAATCCCTGATGAAAGACCGTCACCGAGCGCTCCCCGGGGGTCGGCGCGCTGCCCAGGGCGAGTCCCGCCAGATACACGCTGAGGAACCCCGAGCCATGCAGGGATGCAGCGCCTCCGTACGCGAGCGCGGCGACACCCAGCGTTGCGATCGGGTACGCGGCCTCGGTCGGGAGGCGTGCGCGCCGGATTCCCTGGACCGCAAGCCAACCCACCGCCAGGCCCACGACCAAACCGATTCCGAGCTCCCTCAGAAGGAGGATCAACATGTCCGGAGCAGCGAAATCCGGCTTCTGGATCCAGTCGATCAGCCCGATCACGAGCAGCACGGCGAGCGGGTCGTTGAAGCCCGACTCGCCCTCGAGGGTCAGCCCGACTCGGCGATCCAGGTTGGAGCTCCTGAGGAGCGCAAAGATCGCCGCCCCGTCCGTGGCGGACACGATCGAGCCAAGCAGAAGCCCCTGGAGGAGGGAGAGGTCGAAGAGCCACCACGCGGCCATGCCGGCGATCAGGGCGGTCAGGAGCGTACCCGCGAAGGCCAGCGAGAGCGCCGGCGCGGCGACGGAGCGAATCTCGCTGAAGCTCGTGGTCAGCCCACCCTCGAACAGGATCAACGCGAGGGCGACGACGCCGATCGTGCGCGCCAGCTCATAGTCGCTGAAGTCGATCCACCCGGCGCCGTCGGAGCCGATCGCCATTCCCAGCCCGAGGAACAGGACGAGCCCCGGCAGCCGCAGCCGGTCCGCCGCCAACGACGCCGCCAGGCCCGCGGCCATCAGCGCCCCGGCAACGAGGATCAGCTCGCCGTCGCTCATGCCGACACCATTGAAGCCATTGGCTCTCCGGCGGGGATCAGCCGGCGTGCTCGGCCCGCTCGAGAGCTTGGTGGAGCTGCCGGCTCGTGTGCGCGCTCGAGAGCTCGACGCCTGGCGGCAGCTCGACGTGAAGGTCCGTCGAGACGTCGATCCGAACCGTGGCGCATCTCGGCTGCGCCTCGAGCACGTGGCCGCCTCGGGTTCCGTCGGTCGTCACGAAGTGGAGGTGGTAGCCGCTGACCTCGAGCCCCTCGCTGTAGTCCGGGAAGCGAAAGCCCACGATGGTCCCCTCGATGTCGCGTAGATCGAACACCGTCTGGGTGCCGACGACCTCCGAGAGCGGCATGTACGGCGGCTCCTGGCGCGGCACCGACCGCGCGTGAACCAGGTCGAACGCGCCGTCGATCCGCACCGCGCAGGCGACGGCCCCGGCGGGAAGATGTTCCTCCATCAATGCGATGAGCTCGTCATTTGCGAGCGGCTCTTCGACGTTCACCTCGACCGTCGGCTCGAACCAGGTCAGCACGGCGAACGGTGTGCGCTCGGCCGGATCGACCTCGTCGACGGACCCACTCGCGTCCGCCCGGTAGAAGGCCCCGTCCACGGCGATCATCTCGCCATCGAGGCCGTTCAGCGTCCCGAGCCCGAGGTCACCGTGCTGGGAGAGCTCGGTGAAGGTCACGTCGCCCTCGTACGCGCCGTCGAGGAGCGCGCCGATGGTCGACGCCTGAAACAGCACGTGCGGCTCACGCTCGGCGTGGAGCGCGTCCTCGCGCAGGGACTGAACGTGAAGGGCCTTCACGAGGCGCTCGTCGAGCATCCGGGGAGTCTCGCATGGCGCCTCGGCGGTTACGCTCAGAGTAGGCGTATGGACTTCGGCGTGATGATGTTCCCTACGGACTACGCCGTCGCCCCGGACGAGATCGCCCGGATGGCGGAGGAGCGTGGCTTCGAGTCGCTCTTCTTCCCCGAGCACACGCACATCCCGGCGTCGCGCGAGACGGACTATCCCGGCGGCGGCGAGCTCCCACGAGAGTATTCGCACACCCACGATCCGTTCGTCGCCCTGACTGCCGCGGCGAGTGCCACCCAGCGTCTGCTCGTCGGCACCGGGATCTGCCTGGTGATCGAGCGCGACCCCATCACCACGGCCAAGGAGGTGGCGTCGCTCGACCAGCTCTCCGGCGGGCGGGTCCTGTTCGGCGTCGGCGCCGGCTGGAACGTCGAGGAGATGGAGAACCACGGGACGGACGCGCGCAGGCGGTTCGGCGTGATGCGCGAGCGAATCGAGGCGATGAAGGCCATCTGGACGCAGGACGAGGCTTCCTACCACGGCCGCCACGTCGACTTCGACCGCATCTGGTCGTGGCCGAAGCCGGCGCAGCGCCCGCATCCACCGATCGTCGTGGGCGGGAACGGAGAGCGCGTACTCGATCGCGTGATCGCCTACGGCGACGAGTGGATGCCCAACCGGGTCGAGTCGGTCGCCGAGCTGGAGGCGCGGATCGACCGCCTCGGGCGGATGGCGGCGGACGCCGGCCGAAAGGTGCCGAAGGTCGCGCTGTACGCCGCCCCCGCAAGGGTCAGGGAGATGGAGAGCTATGAAGCGACGGGCGTCAGTCGCTATGTGCTCTTCGTCCCGCCGGTCCCTCCTCCGGAGGCCGAGGCGCGCCTCGACCATCTGCGGGGCGTGATCGAGGAGTACCGGGCGGCAGGTTCCTAGTGGACTCCGAGGAGGCCCGCGCGCTGCTGATGTCGGCGCGGGTGGCCAGGCTCGCCACCTGCGACGCCGAGGGTCAGCCGCATCTGGTTCCGATCACCTTCGCCGTCGCCGAGGACGTCATCCTGACGGCGGTCGACGACAAGCCGAAGCGCACGACCCGCCTGCGGCGGCTCCGGAACATCGCGGCCAATCCACGCGTCGGTGTGCTCGCCGACCACTACGAGGACGACTGGTCGAGGCTGTGGTGGGCGAGGGCCGATGGGATCGCGCGGGTGCTCGAGCCCGGAGCGCCGGAACACTCCGACGCGGTGTCCCGCCTCGCGCAGCGCTACGAGCAATACCGCGAGCGGGCGCCTCGAGGGCCGGCGATCGCGATCAGCGTTACGAGCTGGAGCGGTTGGCGCTCGAGCCCGTCCCCTAGCGGCGCGGCCGTCCGTGCCCGTCGCGGCGCTCGAATCCCTGGCCTTGGCCTGCTGCCGCCCGCGTCCCTTCGGCCGCAGCTCCTCCAGCGACTCGGCGAGCCAGTCGATCATCTTCCATAGATCAGGCATCTGGTCGCGGTCGGCGACGAGGCCGAAGTCCAGGTGGCCGCAGTAGCTCATGACGGTGATGTTGAGGCCCATCCCGTCGGTGATCACCGAGACCGGATAGTTCGCGTCCAGGCGGGCGCCGGCGCAGTACAGCGGGATCTGGGGCCCGGGGACGTTCGAGATCACGAGGTTCCAGGTCGGACGCCCGCGGTGAACTGGTCGCGAGCGCGAAGGTGGTGCGCGCGGCGCGAGCGAACACGGCCGGCGGGATGAAGTGGTTGGCGTCCTGAAGCAGTTCTGCGGGCAGCGCGCGGTGGCGCTCCTTCATGACCGCCAGGGCCTCGTGGGTTCGCCGCAGGCGAACGATCGGGTCCGGGAGGTTGGTGTAGATCGGGGCGCTCATGAGCATGATCCGGTTGCCGTAGGTGCCGGCCTGCTCGCTCGTCCGGACCGAGACCGGGATCTGCGCCACGAGCGGATCCGACGGCAGCTCCCCGTTCTCGATCAGCCAGCGGCGCACCGCGCCGGTCGCGATCGTCACGACGACGTCGTTGACCGTGAAGCCGTACTCGTTCTTGATCGCCTTGACCTCGTCCAGCGCGAGCTGACCGAAGGCGAAGCGCCGGTGCGCGGAGATTCGCCGGTTGAAGGACGTCTTCGGCGCGCGCAGCGTCTGGCTCCCGGCGCCGGCTCCATCCCCGCTCACGGCCCGCTGCACGCGCCCCGCTACCCGCGACACGATGCCGGTGCCGGGGAGCGTGCTGAACGGGGTCTCGGTGAGATTCGGAAGGGTGCGGGGCATCGAGCGCAGCATTCGAACCGGATACCGGGGAATGCCGGCGAGCCCCCGCGCCAGCATCTCGAGCTCGCTCGGCTCGCGTTCCGCCCGCGGGGGTCCGCGATCGTCGAGCTCCCGCCCCTCGGGCGCGAGATCGAACAGAACCGCCATGATCTCGGCCCCCGACAGGCCGTCGATGAGGGCATGGTGGACCTTGGTGAGCATCCCGACGCCGCCGCCCTCGAGGCCGTGGATGAGGTAGAGCTCCCACAGGGGCCGTGAGCGGTCGAGGGGACGCGCGATGATCCGGGCGACCTGTTCGGCGAGCTTCAAGTCGGTGCCCGGCTCGGGCAGCGCGAGCTCGCGGACATGGAAGTCCATGTCGAAGTCGGGATCCTCGATCCAGTAGGGGTAGTCGAGCCCCAGGGGGACCTCGGCCAGCCGCCAGTGCAGCGGCGGGAGCAACGGCAGACGCTCGTCCATGAGGCTGCAGATGTCCTCGATCTGGAGCTTGCCGCCGGGACGCTCGGAGTCGTCCAGGATCGCGAGCGCGCCCACGTGGCCGCTCTGGCGCGGCGTCTCGAGCGCGAGGAACTGGGCATCGAGGCTCGTCAGCTGCCGCATCTCTCCTACCTTAAGCCCACACTGTTGCGGCGGCTTCGCCCCCTGACTTCAATGCATCTGCGGCGAGGTGTCGCCGCCTCGAATATCCGCGGACCCCCGCCCGTCAAGCGGGCGCCCGGACGAGCGCGTCGGGCCCGATCTCCTCGAGGGAACGGCGTCCCGCGAGCGCCGCCGTCAGGTCGAAGTCGGCGAGGAAGTTGCGGATCACCTCGCGGACGCCCGCCTCGCCGCCCACCGCCAGGCCCCACAGATATGGACGGCCGACGCACACCGCCGTCGCCCCAAGCGCGAGGGCCTTGAACATGTCCGCCCCGCCGCGAACACCGCCATCGAGGAGCACCGGGACCCGGTCGTCGGTCGCCGCGACGATCGGCGGCAGCGCGTCGATGGTCGCGATCGCCCCGTCGACCTGCCGTCCTCCGTGGTTCGAGACCAGGATCCCGTCCATCCCGGCATCGATGGCCCGTCGCGCGTCGTCGGGGTGGAGGATGCCCTTGAGCACGATCGGGAGCCCGGTGCGCTCCCGGAGAAAGGGCAGGTCGTCCCACGTGAGCGACGGCCGCGAGTAGATCTCGACGAAGCGCTCGACGGCCCGCCGCGCCCTGCCCGACCGCAGCGCAGGCCAGAACCGGCCGGGATACCGGCGCACCAACTGAACCAGGGTCCCGAGGGCGGCCAGGTTCGGGCGGGGAGTTGGACCGGCACCCTCGCCGGACCCCTCCGCGATCAGGCGCTGGAACACCGGGTCGCTCGTGTACTGGGCGATCCCCTTGCCGCGCAGGAACGGCAGGTAGCCGAGCGCCAGATCGCGCGAGCGCCAGCCGAGCATCGTGGTGTCGAGCGTGACCACGATCGCCTCGCAACCGCACGCCTCGGCCCGGCCGACGAGGCTCTCGACGAGGTCGTTCGAGGTGCTCCAGTAGAGCTGAAACCATCGCGGCGCGTCGCCCATCGCCTCGGCGCAGACCTCCATGGGGACCGATCCCTGGTTGGAGAAGATCACGGGTACGCCCTCCGCCGCCGCGGCCCGCGCGACCGCGGCGTCGGCGTCGCGATGCGCCATCTCCAGCACGCCGACCGGCGACAGGAGCAGCGGAGCGGGGATCCGCCGGCCGAACAGATCCACGCTCAGGTCTCGGCGGGACACGTCCCGCAACATGCGCGGCACGATGCGCCAGCGCTCGAACGATTCCTCGTTCGCCCGCTTGGTCGACTCGTTGCCGGCGCCGGCGGCGACGTACGCAAAGGCCTGCGGCGACATCGTCCGCTCGGCCGCCTCCTCGAGCGCCGCGATCTCGATCGGGACGCTCGGACGACGCCCGCTGACGCCGCGAAGATAGATCGACGCTACGCGGTCCGGGCCGGTCACGCGGCGGCGCGGTGGCCTTCGTGCCGGCGCCGGCGGGCGCGGGGGCTGATCAGCCCGCCCCAGTCGGCGTCGTCGAACCGGGCCGGTTCCGTCGCGGCGATGAAGTCATCGAGCGCCGTGGCCAGGCCGGTCCGGATCCTCGAGGTGCGGGAAGTGAGCGGCGCTCGGCAGGGTGAGGAAGTGGCTGCCGGGGATGGCGTGGTGCGCGGCCTCGCCGTGCGCGAGCGGGATCGTGTTGTCGCGCTCGCCCCAGACGATGAGGGTCGGGAATCTCCGCAGCAGGTACACGCGATCGCGCGCGCTCACCCGCTGGCCGTGGACGTCGATCACCGAGCGCAGCGTCTGGATGAACGCCTTGCGGGCGCCGGCGCGCTCGAGCGGGCGCAGCGCCCGGGCGATCGGCCTGGAGGTAGACGCCGGTCCCGATCCCCCGCTCGCGCAGGCGATCGCCGCTCCACCACAGGCCGTCGAGCACGCGCGGGATGCGCCGCCAGCGCGCAGGATCGCCGCCGCGCCGGGCAGCGCCGCGCCGCGCAGGAGGGGGCTCACTTCGCGGCCCAGGCCCGCCGCTCGACACGAGCGACCAGCCGCTCCATTCGCTGGGGGAACTGGTAGAAGAACTGCATCGCCACCCCTCCGCCGAGCGAATGGCCGACGACGGTCGCGCGGTCGACCCCGATCACCGCGAGCAGGTCGCGGATGCTCGCCGCGTGGGCTCCCAGCGAGTAGTCGCCCCGTGGAGTCGCAGAGTCGCCGTGCCCGATCAGGTCCGGGGCGATCACGCGTGTAGCGATCCGCGAGCCGCAGCGCGACCTCCTCCCAGTGGCGGGACGAGTTGACCATGCCGTGGATGAGCACGACCGGCGGCCCGCTGCCGGCGACCCGGTAGATGACCCGGTGGCCGTGGAGCTCGACCTGCCAGGCGTCGAAGGCGCTGGCCATGGCGCGCAACTTACATCGAGCGGTGCCCGGATGGCGAGCGCGTGAGAAGCCGGCCCCGGGACCCTCGGGAAGCGGCGCGGCTCGGCTTCGAACGGTGCGTTTCCCGCGCCCAGCGCGGATTTTGCACCGATCGATGGTTGTAGATGGGGTTTGGACTGATCGCGGTACCTTTGACCCGTGGCCCGAGACGCCGCCCTCGCGGGCGTGTTCCAGCCGGTTCGGCCCCCGACGACGTTCGAGGAGACGGTGGAGCGGCTGGGCACGGCGATCCGGATCGGCCTGTTGCGGCCGGGCAGCAGGCTCCCGGCGGAGCGCACCCTGGCACGTCAGCTCGGGATCTCGCGCTCCACCCTCCGCCAGGCGCTGACCACGCTGACGCAGACCGGACACCTCGTGTCGGCGCGCGGGCGCAGCGGGGGTACGTTCGTTGCCGAGCGCCCGCCGCTCGCGGACGAGGACGGAAAGCCGCTCTCGGAAGAGGCCTGGGCCGTCCTGGACTACCGGGTCGCGATCGAGGCCGGCGCGGCCGCCCTCGCGGCCGAACGGGCCGAATCCGGCGAGATCGAGCAGCTCTCGGCGGTCGTGCGCTCGATGGCCGAGGCGCACCGCTTCGAGGAGTACCGGCGTGCCGACATCCGGTTCCACATCGGCATCGCCGAGGCGGCCCGGTCACCGCGGCTGGTTCGCGCGATGACCGAGGTGCAGGGCCAGATGAGCGACCTGATCGCGCTCATCCCGCATCCCGAGCAGGTGCTGGCCCACTCGAACGCCCAGCACGAGCGGCTCGTGAAGCTGCTCCGGGGCGGTGATGCCGGGTCCGCCGTGATGCTCATTCGCGAGCACATCCGCGGCACCGAGCACATCCTGGCCGGCCTCATCTAGAGGAAGGTTTTGGCACCTTGAGGACGCCCCGGCGTACCTGAGGTAGCCAAAACCGCTTCAGGGGGTGGCGATCAGCCGTGCCGTCACTGGGCCGCCGCCGGAATCGACGGCCGCGATCCAGTCCGCCGGCAGCCGGCCGGAGCGCCCGGGACCCAGCCGCCGAAGCCGCCCACTCCACAGCCGTCGGCCGTCCTGCGCGAGCTCCACGCGCGGGCGTTTCAACGCGTTCGCCGATCGGAGCAGGAACCGGCCGCGGGGTGGGGGGTGGGTGCGGGACCCGGCGGTGACCGCGTTCGGGACGATCCAGCCGAGCGGCGGCTCGCACCGGATCGGGATTTGCGACGCGGGCCACGGCTCGCCGTCCAGGTAGCGGGCGACGGCGGTCCCGGCGTGCCGGCCCGAAAGCGACGCGATGTCCGCCGTCTCCGCCCCGTGCAGGACGTTGCCCGCGGCGAACACCCCCGGCCGACTGGTGCGCAGGCTCGCGTCGACCGCGGGGCCGCGCGTCATTGGATCAAGGTCGACCCGCGCCAAGACAGCGAGCTCGTGATCGGGGATCCAGTCCGCGGTGAAGATGACGAGGTCGCAGGCGACCTCGCGGGTCTCGCCGCCATCCACGGCCGCCAGCTCGACCGCCTCGACCCGCCGCCGCCCGCGGATCGCGCCCACCCGCGTGCGGACGAGCAGCGGACAGCGGTACCGGAGCGCCGCCCCGAGCTGGAAGGCCGCGAACGTCTCGTGCTGGGGCTGCTCGGTGACCATCGCGACCGCCCGCGCGCCCCCGTGTGACAGCGTCAGCAGCGCCGAGAAGCTCACGTGTTCGGCGCCGACGATTACCGCCCGCCGGCCCGGTCGCACGCCGTGCAGGTAGACGAGCTGCTGCAACGTGCTCGTGGTCATGACGCCCTGGGGCCGGGACCCCGGCACGAGCCGAGCGGAGCGGGGCCGCTCCCGGCAGCCCGTCGCGAGAACCACGGCCGGTGCTTCGAGCTCGTACCGGCCGACCGGAGAGGTGACCGCCAGCACGCCCTCCGCGCCCCAACCGGTGACCTGTGCCTCGGCACGGATCTCCGCGCCGGCTGACCTCGCGCGCTCGGCGAGCCGCGATGCGTAGGCCGGTCCCGCCATCGCCCGGCGCAGATCGCGGAGGCCGAAGCCCTGGTGCTTGGCGTGGCGCGGGATTCCGCCCGGCTCCTCCTCGCGATCGAGCACGAGAACCCGATCGGCACCGGCACGGCGCAGATGCGTGGCTGCGGCGAGCCCCGCCGGGCCGCCGCCGACGATCGCGACCTCGCACTTCTCCCGGCTCATCTCGGCAGCTCCATGATCTCGGCGGGGCTGCGCCCGGCCTGCTCCGCGAGAAGAGCGGTGAGGTGGGCGGCGCAGAAGAACCCCTGGCAGCGGCCCATCAGCGCCCGAGTTCGCCGTCGGAGCCCGTCGAGGTCGGCCGGCGGGACCGGGCTCCGCGCGGCGTCGCGGATCTCGCCGCGCGTGACGCGCTCGCAAAAGCACACGATCCGGCCGTACTCCGGATCGGCAGCGATCGCATCGGCTTGTGCATGGGGGCGCGGGGCCCCCTCACCGATGTTGGGCATCCGGATGGTTGGCAGCCCGCCCGGGCGCTCGCGAAGCTCAAGGCCGGCGCGATCGAGCTCGTCACGGACGTACTCGCCGATCGCCATCGACGCGGTGAGGCCGGTTGACCGGATTCCGCCCGCCCAGGCATATCCGTTTCGCCCGTCGACGCCGATCTGGTAGTCGCCGTGCTCGGTCGCGGCGCGCAACCCAACGTAGACCGCCGTGACCTCCTGCCGAGCGAGATCGGGCACCAGGCGGTCCGCGAGCGAGCGCAGATACGCGATCCCCTCTGCGGTCGAGCTGGTGTCGTGCTTGACGTCGATGTCGACGGCCGTCGGCCCGAGCATCAGGTTGCCGAAGACGGTCGGGGCCACCAGGACGCCCTTGGTGGTGGCGGTCGGCACCGGGAGCAGGATGTGGTCGATCAGGGGACGCGCGAGCTTGTCGTAGACGATCAGCTCGCCCCGCCGGGGTGTGACGGTAAAGCCCTCATGGCCGGCCATCGCGTGCACCTCGTCGGAGCGAAGGCCGGCTGCGTTGACTACCCAGGGCGTCCCGAGGGGGCCTCTGCTCGTCTGCACGATCCAACTGCCCTCGCGGCGCTCGAGGTGGCTGACGGTCTCGGATCGCCTGAGGTCGACGCCGGCGAGCACTGCCTGCGTCACGTAGGCGAGCGGCGGAGTGAACGGGCAGACGATGTGCTCGTCGGGCACCTCGAGCGCCCCGAGCGCGCCCGGGCCGAGGCTCGGCTCCCACCGGTAGAGCTCCTCGTTTGAGACCTCGGACACCCGCTCATATCCGCAGTCCTCCGCGTTCTTCAGAATCGCGCCGAAGCGCTCGAGCTCCTCATGCGTTCCAGGCGATGAGCAGGGCGCCGGTCGGCTCGATCGGGATCCCGACCTCCTCGGCATAGGACATCAGCCGGTCATGGCCCCTCGCGACCAGCCGCGCCTCGAGCGTGCCCGGCTTCGCGTCGAACCCCGTATGGAGAATCGCGGTGTTCGCCTTGCTCGTCCCGGCGCCGACGTCCGGCCCCGCCTCGATCAGGGCGATGCGCAGATCGAAGCGGGCCAGCTCGCGGGCGATCGCCGTGCCGACGTCCCCGGCGCCGATGATGGCAACGTCGTAGGCGGCCTCAGAGGACGATCGCGCGTTCAACGAACTCGCGCCACTCCGCGTGGGCCCGCTCACGCCAGTCGGCGTCGCGGTCGGGCTCGGTCCGCTCGCCCGTGGGCACGCGCTCTGCGATCTCCCTGGTCGAACCCCAGATCCCGGCCCCGACCGCCGCGAGGGCCGCGGCGCCGGCGACGGTCGCGTCCACCGCGCCGCGCTGAACGGACACCCCCGTCGTGTCCGCCTGGAGCTGCAGGAGGGTTGGGTCGCGGGTCAGCCCGCCGTCGACCCGCAGCACGTCGACCGGCACCGTCCGGCGGACCGACTCGACCACGTCCGCGACCCGCCACGCGATCCCCTCGAGCGCAGCCCGGCGCGATGTGCGCAGGGCGCGAGCCCGACGTCAGCCCCGCGATCACGGCGCGCGCCTCGGAGGCCCACCAGGGCGCCCCGACTCCCGCCAGCGCCGGCAGCAGCCGCACGCCGCCGCTGTCGTCGACCTCGGCTGCGGCCGCGGCCAGCGCGGCCGGGTCCTCCGCCAGCCCCAGATCGCGGCTCAGCCACTCGAGCAGGGCTCCGGCCGTGAACACACCGCCGTCGATCGCCCATTCGACCCGACCGTTCACCCGCCAGGCGACCGTGGGGAGGAGGCCGCCCTCCGGCTTCGGGCGCTCGTCGCCGGCGTGCGCGAGGACGAAGACGCCGGTGCCGTAGGTGCGCCTTGACGAGCCCCGGCTCGACGCAGCCCGCCCCGGCGAGCGCGGCCTGCTGATCGACGAGCCGTGCGCGAAGCGGCAGCTCGCGGGGCCAGGAGGGGTGGGACAGCATCCCAAGATCGCCGGCCGTGTCCATGATCTCGGGCAGCGGCATCGCGCGGCACCCCGAAGATCTCGAGCAGCGCGGGGTCCCACTCCGGCGCGCCGAGCTGCGTGCGCGACGCGGTCGAGGAGTCGGTCGCGAAGCCGGCGCCCAGGCGGTCGCAGAGGAACGAGTCGACGGTGCCCATCCGAGCGGTGCCGGCCTCGACCGCGTGGGCGACGTCGTCGTCGTGCTCAAGCAGCCAGGCGAGCTTGCCGGCCGAGAAGTATGGGTCGAGGGGCATCCCGCTTCGCTCCCGGATCTCGTCGGCCCGACCCTCGGATTCGAGCCGGTCGAGGACCTCCTGGGAGCGCTTGTCCTGCCAGGTGATGACCGGGGTCAGCGCGCTCGCCCGCTCTCGGCGTCCCACGCCAGCACCGACTCGCCCTGGTGATCGAGGCCGCAGGCCGCGACCTCGGGCTCGTCGGCGAGCAGCTCGGCCACTGCGCCGACCACGGCGCTCGACGATCACCTCGGGGTCCTGCTCCACCCAGCCGGGCTTCGGATGGTGAGCGGCTTCTCGCGCCGCGCCTCCTTCGACCGGGTCTCAGATCGGTGTCGAACAGCACCGCCTTGACGGCGGAGGTGCCCTCGTCGATGCCGAGCAGAAGGCTCATCGCTCGATCATCTTGCAAATCCGCTCGTTGCGGAAAAAGGGTTGACATGCATCCGGTCGCGGGCATATGGTCAACCCATCCATAGGTCGGATCATCACACCAATTGGATCGGGGCGCACGACGCGCTCGCTGGTGACATCGACAGAGGGAGGTAGCCCGTGGCGGACGAGCGCGGACACGCCGCGCGCCGCGAGACCGACCGAGGGGCTGGGCGAGGACGAGCGCAGGCTCAGCCGAGCTCGGCTACAAGCAGGAGCTGTCTCGTGGCTGGAGCGGCTTCACCAACTTCGCGATCTCGTTCACGATCATCTCGGTCCTCGCGGGGACGCTTCACCACCTTCGCGTTCGCCTGGACAACGGCGGCCCGATCGCGGTCTCGATCGGCTGGCCGGTGCTCTGCTCTTCGTGCTGATGCGTCGCCTTCTCGATGGCCGAGCTGACCTCCGCGTTACCCGACCGCCGGTGGCCCGTACTGGTGGGCCCACGACCTCGGCGGCAAGGGCTGGAGCTGGATGACCGGCTGGTTCAACATCGTCGGCCTGCTCGGGATCGTCGCCTCCGTCGGCTACGGCGCCGCGCTCTTCCTGAACATCCTGCTGGGCCTCTACGGGCTCAACGTGCTCGGCGTCAACTTCGCCGACACCGCAGCACGTCCTGACCGAGACAGTTCCTCCTCTTCCTGATCATCCTGCGCGCTCTACACGCTGGTGAACATCTTCGCCGACCGGCTCCTGGCGCTGCTGAACAACATCTCCGTCGGCTGGCACCTGCTCGGCGTCGCGATCATCATCGCGATCCTGATCTTCGTCCCCGACCACCACCAGAGCGCCGAGCTTCGTCTTCACCGAGCGGATCAACGACGACCGGGTTCGTCGGCGGCGCCACCAGCAGCTGGGCTTCTGGTTCCTGGTGCTGCCGGTCGGGCTTCCTCCTGACGATGTACACGGAGACGGGCTATGACGCGTCCGCGCATACAGCGGAGGAGACGCGGGCGCCGCGACGGCGGCGGCGCAGGGCGTCTGGCGCTCGGTGTTCTACTCGGCGATGATCGGCTGGTTCCTGCTGCTCGCGCTTCCTGTTCGCGGCCAACGACGTCGGCGCCGATCAACGATGCCGCGGGTTACGTCGACCCATCTTCACCTGGCGCTCGACCCGTGGGCCGCGAAGCTGGTGATCCTGATCGCCACCGTCGGACAGCTGTTCTGCGGCGCGGCCGGGCTGACCAGCGCCTCGCGGACCTGGTACGCGTTCTCGCGCGACCGGGCGATCCCCGGCTGGTCATCTGGCGGCGGGTCAACCGCGACCGGGTCCCGTTCAATGCCGTGATCGGGGTCTCCGTGTTCTCGCTGATCATCTCCGATCCCGGCGCTGTTCGGAGCAAGAACGACGTCCCGTTCGCCTTCTTCGCGCTGACCGGGATCTGCACCGTCGGCCTCTACGTCGCCTACGTCATTCCCGTGTACCTGCGGCTGCGAGCGGGCAGCGCGTTCAAGCCCGGACCGTGGACGCTCGGAGCGAAGTACAAGTGGGTCAACATCGATCGCGATCCTCTTCGTGATCCTCGTCGTGTTCTCGCTTGACCTGCCCTACACCCCGGCGCGGGCTGCCCTGGAACGAGCGACTTCGACGTGAGCCTCGTCAACTACGTGCCGTTGGCGATCCTGATCCCGCTGATCTTCGGCGTCTGGTACCTGGTCTCTGCAAAGAACAAGTACCAGGGGCCGGTCAGCACCCTCGAGGAGGACGACGTCACGCGTGACTAACGGGATGCGCGGATCGGGTGGCGCGGGACGATGCCGCGTGAGCGCCGAGCGGCCCGGCGGCCCGGGCGGGACCCCCGGCATGCTCGCGCTCGACGACCTCCGCAAGGAGGGCGAGTCGGGCGACGATCGACACCGTCGTCGCAGCGTTCACCGACATGCAGGGGCGGCTGTTCGGCAAGCGCATCCAGATCGAGTACTTCCTCGACGAGGTCGTCGACCACGGGATCGAGGGCTGCGACTACCTGATGGCCCTCGACATGGAGATGGAGCCGGTGCCCGGCTACGAGATGGCCAACTGGGAGAAGGGCTACGGCGACTTCGGGATCGCGCCCGACATGGCGACGCTGCGCCGCATCCCGTGGCTCGACCGCACGGCGCTGGTCCTGTGCGACGTCGTCAACGAGGACGGCTCGCCGGTCGTCGCCTCGCCCCGGCAGGTGCTGATCGCGCAGTACGAGCGCGCCGCGCGAGATGGGCTACACGCCGCTGTTCGCCTCCGAGCTCGAGTTCTACCTCTACAAGGAGAGCTACGCGGAGGCGCACGAGAAGGACTACAGCGACCTCACCCCGACGATCCCCTACATCCTCGACTACCACATCCTCGCGACGACGATGGACGAGCAATACCTCGGCCCGATCCGCCGCGGGATGCACGGCCGCGGGGATCCCGGTCGAGTTCTCCAAGGGCGAGGCGTGGTACGGCCAGCACGAGGTCAACATCCGCTACGCCGACGCCGTCACCTCCGCCGACCGCCACACGATCTACAAGAACGGCGTCAAGGAGATCGCGTTCCTCAACGGGATCTCGGCCACGTTCATGGCCAAGCCGTCGGAGAAGGACATCGGCAGCTCGTGCCACATCCACTCGAGCCTGATCGACGAGGACGGCAAGAGCGCCTTCGTCGACGGCGACGAGGAGACCGACACCTTCCGCCACTACCTCGGCGGGCTGCGCCAGCACATCAGGGAGCTGGCGCTGTTCATCGCGCCGTCGGTCAACTCCTACAAGCGCTACGCGGCCGAGAGCTGGGCGCCGACCTCGGTCTCCTGGGGCCGCGACAACCGCACCTGCGGCTTCCGGATCGTCGGCCACGGGCAGTCGCGCCGGGTCGAGTGCCGGATCCCCGGCGCCGACGTCAATCCCTACCTCGGCTACGCGGCGCTGCTCGCCGCGGGCTCGACGGCATCGAGAACAAGCCCGACCCCGGGCCCGGAGCTCAAGGGCAACGCGTACGAGGCCGCCGAGGCCGAGCCGTTCCCGTCGAGCCTCAACGAGGCGCTCGAGCTCTGGGAGGGCAGCGAGTTCGCCAAGCGCGCCTTCGGCGACGCGGTGCACAAGCACTACCTCAACTACGGCCGGTACGAGCAGAAGGACTTCGACCAGGTCGTCACCGACTACGAGCGCCGGCGCATGTTCGAGCGCGGCTAGCCTCCTCTCCCGTGAGCGACTGCGCGATCGGGATCTGCGCCGCGGTCGAACGGGTCGAGGCGGGACCCGTGGGACGAGGTCGTGACGATGGTGCAGCGGACCTATCCCGACGGCCGTGCAGCGGGCGGGCGCCCTCGCGCTCGTCCTGCCGCCGGATGAGGCGGTGGTCGAATCGCCCGACCTCCTGCTCGACCGCATCGACGGGCTGCTGCTCGCAGGCGGCGCCGACGTCGACCCCGCCAGCTACGGCGCGGCGCCGCACCCGGAGACCGGGCGTCACCTGGCCCGAGCGCGATCGCTTCGAGATCGCCCTCGCCCGCCGTGCGATCGAGCGGGACATCCCGGTGCTCGGCGCCTGCCGGGGCATGCAGATACTCAACGTCGCCCTGGGCGGGACGCTCCACCAGCACCTGCCGGACGTGATCGGGACGACGCCACCGGCACACGCCGGGCTCTTCGGCGACCACGAGGTGAGGCTCGAGCCGGGCTCGCTGGCCGCCAGGGCGGTCGGAGCCGAGCGCACCATCGTCAAGTCCCACCACCACCAGGGCATCGCGGAGCTCGGGGAGGGGCTCGTCGCCACCGGCTGGTCGCCGGACGACGAGCTGGTCGAGGCCATCGAGCTGCCGGGCGAACCGTACGTCGCTCGGCGTGCTCTGGCATCCCGAGGAGGACGAGGCCAGCCGGGTAATAGCCTCGCTGGTCGAAGCGGCACGTGTGAAGGTGGGATCGACGTGACGCTCAGGAGTGCAACGCAGCAGTGAGCTCGACGTGGTCGAGCCCGCGACGGAGGAGGTCATGGCGACGCTCCCGCGAGCCGGGATCGAGGAGACGGACGCCGCGATCGCTCGGGCGAGGAGTGCCTTCGGCGGGCTGGCGCGTCGATGGCGCCGGGCGATCGCTCGGCGCTGCTTCATCGCCTGGCCGACGCCATCGAGGAGCGCCAGCGAGCGACCTGGCGACGCTCGAGGCACGGAACGCCGGCAAGCCGATCGCCGACGCGCGCGGCGAGATGGAGATGGTGGCCCAGACGTTCCGCTACTACGCCGGCGCGCCGGAGCGGCTGCTCGGACAAGACGATCCCGGTCGCCGGGCGGCGTCGACATGACGTTCCGCGAGCCGCTCGGCGTCGTGGGCCTGATCGTCCCGTGGAACTTCCCGCTGCTGATCGCCTCGTGGAAGGTGGCGCCGGCGCTCGCGGCGGGCAACACCGTCGTGCTGAAGCCGGCCGAGCTCACGCCGCTGACCGCGCTGGAGCTCGAGCGGATCGCGCTCGATGCGGGCCTGCCGGAGGGCGTGCGTCAACGTCATCGCCGGGCCGGGAAGCGTCGCCGGGAAGCGGCTGGTGGAGCACCCCGACGTGGCCAAGATCGCGTTCACCGGCTCGACCGAGGTCGGGCGCGGGATCGCGCAGGGCGCGGCGGCGACGATCAAGCGGGTGACGCTCGAGCTCGGCGGCAAGTCCGCGAACGTGATCTTCGCCGATGCCGATCTGGAGCGGGCGGCGGCGGCCGCGCCGCTGGCGGTATTCGGCAACGCGGGCCAGGACTGCTGCGCGCGCTCGCGGATCCTCGTGGAGCGCTCCGCGGTCGACCGCTTCCTCGAGCTCGCTGGAGGCGGCGGTCACTTCGCTGCGGGTCGGCGACCCGCTCGACGAGGCGACCCAGATGGGCCCGCTGATCTCCGCGGGCCAGCGCGAGACCGTGTCGCTCCTTCGTCCCTGACGACGCCCCCGTCGCGATCCGCGGCAAGGCGCCCGACGGGCCCGGCTACTGGTTCCCGCCCACGGTGCTCGCGCCCGGTCTCCAACTCCGACCGGGCGGCCGCGGAGGAGATCTTCGGCCCGGTCGCGTGCGTCATCCCCTTCGACGGCGAGGCCGAGGCGATCCGGATCGCCAACGACACGATCTACGGCCTCTCGGGCTCGATCTGGACCCGCGACGGCGCGAAGGCCCTGCGCACGGCCAGAGCGATCGAGACGGGCGTCCTCTCGATCAACTCGAACACCTCGGTGCGGGTCTCGACGCCGTTCGGGGGCTTCAAGCAGTCGGGCGTCGGGCGCGAGCTCGGCCCCGACGCGCTCGAGCACTACACCGAGGTCAAGAACGTCTACTACGCGACGGAGGAGAGCTGATGGGGAGGCTCGAGGGCAAGGTCTGCGTGATCACCGGCGCCGCGAGCGGGATCGGCGCCGAGACGGCGCGCCTGTTCAAGGCTGAGGGCGCGAGCGTAGTCGGCGTCGACCTCGACCGAGGGCGCGGAGGGCGAGCTCGCGATCCAGGCCGACGTCACCGACGAGGACCAGGTTCGGGACATGTACGCCCGGGTCAAGCGACGAGCTCGGCCGCATCGACGTGCTGTTCAACAACGCCGGGATCAGCCCGCCCGACGACGCCTCGGTGCTGGACACCTCGCTCGAGGCGTGGCAGCGGGTCCAGGACGTCAACCTCAAGAGCGTCTTCCTCTGCTGCAAGCACGGGATCCCGCACCTGCTCGACGCCGGCGGCGGCTCGGTGATCAACACGGCGTCCTTCGTGGCGACGATGGGCTCGGCGGTCTCGCAGATCTCCTACACGGCATCCAAGGGCGGCGTCCTGGCGCTCTCGCGCGAGCTGGGCGTCGAGTTCGCGCGACGCGGCGTGCGCGTCAACGCGCTGTGCCCCGGCCCGGTCAGCACGCCGCTGCTCCAGGAGCTCTTCGCCAAGGACCCTGAGAAGGCCGCGCGCCGCCTCGTGCACCTGCCGATGGGCCGCTTCGCCGAGGCCGGCGAGATCGCACAGGCCGCGCTGTTCCTGGCGAGCGACGAGTCCTCGTACGTGACCGGCGTCGACCTTCCTCGTGGACGGCGGCCTCGTCGGCCGCCTACCTCACGCCCGAATAGCGTCGAGGAAGCGGCCGCACATCGCGCGGCCGACTCGTTCCACGTCGCCGATCGCCGCCTGCGTCTCGCTCGCGCAGCTGCCTCCGGATCGAGGCCGATGCGCACCGCGTCGGGGTCGCTGCGGTAGTCGTCGATCCAGTACTCGACGTCCTCGCGTGCTCACCTCCGCGTGAAACTGGATCCCCCACGGCGGGCCCTCGAGCCGGAAGGCCTGCAGGCAGACCGGGCTCCGTGGCGAGCGCCGTCGCTCCGGGCGGAAGCGGCGCCTCGTAGCTGTGCCACTGGAAGGCGGAGAAGCGCGCGCGGGAGCCCGCCGAGCACCGGGTCGTCCGCCGGCCTCCGGCGTGAGCTCGACCTCGTGCCAGCCGATCTCCGGAGCGCGACGCCCGCCGCGGCTGAGCGCCCGCGGCCTCCGCGACGAGCTGGCATCCCAGGCACATCCCGAGCAGCGGCACGCCGCGCTCGATCAGATCGCCGCGAGCAGCGACTTCTCGTCCCCAAGCCACGGATGCTCCGCCTCCTGGTCGGCGTGCATCGCCCCGCCGAAGGTCATCACGGCGTCGTAGCAGTGCGGGTCCGCGGGCGCGGGTCCTCGGCGATCAGCCATCGGTCGAGCTCGACGCCCCGCGAGCGCATCGCATCGGCGAAGACGCCCGGCCCCGCGTCGGGCTGGTGCACGATCGCCAGCACCCGCATGGCCTCCGTGCGCTCGTTGGCTCTGGCGTCGCCATCCACGTTCGCGTGAGTCTGCCAGTTAGGGTGCAGCGCTGATGGGAATCCTCGGCTGGATCGTCCTCGGGCTCCTGGTCGGCGCGATCGCGCGGGCGATCGTCCCGGGCCGCACCGAGCCCAGCGGCTGCATCGGGACCCTCGCGCTCGGCATCCTGGGTGCGCTGATCGGCGGCTTCATCGCGAGCGCGCTCGACATCGGTCACATCGGCGACTTCTTCGACCTCGGCACCTGGCTGATCGCGATCGCGGGCTCGGTGCTCCTCCTGCTGGTCATCCGCGCGATCACCGGCCCGCCGGCTCCGCGCTAGGTGTCCCCTAGCCTCAGAATCCGCACACGCCGGGTCATTGCGGTGTTACCTTGCTTACATGCCCGTTTGGGCGACAACACAAGTGAGATGAAGCGGCAGCTGAACGGCAATCCAGGTCAGGCAGTTCCGCGGCATACAAGGACCGAGTAACGCGGAGGGCGTATGGCAATTGGCACTGTGAAGTGGTTCAACGAGGAGAAGCGCTACGGCTTCATCACCCCCGACGAGGGCGGACAGGATCTGTTCGTCCATCAGACCGCGCCTATCGGACGGCGCGCGCGGGCTGACCGACGGCATGAAGGTGGAGTTCGAGTCCGAGGACGGCCCCAAGGGCCCGAAGGCGGTGAACGTCAAGGCCGCCGCCTAGACGCTCGAAGCTCCTCCCTGGTCCGATCCTCGAGGAGGTTCCGCGGTCGCGGATCGCGACCGTCCTCGATGACGATGACCGTGCCCGGCCAGTAGGGGCTGTCGGCGGCTCTTTTGCCGACCAGCCACGGCGCGTGGATCCAGCTGCCGGTGTTCCAGAGGCGGGTGCCGTCCTCGAGGCGCCACCCGTCCTCGGCCCGCAGCGGCCCACGTCGGTGAGTGTGCCCGAAGACGACATGGTCGGCGTCGATGCCGAGCCGGTGCACGACGTCGCCCATGGCGGCAAGCCCGGCGCGCGTGATCGCCCCGGGCGAGAGGTCGGACTTCACGGGTCCCAGCCCGAGGCTGTTGGCTACCCCGACGGCACCGGGGAGGGCGACCGAGCCGAGCAGTAGTCCCCGGATCCGCGCCGCTCGCCCGTAGCCGCCCCCGACCGCCTGCCAGACGCGGGCCGACGGGTTCACGCCCCCCAGGCGCTCGTCGGGCGTGCCGCTCTGCGCCAGCGCGAACAGGAACGCGTAGAGTGGCGCCTCCACACGCTCATAGTCGGCCGGTGAGGCGGACCCGCGAGCCGCGTCCTCCCCGGGGTCGTCCTCGGTTGCTTCGCGCGGTCCACCGATCACACGCTCGACCGCCGCAACCGCCAGCCGCTCGAAGCTCGGTACGGTGAGGTGGCGATCGAGGTAATGGCCGTGGGTCGCGTAGGTGCCGGGGCGAAGCCACACGCCGGGGTAGGCGAGCTCGACATGAGCCCGCCCCATGCCCGCTACCAGCTCGGCGATCGGCCCGCCCTCCGACCGGGATGCGCTGCTCGAGGCCGAGCGGTCCGGCCCCGTCGAGCCGGCGGCGCTCCAGCCACCCGTCGAGGAGGTGGTGGTCGTGGTTGCCCGGGACGACGATGACCCGGCCATCCCCGAACGCACTGCCGAGCTCGTCGAAGAAAGGGCGGGCCGTCTCGATCGCCGCCTCCAGCGGAAGGTCGCGAAGCTCGACGGCGTCGCCCAGCAGCACGACCTCGTCCGCTTCCGCGAGCGCCCCCCAGAGGGGCTCGCGGAACTCAGGCCGCCGCAGCAGGTCGATCCCACCGCTCGAGCCGAGGTGCAGATCGGAGAGGACGACGGTCCTGGACACCGCCACATCCTCGCGCGCGGTCCGGGTGGACGTGTGCACCCCTATAGGCTGGCGGTTGCGATGTCCGTGGGCCCAGCGACGGAGGCTCCCACCCAGGCGGCCGGGATCCCGGTCATGAACCCGGCGACGGGGGAGCTCATCGCCACGGTCCCGGAGCTGGGGACCGAGGAGGTCCGCGGGATGGTCGCCGTTGCGCGCGAGGCGCAGCCCACCTGGGCGGCGATCGGGTTCGAGGGACGCGCCGAGGTGCTCCTCGCTGCGCGTAACTGGATGGCAACGAATGCCGAGCGCGTCGTGACGACGATCGTGGGGGAGACCGGGCGCCCCGTGGACGAGACGCAGTTCGCGGAGCTCTCGTACGGCCTCTCGTCGCTCGAGTTCTGGGCGAAGACGGCAGGGACCTACCTGGCTGATGAGGAGGTCGACTCGGCGTCGCCGTTCGTGCGGGGTCGAAGGCTGATCGTCCGCTACGCCCCGATCGGAGTCGTCGGGGTGATCGGGCCGTGGAACTATCCCCTCAACAACTCGTTCGGGGACTGCATCCCGGCGCTCGCGGCAGGCAACGCGGTCGTGCTGAAGCCGTCGGAGGTGACGCCGCTGACGTCGCTACTGATGGCGCGGATGCTGGCCGAGTGCGAGCTCCCGCCCGGGGTCTTCCAGGTGGCGACCGGGCCGCGGCGAGACGGGAGCCGCGCTGGTCGACGAGGTGGACATGGTCATGTTCACGGGTCGGTCGAGACCGGGAAGAAGGTCATGGCGCGGGCGGCCGCGACGCTCACGCCGGTGAGCCTGGAGCTCGGCGGCAAGGACCCGATGATCGTGCTCGCGGACGCCGACCTCGAGCGCGCTGCGAACGCCGCCGTCGCTACGGCATGAACAACTCGGGGCAGGTCTGCATCTCGGTTGAGCGCATCTACGTCGAGGAGCCGGTCTACGACGACTTCCTCGCAGCGCGTCACCGAGAAGGTGAGCGCGCTGCGGCAGGGACCGCCGGGCGAGCCCGGCTCCGTCGACGTCGGGGCGATCATCTTCCCGCCGCAGATCGAGCTGATCGAGGCCCATGTGGACGACGCGGTCGCCAAGGGCGCGAGGGTGGTCACCGGCGGCCGGCGGGCGAGGGCGCGGGCCGGGCTCTTCTTCGAGCCGACCGTGCTCGCCGACGTCGACCACTCGATGCGGTGCATGTCGAGGAGACGTTCGGCCCGACGCTCCCCGTGATGCGGGTCGCCGACGCGGAGGAGGCGATCCGCCTCGCCAACGACGGCCCTACGGGCTCCAGGCGTCGGTCTGGACCCGCGACACCGACAGGGGCGAGGCGGTCGCGCGCCGGGTCGAGGCCGGGGTCGGCTGCGTCAACGACGCGCAGGTGAACTACGTGGCGCTCGAGCTGCCGATGGGCGGCTGGAAGGCCTCTGGCCTCGGCTCCCGCCACGGCCCCGACGGCATCCGCAAGTACACGAAACGCCAGTCGCTGATGATCACACCCGGATACGCGCCCGCAGCGCGAGCGCCCACATGCCCCCGTACTCGGCGCATGGTCACCGCAGCAGATCGCCCAGACCCTGGGCGCGCTCGCGACGAGTGACCTGTTCAGCGACGCGCAGCGCCGGACGCTCGCCGTGCTCTGCGACACGTTCGTCCCGTCACTCTCCCCGCCGGAGGGCGAATCGGATCCGGCGGGCTTTTGGGCCCGGGCCGCCTCGCACCTCGGCGTGCCGGAGGCGATCGAGGTCACGCTGCTCCAGTCGAACGCCCCCGCCGAGCAGATCGAGGGGCTGCGCGAGCTGCTCGATTCGCTCGCCGCAGAACGGCATGACGCCGGAGACGCCGCTCGCGCAGCGCGAGGAGCTCATGCAGGCGTTCGAGCGACTCGGGGCCCGACGCGCTCGCGGGGATCAACGCCGCTTCGGGGGCTCGACGACGACGCTCCACTACGCGCTTCCCGACCTCGGCACCGGCCGCAACCCGAACTGGGACGCCATGGGCTACCCGGGCCCGCAGCTCGGCCCCGCCGGACGTCCCGAAGCCGCTTCCGCTCCGCCGGCCCAGCGCCGCCGGCGAGGTGATCGAGGCAGACGTCTGCGTCGTCGGCTCCGGCGCCGGCGGCTCGCGTGATCGCCGGCGAGCTCGCCGGCGCCGGCAAGCAGGTCTGCGTGCTCGAGATGGGCGGCTACTTCAACGAGGCCGACTTCGACCAGCTCGAGCTGCCCGCCTACCAGCGTCACTACCTGAACGGCGGGCCCGTTCCCGAGCGCCGACGGGCAGATCACGATCCAGGCGGGCTCGACGCTCGGCGGCGGCAGGTCATCAACTGGACGAACAGCCTCCGCACCCATCCGTGGGTGCGCGAGGAGTGGGCCCGCGACTTCGGCCTCGAGGGCCTCGACGGCGCCGACTTCGACCGCCACCTTGACGCCGTGCTTGAGCGCATCGGGGCCAACGACGAGTGCAGCGACCTCAACGGTCCACACGAGCGGCTGCGGGAGGCGTGTCGAGAGGCTCGGCTACGACTTCCGGCTCATCGTTCGGAACGCCGATCGCGCGACCTATGACCCGGCCGAGCGCCGGCTTCATGGGCTTCGGCGACCAGTCGGGCTCGAAGCTCTCGACCCAGAAGACCTACCTGGCCGATGCGGCCGGGCGAGGACGCCGACCTGGTCGCCAACTGCCGCGCGCAGCGGATCCTCATCGAGGGCGGGCGCGCCGCGGGCGTCGAGGCGGCTCTGGATCGACCCCGACGCGGCCGGCTGCCGATGGAGCGCCCGTCCCCGTGACGGTGCGGGCGCCGGTCGTCGTCGTCGCGGGCGGCTCGATCGAGTCCCCGGCCCTGCTCCTGCGCTCGGGGATCGGCGGGCCGGCGGTGGGCGACTTCCTGCGGCTGCATCCCACGAGCGCGGTCACCGGCGTCTACGCGGACGACCAGCGCTGGTGGTGGGGCCCGCCGCAGGCCGCGATGTCGCACGAGTTCGCGACCTCGAGGACGGCTACGGCTTCCTCGTCGAGTCGGCGCAGTCGACGACCGGGCTCTTCGCCGCCGCGACGCCGTGGCGGTCCGGCCGCGACCACAAGGAGCGGATGCTCGACTGGAGCCGCTGCGCCCCCTTCATCAACCTGACCCGCGACCGCGGCCACGGTCGGGTGACCATCGATGCGGCGGGTAACCCGGTGGTCAGCTATCCGCTCTCGGACGAGCTCGACATCCGAAACTTCCGCCGCGGGCTCGCGGAGCTGATCCGGCTGCACGAGGCGGCGGGCGCCGAGCGGATCGTGAGCATCGGGCGCACCGCCCCGACCTGGGAGCGCGGCGACGACCTCGAGGCCTTCATCGAGGCGGTCACGACGCACTCGCTGGCCCCGCGAGAGTTCGGCATCTTCACCGCGCACCAGATGGGCAGCTGCCGCATGGGGCGCGATCCGGAGACGAGCGTCGCGAACCCTCTGGGCGAGCTCCACGACATCCAGGGCGTGTGGATCGGCGACGCGAGCGCGCTTTCCCACCGCCTCCGGCGTCAACCCGATGGTCACGATCATGGCCCTCGCGCACCGCACCGCCGCGGCGATCGCCGCCTCATGAGCGGTCTCGTCCGCACCCCGGACGAGCGGTTCGAGGGGCTTCCGGACTTCCCGTTCGAGCCGCATTACCGCGAGCTGGACGGCCTGCGGATCTGCCACATCGACGAGGGCGACGGGCCGCCCGTCGTGTTCTTCCACGGCGAGCCCACGTGGTCGTTCCTGTGGCGGAAGGTCATCCCACCGGTTCGGGACGCCGGGTACCGTTGCATCGCCCCGGACTACGCGGGCTTCGGGCGATCCGACAAGCCCACGGAGGTCGACTGGTACTCCTACGATCGCCACACCGAGCTGATGGCGTCGTTGTTCGAGGAGCTCGACCTCCGCAGGGTGACGATCGTCGTCCACGACTGGGGCGGGCCGATCGGCCTGCGGCTCGCGGCGGAGCATCCCGATCGGATCACGCGAATGGTCGTGATGGAGACCGGGCTGTTCACGGGCGAGCAGCCGATGTCGGACGCGTGGTGGAGGTTCCGCGACTTCGTCGAGCGGACCGAGGACCTGCCGATCGACCTGCTGGTGCGGAACGCCTGCGCCCGCGGGATCGACGACCGGGTGGCCGCGGCGTACGAGGCTCCGTACCCGACAAGCGAATCGAAGGCCGGCGCCAGGGCCTTTCCGCTGATCCTCCCGACCTCGCCCGAGATGCCGGGTGCGGCTGCGGGCAAGAGGGCTCAGGAGGCGCTTCAGGCCGATGAGCGGCCGATGCTCGTCCTCTGGGCGGACTCCGACCCGGTGCTGCCGTTCAGGGTCGGGGAGGCGTTCGCGGACCTGATGGGGGTCAAGCCGCCGACGAAGATCGAGAACGCCTCCCACTTCCTGCAGGAGGACGCCGGCGAGGAGGTCGGCCTGCTCATCGCCGACTGGCTCGGCTGACGCCGCTGGCGCCGCGGGGCCGGGTAGGCTCCGCGCGGCGCACGGAGGCGTCGGAATGAGACTGGGAGCACCGGTGATAGAAGGTCATCAGCCGGCAATCGGGAGCCGATGAGCGCAGCGCTCTACGCAATCGGCCGCACCTGCGTCCGCCACAAGTGGGTGGTGCTCCCGGTCTGGGTCGCGGTGCTGATCGTGACCGTCCTGCTGGCGAACCACTTCGGCAGGAACACCAGCAACGACCTAACGCTCCCGGGGACCGGCTCGACCAACGCTCAGGATCTTCTCGACGCCACGCTCCCGAAGCAGGCGAACGGCACCAACCCCGTCGTCATGGAGGCGCCTCACGGCAAGCCTCACCTCGCCGGCGAACTCCAAGGTGGTCAGGGACACCGTCAAGTCCGCTGAAGAAGGCGCCCCACGTGACCAAGGCCGTGAGCCCGCTCAGCTCGGCGGGCTCGTCGTTCCTGAGCAAGGACGAGAAGGTCGGCTACGTCTCGCTGACCATCGGCGTGAGCCAGGCCGACCTGACCGAGGAGCAGGCCCAGGACATCATCGATCACGAATCGCCGGCCACCGACGCGAACTTCGCGATCGCCAACGGCGGCTACCTGGGCAACGCGGTGTCCAAGCCCGACGTGGAGTCGAGCGAGCTGATCGGCCTGATCGCGGCCGTGTTCATCCTGTCTGTACATGTTCGGCACGGTGACGGCGATGTCGTTGCCGATCCTGACCGCGCTCGTCGGCGTCGGCACCGGTCTCGCGGCGATCGGCCTCCTGGGGCACGGGATCTCGGTTCCGACGGTGGGCCCGACCTTGGGGACGATGCTCGGTCTTGGGGTCGGGATCGACTACGCGCTGTTCATCGTCACCCGCCACAAGGGGTTCATGGAGCAGGGCTTCCCGGTGGAGGAGTCCGCGGGGCGTGCCGTGGCCACGGCGGGCGGCGCGGTCGTGTTCGCGGGCAGCACCGTAGTGATCGCCCTGGTTTCTCTGGCCGTGGCCCAGATCCCGCTCGTGAGCGCACTGGGTTACTCGGCCGCGGTCGTGGTCCTGATCGCGATCCTGACGGCGATCACCCTGATCCCGGCGCTGCTGGCGATCATGGGAAAGCGGATCGACTCGCTGCGGGTCCCGTTCCTGAAGCCACCCCCGCACGATCACCGGCCGCATGGCTGGGCCCGCTGGGCGCGCTTCATCGGCCGTCACCCCATCCCGGCGATGCTCGTCGCGATCGCGATCCTGCTCGTCCTGGCCATCCCGGTGCTGAACCTCGAGCTCGGCCAGCAGAACAATGGGCAGATGCCGAAGGACACCACCGTGCGCCAGGCGTACGACCTGCTGCGCAAGGGCTTCGGCCCAGGGGTCAACGGCCCGCTCCTGATCGCGGTGGATTTCGGCTCGGACCCCGCGCACAAGGACCAGAAGAAGCTGAACCAGCTTCAGTCCCAGCAGCAGAAGCAGGAGCAGCAGGCGGTCCAGCAGACGACCGCTCAGCTGGAGGCGGAGGGTGTCCCGCCAACCGAAGCGCAGTCCGAGGCCGAACAGCAGGTGAAGTCGCAGCCGCCGACCAAGAAGCAGAAGCAGGCGCAGCAGCAGGAGCAGTTCCTGAAGACGAAGGAGAGCGATCCGCGCCTCGTCCACCTCCAGAACCAGATCGGGAAGACCAAGGGCGTGAAGGACGTCTCGGCGGCGGTCGTCGACCAGTCCGGAAGCGCCGCGTCCTTCAGCGTCATCCCCACGACCGCGCCGGCCGCCGACTCCACCGCCGATCTGGTGAACGACCTTCGCGACACCGTGATTCCCAAGGCCGATCAGGGAACGACGCTCACCACGTATGTCGGCGGCCAGACCGCCTCCTACATCGATCTCGCCTCCCGGATCAGCGAGAAGCTCCCGCTAGTGATCGCGGTCGTGATCGCGCTCAGCCTGATTCTCCTGTTGATCGCGTTCCGCTCGGTCATCGTCCCGATCACCTCGGCGCTCATGAATCTGCTGTCGGTGGGGGCGTCGTACGGCGTGCTCACGTTCGTGTTCCAAGAGGGGCACGGGGCCAGCCTGCTCGGTGTCGACGGAGGGGCGACGCCGATCGTGAGCTACGTGCCCCTGATGATGTTCGCCATCCTGTTCGGGCTCTCGATGGACTACCAGGTCTTCCTGCTCAGCCGGATACGGGAGCACTACGAGGAGACGGGGAACAACCACGAGGCGGTCGTCGACGGGTTGGCCGTGAGCGCGCGGGTGATCACGTCGGCGGCGCTGATCATGGTCTCCGTCTACACGAGCTTCATCCTCAACGGCCAACCGGTGGTCAAGGAGTTTGGGCTGGGCTTGGCGGCCGCGATCGCGATCGACGCAACGATCGTGCGGTGCGTGCTCGTGCCATCGGTGATGGTGCTGCTCGGAAACCGCAACTGGTGGCTGCCGCGCCGACTGTCGCGCCTGCCGCGTGTGGGCATCGAGGGCGAGGAGTACTTCAAGGCCCGCGATGCCACTGCCGCGGCCGCGGCGCCGGGCGGCGGGTCCAACCCGCGGTCTTGACGCCGGGCATCGAGCGGCAGCCCCGGGGGTCACGCCGTGGGCAACCCCCGGGGCCACCATGCGGTTCGCTGCGACGCGGCAACGGGGCCGCGCCGGGACGGATCAGTTGCCGCCGTTGCCCTCGTCGGAGCTGGAGCCGTCCGACTGCGAGTCGAGGACGTTGAAGCCGCGATCGAGGTGCACGTCGACCTGGCTTCCGTCAGATCGAGTCACCTCGACCTCGTAATAGCCCTCTTCGTCGCGAACCTCCGTCGCGCTGACCTGACCGCCGCCGGTCTCATGCAGCGCCGCCGCCTTCGCCCTGTCGAGCGCACTTCCCGTGATCGGCTGGCCGCTGCCGTCGTCACCGCCGCCGGTCGCGTCGGCGATGGCCGCGCCGCCGCCGGCGAGCGCCGCGACGGCCGCGGCAGCGATGAGTCCGCCCTTGAGCCTGTTGTTCACTGTCTACCTCCGTGTATCGGGGGAATGGGAGGCGCCACCGTAGGTTCCGACGATGAAACGACCGTGAAAGGGCCGGGATATCTGTTCGGCAACGCCGCGAGTCAGCCCGAGGTTGCGGTGACCGATCCGCGTGCCTTCCTCGCGGCGGCGACGTTCCCCTTGCGTTCGTAGATGCTCACGGCCTCGGCGGTAGCCTCTCGTGCTTCCTCCGGCCTGCCGGCGAGCTCGAGCACCTCGGCCAGGTCGAGGAGGACATCGGCGTGAAGCACGACGAACTCGCTGTCCGCCGCGATCGCTACGCCTTCCCGGGCGAGCCGCTCGCCTTCCTCGATCTGGCCGTGACGGGCGAGCAGGCACGCGGGAACGCCCCTGCGCTTGACCAGCCACTCGCAATCAGGACCGGGCGTCTCGTCGACGGTTTCGAGCAGTGCAAAGGCATCTTCGTAGCGTCCCTGCTCGTAGATCGTGCGAAGCAGGTCGACCGCGGTGACCGAGAGAAACCAGCCCTCACCAATCTCGCGAAAGCCCTCGGCGGCCGCTCGCATTTCGCGCTCAGCCGCCACCGGGTTGCCGGCCATCAGTTCGATGTACCCGCTCAGCAGTTCCTGGACCGATGCCTGCCAGATCAGGCCGAGGTCCCGCGCCAGCGCGCGGCTCTCGTCGATGTGCCGGCGGGCCTCATCGAACCGGCCGCTCATCGCCTCGAGCATCGTGACGAACCCCGACAGGTTCGCATCGAGTGTGCGGTTCTCCGGCTCGCCCTGGAGGAGTCGCTCGAGCCAGGCGAGGCCCTCATTCACCGGTATCGGACCGTGGATCGCACAGAGGGCATTCTGTCCGAGCGCCCACCCGACCTCGCGGCGATTGCCGGCGCGGCGGGCGTAGTCCGCCGCCAGGGTCGCCGTATCGATCGTCTCGCGAAGCCTTCCCTTGCTCCAATGAAGGTCGGACAGGACCATGTACGCTCGCGCCAGCCCGGTCTCGTCTTCGAGCCCGCGGAGTACGTCGATCGCCGTTTCCGTTTCCACCGTCAGAGCGTCCAGGTCTATGCCTCGGGGATCGCGGTACATCTCGATGCGCGGCCGCGTGATCGTTACCCGCCACTCGACAAGGCGATCTCCGTCTGCCCGTGCCCGCTCACGCGCGTCCGCGAGTACGGCACTCGCCTCATCCACCTCGCCGATCTCGAACAGTGCGTAGCCCAGCTCGGGCAGCCCTGCGAGGGCGGGGCCGCCCCTGGGGGTTGGCAGCGCGGCGGCTCGACCGAGCAGGTTCACCGTCGCCGGCATGTCCCCGCGCCGGAACGCGCGCTGGCCGGCGGCCGCGAGACGCTCCCCGGCCCGGTGCGCGAGCACGAGCTCCTGCTCGCCGACGGCGCCCAGCTCGGCCCGGTATCGAAATGCCTGCTCGAGGTGGTAGCCCGCGAGCTCCGACGCCTCATCCGCTCCATCCCGAGCCGGCCCCTCGATCCAATTGGCGAAGCGCTCGTGAAGATCAGCCCGCAGGCTCTTGGGAGTTGCGCGGTAGGCCGCCTCCTGGATCAGAATGTGACGGAAGCGAAATTCGTCGGTCCTAGGCGCTCGAGCAGGATCGATGAACTCCTTGGCCGCCAGGCCTTCCAGATGGCGCAGGCCGAATGCCCGGGCATCCTCGGGCAGCAGATCGAGCGTGGCCTCGGCGGAGAACTCCTTTCCGATGACGGCGGCTCGCGAGATCACGGCCCGCTCGCCGGGCCCGAGCCGGTCGAGGCGCGCCTGGAGCAGCGCGTCGATCGTCGGGGGAATCGACAGCTCGCCCTCGTAGCCGTGCCGTTCGGTGAGCATGGCGACGAGCTGCTCGATGAAGAGGGGGTTTCCCTCGGCGATCTCGAGCACTCGGTCCTTCGTCTCCTTAGCCAGGTCCCGAGCGAGGTTGACAATCAGCGCCTCGCACTCGCGATCCGGAAGGCGCTCCAACTCCAGTGATCCCGTATTCCGTCCTTCGCGGGCCCAGTCGGGTCGCTGCTCGAGTAGCTCCGGGCGGGCGATGCAAACCAGCAGGATCGGAGCATCCGGAGTCCTCTCCGCCAGATACTCCACCAGGTCGAGGAAGGTGGGCTCGGCCCAGTGAACGTCCTCGAAGAAGACGACCAGCGGCCGCTCCCGGGCGAGCGTCGCGAAGAGCCGGCGAGTCTCCCAGAAAATCTCCTCGCGTTCGACCGAACCGCCGCCGATCGCATCCTGAAGCCCCGCCGCGATCGTCCGAGCCTCCTGTCCGTCGGTGAGCGCATCGCCGGCCGTGAGCTGGCCGACGATCTCACGGAGCGCCCAGAAGGTGATCCCCTCCCCGTAGGGGACGCAGCGGCCGACGACGACGATCGTGCTGTCGGAGACCTCCCCGCCGAACTCCTGCGCGAGCCTCGATTTCCCAATCCCCGCCGCCCCGAGGATCGTGAACAGGCCGAGCGTGCCCGCGCGGATGACCTGCTCGGACGCATCTCGGAGCCGGCCGAGCTCGGCATCCCGACCGACGAGCGCCGACTTCAACGACCCGACGGCGGGGCGTCCTCGCCTCAGGTCGTCCAGTCGCCATGCCGGACCTGCCGCCGTCGCGACGAGCTCGAGGCCGGCCTGCTCGCGAATTAGACGCTCCGTTTCCTCGCCGAGGAGGATCTCCCCGGCTCCGGCGGCCCTGTGGAGCTCTCCCGCCGTGGTCACCGGCTCTCCGACCACCGCAAGCGGCCCGGCGCCGGAGCCGCTCGCCAGGATCTCGCCGGTGGCGATGCCGGCGCGTGGAGTCGCCGCCGGGGTGACCTCATCGCGAGACGACGCATCACGGATCTCCACCGCCGCACATGCGGCCCGGAACGCGTCATCCTCGTGGGCCCGCGGAGCCCCGAAGACGGCCATCACCTCGTCGCCGAGGGTGCTGGCGATCACCCCGCCGTAGCGGCCAACGATCCGTCCGAGTTGCGCGCCGAAGCGCCGGTCCTCGCGGCTGAGGGCCTCCGGATCCATGCCGCGGACGCTCGGCCTCCGCGCCACCAGGACGGTCACCGTCTTTCGGATGTCGGTTTCAGCCGGGGCGGCCTCCTCTTCCCCTGGCTCCGAACGCTGCGTCCGTGCCGACGGCTCGATCGACACGTCGAGGGTCGGCTCTTGGCGGAGGATGGCCGTCTGAAGTCGCTGAAGGCCTCGGCTCGGAGCCAGCCCCAGCTCATCGCGAAGGGTCTGGCTGGTCTGCCGATAGACCTCCAGGGCGTCGGCCTGGCGTCCGGAGCGGTAGAGGGCGAGCATGAGCTGTCCGCGCAGGCGCTCTCGCAGCGGGTTGTCCCTGATCAGGGACTCGAGCTCACCCACCAGCTCACCCGCGTGGCCGAGATCGAGGTCCGCCTCCGCGCGCTCCTCCACGGCATCCAGGCGCAGCTCCTCCAGGCGCGCGATCTCGGCCTGAGCGAACGGGTCATAGGCGAAGTCCACGAGGGCCGGGCCCCGCCACAGGTCGAGCGCCCGGCGCAGCGTGGCTGCGACGGCCTCGGGGTCGTTGGCCTGGCGTGCGCTCCTGCCCTCGCTGAGCAGGCGCTCGAACCGATCCGCGTCCAGCTCGTCAGGCTCGACGCGCAGGATGTAACCCGGAGCCCGAGTGACGAGCAGCTCCCCGGGAGATCCCGGCGAGCGGCCGGGGTCGAGCGCCTTACGCAGCTTCCCGATGTTGACCTGAAGGGCGTTGGCCGCCGTCTTCGGGGGCTCGGGCCACAGCTCCTCGATCAGGCGATCCGTGGCGACGACCTCGTTCGCATGGACCAACAGGATCGCGAGCAACGTCCTCTGCTTCGCCGCACCCAAGGTCACGGGCGCGGCATCACCACGCACCTCGAGCGGTCCGAGGATCTGGAATTCCAATTCCCCCCTCTCCTCTGGCGCAACGTACCACCGGTATCGGCTCCTTCAAAGCCGCCCATAGCCGGATCGCGGATGCGTTTCAGCGAGATTTCAGCGCCCCGGCGGATGCTTCGCCCATTGATGTTCTGCTTCGCGATGCGAAAGGAGACGCAGATGAGCATCTCGACCTGGAAACGACTGATCATCACAGGCCTCGCCGCATGCACGATTGCCGCACTCGCCGCTCCGGCCTCGGGCCACGCGCTGCACCGCGACGGCTCGAAGGCGGTGGCGTTCGTGAGCGACGTGAGCAACGAGCCCTACGCGTCTTCGAGCGGTCCGGTGCTGCACCGCGACGGCTCGGAGGCGGTGCCCTTCGTCGCCGTCCTGGATGGCGGTCCGGTGAGCACGGCCGCGGACCGCTTCGACTGGGGCGACGCCGCGGTCGGTGCCGCGGCCGCCCTCGGCTTGATGCTGCTCGCGTCAGCAGCCTGGATGGCCGCCCATCGCAGGCGGCGAGCCGGTGCCCTCAGCGGGAGCAGCGCATGAAGCTCCGCCCGACCGAGTGCTGAGAGGGAGACGAGTCGGAGGGCGACCTCACCGAGCATTCTCGGAGCGCCCTCCGCTCGGCACCGTCATGCGGCGGGGGGCCGCTGGGCCTTCGCGGCGGCACCTAATAGCGTCCGTGCTCGTGCGGCCGCTCGACGAGCAGACGATCCTGATCACGGGCTCCACTGACGGGCTCGGGGAGGCCACGGCGGAGACGCTCGCGCGGCGGGGCGGGAACGTGCTGGTTCATGGCCGCTCCGAGCAGAAGCTCGAGCGCGCGCTCGCGAAGCTGGGTGCCGACCGGGGTGCGCCGGCTCGGGGCCTGCTGGCCGATCTAGGCTCGCTGGAGCAGGTCCGCCTGCTGGCTCGGTGCGTCGAGCGGGATGTCGAGCGCCTCGATGTCCTCGTCAACAACGCGGGCGTCGCGGTGATGGACGAGCGGCGCGATGAGTCGAAACGGATTCGAGCTCACCTTCGCGGTCAACTACCTCTCCCACTTCCTGCTGACGGCGAAGCTCCTTCCGTTGCTTGCGGCGCTCGGCGCCCGCTCGCATCGTCAACGTCGCCTCCATCGGGCAGGCGCCGGTCGACCTCGATGATCTGATGGCCGAGACGAGTGATTACGACGGCTTCCTGGCGTACAGCCAGAGCAAGCTGGCGCAGATCATGTTCACGTTCGAGCTGGCCGAGCGCCTGCGGGAGGCGGGTGCGGGTGACGTGACCGTGAACGCGCTTCACCCGGCCACGCTGATGGACACGCAGATGGTGCGGGGAAGCTTCGGGCGGTCCTGAGCGATGTGGCCGAGGGGGTCGAGGCGCTCAAGCGCCTGGTCGCTGATCCCGAGCTGGACGGGGTCAGCGGGCGCTACTTCGACCAGCTGGAGGAGGGTGCACCCCATCCGCAGGCGTACGACGCCGAGGCTCGGCGACGGCTATGGGCGCTGAGCGAGGAGCTGGTCGGAGAGAGCTTCGACGTGTAGCGCTACGCGGCACGCCGGCGCTGAAGCTCTGCGAGCGGGGGCCACTCGGACGGCGGTCCGGTTGGGCCGGTGCACCTTCTCGGGTGGGCCGGGGGAAGGGCGGTCAGGAGCTCGCGGTTGCGTGGCTCGGCGAGCTGGCGGGCGACGGTGCGGCGGGCGACCTCGATGACCTTGTTGCGGTTGCCACTGCGCATCAGGTTCGGCCCCATTGCCTCGAGGTCCTCGCGGAGGGGCTGGATCAGCACGACGTCGATTCCGGCCGCGCGCAGCTTCTTGGCCTCATGCCGAGCCGCCGGCCCGGATGCGCGCTGGAAGACGAGGTTGAAGGCGTCGCGCGGGTTGACGGCGCGGATGGGGTGCAGGGTGGAGGTGGGGTTCAGGCAGATGACCAGGTCGAGGCCCTGATTCCGGAGGATGTCGGCGTTCGATGTCGAGTAGATGCCGCCGTCGACGTAGCGGCGACCGGCGATCGTCACGGGGTGGTAGAGGCCCGGGATGGCGCAGGAGGCAGCGACGGCGTCGGCGAGGTCGGCGCGTGGCGCGCCGGCGCGGCCGAAGGGGACGCGACGGCCGGTCGCGTAGTCGCAGGCCACGATCCACAGATTCGGGATGGGGGCTCCAGCCAGCTGGGACCACGCTTCGGATCGTGTCCTTGAGGCCGTCGACCGAGAAGACGCCGCGCGGGAGCCAGCCGGTGGCGACGGTGGCGGGCGTGTAGCGGTGCGGGTTGGGCGAGCGTGCGGAGGGCGAGCCGCCAGGAGCCGGGACCGATCGGAGGCCAGCGTCCGCTGGAGCCGAAACTCCGCACCGGCGGAGCGGCTGGCTTCCGATGCCGGGCGGCCGCGCGCGTCGTCGACGCTCCGGAACGTCTCGCCGCGGGAGTGGGCGACCATGAACCAGGGCGGGACACCGGAGGCGCAGAGGGCGCCGATCATCGAGCCGGCGGAGGTCCCGACGACGTACTCTGCGGCGGCGGGATCCCAGCCGGTCTCGCTCGGCGAGCGCGTCGAGCCCGCCGGTGAGCCACGCGCCGCCCTGAATTCCCCCGGCGCCGAGAACGAGCCCAACCCTCATTCGTCACATCCCCGTTTCACTTTTGCCACAAACGTTACCCGCGCGCGCAGATTCCCTGCAAATTCCAAGGATGCACCCCCAGAAGTCCGCGCCGAAGCCCGAGGGTTCGGATCAATCGCCGACCAGCGTCGCCGTCATGGTCGAGCACGTTGGGGTCAAGCAGTGGAGACGCTAGATTTGGGCGTTCACGCGGCTGTGGCGGAACTGGTAGACGCCCGGGGTTCAGGTCCCCGTGTCCGAAAGGACGTGGGGGTTCGAATCCTCTCAGCCGCACCTCTAAACCCCGGATTTTCAAGCGGCAAATCGGGCTGCCCGTTGCTATCCTCGCCCGCCTACCCGCCGCTATCGTCTAGGGGACTAGGACGCCGGATTCTCAGTCCGGAAACCCGGGTTCGAATCCCGGTAGCGGTGCCTCATCGTTTGCAGGGACTTTCTAGCGTCGCGGTTTCGGGGGAGGGGCCGAACTGCAGCCCATTGCAGCCGCGACGCACGCTAGCGGCGAACCGTTGTTCGTCCAGTCTCCCCCATTCCCACCACCGCTCGCGCTCCTCCCCGAGGGGGTCGGAGTACCAGCCTGCCTGGCTTTGGCTCGTGTCCGGCGTCGGCCTCATCATGTGTCCGGCATCGGCCCCAGCATCGTGGGGACGCTGGGCCTGTTGAAGCGCGGCTAGGACGTTGCTTTGCAGAGTATTGAGCGCGTTAGTCGAGCGCCGCGCTCTGAATTGGTCCGAAACCCCCCACGCGCCCGTCGGCCCTAACTGTCGTGGATCCTTCAGTGGCAGGAGCGAGGCTGACGTCCATCTTTACTGGCCAGGTGTTTGTCAGCCCCTGCATTCCCGTTCCTTGCCTGAGCTGAAGACGATTCGGCTGATCAGTTTGGACAGACCACCGATTCATGTCCGCTGCGCGACGACAAGCGTCGTGGGTGTCTTGAAGACTCGCTGGTGCAACAAACTCGATGCGATCGCTCGGCATGGCCTCCTCCTCTTCAGAGAGGCGGGACCTGATCGCCCCTTCAACGCTGGCTCGGCTTTGACAGCCGTGGCGCCTTCTGACTGCTGAGTGCCTCTCATCAGCCATTGCGGATCGTCGCCGCGACCCGCTCAGCGGCGTCCTCTTGCAGCCCGGGCATCACGTGCGAGTAGGTGTCGAGCGTGAAGCTCACCGTGGCGTGGCCGAGCCGCTCGGAGACGACCTTCGGATTGACGCCGGCCGCCAACGCCAGGCTCGCCCAGGTGTGGCGCAGGTCGTGCAACCGGATCCGCGGGACGTCGGCTCGCGCGACCGCTTCGCGAAACGCCCGGGTCACGTAGTCGGGCGCGTAGGGCTTGCCGTCCTCGCGCGTGAACACGTAATCGCCGGCGCGATAGGCGGGTCCCCACGCGAGCCGCTCGCCGACCTGGCGCTTGCGGTGCTCGCGCAGGACGGCCACGGTGTCGGCGTCGAGCGCCACCTGGCGCCCGTGGCCGGACTTCGTGACCGGGATCGCCACCGTCGCCGCGTCGAGGTCGAGGTCGCCCCACGTCATCCGCAGGGCTTCACCGCGCCGAGCTCCGGTGCTGGCGAGCGTCCGCCACAGCGGGTGCATCCGGTCGCCAGCGGTCGCCGCGAGGAAGGCCCGCAGCTCAGACGCCGTCCAGGTCTTCGGCGGCGGTGGCTTCGCGGCCTTGTTCGACGGCGGGGATGCGGCGTCGGCGACGTTCCGCACCACGAGCCCCCACGCGAGCGCGTCGGCCAATGCCTTGTGGACAATCGAATGCAGGTAGCGCACCGTCCGGGCGCTGAGACCGGAAGCGAGCCGCTCGCCGTAGAAGCGCGTCAGCACGTCCGCTGAGAGCCCCTGTAGCCGCGCTGAGCCGATCCCCGGGACGATGTGGTGCCGGACGTTGCCGGCATAGGACTCGAAGCGTCGACGGCGCCAGTTGGCTCGCCCGGGTCGGCAGCCAGCGGTCGAGCAGGAAGTCGCCGAAGGTGAGCTTCGACGGCGCCGACGTACTCGCCGCGCTGCAGCCGCGAGAGAATCTCGACCCGGGCCTCCTCGGCTTCACGCTTCGTCCGATAGCTGTGGAGCTCGCGCCGGCGCTTGCCGGTGAGTGGGTCGCGGTCGCGCTCGATCTGAACCGTCCAGAGGTTGCCGCGCTTGAAGATTGAGCCGCGCATCAGCTTGCCTCCCCTGCCTGTCCACGCTTGGCTTTGCCGAGGAACCCGCGCTCGCGTGCCTTCCCGACCCACCTCGCAGCCGTGGGGCGCGATACGTGCATCGTGTCGGCGATCGTGCGCGTCGGCGGGTCATCGCGCTCGTATGCGGTGCGGTAAAGCTTGGCGACCTCCCGCAAGTCACCGTCGCTGACCGGTGAGCCGCGACGGGGACGCCGTGGGTCCTTGACGTGCCGCTTGTAGAACTCGGCCCGCTCGTCGGGAGCCATCATGACCCTGGGAGCACCTCCCCTGAATCGGAGGCCTGCGGCGCTCGTCGCTTCGCGGAGAAGGCGGGCAAGAGGAACCTTTCGGAGACTCGTGCTGGACAACGGCTCATCGCCTTCGTCCATATTGCGCACCGTGATCCCAAGGCACTGTGGCTTGCCACGGTCGTCTACTTCGACCTTGAGTTCAATCCATCGTCCGTCGCGACTCGTCATCGCGACGAAACGCTTTAGACACCGCGTAGTCGGAGTCGAGCGCCACGACTCGGAGGTCGGCGGCACTCTTGTCCCATGCGTTGATCGACCAAGGAAATTGCTCCTGCATGGTGCCGCCAACGGTAACAGATCGGTAAGGCAGGTGTTCGCCGACAGATAAGTTGAGCAAGTCAGGCTGTCAGCGCTGTGTATCGTTCTCGGCATGGACACGACGACGCTCGCAAGCAGAGCGCTTTTACTGACCCCAGCCGCTCCGCCGCTGGATGTGTCTGTCCCGACCTCACGTGCACAGCTTTCGCTTTCACGCGAAAGCAGAAGTGCGGATCGTCGGAGCCTGAACGCTAAGGTTCGCGGCAGTGGCCCTCGCGGAGGGCCGGGGCAGACGCAGGGCGCGATCTAACGCTCGGCCGATGGATCTGACTCTCTACAAAGCTCTCAATGGCTTCGCGTTCCATCACGATGCGTTCGAGGATGTGCTGCGCTTCTTCGCTCAGGATGCTCAGTACTTCTTCATCGCACTGCTCGCAGTCCTCTTTCTCTCGACTGGCAAGTGGCGTTCTGAGAACGCCCGCCACGGGGTAGTTGCGGCCGGATTCAGCGCCCTTCTGGCCCTCGGTATCGCTCACTTGATCACCGACTTCTGGGACCGCGCCCGGCCATACGAAGCCCATCCCGGTTCGGCGCACCTCTTCATCGCGCCCTCACACGATCCATCGTTTCCGTCCGACCACGCAACGGCGGCGTTTGCGATCGCGGTCTCGATCTGGCTTCGAAGCCGGAAGGTGGGTTGGCTGGCGCTCGCGATGGCGACGGTGCTCGCGGTGGCGCGGGTCGCGGTCGGAGTGCACTACCCGAGCGATGTGATCGGGGGCGCCCTGATCGGCGCCGCGTCCGCGCTGCTTCTATGGCTGCCACCGGTCCGCCGACCCCTACACCGGCTTGCCTCATGGGCAGGCGATATCTACGAGCGAATCCTCGATCGACTGCTGCGCCGTCGCCCGGCGACGTCTTAACCTCGAACCTGAATCAGACCAAGCGCAGCACTCTCTCGATGATCGCCTGATCACCGCGCCAATGGTCCCGAACGACCTCGCGTCCGGCGGTCCTTGCTAGCCACCGCAGGATTAGCGCGGCGACCACCGCATCGTCCAGCGGCCCGAGGAACGGGATGAACTCGGGGATCAAATCGATCGGTGAGGCAAACCAGGCGAGACCGAATAACAGGAGCGCCTTCGAGCGTCGCGGCACACGCGGATCTCCGATCAAGCCCTTGAACAGCAGCGCCAGGTTTGGGAGCAACATCGCCAGTTCCCGCGCAGCCGTACGACGCCCGGCCAAGAACAGCGCGAGGACCGCCACCGCGTAAGCACATGCGGTGGCTCCCAGTGCGATCAGGAGAGTGGACATCCGGTGGCCCAGATGCTATGCCGCCGTCCGCAGGTCCCGCGATCCGCCGGACGGCAGGAGTAGCGGCCTTCTGCTTTGCGCCAGAAGCGACAGCGCCGTCGCTCTTCACGGCCCGACGGGCTTTTCGGCCGGCTACCGGACGTCGATCTCGATCGTGCGGCTGGTATCGCGTCGACAGCCGGGGATCTTGCCGACGCGGGCGTAGTAGCGGCCGTGCTTGAACCTCGGGTCGCGCAGGTTGGCTGTCCACTTGTACTTGCCATCGACCTTGTGTACGGCTGACGATGAATTGATGTGCAGGTCGCGCTGTCGATTCTGCCTCTTGCCTTTCTGCTTGAAGAGCCGAACCTTGCGAGCCTTGGCGCATTGTTGGGGCTTCGGGCTGAAGACGTAGCCGTAGAAGGTGAACTTGTGCTTGTGGTGGATCGTGACCCCGGTCCGTGCGCCGAGCGCCAGGGTTGGCACCACGAGCGCGCCGAGCAACATGGTCGCCAACACGCACGCGACTGCTCTCCTCGTCATCCGCTTCCCCTTTTCACGGCCGCTGAAGCTTGTTTGCCTTCCTCCCTCTGGTAACACCCGTGGGGGAGCATGCGAGTTGCGGCCTTGAGTCCAAACGTGAACGGCCAGGCCTTCGCTTCTGCTTTGCGCGAAAGCGACAGCCTTTTGCTTTCACGCGAGACCAGTAAGGCACGTCGCTTCTCTCACACGCGGTGATCGCTCCCCGCCTCGGGATAAGGAGTCTGCCGGACCCCGTTCTTCGTCGTTGGCGACAAGACCCACGGCCAGGAGTTGTGGCGCTCCGACGGCACCCGGAAGGGGACGCGGCTCGTCCGGACATCGATCCCGGCCCCCGAAACTTCGATGTCCCACTCCACCCCCACGAACGTCGGCGGGACGCTCTTGTTCTTTGCCCAAGACGGGGTCCACGGTTGCGATTGGCGCTCCGACGGCACGTACGCCCCCCCCCATGGGTTGGGTGCGAGCGATCCCTCGGTGCTGGATCCGACGAGGGCCCGCTTCGGCGGGCCCTTGTCGCGAGGATTACCCGTAGGCGGATGTCGCCGGCAGCGGCCGTTGCTTGCCCCACCCAGGATGGCACGTGGCCCGCCAAGCCGGTCTGAAGACGGAGAACACGTCTCTCTCGCGCCGGGGGAGGGTGACACGGAAAGGAGACGTGCATGGTTAGCGTAAGGGAATCGGCGGTATCTCATTAGGAGGGATCCTCGTCATCATCGGGATCGTCGTCGCGACCTTCTGGAGCGTCTGGCTCGGGCTGATAATCGCGCTGATCGGACTAATCGCCTTTGGTGGTTTTGCCCGGGGAAAGTGGGTACTGAGAGGCTTGGGTGACGATCGCAATCATCGTCGTGCTCGGGTTGGTCATCGTCTTCGTAGTCGGGCGCCTGTTCTGGGTGCCAAGCCGCGAACAAGAAGTGCTCTCGCTGCGGCGAGCGGACCCCTCTGGATTCCGAAGTCTGCCAGCACTGCGGCCACGTATTTCACGTCCGCTGAGGATCTCCATGCGCCTTAGAGCTCCTCCTGTCTAGCGGTCCTCGCCGACGTATTTGGCCTCCGCGGAGATCGTCTTTGGGATTCAGGAATCACGTCCTTACCGGGCATGTAGGGTTCGACGAGCGGCCTTTGTAAGCCCAACCGGGTGGATAGGGGGGCCGCCCCTATTTTGTGCTGAGCTGTTACTAGGTGCGCTTTTGGTACCAAAATTCCGTGCGGTTGGCCCCTTCCCATACACCCGCTCACAGCCGGCCAGGCACGCCCCCGCCCCCATGCGCTCAATTCAATCCTGATCCCGCTTCAATTTCGATTTCGGCTTGGTCTGTACGCCGTCAGCAAGAGCTCGTGCATCGCAGGATCATGGGATATGTGACCCATGATCATGTTCCCGCGCGCAGGCGTGGGCCGCCAGGCGCTAGCTGCCGTGCCCCTTTTTTTGCCGTGCCCCTTTTTTGTGCGTGGCGGTGCGTGGCTTCGGACCCGGAGGTCTGCGGCTCAGGTCCTTGAGTCGGTACAGGGCCCCCGCCGCGGGCGTGTGATGGTCTCGTGTCCA
>CAWCQE010000028.1:0-148580 GCA_963797665.1 uncultured Actinomycetes bacterium | reverse complement strand
GCCGCTATCCAGCGAGTTCTGCCGGCCAAGCCAGTGGGGCGCTATTGGAGAAGATACGGCCGACCAAGGCCAAACTGGTAGTTGTGCGCCAGCCGACTGGGGAATCGGAATGCTGAGCCGCCTGACGTGATTGCTCGCATTTGGAGTCTCGTCAGCCGGACGTCAGGCTCGTCCAGGCCTGTTCGACCTTCTTTTGCTCCTCAGGGCTGCCCGGAGGCGAGATCGGCGTCGAGCAGTTCTTGGTGTAGTGGGCGGAGGGGAAGATCAGCGGGTTCTTCGCCGCCTGCGGGTCCGTCTTCTCGAAGATCTGCTTGACGCCCTCGACCGGCGTGACCGAGGTCGTCCAGGCGTCGATCTGGGCCTGGTGCTGGGGCTGGTAGGTGTAGTTGATCCACTCATACGCCGCGGTTGGGTTGGGGGCGCCGACCGGGACGACCCAGTCATCCCACCACTGCATGCAGCCCTGCGTCGGCATCCGCCACTGGATGTCCGGGTTGTCGGCCTGGAGCTGGATTGCGTCGGCGGCCCAGCCGATCACGGCGACCGCGTCGCCTGAGACCAGATCCTTGGCGTAGTCATTGCCGGTGAATCTCCGGATCTGCCCCGAGTCCGCCTCCTGCTTCAGCTTGTCGATCGTGTCGAGCCAGTCCTGAGTGGTCGCCGTGTCGGGGTCGATGCCCTCGCGCCTTCATGAACAGCGGCACCACCTCGCGCATCTCGGTGACGATGTCGACCTTGCCCTTGTACTTGGGGTCGAAGAGGTCATTGACCGAGTGGACGTCGGGCGCGAGCTTCTTGTTCACGATCAGGCCGGTCATCCCGCCCTGCCACGGGATCGAGAAGTCCCAGTTGGGATCCGTGCTCGGCGCCTTGACGTCCGGGCTCAGGTTCTTTAAGGCCGGGGCCAGGGCCTGCTTGTCGAGCCTCTGGATGTAGCCCAGGTCGTACATCTTCTTCGCGAGCCAATCGGTGGCGACCATGAGCGAGCGGCCGCCGGACTGCCCCTGGGCGAGGATCGGCTGCATCTTGCCGAAGAACTCGTCGTAGCTGTTGATGTCCTCGATGTAGTGGACGTGGATGCCTGTCGCCTGCTCGAACTCAGGGATCGTCTTCTTGTCGATGTAGAGGGGCCAGTTGGAGATCGTGAGGGAGCCGCTGGGCTTGCCCTCGGCCTTGGCGACGGAATGGGTGGTGGCGCTCCCGCCCGATCCCTCCACGCCGCCGCCTCCGCACGCCGCGAGCGCCGCCGCAGCCGCGCAGACGGCGAGCGCGGCTCGCCGGGCGAAGCCGCCTCACGACGGAACCCCGGGACGCGGTCGAACCAGGCGCGAAGGGCGGGGCGGATCACGTTCTCCCTCGGGTTCTCGTCGGGCGTTGCCAACTGCTCCAAGAGCAGGCCGTCGAGCATCGCCAGGAACATACGCGCCTCGAGCGCAGGGTCGGGCGCCCCGAGCGAGACGAAGACCTCCTCCAGAGCCTCCTGCCACGCCGCCGTCCACTCACGGCAGACGGGCTGGAGCTCCGGCTGGCGGGCTGCCTCGTTCAGGAACGCGTACTGCGCGACCGTGCGCCAGCGGGCGTCGCCGAGCTGGGGCACGAGGAGGTCGGTGAACTCGTCGACCAGCCGCCTGCGCGAGAGGCGCCGGCCGAGCACGGCCCCGAGACGCTCGCGAAGGGTCTCGATCTCCAGGCGCGCGAAGTACTCGAGCGCCTCGCGCAGCATGTCCTGACGGGAGGCGAACCAGTAGGTCGTCGAGCCCAGGGGAACGCCGGCGGCCTGCGCCACCGATCGGTGGGAGACGGCGTCGATCCCCTCGTCCGCGATCAGCCGCAGCGTGGTCTGGAGAAGGAGCAGGCGCCGGGCGTGGCCGTGGGGGCGCTTGCCGCGACCGGGGGCGGCGGTTGCGTCCGCCGCCTGCGGGGGAGCCTGCGCGAGTGCCTCGGCCGAATTGGACATTCGTACTGTACGATCATACAGATCTTGGGAGCGGCGAGCGATAGGGCGGCGCGAAGGCAGTGCAGCGCCTCGATGAATGCCTGTCGATCCGCGACGGCGAGCTCTTCATGGAGGAGCTACCGGCCCTGGAGCTGGCGCGGCGCTTCGGCACGCCGCTCTACGTGATGTCCGAGGATCAGCTGCGGCGAAACGCGCGCCGCTTCCAGTCCGCCTTCGCTGCCCGCTGGCCCGGCGAGCTGCTCCTGCTGCCCTCGATCAAGGCCAACTCCTCGCTCGCCCTTCGCCGCATCCTCACCGACGAGGGAACGGGCTGCGACGTCTTCGGGCCGGGCGAGCTGGAGGCGGCGCTTCGCGCCGGCGTCGACCCCGGACCGGATCTCGCTCAACGGGCCGATGAAGGACGGGGCGCTGCTGGAGCGCGCCATCCGCGAGGGCGTGCGGATCACCCTCGACAGCCGGGCGGAGCTGGAGCGCACCGCCGCCGCGGCCGCCCGCCTCGGCCTGCGGGCGCGGATTCGCCTGCGCTTTCGCCCCGACCTCGTCGGATTCGACGAGCCCTCCGAGATGTCGCCCGACGGCGCCTCGATCCGCGATGCCGTCCAGCGCTACAAGGCCGGCATCCCCACCGAGGACATCCTCGGCATCAGCGCGGCCGACATCATCAACGCCAACCTCGATCTCACCGGCATCCACTTCCACCTCGGCCGCCACTCGGGCGACCCGGCCGTCTGGAGCGCGGCGATCGATCGCCTGTGCGCGCTGCTCGCGGACCTGCGGGCGCGCTGGCCGGGCTGGACCCCGCGCGAGCTCGACGTCGGCGGCGGCTTCCCGGCTCCGCGCGACCCGTTCGGGCGCCTGCTCCCCCAGCGCGCCGACGCTCCCGCCCAGGCGCTGCCCGTGGAGGACTACGCGCAGGCGGTCTGCGGGCCGCTCGTCGCGGGGCTCGAGGCGCTCGACCTCGATCCCGCCGCGATCCGGCTGGAGCTCGAGCCGGGGCGCGGGCTCTATGCGGACGCCGGGATCCACCTGGCCACGGTCGGCAACGTGAAGCGCCAGACCGAGCCGATGCCGCTCACCTGGGTGGAGACCGACTCCTCCGACGCCTACCTCCCCGACGTCAACCTCGAGTACAACCGCTGGACGTGCCTGCCGGTCACGAACGCGGCCGCCGATGCGACGATCACCGCCGACGTCACCGGCCGCACCTGCGCGCTCGACGTGATCGTTCCCGACGCCGAGCTGCCGCCGGTCGAAGTCGGCGATGTCCTCGCCTTCCTCGACACCGGCGCCTATCAGGACGCCGGCGCGCACAACTTCAACGCCCTTCCCCGGCCCGGCACCGCGCTCGTCACCTCCGACCGGGCCGAGTTGATTCGCCGCCACGAGACGCTCGCGGACGTCTTCGGTCGCGACCTGATCCCGGAGCATCTGCGGGGTGCGGGGGACGGTCCGACGGCTGGCGCGCCACCGGCCTCGACCATGTGTCGGTCACCAGTGGCGACCTCGACCGCTCGCTCGCCTTCTACTGCGACCTCCTGGGCCTGGAGCTGCGGGCTCGCGGCGACGCGGAGGGATCCAGCGAGTTCGCGATCACCGGCATCGCCGATGCCGCGGTCCGCTGGGCGGACCTCCAGCTTCCCCACGGCCAGGTCCTGGAGCTGATCGAGTACGAGCGCCCGCGCGGCACCCCCAGCCGGCCGGAGCCGAACGATCCCGGCGCCACGCACATCTCGCTGCGGGTGCCCGACGCCGACGCCGCCTGCAAGCGGCTGCGCGGGGCGGGGGCGAGCGTCCGCACGGACCCGGTCACGATCGACTCCCCGGGCGCATGGGACGGTGCCCGCGCCTTCTATGCCGCCGACCCCGACGGGGTCACGGTGGAGCTGATCCAGCCACCGACGCCGGCGAGCGGATGAGTACTGAGCCGCGGACCGTCTGGGTGACGGGAGCCGCGAGCGGCATGGGCGCGGCGCACGCGCGACGCTTCGCCGAGCTGGGCGACAGGGTCGGGTGCTGGGACGTTCAGGCCGACGAGCTCGAGGAGGTCGTCGGGGAGATTCGCGCCGGCGGCGGCGAGGCACACCCGGTCGTCGCCGACATCACCGAACCGGGTGCGGTGGAGGCGGGCGCGGCCGAACTCCGGGAGGCGCTGGGTCCCGCGGCGGTCGTGATCGCGAACGCCGGCATCATCCTCACCGGGGAGCACATCGAGGAGCTCGAGCTCGACGCCTGGCGCATGGTCGTCGACGTCAACCTGACGGGCGCGTTTCTCACCTCGAGGGCCGCGATCCCGCAGCTGCGCGAGGCGGGCAACGGGTCCCTGATCCTGGTCTCCTCGGTCTGTGGCCTGACGGCCTCAGCGGGGTTCGGCGCCTACAACGCCTCCAAGCACGGCCTGATCGGGCTGATGCGCACGCTCGCGAACGAGCTCGGCGGTGACGGGATCACGGTCAACGCCGTCTGCCCCGGCTGGGTGCGGACGCCGATGCTCCACGCCTCGATCGAGGATGCGAACGCCGATGCCGGCGATCCTGAGTGAGTTCACCGACATGTCCCTGATCGAGCGCCTGGTGGAACCGGAGGAGGTCACCGAGGCGATCGTCTTCCTCGCCTCGCCCGGCGCCCGCATGATCACGGGAGCGGCGCTCCCGATCGACGGCGGCCTGATGGAAAAGCGGGCCTGGCCCTAGGCGACCCCGGCGGCTCCTGCGGGGCCGCCCTTGTTCGCTACGACGCGTGGGCGGCCGGGGTCAGTAACCCCCGCCGCCACCTCCGCCACCGCCCTGACTGCGGCCTGAGCGCCCCCAGCAGCCCGTGGCTCTCGTCGCCCGGGCCGGCGGTGTAGAGCAGCGTCTTGGGTGTGCCGAGCACGCCGTTGCCGAACTCGAGCGCCCACAGCCCGTCGATGCGGCGGATGGAGCCCGGCTTCGACGTGATCGGGCCGACCTCTGCCCCGTCTTGCGGTTGAACACGTTGATCCAGCCGTTGCCGAAGTTGCCGATCAGCATGTCCCCGCCGACGTCGGCCCAGCCCTTCGGCGCGCGGGCGATCCCCCACGGCGAGTTGAGCGCGCCGCGGCGAGCGAAGCGGTCGAGGAGCTTGCCCTTGGTCGAGTAGATGTCGACGAACCCGTGGTGCGGGCCCTTGACGTCGTCCTCGCCCATCGCGTCCTGCTTCGCGTAGGTGACGAAGATCTTCCCGCGGACGTTCTGGATCCCGAACGGCGCGTAGCCGTCGGGGATCCTGCGGTCGCGGAACGCGCCCTTGTGGTGGACCATCCCGAAGCTGCCGTTGAAGACGTCCACGCGACCGCCGTGGAAGTCGGTCGCGTACAGCCGCTGCTTGCCACCGGCCTTCCCGATCGCGAGCCCCTTGAAGACGGCGCCCGGGACGCTCTTCATCACCCGGGCCTGGGTGGCGGGCGGGACGTTCTGGCTCCAGGCGGTGATCTTGCCCGACTCGGAGTCGAAGAGGAAGTTGGCCGGCGCCGAGTGCCCGCCGCCGTGGACGACGAAGGCGCTCGATCCGTTGAAAACCGTGCCGGTCGGCTCGCCGCCGGGAATCGAGACGGTGAGCGGCACCTTCTGCACCTGGTCGTGTTCGCGTTGTAGCCCTGGTAGAGGGTCGAGGTGTCGGTGCCGTTGTCCGAGACCCACGCGGGGGTGTTCGGTCCGACGAGAGGCCCCAGGCGTTCACGAGCTTGGAATCGTGGATCTTCGCGGTCCCGATGTCGGAGACCAGGTTGGCGTTGTGGTCCGGGGGTTTGTCGCCCCGCGCGAACGCGCTGATCGCCACGACCAGCCCGGCCACGGCCACCGCCCCGACGGCGACGGAGTACCTCCTCGTCCATCGAATCCGACGGTGGCGATGTGCTGAGACCAAGGGCTCCTCCTCGCATGGGCGGCCAGCCGCATCCGGCCGTATGTGCGGGTTACCGCGCTCCGGCCGCGATGGTTCAGCCGAGCCGGAGGAAACGGGTCCTCAGCCGGTGCCGTCTGCCTGGGCCGGGACCGGTGTGGGGTCGCGCTCGGCGGCTTCGCCGTCCACGAACTCATCGATGTGGCCGGCCAGGACCCGTAGCTCCTCGATCACGCGGGCCCGCTTTTCGAGCATCGCCTCCACATGGGTCTCGAGCTCGCGGATGCGCTGCTCCACGGTCTCGCGCATCTCGCGCGCCTCGCGCTCCGCTTCCTCGCGCATCTCATTTGCCTCCTGGGTCGCGGCCTCGCGGACCTTCTGCGCCTCCTCGATCGCCTCCTGGATCCGGTCGTCGGCGCGCGAGCGCGAGCGGCTCGTGATCTCCTCCGCCGTACCGTGGGCCTCCTCGATCACCGATTCCTTCTCCCGGTCCACCTGCTCGAGCGCGCGCTGGACGGCGGTCTCGGGGGTCTTGGTGATCTGGAGCTCGGCGAGGGCCTGGTTGACGCGCTTGATGTAGCCGTCGACCTCGTCGCGGTCATAGCCGCGGATCGCCGTCGAGAAGCGCACATCCAAAAGCCCGGCGACCTCGGTTTCCGGGACCCGGGTGCGGATCTCGCTGCGCGGTGGCGCGCTTGGGGGTTGCCTCCTCGCCTCGATGCCACGGACCGTAGCGAAGGAGTGCCCCGGGCCGCGGGAGCGGCGTTGCGACCGCCGCTGCGGCCCGTTGAGGCACTCAGGCCGACGAGTGAGCGGCCCTCCGGTCGGCTGAGATCCGCGTCCCTCCGGCGCCCGGATCGATGCGTACGCGGCCGGGAATCCCTGGCGCCAGCTCGCATAGCGCGGCTCCCAGCCCAGCTCGCGCTTGGCCTTCGCGTTGGACGCGCCGCGCGCCTCGGTTCCCATCACCACCGCGGCCTGACCCCCCACCAGGCGCGCCAACCAGCGGGGGAAGCGGCGGGGCGGCTTGGCGCCCAGCGCCTCGGCGAGCACCGGCAGCCACTCGCGCGTCGGGGCCGGGTCGTCGTCGACGATGGCGTAGATGTCGGGCCCATCGTGCTCGAGCGCGAGCACGGTCGCGGCGGCGGCGTCGTCGAGGTGGATCCAGGAGATCATCCCGCCTCCGTCGCCGACGATCGGGAACTGCCGCTTTCGCACCGGCTTTATCAGGCCGTCGTTCGACGCGCCGTAGAAGACGCCGTAGCGAAGCGCGATCCCGCCGGCCGCGGTGACCGCCTCCTCGAGGTGGTTCATCGCGGCCCAGGCTCGCGCATCGACGCCGGGGGATCGGGGTCGAGCGGATCGTCCTCGCTCTTGACCATCCCGCCCTCGCGGGCGAAGCGATAGCTGGCGAAGCTCTGGGCTACGAATCGGCTCACTCCCGCCTCGCGCCCGGCGGCGATGAGCGCATCCGTGCCCTCGGTCCGAAGCCGGTTCGTGGCCACGAAGCTCTTGTCCAGATTCCTGGTGAAGCGCACATTCGCCAGTGCGGTCGCCTCGTGGACGATCGCGTCGGGCGCAGCGCCGACGATGGACTTCCGGACGGCGTCAGGGTCGAGCAGGTCGAGCATCACCGGCTTCGCGCCGAGTTCACGCACGCGCTCGGCGCTCTGCGGCGACGTCGAGGTGCCGATCACCTCGTGGCCGCGATCGATCAGCTGGGGGACGAGCCGGGTGCCGATGGCACCGCTCGCTCCGGTGACAAAGACTCGCATTGCCTCCTCCTTTCGTGACATCCCGCGCGATTTCGCGGGTCTACTCCTATGACCCGAAGCGACGGAGGAGTGTGACCGCATATGTCAGCTGACGAACTGCGCTCGGCATCGGAGGATCGGTTCGCGCGCGGCGATTGGGGAACCCGCGACCCATGATGACCGGCGACAAGCTCTCCATCTACCTGAACGATCATCTGGCCGGCTCCACGAGCGGCGTCGAGTTGGCCAAGCGCAGCCGCGCCAGCAACCAGGGCACTCCGCTGGGCGACTTTCTCGACCGCCTCACCCGGGAGATCGAGGAAGATCGCGAGACGCTAAAGAGCTTGATGGAGAAACTGGGCGTTCGACCCGATCCGCTCAAGGTGTACGGCGCCTGGGCGGCGGAGAAGCTCGGGCGCCTGAAGCTGAACGGTCAGCTCACCGGCTATTCGCCGCTCAGCCGGTTGGTCGAGCTCGAGGGCCTAGAGCTGGGAATCACCGGCAAGCGGGCGATGTGGACGGCGCTTGAGCACGTCATAGGTGCCGACGTGCCGGGCTTCGACTTCGGCGAGCTGCAGCGCAGAGCGGAGCGCCAAGCTGCGGAGGTCGGCGAGCATCGGCTCGCGGCCGCGGAGGCGGCGCTGGAACGTCAGTGAGGCGCGGTTAAGACCTCCCTTCGTCACATCCTCGTCGTTTCGCGGGTCAACTGCTATGACCAATGCGACGGAGGTATGTGACGATGGATGACCGCGACTTTCTGGCGGAGCGATTCGAGGAGCACCGGACCCACCTGCGGGCGGTCGCCTACCGGATGCTCGGCTCCCTCACCGAGGCGGACGACGCCGTGCAGGAGGCGTGGATTCGGCTGAGCCGCTCCGACGCCGACGAGATCGAGAACCTCGGCGGCTGGCTGACGACGGTCGTCGCGCGGGTGTCGCCTGAACATGCTGCGCTCCCGCAAGACCCGGCGCGAGGAGCCGATGGACATGCGCATGCCCGAGCCGATCGTCGACCGCGCCGACGGCACCGATCCCGAGCACGAGGCGATCCTGGCGGACTCGGTCGGCCTCGCCCTGCTCGTCGTGCTCGAGACGCTCTCGCCGCCGGAGCGGCTCGCCTTCGTCCTGCACGACATGTTCGGCGTGCCGTTCGAGGAGATCGCGCCAGATCCTCGACCGCTCGCCGCAGGCAGCGCGCCAGCTGGCGAACCGCGCCCGCCATCGCATCCAGGATGCGCGCACCGAGCCCGACCCCGACCTGGACGCTCAGCGCGAGGTCGTCGACGCGTTCCTCGCCGCCGCGCGCGAGGGCGACTTCGAGCGGCTGGTCGCGGTGCTCGACCCGGACGTCGTGTCGCGTGGCGATTTCGGGCCCGGCGTCCCATTGCGCGAGGCCCGGGGGGCCGAGGCGGTCGCTTCCAACGCGATCATGTTCCAGCGACTGGGACTGGAGGTGCGGCCGGCGCTCGTCAACGGCGCCGTGGGGGCGGTCTCACTGCGCGACGGAAAGCCCTTCTCGATCGGCGCGGTCACGGTCAAGGGCGGCAAGATCGTCGAGATGGACTTCTTCGCCGACCCCGAGCGCCTCGCCCAGATCGACCTGACGATCCTCGAGGACTGACGGGCCGCACCGCTGGTCGGCGGTGCGGGGCTAGACGTTCCGCGAGGCGGCCAAGTCGACCAGGTTCGCCTGCGGCACCGTCGACGAGGCCACGATCGCGCAGGTGTGGCCTTGCTGGGTCCAGGTAACGGTTGTGTGCTCGCCCTCCCGAGCGACGTGGTAGGTGTTGCCCTTGCGCGTGACCTGACGGCCGGGTGGCTTGCCGCCCAGGGGATCGCCGGACACGACCGAGTACCCGAGTCGTGCCCGCTCGGGGTTGCGATAGAAGACGGTCGTCACTGGGCGCCCCGAGAGCGAGTCATCGCGCTGCCCGACGGCCTGCCAGCCGAACTTCTGCTGCCAGTCCGGGAACTTCAAGTTGCCGACGTTGGCGTCGAGGACGGGCGGCGAACCGCCGACCCGCGCCGGCGCCGCCTGGGTCGGGGCGAGCTGCGTCGCCGCGTAGACCTTGGTGAGCGACGGCTCCGTCTCATTGCTGCCCGTTTCGAGCGCTATCGCGACCGCCGCCAGCGCTGCCGCCGCGACCCCGGCCAGGGCCAGACCCCAGCGGTGGCGGCGCCAGAACGGCGCCCGTGCCTGAGCCGCGGCGCGTTCGCGGTCGCGCTCGATCGCTTCGCGCAGCGACTGCGGGGCACGAACGTCCGCCACCGCGGCCGCGATCAGCTCCTCGCCCTTGTGCGCGAGCTCGAGCTCCTCTTCGGTCAGTGGCCTGTCGTTCTCGTCAGGCATGGATCAGCCTCTATCCCTTTTGACACTCGCGGGGTGCGATTCCATCCCACGGGCCACCTTTGCCCGCGCCCGGGATACCCGCGAGGTAATTGTCGCCTCCTTTGTGCCGAGGAGCTCCGCGGCCTCGGCGTAGCTGAGCCCGGCCACGTCGACGGCGACGAGTGCGTCCCGGAAAACCTCCGAGAGGCCGGCGATCGCCGCGAACACCTCGCTCGTCTGGGCGGCGTGCTCCGGCTGAGTTGCGGGGCTCGGGTCGACCGGGTCCACATGATCATCCAGAGGCTCGGGCACAAGCCGTCGCGATGCCGCACGGCGCCAGTTGAGGAAGATGTTTCGCAGCACCTGGAGCAGGTAACCGAGATCGTCGTCGCTCCGGATCCGGCGCGGTTTCGCGAGTACGCGGGCAAAGGTCTCCTGCACGAGATCCTCCGCGTCGGTTCGCGAGCCGGACAGCGCCCATGCAGCGCGGAACAGGCGATCGATGTGATCGCCCAGGGTGCTGGGATCGAGCGTCCGGTCGGAGGTCGTCCCGTTCAGCGTATGCGCAAGAGCAGGATTCCGACCTGCGGTTCGCGCCTCTATCGGTCTTGTCGGAGTCGTCACCACGATGCAATGAAGGCGGGTCCCCGACCCAAAGAGCCGGGGACCCGCAATCTCAGAGCCGGTCCGGCCGCCGCTCAGTCGACCAGCAGCTGAATCAGTCCGCCGGCGTTCTGAGCCACGTTGTCCGCGCCCGCGAGGGTGTGGACGTTGAGGTGGTCGGTCGGCTCGGCGTTCTTGATCGAGTCGGCCGTGGCCAGTCCGGTCACATCGACATCAGACCCGTTGGCCTGGACGTTGATGTTGTCAACGCCGTCCGTACCGTTGACGTCCACGCTGTCGACTGCGCCGTCGGTCCCGCCGAGATCCAGATTGGTCTGGGTCACGTCGGTGCCCGTCAGGTCATTGACGAGGACGGTGTCGGCTCCGGCGAGAGCGTTGAAGTCAACGATCTCGACGTCATTCGTGTCCATGTGGATGGTGCCCTGGACGCGGAAGAAGTCGAGCCTTCCTCCGTTCGGCGACAACGTGACGTTGTCCGTCGTGGGGGCGCCGTTGAACAGCATCGTGTCGGTGCCGTCCTGGCCCTCGATCACGTCGCTGCCCTCGCCCGGATCCCAGCGGAAGGTGTCGTTCCCGTCGCCGAGGTGGGCGGTGTCGTTGCCCCTACCACCGTCGATCGTGTCGTTGCCGTCGCCGCCCCTGTACGTCTCGACCTGGTTGGTGGCCGGGCCAGCGGGCGGATTCTGCGCACCCAGCAGCGTGTCGTTTCCGTCGCCGCCCGCGATCGTCGTGGGTATTGAATCGCCCGTACTCGGATCGCCCGTGAACGAGCCGTTCGCGTCATCGATCCGGGCGAGATCGTTGCCGTCGCCCATCTGGACCTTGATCGCGTCGACGGCGCCGCGGTCGAACGAGAAGTCCGCCGAGCCATTGTCGCCGGCGTCGACCTGGATGCGGGTCGGGTCGCCGGCCTTGAGGCGAAGCGCGACCGCGTTAGCCCCATCGTTGCCGTTGACGCGCAGCGTGCCGTGCCTCAGCGCGGCTCGCATGCCGTCGACCCTGTCTGAGTTTGCGCTCGCAAGAGCCGGAACAACGAGCGCCGCGAGCGCGAGGGCGCCGACCGTTGCCGTTGCCATGAGCCGGTGTGGCCACCTGGGCCGTGAGTCGGGGTTCATCTGGGAGTACCTCCTGATTGGGGTTGTCGACCGCTCAAACGCGATCGTGTGTCTCTATTGGCTAGGACACCGGCAGTCCCCAGTCCTTCCCGCGATCGGAAAGCGCGCCTTGCGATCAGCTCATGACGCGCAGATTGGCGCGCGGCCAACGCCGGAGATGGAGGTCGCTCCGGGGCCGAGCGCACCGAGCCCGACCGGGACCTCGAAGCTCAGCGCGAGGTCGCCGACGCGTTCCTCGCGGCCGCCCGCGAGGGCGGTCTACTCGTAGATCGGCAGGGTCAAAACCTGGCCCGGGTGGATCTTGTCCGGATCGCTGATAAGGGCCTGATTCACGTTGTAGATGTCAGTCCATCGATCTGGGTCGCCGAAGTTCTGCTGGGCGATCTTCGACAGGCTGTCGCCTGGCTGCACCACGTAGACGTAGAGTGCCCCCCAGGTAGCGGGCCCGGCTATCCCGTCGACGGCGAGACTGGCAGCTTGTTGGAACCCCTTGACAGCGGTCTCGGTCGCCGGGCCAAAATGTCCGTCGACGGCAACACCCTGAGACGCTCGCTCGTTGAGGGCATTCTGCAGGCCCTTCACCGCGTCGCCCTCCGCGCCCTTTTTGAGCGTCGGTGGAAGTTGAGCCATTGCGCCTCCCTTTTTGTGTCGCGCGGGCGTTCACCCGAGCGACGTTGAGTGCGATGTGTCCGAGCCTACCTCAGTTCGCCCTGGGCGAAAAGGGGCCGACGGACGACGCCCATCCGCCACCGGTGCTGCTGTCGGCAGGCGGACGTCTGTTCGCGGCGGGCGTTGAACCCGGTGGTCGCCCGGCCTTGACATCGGATTGTCATGGCGGATACCGTCAGGGTGGCCTTGGCGTGCGGTGTCCACGCCGCGTGGCGGCTCGCGTACGGCTTGGCATCGGAATGGAGGGGAGGATTCACAAATGGAGAGCAGTCCGAGTACCGTCGAAGTGCCTCCCGCTGGCGAAGGATCCACGGCAGCGAGCGACCCCGACGTGACATGGACCGAAAAGATCAAGACCATCGGCGGCCTCGTCGCCGTGGTTATCGGCGCGGTGCTCGTCGGTGTGATCGCGATTATCGCCCTGGTGAAAGACACGACCACCGCCTCGACAATCGCGAGTTCGGCCGGAGGGGTCATAGCCACCATCGTCGGCGCCTACTTCGGGGTCAAAGTCGGAACCGACCAGAGCAAGGCTGCGATCGAAGGTCAGCAAGCCGAGGCCGCCAAGGCGCAGGTTTACGCTGCCCACCTCCCCCCCGAGCAAGCGGGTGGAATAGTCCAGGTCGGCCGAGGACGCGGCGCGGGCGGTGAAAACTCGCTAACAGGGCTCCGCTCGCGCTGTTGCGGGACTTCCACGGCTCTCACCTCGCCCAAGGACGGGTCAGCTGATAGCTCGCGCGATCGCGCGGCGCCTCGTTGGTGCTGCGACAAGACGAGCGAACCCTCCCGTCACCTCGCGACCGGAAGCCGCTCAAACAAGGGGGGTAGGGCACGGCCCCAAGTTGCGGGGCGGCTCAACCCTAGGTACGGTGAGATTTCGCGATCAGAGAGGATGCGATGGACAAGGTCCATGAGCTGATTGGTCGGTTCCTTGTGAAATACGCGCCTCAGTTGGTGGTGCAGTACGTGCGGATTCGCTATCGGCGCGAGATCCGAATCGCGATCGCCGCCGGGGTGCTGCTCGTCGTGGCGGGCGGGTACGTGGTCGCCACTCGTGAGCCCTCTGAATCGGCGGTGTAACCGCCGGACCCCCTCCTGCCCCTGACCGGGATGCACTCGCTCGCCATTCCCGGAGTCATCCGAGACCCCCGGAACGCCGCCGCCGGCGCTAGGTGCCCTCCGGGTCCTCCGGTGGGTGGTGAAAGACGTACCTTTGGTGCGGCGTGAGCTTTGAGTGAGTCATCGCGGTTGGCGCCAGTGGCTTCTGCTCGAAGTCGAAGGACTGGCTGTAGTCGTAGGCAGCAGCGTCGCGCCCACTGAGAGGCTGGAGGCCGAGGGTGCGCTCGGTGAAGGCGAGCATCGACGCGGTTGAGGCGCGATGGGAGTCGACGTAGCCCGGCCGCACCCACGGGCTGATGATGACCATCGGCGTCCTGATCCCCCGATTCGGTGGCGGCGGGACGTGGTCGTAGAAGCAGCCGCAATCGTCGTAGAGGATGAAGATCGCGGTCGAGCGCCAGTCGGGGCCGTTCTGGATGCTGGAGACGACCTGGCCGATCCAGTTGTCGCCGGCCTTCATCGAGGCCTCGTTGTGTTGCGAGACCTGGGGACCCGGGATGACGACGCTGAAGTTGGGCAGCGTCCCGGCGCCGGCGTCATCGACGACCTCCTGCCGATCGACCTGATTCTGGCGGCGCTGCGTGTAGAGGCACTTGGCGTAGTACGGGCAGATGGCCCAGAGATAGCCGGCGCCCGGGCCCCCCGCGTAGAGCTTCCAGCTCAGGTGAGCGTGTTCCAGCCGGTCCATGATCGTCGGCGCCGGTTGCACCTGGGTGGGGCGGTAGGCGCCGCCGTACGGGTACTGGGTGGAGTTCAGTCCGTACCACGGGACGCACGCGGGCTGGAGGGTGATCGGCCCGCCCACCGTCGCCTGCCACGGCGCATCGAGGTGCGAGTCACAACCCCAGCCGGCGGCCGCCTGGTTGGGCGACTCCCTCGGGGTGTCACCCGTGAAGCCGTCGAGCGTCGTCGACACCAGCTCGAGGTGGGCGCCATAGCTCTCCACGCTCTCGAGCTGGAACGTCCGATCGGAGATGGCGAACGACCTCGCGAGCTTCCAGAGGTTGGGGATCTGATCCTGGGTGAACTGGGTGAAGCAGCCGTAGCTCTGGAGCGGAGGGCTCTCCTCCGGACCGCATCCGTTGATGGTCGCGAAGCCGTCCATGCGCCCACCGTCGATTGCTTTGTTCTGTCCCTGTGACTGGTGGTTGACCTTCGGCACGATGTCCGGCGACCTCCGGAGGGGGATCGTCGAGCCGTCGGGAAGCGTGCCCTCCGTGGCCCCGTCGCAGGTTCCGGTCCGAGCGCAGAGGCGGCCGAAGACGTTGTCGAAGCTGTGGTTCTCCTGGTAGATGACCACGACGTGCCTGATCGGATTCGGCGAGGGCAGCTTCCGATCGAGGCCTTGGAGCTTTGGGCCGTAGCTCCGGGCCTGGTCACTGACGTCTCCAACGCGATCGTGGATCGCGCCATGGTCGGCCTTTGCTGCCGAGACCGAGATGAACAGCGCCACGACCGCCCCGGCCACGATGCCGACACGTCGGTTGATCAGGTCCGTCCCCTCGTCGTTTTCAGCCCTGGCGCTTCAGCCGATCTTCAAGTGCCTCGCGATCGGCTTCGACCGCCTCGATTCTCCCTGATTCCGGGCCAATCTCCAAACGGACGGCGCCCCGAGCTGCACCGGCGCCAGGCGGCTGCGACTGAGCGTCAAAAGAGAACCGCCACTTCGGCTCGCAGCAGTGGCCCTCGTTCGAACCTTCCATAGAGGCAGCCCCAACTTCGGCAAGGCGGGATGGGGCTAGGTTTCAGCGCCTCCAGGCTGATCTCAACTTGATTGCTTCAAGCTCGCGGTGAGCGGATCGAGCGTCGGGTGAGCCCCTCCAGAACCACCTCGATCGGCGACCTGCGCGTGGAGCCCGTGTCCTTCCCACCCATGGCCTCACTCACGAGCCTCACTCGCTCGGCGACTTGGCCGGTTTGCTCGGCCAGCGCGCCGACGTTCTTCGCCGCGCTGGATAGCTTCCTCGACGTCCCATGAGCGGAGCCGCCGCCCAGCAGTGGGATATCGAACCCCTTCGTGTTCTTGGTGCGACCAATGGCGATCCCCCCGGCTAGCCCGGCAAGCCCCACACCGGCGGCTATCGCCGGGGTCTTGAGCTGCTTGGCCGCGGATGCGACGGCGTTGCCGGTGCTCTTCGCCCCGGTGACCGTTGCGTCTTTAGCGGTGCTGATGGCGCCCTTGCTGTTTGTAGACCTCGACGTGCTGCGCCGCGAGGATGCCGCCGAGCGGGACCGGCTCTGCGACGAGCCTCCACCGTTTGAGCGGCGGGTGCTGGACCGTGGCCTCGTGGCGCCACGGCGATTCGCCGCTGAGCTGCGGGTGGACCGACTGCCGTTTGAGCTTCGACCCGACTTCCTTCTCGTCTGCTGAGCCATGGGTACCAATCCTTTCGTTCGGCCCCCGTGGACGGCGACTACCCGCGCCCGCGACCGGTTAAGCGCAAATTGCGTGTTTCGGGCGTTGCCTGCGCGCGGCGCACTCGGAATGAGAAGCGCCGCAGCGATCGATGGGAGGCGGCGCGCCCTCTGCGTGGGAAGGAATTCCAGGGTGGTGCGGTGAAAAAGGGCGACATGAAGTTGGAGACGGAAGGGTTGAAGAAGGTCGTCGCAGCCCGCATGGCTGCTGCGGTAGAGCGGCTCGCGCCCGAGGCGAGCACCGAGCACCCGAGTGCGCGCGGACACGGACGCGCCGCCACGCGCTCCCGGCTGCCCGGGAGCGGTTCGACCAAGCCGCCGAGTGCGCGCGAAGATGGTTATGCGGCCGGATCCCGCTTCGAGATCGAACCATCGATACGGCGCGCCGTCTTCTTCGATTTCCTCGATATGGCTGCGTCCCTGCTCGAGGAAGCCGATCACCTGTCGACTGCGACCTCCGCGGCGTTCCTCGCCGGCGCGACGTTTGAGGAGTACCTCCGGAAGCTCGCAGACGCCAATGGAATTGAGACGGTGGACTCAGCTGGTGAGCGAGTCGGAGCCGAGTCGCTGAATACCGAACTGTGCGGGGAGGGTGTTTACGACGTCTCCGAGCAGATGCAGGCAACCGCTTGGCTCGGGCTCCGAAACAAGGCCTGCCTTGGAAAGCGTCACGAGTTCACGGCCGAGGAGGTTCGGCTGATGATTCAAGGTGTGCGCGAGTTCATGATCCGCCATCGCGAGTAGCCGAGTCGCGAGCTCCGAGACCCAGACTGACCCAGATAAAAAGGACTTGAAGTGTCGCTCGTCGCGGTGACACGCCCGCATCAGAACCTGTTCCCGCCAGGCCGCTGCGGTCGAATTTCCGATGTGCGTGGTTCACGCGCCTTGTGACTCGCGGTTCGCGCGTCACACGTGAACTGGCAGAGGAGCACCGGCGATGGCTCGCAGACTAGTGTGATTAACTACAAACTCAGCTTGGCCAGGCTCAAGGGTTCACGGGGGAAGGTGGCGGCCACCATCGTCGCGGTGGGGCTCGTGCTGGCGGCGGTGTTGCTGGCCGTCTTCGGCCTCGGTGGTGGCGGCGCGACCGACGCCGAATCCGCGAGTCTTGCCCCGGAGCCGATGCGCCTCGACGTGCTCGTCTTCAACGTCGAGTACGGAGGAGGCCCCGCTACAGACAAGGTCATACGGAAGGTCGACGCCGACGTCGTGGGCGTGCTCGAGTCCTACAACCGCCTGCCCCTGATGGCCAAGAGGACCGGCTACCCCTACTACAACGTCTCGCTCCAGATCCTCTCGAAGTACCCGATCCTCGAGCCGTCCGGAGGCGGCGGCCTCTATGGCCTGATCGAGGTCAAGCCGGGCTACGTGGTCCCGTTCTTCAACGATCACCTCGACTACGTGAAGTGGGGGCCGCGCGTGTTGCGAAAGGGCGCCTCGGTTCCTGAGGTGATCAAGAGCGAGAACGAGGTCCGCACCTCGGCACTCGCGAGGCCGGTTGGGGCGATGACGGGGCTGCTCGAGCAGGGCTACCCGGTCTTCCTCACCGGGGATCTCAACGAGCCCTCGAGCCTCGACTACACGAAGGAGACCGTCGGCACGCACCGTGGGATCAACCAAGCGGTGCCGTGGCCGGTGAGCAAGGAGCTGCTAGGGATCGGGCTCCGCGACACCTATCGAGAGGTGCACCCCGATCCGGTGAGGCATCCCGGGATCACCCACAAGAGCGGGGAGCGCATCGACTATGTCTACGCGGGCGGCCCGTCGAGGACGCTCTCCAGCAAGATCGTCGGGGAGCCCGGCGGTCGCGACGTCTCAATCTCGTTCTCGCCGTGGACCTCGGACCATCGCGCCGTCCTCTCGAGCTTCGAGACGACCCCCGCCGCGATGCCGACCATGGTCGCGGTCGACGGGCGGATGCGGACCATCGGCGACAGGATGGTCGTGACCTACAACGCCCCCGGATCCGAGGGCAACGAGATCGCGATCGTGCCGCAGGGCGGGGACCCCGACGCGCCCCTGAAGCGCCTTGAGGCCCCCGACACCCGGGGGACTGCGACGCTCGAGACCTCGCGCATGGATCCGGGCGGGTACGAGGCCGTGCTCCTCGACGGCGACGGGACCGAGATCGCGAGGATCCCGTTCTGGCTGCGCGATCCGCAGGCGAAGCCCCGGCTCTCGACCGATCGGCGGACGTATCAGCGCGGCGAGCCGATCCGGGTGAGCTGGACCGACGGGCCCGCCAACCGCTGGGACTGGCTCGGTGTGTACAAGGCGAAGGCGTCGGATCCACATACCGACAGCTACCTCAACTGGGCATACACGGGGCAGCACGCCTCCGGCACGGTGCCCCCGAGCACCCACGGCGACGTCACCCTTGGGCCCGACACGCAGGGGCCGTGGCCGCTACCGCCCGGGCGATACGTCGTTCACTACCTGCTGGCGGACAAGTACAACTCGGCCGGGAGCGCGAGCTTCACCGTCTCAGGCCGCGGCTGACGTAGGGGCGACCGTCGCCCGCTACCGCGGGCGCGCGCGCTTCGTCGGCTCGCGACCGCGCGGCTGCCGCGGCGCGCCGCGCGGCGAGATGTCTGGAATCGGTCGCGTCGCCGGCTCCTCGCCGCCGACCGTGAGCGTCTCGCCGTGGTGGGTGATCTCCAGTGGCTCGCCGCTGGTCAGCCTGTAGGTGGCCTGCTCGTGGGTGACCTCGACCCGTACACAGCGGCCCTTGAACGAGAGGCCGAACGTAAGCCGCGTGAGCGCGGGGGGCAGGCGCGGCCTGAACATGAGCTCGCCGTCGTGGTCGCGCAGGCCACCGAACCCGTTGACCGCCGCGATCCAGCTGCCGGCCAGCGACGCGATGTGAAGGCCGTCGCGGGTGTTGTGCTGGAGGTCGTCGAGGTCGATCAGCGCCGCCTCGCCGAAGTAGTCGTAGGCGAGCTCCATGTGGCCGACCTCGGCGGCCATCACCGCCTGCGTGCAGGCCGAGAGCGATGAGTCCCGGACCGTGACGCGCTCGTAGTAGTCGAAGTTGCGCTGCTTCTCCTCGTCGCGTGAAGGCGTCGCCGCGCAGGTGCATGGCCTGAACGAGGTCGGCCTGTTTGACCACCTGCTTTCGGTAGAGGTCGAAGTATGGGTAGTGCAGCAGCAGCGGATAGTGGTCGTCCGGCGTATGGTCGAAATCCCAGCGGTCGTGGCGGGTGAATCCCTCGGACTGGCAGTGGACGCCCATGGCGGAGTCGTACGGGATGACCATGTTGTCGGCCGCGTCACGCCACGATGCGGCCTCCTCCACGTCCGCACCGACCTTGCTCGCGACGTCGGGATGGCGAACGACTGCGTCGGCGGCCTCGCGCAGGTTCCGCTGCGCCATCAGGTTCGTGTAAACGTTGTTGTCGGCGATCGCGCTGTACTCGTCCGGGCCCGTGACTCCGTCGATCCGGAAGTTCCCGTCCTTGTCGTGGTGGCCGAGCGAGCGCCACAGTCGCGCCGTCGCGACGAGGATCTCGACGCCGCAGGAGCGCTCGAAGCCGGGGTCGTCGACGGCGTGCTGGTAGCGGGCGACCGCGTCGGCGACGTCCGCGTTGATGTGGAAGGCCGCGGTGCCCGCCGGCCAGTACGCCGAGCACTCCTGCCCCGCGATCGTCCGCCAGGGAAAGGCGGCGCCCCGCAGCCCGAGCTCGCTGGCCCGGGTGCGCGCCAGATCGAGGATCGAGTGGCGCCATGCGAGGGCGTCGCGGGCCGCGCTGGGGACGGTATAGGTGAGGACCGGCAGGACGAATGTGTCCGTGTCCCAGAAGGTGTGGCCGTCGTACCCAGGGCCGGTCAGCCCCTTCGCCGGTGTCGCTCGCTTCTCCGCCCGCGCGGCCGACTGCAGGCAGTGGAACATCGAGAAGCGAACCGCCACCTGGAGCTCGGTGTCGCCCTCGATCTCGACGTCCGCGCGCCCCCAGTAGTCGTCCAGGTACTCGCGCTGGGCTTCAACCAGCCCGTTCCAGCCGGTGTGGCGAGCCTCCGCCAGCGCGGCCCAGACCTGGTCGCGCACCGCTGGCAGCGAGCGCTGACTCGACCAGCCATAGGTGAAGTACTTGACCACCCGCAGCCGCTGCCCAGACTCCAAGTCGGTCGCCACCGTGGTGCTCGCCTCGTCGGCGGCGGCTGCGGACCACGAGTGCGTGTCGGGTGGGCCGTCGATCTCGTGATCCATCGCCGCCGCCATCAGGAGGCCGCTCGTCCTCGTCGAGTGGGCCATCAACGCCGCGAGGCCGCGTGCGATCGCCGCCTGGCACTCCAAGGGCTTCTCGAGGGCCGCGGCTGCGCGCGGGTCCTCCGGCTGCGTCGGCAGCGGCTCGTTTGCCACCAGCTGCGACTGCACCACGACGCGCAGCGCCTGCTCGACCGGCTCGACCACGTACTCGATCGCCGCCACGGCCCGCTGTGAGAAGGAGACGAGGCGCGTGGTGGTGACCCGCACCCGCGTGTTCGCCGGCGAGACCCAGTCGGCTACCCGCCGCAGGACGCCCGCTCGCAGGTCGAGCGCCCGCTCGTGGCCCTTCAGCTCCCCGTAGCGGACGTCGAAGGGCTCGTCGTCGACCAGCAGGCGGATGATCTTGCCGTTCGTCACGTTCAGGATCGTCTGACCGGCCTCCGGATATCCGTAGCCCGCCTCGGCGTAGGGGAGGGGGCGAACCTCGTGGAAGCCGTTGAGGTAGGTCCCCGGCATGCCGTGCGGCTCACCCTCGTCGAGGTTTCCCCGCAGACCGATGTGCCCGTTGGATAGTGCGAAGATCGACTCCGCCTGCGCCAGGCGCTCCCGGTCGAGGCGGGTCTCCTTGATCGCCCAGGGCTCCAGATCGAATTGGGCCTGGGTGATCACGCCTGGTCCAGCAGTTCGGCGAGGTCCTTGACCACGATGTCCGCGCCGTGCTCCTCGAGCGCGTCGGCCTGGCCCACACGGTCGACCCCGACCACGCAGCCGAAGTCACCCGCCCGGCCGGACTCCACTCCCGCGAGGGCGTCCTCGAACACGGCCGACTGCGCGGGCTCTGACCCGAGCATCTCCGCCGCCTTCAGGTAGGTGTCGGGCGCCGGCTTTCCCTTGAGGTGCTCGCGCTCGGCGACCACGCCGTCCATTCGCACCTCCAGCAGGTCCTCGATGCCCGGCCGCCCGCAGGACGTCGCGGCAGTTGGTCGAGGAGGAGACGACGGCGCGCCGAAGGCCTGCGTCGCGCACCGCGTGCAGGTAGCGGACCGAGCCCTCATACGGCTCGACGCCGTGCTCGTGGATCAGCCGCAGGACGATCTCGTTCTTTCGGTTGCCGAGCCCATCCACCGTCTCAGCGTCGGGCGGGTCGTCGGGATTACCTCGCGGCAAATGGATTCCGCGCGACTCCAGGAACGACTGGACGCCCTCGTAGCGCGGCTTGCCGTCGACGTACTTGTCGTAGTCGTTACCCGAATCGAATGGAACGAACTCCTCTCCGCTGTGCTCAGCCCGCTGCTTCAGGTAGGCGTCGAACATCTCCTTCCAGGCGGCGGCGTGGACCTTCGCCGTCTGGGTGAGGACGCCGTCCAGGTCGAAGAGGCATGTGTTCACTCCGTCCGGGAGCCCGAGCATCCCCGGGAGCCTACGGCTCGCCGAGGCCGCGACGCGGGCGCTACCTCCCCGCGATTGTCGGGTTTGTCGTCATATGGACGTAAAACCCAACAACCATGGGTGTGGGTGCGCGGGTGTGGTTATGCCCGCACCCGCTCGCCGGGCCTTGCGGGCGCGCCGACCTCGGCGGCGAACCCCTCGCGCCAGCTCGGATAGCGCGGCTGCCAGCCCAGCTCCCGCTTGGCCTTGGCGTTCGAGGAGCCGCGGATGCGGGTCATCCACGACACCGCCACCTCGCCGGCGAGGATCCGGCCGAGCCAGGCCGGAACGCGGCGCGGCGGCTTTGCCCCGATGACCTCCGCCAGGTAGGGGATCCACTCGGAGGCCGGCGCCGGATCGTCGTCGACGACGTTGTAGATGCCCGGCGCTCCGCTCTCGACCGCCGCGAGCGTGGCCGATGCGGCATCGGCGGTATGGACGAACGACCACACGCCGGCGCCGTCGCCGACGATCGGGAACCGGCGCTTGCGGATCAGCTCGACCGCCTGGCTCGACAGCAGGCCGGTGTCCGGCCCGTACAGGCCGCCGTAGCGCAGGACCACTCCCTCGAGGCCCTCGGCCGCCGGCACGACCCGCTCGATGTGGCGGAACGCCGCCATCGACTCACGCTGCCACTTCGGCGGGTCGGGGTCGAGCGGATCCTCCTCGGTCTTGACCGCGCCGCCCTCGCGAACGTTCGGCCAGCCCGAGTAGCTCTGCACGATCAGGCGCCGGGCGCCGGCCTGCTGCGCGGCGCGGATCAGGTAGTCGGTCCCCTTGGTGCGCAGCTGGTTCGTGGTCGCGAACCAGCGGTCGAAGTGGCGCAGGCCCAGCTTGCCGGCGAGCGCCGTCATCTCGTGGATCACCACCTCCGGCTGCGCGTGGCGGACCGCCTCGGTCATCGCGCGCTCGTCGAGCCCGTCGGCGATCGCCGGCTCGGCGCCGAGCCTCTGCACCTCCTCGGCGCCCCTCGCCGATCGCGTCGTCGCCACGACGTCGTGGCCCGCGGCGATCAGCTGGGGGACGAGCTGCTCGCCGATTGCTCCGGTTCCTCCTGCGACGAAGACCTTCATCGTGCCTCCTCCTTTGCGTTGTTCAGCGAGCACGTCGACCAGGCGCCGAAGTGCGGTCTCGTTCGCTCGGCCAACGACCGCCCTCGTGATCGGCGCCATGAGCCGTTCCGCCATCGGCGCCTCGAGCCAGGCGAGCTCGAAGGTGACCCTCGTGCCGCCGTCCGGGAGCTCCTCCAGCGTGTAGGTGCCGCGCGTTCGCCGCTTCCCGTTGGCGCCGATTGACTCCTCGGTCGTGGTACGCGGCCGCTCACCGGAGATGACGGTCATGTCGAGCCAGTCCTCGCGGCCGCGGGTCTTGACGCGCATGCGCGCCTTGGCGCCCACGCCGGCGGGCGGGCCGGACAGCGTCCAGTCGACCAGGAAGTGGTCGTTGAACTGCTCGTGGTTCGCGAGCACGTCCAGGAAGTCGTAGACCTCCTCACGTGGCTGCGGGACGGTGACCGTGGTGGTGACCGGCTTCAATTGAGCCTCCTTCCGATCAGCCTCGCTAGAGGGATTGCACCACGTCGAGCCGCTCGGTTGGCAAAGCCCCAGGACGTCGTCGCCTGGTACGCCCCGACGCTTCAGCGCTACCTGACCGGAAAGCTCGCATAATCTGAGGTATGCCGGAGGAGAGGGTCGAGCTCGCCCGGCGGCTGATCGAGCTCTTCAACCGCCGGGACATCGCGGGGATCAAGGAGATCACGGTCGAGAACGCGGAGATCGTGCCGATGCGGGCTGCCCTGGAGCGCACGGTCTATCGTGGGACGACCGCGGTCGACGACTTCTTCGCGGCGAGCGACGAGTCCTGGGAGCAGGTGCGGATGCATGTCGACGAGGTCAGCGAGCATGGCGACCGCGTCCTCGCCATCGGCGGGCTGAGTGGCCGTGCGCGTGAGACCGGCATGGAGATCGATTCGCCGATGGGCTGGGTGGTGACTTTCGGCGAGGGAAAGATCGCGAGCGTTCGCACCTATGTGAACTTCGCCGATGCGCGCGAGGCCGCGGAGCACGGGGCGGAGTAGGGTCGCAACGTGATGCGGTGGCGTGCCTCGGCATTCGCCTGCTGCCTCGTGGCGGCGATTTTCCTCGGCGGCACCGCTGTCGCGTCGGCGGAGCTGCCCGCGCTTCACGCGACGCGCGGCGCCCATCCGGCGATTCGTGATTCCCACGGCAGGCAGGTGCTCCTGCGCGGGGTCAACGACAACCAGCTCGGCGACTACTACCAGGTGGATCCCGATCAGCCGACCACGTTCGCCCTCCACCGCCGCGACTTCGGGCGGATGCATCGCCTGGGGTTCAACGTGGTGCGGCTGGTGCTGTCTTGGTCGAAGCTCGAGCCGCGGCGGGGGCACATCAGCGCCGCGTATCTCGATCGGATCCGCCAGGCGGTGCGGTGGGCGCGGCAGAGCCACCTCTACGTGATCCTCGACATGCACCAGGACGCGTGGGGCAAGGAGGCCGCCACGCCGCCGGGCGCCAGCTGTCCGCCGGGGCTGACGCCGTCGATCGGCTGGGACGGCGCGCCGCGCTGGGCGACCTACTTCGACGGCAGGTCGACGTGCCACCAGACATTCCGCGAGCTGTCCCCGGCCGTGGCAGCGGCCTTCGACAACTTCTACGACGACCGGGCGGGCATCCAGACACACCTCGTGCGGGTATGGGCGCGTCTGGCCCGGACCTTCGCGGCGAACCATGCCGTCGCCGGCTTCGATCTCTTCAACGAGCCTCACCCGGGCACATTGGGATCGCTCGCATCGCAGCAGATCGGCGCATTCTACGAGCGGGCGATCCGAGCGATCCGGGCGGCGGAGCGGCGGAAGCACGGCGGCTTTCATCACGTCGTGTACTTCGAGCCGTCGGTCTTCTACAACACCTCTGCGTCGCCCGGCAGCTCGCCGCCTCCCAGCTTCACCGACGACAAGAACATCGTTTTCTCCCCGCACCTCTATCCGGGGACGTTCACCTCGCTGACCACCGCCCAGGTGTTCGACGCGGCCAGCGCCCTGGCCCGCACGTATCGGACCACCTTCTGGGTCGGCGAATGGGGTTGGTTCTCGCGCTACGCGGGCAACGACTACGACGCCATCCTTGACTACGCGGCACATGAGGACCGAGCGGTGGTCGGGGGCACCTGGTGGCAATGGCGACAGCGCTGCGGCGACCCGCACCAGTTCGGCGAGCCCGGCGTCGAAGGGAGCGCGATCGCAACCGGCTTGAATCGCTACCGCTGCCCGGGCGACCACCCGATCGGGATCCCGCCCACGACGCGCCGGGTGCTCCACCGCTCATACCCGCGCATGGCGCCGGGGCGGATCACGAGGTTACGAAGCGATCCGGCCACCAACGCCCTTGACGTGACCGGAACCGACCACAGTCCGAAGGGCAGCTGCACTCTCAAGTGTGTGGACGCCGCTCAGCAGCGCCGGCCGGCCGAGGTTCAGCGCGAGGAACGTCCGAAGGATCCAGACCGAGCGCGCTCCCGGTGGTTGGGTCACTCGGGGCTGCGCGCACGGCAACTACGAGCTCCGCCGCGCTGACGCCTGAGCGCTCCAGGGCGCCCCGGCTGAATCGCGTCCCCGGAGAGGTCGCATAATCGACCTGGCACCACCAAGGAGGTCGTATGAATCTTCCCGAGGTCGTTTCCGAGCAGGAGTGGCAGCGGGCGCGTGAGGAGCTGCTCGCCAAGGAGAAGCGCCACATGCGCGAGGGTGACCGGCTCGCGGCGGAGCGCCGGCGCCAGCCGATGCACGAGATCGCGAAGGACTATCGCTTCGAGGGTCCTGACGGAGAGGTGGCTCTCCTTGACCTGTTCGAGGGCCGCCGCCAGCTCGCGCTCTACCACTTTATGTTCGGTCCGAACCAGGACGAGGGCTGCGACGGCTGCTCGATGGTCGTCGATCAGCTCACCCACCCGGCCCACCTAAATGCCCGTGACACGACGTTCGTCCTCGTCTCACGGGCGCCGCTCGAGAAGCTGGAGCCGTTCAAGCGCCGGATGGGCTGGGACGGGGTCCCCTGGTACTCGGACGGCGAGGGCGACTTCGGGATCGACTTCGACTTCTCGCCTCCCGAGCCGAAGCCCGACGAGCATCAGGACGGTGAGATGTTCGGCCTCAACGTCTTCATCCGTGACGATGAGGGCCGCGTTTACCGGACCTACTTCACCCAGTGGCGGGGGATCGAGGCGATCGGCACCGTCTGGAGCATCCTCGACCGGACGCCGCTCGGTCGCCAGGAGGATTGGGAGGAAACGCCGGACGGCCGGCCGCAGGGGCCGAAGTACGAGTGGTGGCGCCATCACGATCGGTACGGGGCCCCCGAGGGGCCGGGCTGAGGGAGCGCCGTTTAGGGCCCATCGATCTCGCCGAACGGTGCAAAATCCGCGCATAGCGCGGGAAATGCACCGCTCGATGTCCTGGGTGCGGGAGGGGCGCCGCCTATCTAGCAGCCGCAGCCGGTCGCGCGCCGCGCGGCGCGGCTTGGGTCTGTTCGTCTCGCGGCACCCTCACGACGTCCCACGCCAGGCCGAAGCGCTCCAGGACGCGGATGACGATCCCGCCGGGATCGAGCTGCCAGGCCCTGAGCCCGTGCATCGCCGAGCGGGGGAAGGCGTGGTGATTGTTGTGCCACGCCTCGCCGAAGGTGGGAACCGCGAGCCACGCGAGATTGCGGGATTCGTCGGTGGTCGCGAACGGCCGCCGGCCGAAGAAGTGGCACAGCGAGTTGATGCTGTAGGTCATGTGGTGCAGGACGAAGATCCGTACCCCTCCACCCCAGAGCAGGGCAGTGAGTGCCGCGTCCAGCGTGCCGCCCACGACCCATCCGAAGGCGAACGGAAGTGCGAGCGTGAGCGCCACCCAGATGATGAACGTCCGGTCGATTGACCGCACGAGCGGATCGGCCAGGAGGTCGCGCGCGAACCGCCGTGGGGCCGCGCGCTGGCCGTAGGAGAGCAGCCACCCGAAGTGGGCGTGCACGAGGCCGCGTACGGCGCCGCGCACGCCGTCGCCGTGATCGACGTGCGGGCTATGAGGATCGCCCTCGCGGTCGGAGAACGCGTGGTGCTTTCGATGATTCGCGACCCACGCGATGACCGAGCCCTCCACCGCCATCGAGCCCAGAACCGCGAACGCTCCCCGCACCACGGGGTGGGCGCGGAAGCTGCGGTGCGTGAACAGGCGGTGATAGCCGACCGTGACGCCCAGGATCGTGACGACATAGAAGAGCGCGAACGCGACCAGGTCGGTCCACGACAGCAGGCCGTTCCACGCCTGCCAGGCCGCCAGACCCACCGCCAGGAAGGGGACCACGGTGAAGGCGATGACCGCCGCCTTGGCCAGCGCCTCGTGCTTGACCGGCTCGAGCCCGTCCGGGGTCGGACGGTTCGTCATTGCCTCCGCACTCAAGGTTTGCCTCCAGTCGCGCTACGTCGTGGCCCTCCGCCGCGGCGGGCCCGACGCCGCTTGGCCTCTCGACAAACTTACTCCGCATGGCGTCAGGTCGACTCGAGCTGCGAACTACGCAGGCTTCGCCGCCGCCTGGACGCCGGCGCCCGGAGCCGTCCGCAACCGGATCGGCCTTCGGGGCTCGAGGCCGGCCGCCCGCTGCCACGCCGCCATCTCCTCGGGCGACCACGTGCCCGACTGGCTGGTCAGCGCGAAGTAGAAGTCGAGCAGGGCGGCGATCTGCCCGGCGTCCTTGGGGGTGGTGGGGCGGAACGCGTCGACGATCGCGTACACGCCACCCGGCCGCAGCGCTCGAGCGATCCGGGCCGTGAGCTCGAGGTTCTGGTCCGCGGAGAAGTGGTGGACCAGCTGCGCGGTGATCACCAGGTCGTACGCCTCGGTCCCCAGGTCCTCGCGCAGGGCGTCGCCCTCGCGGTGGACGACGCGGTCCCCCATGCCCTCCTCCGCGAGCAGCGGCGCGGCCTGCTTCACCGCCTTGGGCAGGTCGAGTACGACCGCCCGCAGGCCCTCGTACCGCCGGCAGAGCGCGACCGAGTAGTAGCCGTGCGAACCGCCGATGTCGAGCATGTACCGGGCACCGTCCGGCACGGGCATCCGCCTCGTCGCCTCGTCCGACAGGGCCCTCGCCAGCGACCGCATGCCGCGCTGGTAGGAGTCCCACTGGTCCTCCTCGACCATCGCGTGGACCTCCAGCGGCTCGCCCGTGCGCACGTAGTCCTCGGAGCGCTCCACCCACTCCCACTCGTGGAACTGGAACAGGAGCTTGTCGGCGAGGGAGTGCTCGCTGTCGCTGAGCAGCCACTTTCGTGAGAGGGGCGTCAGTCCGTAGCTCGCGCCGCTGGCCTTCAGGTAGCGGGCGGCGGCGAGCGCGAAGAGCAGCTTCTCTGTCGCGCGGGGGTCGGTCCCGCATTGCCGCGCGACCTCCTCCGCCGTTGCATCGCCACGGGCGAGCGCGTCGAAGACGCCGATCTTCACGCCCACCATGACCACCCGCGCCAGCGTGAACGCCATCTGCGTCTCCAGCATGGGCCGCGGCGCGATGTTCAGGCGGGCCACGACGGCCTCCAGCGGGTTCTCCGGGATCGCGCCTATCCGCACGCGGCGCATCCTATGCCCGCCTGGATGAGACGTCCGTCGGCCGGGTAGATGCCCAGTATCGACTGGGCGCGCGACTACGAGCCGCTTCCCGAGACGCCCGACGAGGCGTTCGAAGCCGCGGGCCGGCCACGGCCCGCCTACGAGCCGGTGCTGCACGCCCTGGCGCGGCGCGATCCGGCCGCGGTCGCCGAGGCGGTCCGCCAGCGCGTGCGGCGCGACGGGGTGGTCTTCGACGGGGGCCCCTTCGCGCTCGACCCGCTCCCGCGGCTGATCGAGGCCGCCGAGTGGGAGCGCCTCGAGGCCGGGCTCGTCCAGCGGGCCCGCGCCCTCGACGCCTTCGTCCGCGATGCCTACGGCGATCTGCAGATCTTCACCGCGGGGATCGTGCCGGAGCGCATCCTGCGTGGGCCGCCGACGTATGAGCCGAGGGCGCTCGAGTTCCCGCGGCGTCCGCGCGTTCACATCATCGGCTTCGACCTCGCTCGGCGCGCCGACGGCGAGATGGTCGTGCTGGAGGACAACCTCGGCACGCCCTCCGGCGCCGCGTACGTCGTCGCCGCCCGCGAGGCGGTGTGCGAGGCGCTCGATTGCGGCGAGCCGGCGCCCCGGCCCGTCGGTCACGTGCCCGAGCTCCTCGCCGAGACGCTCCGCGTTGCGGCTCCCGAGGGCGTCGAGGAACCGCGCATCGTCGTCGTGAGCGACGGCGAGTCGAGCACGGCATGGTGGGAGCACCGCGTGTTCGCCGATGCGCTGGGCGGGAGCGCGGCGACGCTGGATCGCCTGGAGAGCGCGGACCGGCGGCTCTGGCTGCGGGGCGAGCACGGGCGCGAGCCCGTGGACGTCCTTTACCGGCGCACCGACGACCCGCGGCTGACGGAGAGCGACGGGTCGCTGACCGCGCTCGGCGAGCTGACGCTCGAGCCGCTTCGCACGGGGACGCTTGGCATCGTCAACTCGTTCGGGGCGGGGGTAGGCGACGACAAGCTGAGCTACGCCTACAGCGAGGAGATGGTCCGCTTCTACCTCGACGAGGAGCCGCTCCTCCGCACGATTCACACCTACGACCCGTGTGTTTCCGAGCAGCGCGAGGAGGCGCTCGAGCGCCTAAACGAGGTCGTTGTCAAGCCGCGCTTCGAGTCCGGCGGCGAGGGCGTGCTGATCGTGGGGGAGGCGGATCCGCCCGAGACGCGGCAGGCCGCCGAGGAGATCCGGCGGAACCCGGAGGAGCTCGTGGTCCAGGAGCGGATCTCGCTATCGACCCATCCCTGCGTGAACGGTGACCGGCTCGAGCCGCGGCGGATCGACCTGCGCCCGTTCGCCTACGCCACGCCCCAGGGCTACCGCATCGTCCCGGGTGGCCTCACCCGCTTCGCGCCGGACCCGGAGTCGATGATCGTCAACTCCTCGCAGGGCGGCGGCGCCAAGGACACCTGGGTGGTGTCGGGCTAGGAACGCCGAGCGTGCCACAGTCGAGCGGTGCAAAATCCGGGCTCAGCGCGGGAAATGCACTTTTCGGCGGATGCGGGCTGAGCGTCAGCCGGGCGGAATGTTCTGGTTGAGCCGGAACAGGTTGTCCGGGTCGTACTCTCGCTTCAGCTTCCGCAGTCGGTTGTAGCGCTCGTCGCCGTAGGCGTCGCGCACGCGGTCGGATCCCTCGTCCATCAGGAAGTTCACGTAGACGGTGTTCTGGTGGTGCGGCTCGAGCGCCGACCACAGCCCCCGCGCCCACTCCCGCTCGGCCTCGAACTCCTCGGGCGAGTCCGTCCCCGCGGTGATGTTGAAGGTGTGTCCCGCGCCGCGGCCGCTGAAGGCGCCGCCATCCCCATCGGCGCGCGCCACCGCGCCGCCCAGCTGCCAGATCGGGAACGCCGTTTGCGGGGAGGCGATCCGCAGCGAGTGCTCGACCGTCGTGTCGATCACCTCGTCCGACAGCTCCGCGACGTCGCAGGAGCGCATGTAGTAGAGCCGCCCGTGCGGGAATGACGGGTCGAACATCGCCTGGTGCTGGAGGTAGGGCTTCGGCTCACAAAGGTCGAGTACGGGATGGCCGAACTCGCGCAGCGGCTTGACCACCCGCTCGCCATCCTCGATTGCCCCCGCGTAGCAGCACACGACGGCGACTACGGGCTCGCCGTGCAGCTCGGCCGGCACGAACGGCAGCGGCGGCGCCTTGCGATGGATGACGATCGTCATCAGGTCGTCGGGGGCGTCGGCGATCCACTCGCGGTAGAAGCGGAGGACCTGCGGCGAATCGGTCATCCGCCAGAAGATCGGCCCCGCCAGCACCTGCGGCCCCAGCTCGTTGAGCCGGAACTCGAACTCGGTCACGATCCCGAAGTTGCCGCCGCCGCCGCGGATGCCCCAGAAGAGGTCCGCGTTCTCGTCCCGCGAGGCGCGCACCAGCTCGCCGCCCGCGGTCACCACCCGGGCCGAGAGGAGCTGGTCGATCGTCAGGCCGTGCTTTCTCATGATCCAGCCGATGCCGCCGCCCAGCGTCAGCCCGGCGAGCCCGGTGTGCGTGACGATCCCGGCCGGGACGACGAGGCCGAACTCCTGCGTCGCGGCGTCGAGCTCGCCGAGCAGCACTCCGGCCTGGGCGGTGGCCGTGCGCTCGTCGGGATCGACCTGGACCCGGTTCATCTGCCGCAGGTCGACGACGATCCCCCCGTCGCAGACGGATTGGCCGGGGAAGCTGTGGCCGCCGCTACGGACCGCGAGCGGGAGGCCCGTTCGCCCGACGAAGCGCAGCGCGGCGACGACGTCGTCGGTCCGGGCGCAGCGGGCGATCAGCGCCGGGTGGCGATCGATCGAGCCGTTCCAGACCGCCCGCCGCTCGTCATAGGAGGGATCGCCGGGCTGGACCAGCTCACCCGTGAACGAAGCTCCGCAGCTCGTCCAGGGCCGCCGAGTCGAGCCCGGTCGCCGCAACCGTCGCATCCATGGACGGCGAGCGTCTCATCCGAGCCGGCCGATGTCAACCATCGCGGACGGAGCAGTTGACGCCGCGCCGCCGGTGGAGGAAACTAAGTGCAGGCTGACGACGGGGCCACGGCGGATCCCAGCAGCTTTTACCGGGCGACAACGAAGGTTCCTGCTCGGGTGCAAAAGACCAACCGTTCGCGGTGAGGCGTCCGCCGAGGTCCCGCTCGGCCACGGTGGACCCACCCTCTTGGCGACGCTTCGCCTGCGTGGACGCACCCGCTCGGCGACTTGTCGTCGCGATGCGAAAAGAACGCGCCACCTGCGTCTGCCCGCGCTTTCATCGTTCTTTCATTGGGAGCGCGTAAAGCTGGTCGCGAAGGGGGGGTCCACGGACCAAGGAGGCACCGATGAAAGGACCTGGACCCAAGATGACGGGACTCATCGCCGCCGGCTGCGTGGCAATCCTGGCGGCGGTGCTCAGCGCGTGCGGCTCCTCCGGGAGTACGACCACGACGGTGAGCGCCGGCTCAACCGCCGCCGGCGGCTCCGGGCCGCCGGCATCCACGCTGGCGCCCATTCACGGCAAGTACTCGCCGAAGATCGATCCGGCGAACTTCGTCACCACGATCGACAACAAGTACTGGCCGCTCAAGCCCGGCACGACCTACCACTACAAGGGCATCCGCGGGACCACCCCGCAGACCGACGACGAGACCGTCACGAACCGGACGAGGAACATCATCGGCGTTCCCAGCACCGCGGTGCGCGACGTCGTCTCCGAGCACGGAACGCCGGTCGAGCGCACGGTGGACTACTACGCGCAGGACAAGTACGGCAACGTCTGGTACATGGGCGAGGACTCGTTCGAGACCAACAGCCAGGGCAAGATGGTCCGGGCCAGCGACTCGTGGCTGGCGGGCGTCAAGGGCGGCCAGCCGGGGATCATCATGCCGGGGAACCCGCAGCCCGGGGATGCCTACCGGCAGGAGTACTACCCGCCCGGTCAGGCGCTTGACGAGGCGCGCGTGCTGAGCCTCGACGGGACCACCACGGTGCCCTATGGCGGTAAGCATTCGGGCCTGCTCGTGACGAGCGAGCGGAGCCCGCTGGAGCCGCAGACCGAGCAGAAGTACTACGACCCCGGGCTCGGCGAGGTGATGGAGAAGGTCGTCAAGGGCCACCACGAGCAGTTCCGCCTCGTGAACATCACGCATTCGTGACGGTGCGATCGAGAGCGCGGGGGCGTCATGCGCGTTTCACGGGCCTTTCATCCCGGCCGCCTAGGGTCGGCGCGCAATCGGCGTTGAAAGGAGCGACATCATGAGGACGAGCAGAACACCGATTCGAACCCGTCTGGCCCTCGCGCTCGCCGCAGTGGCGGCGGCGGTCGCGGTGGCGGTGGTCGCGGTCGGTCAGGCCGGCGCGGCGCCCTCGGCGCAGGAGTCCAACACTGCGATCAAGTCCGGGGCGGGCCCTGGATGGCCCAAGGTCCTGCACCCGAGCGACTTCGTGGCACGGGTGGACAACCCGTACTTCCCGCTCAAGCCGGGCAGCACATGGCGCTACCGCGGCAGGGACGACCATGGGCGCTTTGCCGACAGGATGCACGTCAGGCACAAGACGAAGACGATCCTCGGTGTGAAGACGACCATCGTCCATGACGTGGTCCTCAGGGACGGCCAGCCGCGCGAGGTCACGAACGACTGGTACGTACAGGATCACGATGGCAATGTCTGGTACTTCGGCGAGGACACGAAAACGCTCGACCGGCACGGCCACGTCAAGAGCCGAGAGGGCTCGTTCCAGGCCGGCAAGAAGGGCGCGGAACCGGGCGTGCTGTTCCCGGGCCACCCGAAGGTGGGCCAGACGGCGCGTCAGGAGTTCTTCAAGGGGCACGCCGAGGATCACTTCAAGGTCCTCGACGTGAACGCGAAGGCGCGAACACCGCGCGGGATCACTCACCACGCGGTGCGGACCAAGGAATGGACGCCGCTCGAGCCCGGCGTCATCGACAATAAGTACTACGCCCGCGGGTTCGGCACGGTCGTCGAGACGACGGTCAAGGGCGGCCTCGAGAACCTGCATCTCGTGCGCTTCCACCGCGGCTGAGGTCCCGACCGACGGTCCCGAACGAACCGCATTGACGGGGTTAAGGGGGCTATAGCCCACCTAACCCCGTCAATCGCATCGGAGGGTGCGCATGAGGGCGGTGCGAGCGGGCGTGGGTGAGCGCGGCAGCGTGCGACTAGGCGAAAAGCGCGTCCAGGGCCTCGCCGAACGCTCGGGTGTGGTCGTCCACGTCGGCCTCGGTGGTGGCGGGGCACATCAGCGCCATGTTGTGGAACGGGGTCATCAGGATGCCCCGGTTCAGCGCGTGAAGGTGAAGGAAGCGCTCGAGCTCATGATCGGCCGTCGCCGCGGCCTCCGAGCCGTTGCGCGGCGGGGTGTCGCGAAAGCCGTACTCCACGCGGCAGCCGAGCCGGGTCACGTGCCACGGTGCCGCGTGCGCGGCGATCGCGTCGGTGACGCCGGCCTCGAAGCGGGCTCCGAGGGCGATCATCCGCTCGAAGGCCTCCTCCGTCAGCACGCGATCGAGCGTCGCTCGGGTCGCCGCCAGCGACAGCGCGTTGCCCGACAGCGTGCCGCCGATCCCCCCGACGTCGCTCGCCTCCAGTGTCCCCAGGTACTCCTGCGACGCGGTCGGCGACCTCCTGACTCATCCCGTAGGCGGCCGCGGGGACGCCGGCGGCGATCGGCTTGCCGAGGGTCACGAGGTCGGGCTCGAGCCCGTGCGCGCGGGTGTACCCGCCCGGGCCGGCGGAGATCGTGTGGGTCTCGTCAATGGTGAGGAGCGTTCCGTGCTCGCGAGTCAGCGCCCGCAGCGCCTCGTGATAGCCCGGCTCGGGCAGGATGATCCCGACGTTCGTCATCGCCGGCTCGGCGAGGACGCACGCCACGTCGCCCTCGGCCAGCGCGGCGTCGAGCGCCTCGACGTCGTTCCACTCGATCGCCTTCGTCGTCACGTCCAGGTCGACCGGAGGGCCGACGTTGTCCGGGCGCGACCGCGTCTCGCCGTCGACCGCGATCGCGAACGTCTCGTCGACGGTGCCGTGGTAGCACCAGGCGTAGACCAGGACCTTCGGCCGGCTGGTGATCGCCCGCGCGAGGCGGATCGTGAAGCGGTTGGCATCGGTTGCCGTCAGCGCGAACTGCCAGTAGGGGAGTCCGAAGCGCCGCCCCAGCTCCTCGCCGACCCAGGCCGAGTCCTCGGTCGGCAGCATCAGCGTCACGCCGCGGGCCGCCTGGGCCGCGATCGCCTCCGCGGCCGCCGGGGGCGAGTGCCCCGCCATGGCGCCTGTGTCGCCGAGGCAGAAGTCGACGTACCCGTTGCCGTCCACGTCGGTGAAGTGAGCGCCCTGCGCCTCGGCGGCGAACACCGGGAACGGCCCGGCCCATTCGGTCATCCAGGGCATCGGCACGCCCGCCAGCAGCGACCGCCGACCCTGCTCGAACAACTCGCGCGAGCGCGGGTGCTGTGCGACGAACCGCTCCTCCTCGGCACGAAGGAGCCCACGGAGCCGCTCGCGATCGATTGCCTGCGCCATCCTCGCTATCTAACCGGTTCGAGCGCCAGCCGTCCGATGAATTTCGCAGCCCGCGTCAGACACTGCGGAAACCACGCCCTTAAGCGGCGAGGAGGTCGGGTGACTGAAATCCAATCTCGTTTTCGGGACTGGATTGCAGTGACCTGAAGGTGTTGGGCGTGGTGAGCGGCTCGTCCCTCATCATTGAGTGATCATGGCGGAAGACCTGACCGGCCTAGCTGACGAGAACTACTGCTATCTGACGGCCATCGGTCGGGTCACCGGCGAGCCGCGAGAGATCGAGATCTGGTTCGGCCTCGACGGGGCGACGCTCTACATGCTCTCCGGCGGTCGAGATCGCTCCGACTGGGTGAAGAACCTGATGCGGGAGCCACGCGTGAGCGTGCGGATCGCCGACCGGACCTTCCAGGGAGACGCCCGGGTCGTCAGCGACCCCGAGGAGGACCAGCAGGCCCGCACCCTCGTCTTCGAGAAGTACTCTCCGGGCTACGGCGGCGACCTGGAGGACTGGCGCGAGCGGTCGCTCCCGATCGCGGTCGATCTGCGCTCCTGACCGCCGTCTCGCTGTCAGGCGTCGGATCGGTCAGGAGAAGCGCTCGATCAGCCGCGCCGCGTACCAGTCCGGCCACGGCTCGTCGGGGGATTCCTCCGCGTAGTCCTTGTCGAGCTTCACCAGCATGTAGGTGAGCTCGCTGCGCACGGGCTTCGTGCCGAGCAGGTCCGGCAGCTCGGAGTGCTCGGTGAGCCACTCCGAGTACCAGGATGGCCCAATCCGCATCCTCGCCGTCCGTGATCCGAAAGACCACGTGGTGGGTCTCACCAACCTCGTGGAGCAGATCGCTGATCTTCTTCGCGGTGTCGTTCACGATCGTCGGCGGGCGTGGACGTCCACTTTCGCTATGCGAAAGCAGACGTCCATCCGCGGCCGATTTCGGGTGCTAGGCGCCCGCCGGGGCCTCCTCACCCTCAGGGATCATCCCGATGTCGCGCATGAGGGTCAGGACGTCCCACTGCACCCACGACTCGACGACCTTGCCGTTCTCGTCGAAGCGGTCGATGCCGATGCCGTGGACCGGATTGCCCTTCTCGTGCGTGGGCTGCTGGCCCATGAACTCGTTCTCGAACGTGCCGACGCCAGTCCAGCGGGTCACCACCCTGTCCTCGGTCGCGAAGATGTCGTCGATCGTGAACGTGAGGTCGGGGAACGCGCTCCGGTATTCGCTGATCGTCCCCTTCACCGCCGCGAGGTCCTGATCGCCCATGATCGGATCGTGGCTGACGAAGCTGTCGGCACTTACCTCGTCGAGGACTTCCAGCCTCCCCTGACCAAACCCCTCCTCGATAAAGCGCCGCGCCGCGTCGATGTTCGCCTGGCTCATTGCCGGCCTCCTTGAAATAGCTCGCAGTCCGACCCTAACGCCAGCGATCCGGCCGGCGCAAGTCGCGGGCGGACGACGCTTCGACGACCTAGACGCCGCGCTCGACGGCGATCTCCCCGGCCTCAACCGCCCGCAGCAGCTCCGCATAGTCACGCTCGTTCTGGTCGGCGTATGCCTCCGCGAAGTCGGCCACGTCGGTGTCGGCCCGTGCATACCAGACCTCCAGAGCGGTCATGTCCGCGAAGGCGCGCATGGCCTTCCGGTAGGCGCTGGCCGCGGCGAGCGTCGTGCGCCGCCGCGCGCAAGGGCGCGGGTCCGTTTGACCGCGAACGGCCTCGGGTAGCGCCCTCGCAGAGAGGGCAACGGAGGAGGTTCGCGATGGCGACTTGCGAGGTCTGCGGAAACGAGTACGACAAGGCGTTTCAGGTGGTCCGCGGTGACGAGAGGCACACCTTCGACAGCTTCGAGTGCGCGATCCACGCGATGGCGCCGACCTGCGAGCACTGCGGGTGCCGGGTGATCGGCCACGGCGTGGAGGGGGACGACCGCATCTTCTGCTGCGCGCACTGCGCGGAGGAGAGCGGGGTCACCGCGCTGACCGATCGCGCCTGAAACGTCCGCGAGCCCCCGGACGGCCGTCCTAGGCCGCGGAGCGCTCCGGCGCGCGCCGCTCGGTCTCGGGAAGCGACACAACCTCCGGCTCGGCGAACGCGCCCCGTCGCGGCACCCACAGCGCAATCGCCGACGCGGCCGCGAGGGCGATCAGACACATGACGAACGAGAGGGCGAATCCGGTGTCGGTGGGGATTCCGCCCGCGCCGAGATTGCTCGCCAGAAGCGTGGCCGCCACCTGCCCGCCGAAGGCGCCGCCCAGTGTCCGGGTCACCGCGTTCATCCCGGTCGCGACGCCCGTCTGCTCCTGGGGCACGTTCTCGACGATCAGGTTCGCCATCGCCGAGAACGAGAGGCCGATCCCGATGCCGAGCAGCGTGGCGGCGACGAAGATGTCGATCGGCTGGCTGCGGGCGACGACGAGGAGGACGTAGCAGGCGAGGGCGAACACCGCGCCCCAGATCAGCGATCCGCGCGAGCCGATGCGGCGCTCCAGGATGCCCGCCATCTGACCGAGGACGATGATGGCGATGGTCGACGGCAGCAGGTAGAGGCCCGCGACGGTCACCGAGGCGCCGAAGCCGTAACCGGTGCTCGCGGGCTCCTGGACGTACTCCGGCAGCAGGATGAACGCCGAGTACAGCCCCACGCCGATGAGGAACGCGACGAGGTTGGTCGTCCAGACGCCCCGGATGGCCATCATCCGCATGTCGACGAGCGGCTCCCGTGACCGGAGCTCCTCGCGGATCCAGGCAAGGACGATCACGACGCCGGCGGCGAGGAGCCCGAGGGTCTTGGGCGATCCCCATCCCCACGTGCTGGTTTCGGTGATCCCGAGCAGCAGCGCGGACATGCCGGCCGTCATCAGCGCCGCGGCGCGGTAGTTGATCTCGGCCGGGGTCTTGACGGGACTCTCGGGTATGTAGCGCCAGGTGAGATAGGTGGTTACGGCGATCAGCGCCAGCGGGAACCAGAAGAGCCAGTGGTAGGAGAGGTTCTGGGTGATGATGCCCGCGAGGACCACGCCGGCGCCGGCCCCGACGCCAAGAAGCGAGGAGACCAGGCCGAGCGCTCCGGGCACGCGCTCGTGCGGGAGCTCGTCGCGGACGATCGAGAAGGCGAGGGGGAACACGCCCGCGCCGACGCCCTGGATCACCCGACCCAAGAGCAGCAGGCTGAGCGACGAGGCGACGGCGGAGATCAGCGTTCCCAAGCCCAGCGCCACGAGCACGATCATCAGCAGGCGGTCCTTGCCGTACATGTCGCCGAGCCTGCCGATGATCGGCGTCGTGATTGACGCGCTGAGCAGGAAGGCGGTGAGCATCCAGCTGACGGCGCTCTCGGAGGCGTGGAGCGACTGCTGAAACTCGGGGAGGGCCGGGACGACCAGCGATTGAAGAAGCGCGTAGGAGATGCCCCCGAGGGAGAGGATGGCGAGAATCATCCTGGGGCTTGACTCCGCGGCTCGGCGCAAGATCGTGTGATCCTACCAAATCGTTTGTTGACACGAAGCATCGGTGCGTGCTAACGTTCGGTGCGTGCCAAAGGACACGAGACACGAGGCGCCGGGGATCGCCAAGCGATGGCCCACGCTGCTCATGATCAAGCTCGGCCGGATCACGAACCACCGGTTCACCGAGGCGCTCGAGCCGTTCGGAATCCGCGCGCGGCACGTCGCGGCCCTGATCGAGCTTCGCGATCACGGCGAGCTGACGCAGCAGTCGCTTTGCGGCCGGCTGCACGTCGACCCCACGAATCTCGTGGCGATCCTGAACGAGCTCGAGCAGCGCGGCTTCGCCACTAGGCGACGGGATCCGGAGGACCGGCGTCGCCACATCGTGGAGGTCTCGAAGCAGGGGCTGGCAATTATCGACAAGGCCTCCCAGGTGATGGATGGGGTGGAGGAGGAGCTGCTCGAGGGCCTCGAGCCCGCCGAGCGCGACGAGCTCGAGCGCGCCCTGGCGGCGGTCTGGGAGACGAGCGGCGGGTACGACGCCTGGTCGCAGGTCCCGGCGGACGTCGAGGAGAAGGCCGCCTAGGCACCCGGCGGCGCGGGCGGTGCGGGGATGCGGCTTCGCCGGCGAGAAGCAATACGAGAGCGCCGCCGACGCCCAGCGCTACGCGCGCGCCTTCGACGGCCGAGACCCCGTCTCCCTCGGCCAGCGCCCGACGCTGTCGCTGCTTCCGCTGTGGCTGGCACGTCGGGTGGGACGTGGGCCCGCTGATCGCCCCGGCGCTACAGCTCCGCGATCCCAGCGCAACGAGGAGGAATCGTGAGGATCGCGCGGCCGCTGGAGCGCGCGCACCGCTTGCGCGTCAGGGAGTGCGCGGCGCGTAGAGCCGCTCGCGGATCTCGAGCTCACCCGCCCCCGCGTCCTCGCGAACGTTCCGGGCAGCGAGATCGCTCTCACCGAGATCGCCGTCGTTGACCCGGCGGAGGGCCCGATAGAGGCGATCATCGGCCGGCCGCTTGCGCGAAACGATGGAGCGCCGCATCGCGTCCTCGTGCGCGCGGATCTCGGCGGCCAGGATCTGGAAGCGCTGCATCGCGCTATCGCGCTCGCGCGCGACATCTTTTACGGCTGCATCGGCCATCGTGCCTCCTTCCGCACGGCCCGGCCCTCCTCCGCCAGATGGCTGACGGGACCGTTCCGGACTAGGTGTAGAGGCTAGCTAATACAAGGCTGTAGCCGCTGCAGAAGGGCGCGAGCGGTCGCGACGGAGCCGAGACCCCATGCCGCGGACCCGCCACCCGCCGGTTGTCCCTTGCGCGCTGAGGCAGGAGCGCTACGCTTTCCCTAGCGACAGGTTTCACGCATCGGCCTTGGGGGTCGATGAGTGACGTGCTGGAGCCAAGATGAAACCTTGCTGTCCACCAGGGCAAGGATGCAACGCACCAGCAGGACGCGAAGAGCCGTGTTTCCTTCAACGGTGTCGTAGCGGGGATTCCCGGGAGGCCGTGCGGGCGGTCGCACTGTGGAACTCGTTGCTGGCGGCGCGGCGCGGCGCTCGATCGCGACGGCAACGGCGCTTCCTCCGGCGCGCGTACGCTCGCGCACGCGACCGCGCAGCCCCCTGGCGTCCACGGCTTCCGTAGAACCGCTTAGGCGCCCTGCGGTATCACCGTCGGCGGGCGAGCCGTTGGGCGCCTGGCGCGGTGGCGGAGAGATCGCGCTCCGCGAGCTCGTGGGCGGCACTCATGCCGCCCACGCCACCGCCGAGGACCACTACCCGCTTGCCCATGGGGACGCTAGTGCCGCCGCCGCGCTATTCCGGCGAGCGGATAGGCCGCTCACTGCGGATGAACGAACTTAGGGTTTGGGTTCAAGTCTCGTCGGGCGCCTTCGGGTCGAGCTCGACGTCTTGCGGCCAGCGAAACGGACGCTCCGCGGCGTCCGCGGCGGGCGGGACCGTGCTGAGCTCTCCCTGCCCATGAGCGCCCCCCTTCTTGAACTTCTTGTGGGAATCGGAGGGGCAAACCTCCAGCATCCACTCGTCCTCGCGAGGGTGGAACGTACCCGAAGCCGTTCCCTCCACACCGTCCTGGGTGATAATGACGGTCACGGTCACCTCCGTCTCGCCGTTCCAATTGAGCGGTCCGCAGGCCTCGGCGCAGCCCTCCTTTTCCTTTTTGAGCTTCACTGGTGTGTCGATGTTCGAACGCATCTCGTGTACCTCCTGACTTGCGTTCACTAGGCCGGGACCCCGACCGCGAGCAGTGCACGTCCGCGGCGGGCCCCGACCTCGTTCCCCTTCCGTTCGTAAAGAATTATCGCTTCGCGCATCGTGCGTGCGGCCTCCTCCGCATCACCCGCCACTCGCAGGACCTCCCCGTGGGCAAGGAGCGCCTCGGCGTGGTCGCTGAGCCAGTCGGTGCGAGCGGCCAGGTCCACCGCCTCGGCGCTGATGCTCTTCGCCCCGGGGATATCGCCGCCGCGCGCCAGAAGGCGGGCTCGAACCGTCCGCCACCCGACCTGAGCGGAGAGGTCGTCAGGATCAGCGCCGTCGCGCGCCTCGCCGGTCAGCTCCATTGCCTCCTCGAAGCGCCCCTGCTCGTAGACCACGCGTGCCAGCATCGCGGCCGTGTCGGCAAGCAGGGCCTTCTCGCCCATCTCGGCCAACCGCTCGTAGCCGGCGCGCAGGGCCGCCTCGGCGCCCGGCGCATCGCCGGAGGCAAGCGCGACCAACGCCGCGTCGTGTGAGACGGCCGTGTGCATGGAGACCCCGAGCTCGGCGAGCAGCGCCCGGCTGTCGGCGATCAACCCCCGCGCCACCGCGAGCTCCCCGCGCATCGCTCGGAGCGCCCCGAGGTGCTCGAGGACGAGCGCTTGCGCGCGGCGATGGCCGCCGAGCTCGGCCCGGATGGTTTCGCAGCGCGCAATCGCCTTATCCACGTGGACAGGCCCCGTATAGGCGGACGACGCAAGCCAGCTCAGCGCATCCGACCAACCGCGCACGTCCCCGGCCTTGCGGGCGTGGTGGGCGGCGCGCTCCCAGGCCGCGTCGGCGCTGGCCGAGCGCGCCTCGATCCAGTGGACGAGCGCGCGGAGCCCCCAGAGGCGCCCCAGTCCGAGGTCGTCGCCGGCGCCCTCGAACGTGGCGAGCAGGGAATCGAATCGCTCGCGGGCCTCGCGGGCCGCGGCCCCGGTATCCACCTGCAGGCGAACGAACAGCCGTCGCACCAGTGCGTGCCCCTCGGCCACCGCGTCGCCGCGCGCCGCGGCCCTGGTGGCGGCGGCGTCGAGCACCGCTTCCGCCTCCGCGAGTTGACCGGACTCGGTCAAGGCGCCGCCGAGCTCGGACGACAACGCGTCCCGCCACGAGGTCTCTTCCGGCAGGAGCTCGACCGCCCGCGATAGGAGCTTGATCGCCGCGGGGATGTCGTCGCGTGCGAGCGCGGCGCGTCCGGCGGCCCCGAGATGCACGGCGGCGCGAGTTGCAAGCTCCCGGTGGCTCTCCACCGCGGCGGGCTCCAGCGCGACGCGGCAGCGGAACGCCCGCTCCAGGTGATACCCCGCGAGCTCGTGGTGCTCGCCCAGCTCCTGGTCGGAGCGCCCCTCGAGCCACGCCGCGTGACGCTCGTGGAGATCGGCGCGGACCCGCTTGGGGATGAGGCTGTAGGCGGCATCGCGAATGAGGATGTGGTCGAAGCCATAGGCGCGCTCGTTCGCGAACTCGGACGCCGCCGGCCGGATGAGACCGCGGCGCAGAAGCGAGTCGAGGCTCGAATCCAGGTGGCCGCGATCGCGTTCCTCGAACGATTCCGCGACGGCACCGCGGTGGAAGATCCGCCCCTCGGTGGCCGCTCGCTCGATGACCGCGCGCTCCATCGGCGGCAACCGATCGATGCGGGCGGTCACGACGGCCTGGACCGTGGGCGGGACCGCCGTGTCGGCATCCTCGCCGGCCTCGAGTCGCATCGCGACCATCTGCTGCAGGAAGAAGGGATTGCCCTCGGCCGTGGTCAGGAGCTGGGTGCGATCCGCCGGGGAGAGTTCGCCGCCCGCGACCAGTCCGTCGATCAGCTCCTCCGCGCTGTCCGAGCGCAGCGGCTCCAGAACGACGGTCTCGGAGCGGGTGCCGCCCACGGCGTCCCATTCAGGCCGAGTGTCCAGGAGCTCGGGACGCGCCAGGCACACCACCAGCAGCGGGACCGCAGCCGCGACCGTCACAACGTGCTCGAGCAGATCGAGCATCACCGGCTCCGCCCAGTGGATGTCCTCGACCGCGACCACGAGCGGACGATCCTCGGCGACGCGCTCGATGAGCGTGCGTACCGCCCACTGAGCCTCCTCCCCCGACACGGCGCCGCGAGCGAAGCCCGTCGCCCGGGACACCCGTGCGGCGATCAGCCCGGCGTCGCCGTTCGACGCGGCGCCATCGATCAGCCTTGCGACCGCCTCCTCGCTCGGGGCGCCGGCGAGACTGCGGACGATCTCCGCGAGGGGCCAGTAGGTGATTCCATCGCCGTAGGACAGGCAGCGCCCAACCGCGGTCGTGGCCGTGCCGCCCGCCTCGTCGAGGAGCGTCTGAACGAGCCGCGACTTGCCGATCCCCGCGGGGCCGATGACCGTGACCAGGCGAGGCTCCCGCGACGCGACGGCCAGATCGAAGGCCTGCCGCAGGCGATCCAGCTCGCGCTCCCGTCCCACGAACGGGGGCGCGGGCCGTGCGGGCGCCTCGGCCCGCTCGGAGGCCACCGAGACAAGGCGCCACGCTGCCACCGGCAGCGACTTGCCCTTGAGCGACAACGGGTCCACCGCTTCGACCTCAGCCACGCCTCCCAGGTGGCGGGCGGTCTCGTCTCCGATGAGCACCACGCCCGGCGGGGCCGACGCCTCCAACCGCTGCGCCACGTTCACCGCGTCGCCCACCGTCGACAGGTCGCCTCCCGGCGCGCTCCCGACCACGACCTCGCCGGTGTTGAGGCCGGTGTGGATCTCGAGCTCGACGCCCCATCGGCGCCGGAGCTCGTCGTTGAGGCCGATGAGGGTGTCGCCCAGCTCGAGCGCCGCTCGAGCAGCACGCGCCGCATCGTCCTCGTGCACCAGGGGCACTCCGAACACGGCCATCACCGCGTCGCCCATGTACTTCTCGACGGTCCCGGAGTGGCGCTCGATGATCCGCTTCGTCTCGTTGAACCAGCGGCTCATCAGCTGCTGCAGGGACTCCGGATCGAGGCGCTCGCCCAGCGCGGTGAACCCGCTCACGTCCGAAAACAGGACGGTTATGACCTTGCGCGCGCTCGTCGTCCCCAGTTCGGGGACAAGGCGGGTCCCGCAACGTCTACAGAAGGTTGCGTCGCTTCCATTCGACTCCCCGCACCGGGCGCAGGCCGGCATGGGACAAGTGTAAGCCCGTACCTGGCGGCGGAACGCCAGGATCGGGCGCCTGGACGGTTGGTCAGTCGCCCTCGACCCGTCGGCGAAAGGACTCAGCCGGCTCCACGGTCGCGCCCGCGAGCCGCGCGCGGTCGGCCAGCCAGCGGTCCGACGTGACGACTCGGATCCGGGCGGGATCGTCATCGGCCTCCAGGCGGCGCGCGATCTCGTCATCGGCCGAGTTGGGCCGTGGCCGCGGGGCGTGCGCGACCTCGATGACGGTCGAGCGGATCGGCGGGCGCGGTGGCCGCTCGAAGACGACGGTGACGTCCTCGCCGCTCTCGGCGACCCAACGCTCGAGGGTGTCGACCAGCCGGACCATCGCCGCGTGCCTGTCCTTCCACCACCGGTCTGGGCGCGTCCCGATCACGTTCATGCCGTCGACGAGGTAGCGCACGGGCAGAAACGTACCTATGGGGGTTCAGGCACCACCTCCAGCGCCCCGGACCCAACCCGTCCAGCGGTGCATTTCCCGCGCTCTGCCCGGATTTTGCACCGCTCGACGTTGAGGGGGTAGGCTCGGACGAGCATGGACGGATCCGAGGAGAACCTCGACGGGATCCTCGTCGGCGACCGCGAGCGCTGGGAGGACGGGCCGCCGCACGAGCTGTTCAGCCGAATGCGGTCGGAATGCCCGGTGCATTGGTCCGAGCGCATCACGGAGTACCCGGAGGAGGACGGCTTCTGGTCGCTGACGAAGGCCGACGACGTCCACGAGGTGAGCCACGACTGGCAGACGTACTCGTCCGAGCAGGGAGTGACGGCGCTCACGAACGCCGTGATGCCGGTCGAGCTCATCCGGGCGATGTTCATCGGCATGGACCCGCCGAAGCACGACCGGCTGAAGATGCTCTTTCAGCGCGGTTTCACGCCCAAGCGGATCGCCGAGCACGAGGACGCGATCCGGGCGATCGCGGTCGGCGTCCTCGACCGGCTCGAGGGTCGCGAGGAGTGCGAGCTCGTGATGGAGGTCGCGCAGCCGGTTGTCTCGCGGGTGATCGGGAGCTTCATGGGCATCCCCCCGGAGGACGACGTGATCTGGGCTCGGCTGATGAACGCCACCATGGGAGCCGGTGATCCGGACCTGAATCCAGAGGGCACCGCGAACGTCATGCAGCGGGAGGTCCCGGAGATCTTCGAGCGCTGCAGGCGGCTGATCGCCGAGCGCCGCGAGAGCCCGACCGACGATCTGACGAGCGTGCTCGTCCACGCCGAGATCGACGGCCAGCGGCTCGAGGAGCACGAGATCGTGATGGGCTTCTTCCTGCTGATGGCGGCCGGAAACGACAGCACCAAGGCCACCTACTCCAGCGGGATGCGCGCGCTGCTCGAGAACCCCGACCAGCGCCGGCTCCTCGTCGACGATCCGTCACTGATCCCGAGCGCGGTCGAGGAGTCGCTGCGCATGTTTCCGGCGTTCGCCCATTTCCGCCGGACGGCGACCCGCGACGTCCAGCTCAACGGGCTGACGGTCCGCGAGGGAGAGAAGGTCGTCATGTGGTACGTGTCGTCGAATCGCGACGAGGCCCGCTACGAGGATCCCGGACCGCTTCGACGTGACCCGCAACCCCGAGCACCAGGCGTTCGGCGCCGGCGGCCGGCACTTCTGCCTGGGGACCGCCCTCGCCAGGCTCGAGCTTCACATCCTGTTCGAGGAGACGCTGGCGCGCTTTCCGGAGATGGAGCTCGCCGGAACCCCCGAGTACGTCCAGTCGCCGTTCGTCAACCAGCTCAAGTCGCTTCCGGTCAGGCTGAACGCGTAGCGCCGACGCGGCCCCGGCTCCGCAAGGTTTTGGCAGGTTAGGGTCGCTATCGCGTACCTGAGATGCCAAAACCTTGCGGAGGGTGGTGTCCCTGTGGAGGGTGTTAGGCCCGTCCCGGGGTCGCGTCCAGGAAGACCTCGGTGACGTCCGGGACGACCTCGCGAAGACGCTTGTCGATCTCCGAGGAGACCCTCTCCACGCGCCCGGCGTCGATGTCGTCGCGCAGGTCGACTCTGGCCGTGACCAGCAGGGCGTTGGGGCCGAGCACCAGCGTGAGCAGCTCCTTGACCTCCTCGACCTCGTCGAACTCCTCGATCGCGTCCTCCAGCGCCGCGCGCTCCTCCGGCAGGGCGGCGGATCCGATCAGCAGGTGCTTGGCGTCGCGTCCCATCCAGAACGCGACCGAGACGAGCAGCACGCCGATCAGCACCGAGGCGGTCGGGTCCCAGAACGTGAGGCCCGTGAACTCGTTCAAGGCGATCCCGGCGGTGGCCAGCGCCAAGCCGATCAGCGCCACCGTGTCCTCGAACAGGACCATCTTCACGTTGGGGTCGCGGCTCTCGCGGGCGTACCGCCAGAGCGGCTTCTCGGCTTCGCGGGCCTCGCGGCGCGTCTGGCGGAACGCGCGCACCCACGAGGTGCCCTCGGCGGCGAACGAGAGGGCGAGCACGACGTAGGCGACCTCGAAGCCCTCGCTCTCACCGCCGCCCATCACCAGCTCGATGCCGCCGAAGCCGATCGCGAAGATCGCGCCCGCCAGGAACATCCCGACGGCGGCCATGAACGTCCACAGGTAGCGCTCCTGGCCGTGGCCGAACGGCCGCGCGGGCGTCGGCTCGCGCCGCCCCAGCTTGATCGAGACCAGGAGGAAGGCCTGGTTGGTCGTATCGGCGAGCGAGTGCGCCGCCTCCGCGAACATCGCGGCCGAGCCGCTCAGCAGCCCGCCGGCGAGCTTCGCCACCGCGATCGTCGCGTTCGCGGCCAGCGCGATGAGTACCGTCTTGCGGCTCTCGCCGGCGTCGCGCACACGACTCAGGCTTCGCCGGCTGACCGGCTGTGCGCGGGAGTCGTCCCGCGCCCGATCCGCACGCCGCACGCCGATGGCGGTTGCGCCGTCTCGCATGCGCTCCTCTTACCCGCCCACGGTTGGCGCCACTCCAACGCCCGGGCCGTTGATTTTGGGGATTTGGGGACGCCATGGCCTACGTGAATCCCCACACCCCGGATCGCGGCGGCGGCGTACGATCGCCTCCGATCTCGTTTATCCGTCCCTACGAAGGAGGTGCCGCGATGTCACCGGCAAGCCGCGAGGACGCCAACCTGCTCGTCCAGCTCGCCCAGTGGGGCGCGATGATCAATGTGGGGGAGGCGTTGGGAGCGGTCTTCAGCGAGGAGTTCAGCCCGGAGGCCGCCGACGCCAACGATGTCCACGTGCGCACCATCCTCGTCTTCGGCGAGACCATCGGCACTCTGGTCAAGAACGATCTGCTCGATCGCGGGCTCGTTCTGGATTGGCTCTGGGCCCAGGGGCTGTGGGACCGGGTCGGGCCGGCGGCACGGCGGGCGCGTGAGCGGTATGGGGCGGAGGCTCTCTATGAGAACTTCGAGGCGCTCGCGCAGGCGCAGGCCGGGTGAGCCCGACCTCGGCGCCCGCCGTCGACGCGCGGTGCCGGCAACTCATGTCCGGCGCGTTCCGTGCCGATAGTGGAGACGTGAATCGCAGTGCGCCCGCCCGTCGCTCGTCACTTCGCCGTCGCGGCCGGTTGCTCACGGTGCTGGAGGCCCTCTCCGCCGACTCGCGCGACGAGGCCCGTTGGGCTCAGAGGGCCGAGAGCGAGGAGCGCGCCCGCAGGCTCCAGACCCTGCTCGCCGGATCCGGCGTTCGCCTCCTGAACGACCGGCGCGTGCCCGGCGCTCGCGCGAGCATCGACCACGTTGCGATCGGCCCGCGCGGCGTGACCGTCATCGACGCGGTTCGGAGGACCGGCAGGGCGCGCGTTGCGGACGGCCGTCTGTTGGTGGACGGTGAGGATCGCACGGCGCTCGTCCTCGACGTGCTGCGACACGTGGAGGTGATCCGGCTGGGCCTGGCGGCCACACCCAACCTCCCGATCGGCGGCGCGATCTGCTGGGTCGAGCCGGACGGGCTGCCGCGGGTGCGCAGGCTCACCGTGAGGGGCGTGCCGATCGACGGGCCGCGCGTGCTGGCGGAGGAGCTCCGCCGGCCGGGCCCGGTCTCGCCCCGCTGGGTGACGCACTTCGCCGACATCTTGGACCGCCGCCTCCCGCCCCGGGACTAGGTCCACGATCAGGCTCTCGCCCGAAGCACAAAACCCGGCTCGCCCGATGCCTTTTGGGGAAACCCGTTCCGGGCCCGCGATTACAGCCTGTCCAGCACCTCCTGCGCCGCCCGCTTCCCCGATCGCACTGCCCCATCCATGTAGCCGTTCCAGAAGGTCGAGGTCTCGGTGCCGGCCCAGTGGATCCTGTCGACGGGCCTGCGGATGGCCTGGCCGAACTGCGTGAGCGTCCCCGGGCCGGCGATCGCGACCGGGCACCCGCGCGTCCACGTCCTCTGCGCCCAATTCGTCTCGAAGTACTCGCGCGGACTCCCCGCCCTCGGACCGAAGTACTTCCGGAAGTTGCGGAGCACAGCCGCCCGGCGGTCCGCCGCCGACATGTCGGCGAAGCTCCGCGCCGCGTTCCCGCCGATGAACCCGAAGACGACGCCCTTGGAGCCGTCGGGGGGCGAGTCGTCGAACGTCGTGTTGGCCGGGCCCTCGTACGAGACCGCGCTGCCGTTGAGCCCGGCGTCGCGCCAGAACGGCCGGTCGTAGACGGCGGTCGCCTTGATGAGCGTCCCCTGCGGGAGGCGCTGGGTCAGCTGGTCGCGCCGGGCGGGAAGGCGGGGGCGGTACTTGATGCGGGCGGCCAGGGTCGGGGGGACCGCCACGATCACCCGCTTCGCGTGGACGTCGAACGCGCGGGTCTTCACAGTGACCCCGCCCTTGCCGTGCGAGATCGACCGCACCGGCGCCTGCAGGATCACCCGGCCGCCGAGGTCACGCGCCATCTTCTTGCAGAGTCGCTGTGAGCCGCCCACGAGGCGCCACATCTGCGCCCCGTCTTGGGTGTTGAAGTTGCGCTCGAAGGTCCCGGGGTTGTCCTCGTTCCCCGAGGCGGCGACATAGAAGAGCACGAAGAGCAGCGAGAGATCGGGTGGCTCGGAGCCGAAGATCGGCCGGGTCGCGCCGATCGAGACGAGCCGGCGGAACTGGGCCTTGTCGGTGTTGTCGAGCAGCCAGCTCGCGAACGTCTGCTGGTCCCACTCCATGGCGCTCGGCGCCTTCCACGGGGCGTCGACGGGCACCTCGGTCGACATCTTGTCGAGCCTCATTACGGTCCGGGCGAGATCGGGCAGGGTCACCGGGTCTGGGGGAGCGGACCCGGTTGGACCGGTGGGGCTGTAGGTGCTCCGATCACCGCTCGGATCGACGTAGACGTTGTCGCCGATGTTGAAGGTCGGGAACTTGCGCACGCCCAGCTCGTTGGCCAGCCCGAGGATGTGGTCCTGCGTCGGTCCCAGGAACGTCGCGCCCCGCTCGGAGACGTCGCCGCCCCCGATGTCCTTGTTGAGCGCGCGGCCGCCGACCCGGTTTCGGGCCTCCAGGACGAGGACCGACTTGCCGCGCCGGTGCAGCTCGCGCGCCGCGGTCAGCCCGGCGAACCCGGCGCCGACGATCGCGACGTCGCACCGGCGCCGGCGGCGGTGCCGCCCGGCAGCGCGAGCCCCCGGCACGCGGGCGAGCGCCACGCCGATCCCGGCGGCGGCCGAGCCGCCCACGAGTCCGCGGCGAGAGATCTTCTGCTCAGCCACGAGCAGACGATCGCACAACCGCGGTTGCTTGGGAAGGCGGGCCCGCGCCAGCCTACTCACCGAGGCGCTTCAGGCTGCCGCCAGGAACTCCTCGAAATGCTTATGCGACGGGCAGAAATCGCGCCCTGGGAGCGGTGGACGCTGGCAGGGCGTCCCCTCTCGCGTGTGGGCCTGGCAGTGCCGCGGCCGACCGTCGAGGTCCACGCCGGCGGGACACTGCGCCAGGAACTTGGTCGCGAGGTTCATGTTCATCTCGACCACCCGCCACGCATGGAGCTGGTCGCTCATGCTTATGTAGGGCCGGATCTCGTTGAACAGCCAGCGCGCTGGCCGGGCGAAATAGCGGCCGTCGTAGGCGAGGCGCTGGATGGCCGTCTCGCATGCATCCAGCACCGCCTGCCGGTCACGCGCCCCATGCGGATCGTCCTCATCGCCAACGACGCGTGGTGCCAACTCCCGATAGATGGAGCGGCTGAAGTGGTACATCCCGTCAACCCCCTTGGTCGTCCATACCCTCCGCCCCGCCGCACTCCGTCGCATGCTTCGTGCTGGGGGCTCGACGGGTGGCTTCCCATGTGAGGTTGGTCGCAAACATCTTTTTTCAAGGAAATGCGAGCATGCTGCCGTGGAGCAGCGCGTCAGCCTGATCACACTTGGCGTCACCGACCTGGGCCGGGCACGAGCGTTCTACGAGGGGCTGGGGTGGAGGACCGGCGCCGAGCCCGACGACGACGTCGTCTTCTTCCAGACGCACGGGCTGATCGTCGCGCTGTGGGACCGGGCGAAGCTCGCGGAGGACAGCGCGGTGAGCGACCCCGGTGGCTGGGGCGGAATAACCGTCGCGTACAACGCCCGTTCTCCGGAGGAGGTCGATGCAGTTCTCGCCGAGGCCGCAGCCGCGGGGGGAAAGGTCACCCGGCCCGGTGACAAGACGTTCTGGGGCGGCTACTCCGGCGTCTTCGAGGACCCGGACGGGCACCCGTGGGAGGTCGCGCACAACCCGCACTGGACGCTTAACGAGGACGGCTCGGTCACGCTGCCGTCCTGACCCGCCCGCCGCCTCCTAACTCGACGAGCGGTGCATTTCCCGCGCTCAGCGCGGATATTGCACCGCTCGACGTGGAGGCCCCCTGGCCCTCAGAGCGCCGCGAGCGCCTCGGGGATCGGCTTTTCGCCCGCGAGCAGGTCGAACCCCTTGCGGACGGTGGCCGGCTCGTCCAGGCACGCCACCAGGGTTGCGGCGACGTCCTCGCGAGGGATTCGCCCGGAGCGGCCGAGCCTCTCGGCAGCTTCGATCATGCCGGTCCCGGGATCGTCGGTCAGGCCGCCCGGGCGCACGACCGTGTACTCGAGGCCGCTGTCGGCGAGCTCCGCGTCCGCCTGCGCCTTCGCCTCGTAGTACGGGCGCATCTCGTCCGACCATCGCTCGGGCCTGTTCGCCCCGATCGCAGAGACGATCAGGTAGCGGGAGATGTCGTTCATCTGTGCCGCCTCGATCAGCTTGACGGCCCCTCCGTAATCGACCGTTCGCTTGCGTGCGGGACCGCTACCGGGACCGGCGCCGGCGGCGAACACGACGGCGTCCACGCCGGCGATCGAGCGCGCGACGGCGTCGGCATCGAGGTTCTCGATGTCGGCGCCCACCGCCGTGGCGCCCGTGGCCTCGACGTCCGGGGCGTGATCCGGGTTGCGGATCAGTCCCGCGCGCACGATCACCGCGCTCCGAGAGGAGCCGCAGGAGCCGCAATGCGATCTTCCCGTGGCCACCGACCACTGCCACCTCGAGTGCCATGCCCGGAGGCTTATCAGTTCGACGTAGGATGCGCCCGTGGAGGACCTGGGCGCACCGATCTCGTACCTCACCCTCGCGGAGGGCGTTCCGGTCTACGCGAGCGACGGCCGCGAGATCGGGAAGGTCACGCACGTCCTGGCCGCTGCCGATGTGGATGTCTTCGAGGGCATCGTGGTCTCGTCCGGTGGCATCCCACCCGCCCATCGATTCGTGGACGCCGAGCAGGTCGCGGCGCTCCACGAGCGCGGCGTAGCCCTGGCGATCGACTCCGAGCTCGCCGAGCATCTGCCAAGGCCGAGCGCGAACCCGGCCGCCGTGAGCGCCGGACCCGACGACACGGTCCCTGACGAGCTGCGCGACAAGCTTCGCCGCGCCTGGGACCGGATCTCGGGTAAGGAGTAAGGCATCGGAGGTGGAGATGACTGAGCAGAACGTCTTTCCCTCGTTCCGCTACCGCGACGCTCCGGGGGCGATCGCGTGGCTCGTCGACGTGCTCGGCTTCGAGGTCAGCGAGGTTCACGAGGCGGCCGACGGGTCCGTCGCTCACGCCGAGCTCAGCCATGGCCCCGGTCGGATCATGCTCGGCACCGAGCGTGATGGCGTCTTCGGCGGGCGCGTGGGCGGAGGCTTCACCTACATCGCCGTCGATGACGTCGACGGCCTCTATGAGCGCGCCAGATCCAAGGGCGCCGAGGTGCTCATGGAGATCACCGACACCGACTACGGCTCGCGCGACTTCTCGGTGAGGGACCCCGAGGGAAACGTCTGGAGCTTCGGGACCTACCGGCCCTCCGCCTCCGACTAGCCGGCCGCCTTGAGGGCGGCGCCGTCGAGGATGTCGTGCTCGGAGACCTCGATTCGCTGCAGGCCGAAGGCCCGCATCGCCTGAATCAGGATCACGACGCCGGCGACGATGGTCGGCGCCCGGCCCGGATGGAGGCCGGTCACCTCGAGGCGCTCCTCCAGCGAGATCCCGGAGAGCATGGAGCACATCCGCTGAATCGCGGCCAGCGTGAGCACGTGGCCGTGGACCCGCTCCGGGTCGTACGGGTCGAGCTCCTGCTCGATCGCGGCGAGGGATGTCGGCGTTCCGGCCACCGCGATCCCCGTCTGGATGTCGAAGAACTCCGCCGCGGCGAGCTCGGCGAAGATCAGCTTCCGCATGTCCTCCGCCAGCGAATCCAGCTCGGAGGCCGAGGGCGGGTCGTTGCGGATGTAGCGCTCGGTGTGGCGGACGGTTCCCGCCTGAAGCGAGGTGTGGAATCTCACGTCGCGACCGGAGCCGACGACGAGCTCGGTCGATCCGCCGCCGATGTCGATGACCAGCGTCCCGTCAGTCGGAGGGCGGCCGGCGGTCGCGCCCAGGTATGTGAGGCGCGCCTCCTCCTCCCCCGTGAGGATCCTGGCGTCAAGGGCGTGGCGCTCGCGGAGCTCCGCGATGAACGCGTCCGCGTTCGTCGCGTCGCGCACGGCGCTCGTCGCCAGTACCGCCACGACGTCCGGCTTCAGGGGCTCGTACACGGAGATGTACTCGCCGACGGCGTCGGTCACCTCCTCGATCGCCTCCGTCGCGAGCTGCTGGCTCGTATCGACCCCGCGACCGAGGCGCGTGACGGTGGAGCGGCGGTCAAGCTCGCTCACCCGGCGCCCCTCGACGTCCGCCACCAGCAGGCGCGTCGAATTCGTGCCAATGTCGACCACCGCTACTCGCACGGGCGGCGCAGCCTAGTGGTACGCCGACAGTCAGGTACTCGAGCGGCGGGCGATCCCGCAGCGCGCGCGGGGGTCTAGGACGCCGTACCCGCGGGCGTCCTCGGTGGCGCCGCCGGCTCCCTCGGGCCCCTGCGCGTGTAGTCGCGGAACTTGCGCTCGAAATCCGGCCACCATGGCGGCTCGGGCAGATCGTCCGGATCGCCGCCATCGTCATCGCCGCCGTCGCCGCGCGTGCGAAGGGCCACGTAGGCGGTGATGCTGAAAAGCATCGCGAGCCAGAGCAGCGCGAGGATGAAGGAGTTCGACGCGGTTGTGGGCCAGCGCGCGGCGGCCAGGAGCGCGCCGGCGTCGACGAACAGGCACCCCGGGACGAGCGCCGCGCCGAACCGAGGCGAGCACGGCCATGACCGCGTCCGCCGCCGCCGGGCGAGCACGACGATCCACGCGATGAGCGCGGGCCACATCAGCGCGTGTGCGGCGAGCGGGACCGTGATCGGCGTGCCTGGGTGGGGCACGGGCATCGGCCCCCATGATTGCGCGAATTCGCCGAGATTCAAGGGCGGCGGGGTCAGCCCCTCCCCGTCGAAAGGTGCATTTCCCGCGCTCGGCGCGGGAAATGCACCGCTCGATGCCGCGGCGACAAGAGGTGCCGCACCGGAGCGACGCAGCGAAGATGAACGCCGATCGAGCACGCACCGCTAGAATCCGTCATCCGCCGCGGGGTGGAGCAGTCAGGTAGCTCGCCGGGCTCATAACCCGGAGGTCGTGGGTTCAAATCCCACCCCCGCTATGTCTGTCGGTACGACGCTGGAGCCCTCCGCGTGGAGGGCTTTCGCGTTCTCGAAGGCATCCGCGACCGCCTCGGATACGGTCGCCGTCAATTCGACGCGCCCCTCCTGCTTGTCGTAGGCGATCTGCAGGTCGAATGACTCGAATACCTGGCGCTTGATCGCCACCGGGGCCTCGCGAAGGGCCTGCGTCAGGTTCGGGAGCCGCTCCAGCTGCTCGCTCAGCTCCTCCTCCTCGGCCTCCTGTCGCTCGGCGCCGACGTCACCCAGCGCCTCCTCGAGCGCCGTTTTCTCGCCCCGAAGCTCGGCGATCCCCTCGGAGACCAGCTCCGGCTCGATCCCCTTCTCGAGCGCCACCACCTGGGCCTTGATCTTGCGGTCAAGCTCGACGATCTGTTGGCGCATCCGGGTCCCGGCGAGCTTGCCGTTGCGCCGTTGCTCGCGCTCGTGGGCGCGAAGCTGCTTCGCGAGCCTCTCGAGGCGCACCGGCCCGAAGATCCGCTGCTCGAAGAAGCGCATCACGAGCCGCTCGAGCCAGTCCTCGCGTACGTAGACCCACTTCTGGCCGCCGTGAGCCTCGAGCGCCGCCGTCTCGCCGTAGTTCTCGACATAGGCGCAGGCGTAGTAGTGGTGGCCCTTGCGCGCGCGTGCCGTTGCATCGACAGCGGCTGGTGACCCGCGCAGCAGCGCACCATCCCCGAGAACAGGTAGGTGCGCTTCGGGCGCGCCGATGCGGGCGAGCGCACAGTCTTGTCGAACCGTGCCTGCGCCGCCCCGTAGACCTCGTCGGAGACCAGCGGCAGGTGTGCCTCCTCGGCGATCACCCACTCCTCGCGGGCGCGACGCCGCGCCCCGCCGCCGGCGTGCTTGGCCTCGGTGAAGTCGAGCCGATTCCAGACCAGGCGGCCCGTGTATACGGGGTTTCGAAGCATCGCGCGCACCGTCGATGCCGCCCAGTGGCCGCGCACATTGCGGGCCCTGTCGACATGGCGTGGCGAGGCGGCCCGCCAGGGCGGTTCAGGTGCTCGGCGATCGCCTTCGGGGTCCGCTTGGCGGCCACGAAGAGCTCGAAGATCTCGGCGACCACGAGCGCCTCGTCGGGCTCGGGTTCGAGCGTCACCCGGCGCCTCGTGGGATTCAGCAGCTATATCGATGCCCGGGAACATCGAGGAATCCAACGAAAGTGCTCCCGTGGCCTCGGAGCCATGTCCCATCAAGTGCGGTGTCCTCCGCTAGGAGCCGAGCCTGCCCGGCGCCGTCGGGGACGGTGGGGACGCGGGGGACGCTGGGGAATGCCCTATCGCGGTGGCCGGACGACCGCATGTGACGACCACCCCGGCCGCGCTTCAGCTTTCCGTGCAGGCGCTTCTGCTTTCACGCGAAAGCAGAAGTCCTAGGTTTTGACGCCTACTAGCCTCGGGAGTCGGTGGATTCCGGCAGCCTCGGCGAGGCGCGGGAAGTAGTGGGCCGCAATGGCGAACACGACCTCGACTAGTTGCTCCCCGGTCGGGGGCTGCTTGGCGTCGGCGATATCAGGCGGCAACGGGAGCCCGCTCTGCTTGGCGTGCTCCACCATCCCCGGGCCGATGGCCTTACCGAGCGGGCTGAGCGCCTGGCCGAGCTGCACCTTGGTCAGCTGCCATTCCGGCACGGGCCGCGGGTGCACGTCGGGCCAGCTCGCGGGGTCTCGCGGCGTCTCGCGGGAGAGCAGGTGGTCGAATGTGCGGGCGGCGGCGTCCCGGTCGCTGAACGGGTCGCCCAGGCCCCAGACTTTGCGCAGCGTGGCGAGCAGTGAGGTGTGGCGGTACTCGTCGTTGATCACCGTGCCCTCGTCGATCCACGGGGAGACGATGATCGCCGGCACGCGGTAGCCGGAGCGGTCGAAGGTGAAGTCGCACTGCCCGGCGGGGGCACTCGGGTCGGGCGGAGGCACCGGTCCGGGGGGAACGTGGTCGTAGGTTCCGCCGGGCTCGTCCCAGCCGATGAAGAAGGTGGTGTTGTAGGCGTTTGAGCCCTCGGTGGAGTGCCCCTTTCCACGTCTGATCAGATAGCGGTCGGCTGACCTGATCGCGCCGTAGATCCGCGCCAAAAAGTCCTCGCCCGAGAGGATCGAGGACGGCGGGTCGACGGCGATGTCGACGTCGCCGCCGATAAAAGATCTGCCGCAGGCCGGGTGGTAGTCGCCGTGGGCGGCGGCCAGGGTCGGCTCGATCAGGCTGAAGTCCGTAAGCGTCCCGTTGGCGGCGTCTCGCTCGAACTCCGAGAACGGCACGATGCGCGTCGCCAGGTGGTCCTTGAGCCGTGGCATGTGAATCCAGCCCGTGAACGAGAGGCGAGACGGTTCCAGCACATACACCTTCCACGTGCGTCCGTGAGCCTCCAGCCGGTCGAACAGCGTCTCGGCGGTGTTCTCCCTCGTCCATTTCATCGCCGGCGAGTTCGTCACGAAGCCCGACGAGGTCCCGGCGGTCCAGAACGAGCGGTTCATGAACGTCTGCGAGGGCACCTCGCAGAACCAGTGGTCGAAGACGCCGAAGCCCCTGGCGAGGCCGCTCAGGACCGGCACCTGCTCGGGCGTGTAGCCGGTCATGATCTGGGCGTATTCGTCATAGGTGGGCTGGCGGCCGACCTCGCCGGTGAAGGTGCTGATGTAGTCGGTGACGAACCCGTCCATCGTCGGCTCGGTTCCGGGCGCCGGCACGTTCCAGGGCGCGGTCACGGCATCGCCGATCTTGAAGCGGTTGTGCTCGTCGAGCGTGTTGTAGAGCTGGGTGTTGGTGTGGAAGTACTCCTCTCCGGAGTCCGGATTCGGTGCGTCCATATCGTCGGTGAGCGTGTACGGGACCGTCTTGCGCTCGGCTCCGTGCTCGGCCCAATCCGGGATCGGGTTGCTGAGCTCCTTGCCGATCACGCCCTCGAAGGTCTTGCCGTCCTCGGGCCCGTAGAGGTGACCCAGCAGGTTGTCGAGAGACCGGTTTTCGAACAGGACCAATACGACGTGGTCCAAAGCCTGGGAACCGCTGGGCGCGTCGCGTCGAGGGTCTTGGTGGGTTGGCATGGCGCCTTCGCTCACCCTATCTCGCCGTATGGGAATGGCGGTGGCGACGGCTCACTTCTGCTTTGCGCGAAAAGCAGAAGTCAGGTGTGGAGGCGCACTCGCTCGACTATCCGTGCGTCGTAGCGAGAACGACTGGAAGTCGGAGAGGGGTTCGAGCCGTTCCCAGCTAGCCTTGCGCCCGTGGCGACGATTCTCGTCTGCCCCTCCTGTGGCGCGAAGAACCGAGTCGGTCCGGTGCCGCGCGGGACACCGCGGTGCGCCAATCGGGCCACCTATCGGATTTCAGGGAGACGCACGAATCGCTGCTGCCTTCACGCGGAGGGAGAAGCCGAAGTAGTGCTGAGATCCGGGGTACCCGGTGGGTGCGAAGTGACCGTGATGTCGGCACCCTGGTCCTGCGGAGTCTCCGCTCCGACCTTCTCAAGGACGAGCCGGAACACCCACGTGTCGTTCACCGGGAGAAGCACGCCGGTGACCCTCGGCGAGACGTTCTGCGAGGTGAAGAGCGTGTCGAGGACAGGCTTGACGAAGTTGTCGAGATCGAAGGCCGGTCTATCCAAATCCTCTGGAGTCATTCGGAAGGTCACCTCGACTTCGAACTTGGTCTTTAAGGGCGGCGCAGGGAAAGGGGCCTGCGGATAGGTCGCCTTCACCTCGTCGCGTATGGCCTCCCTCCAGCGGATGTCCTTGACGCGCGCTGGGTGTCCACGCACCCGAATCCGCCATCGATTCGAGTGATCATCGCGACTGGTCGAGGGTTTTGGATACATATGGACTGGCTGAGCGTAAACAAAGAACCGCGGCCTTCGTAAACGGCTGCTCTGGACGCACAGCCCTAGCCGTCCGTAATCGTCAGGAACTACCGCTCGGCGCGACAAGCGGAAGCTAGGCCCGGAGCCGACGCGCTCGACTATCCGTGGGTGGTAGCGAGAGACGAATCGGGCCACGTATCGGATTTCAGGGAGACGCACGAATCACTTCTGCTTTTCACGCGAGGCTGTCGCGCAAAGCCGGTCCGGCAGCGAAAAGGCCGGATCCGAAGACGGCAGGGTCTTCCGAGCCCGCCTCAGGTCGTTGCGCCCGCCAGGGTGTGCCGAGTATTCCCGAATATCCAAGGATGGCTCCCGCGGCCTCGGAGGAATAGTCGGTGGCACCCAAGCCGTCGTCGACGCTGAACGTGCGGCCCCCGGAGCCTAAGGCGGTAGTCGCCCAATAGGCGACGACCCGGCAGTCTCTAAAGCTGCTAGGAGGAGTTCGAGCCCGCCGCCAGGCGGGCCGCGGCCGCGGTGGGCTGCTCCTCGAGAAGATGCGCGCCGGCCCGGGTGAGCATCTCCTCGCTGGCCCCGCCGCCGCCGACCCACACGGGGACAAGGGCTGCCACCTCGGCCAGCCCGGAACCGGCTGACGCGAGAGGCTCGGGAGTCGCAACGCTCATCACGACGACGGTAGGCGCCAGCCTACGCACGGTCTGGGCCAGGGTGTCGAGCGGCGTGTCCTGTCCCAGATAGACGATCCGCCAGCCCCTGCCTCGCAGCGAGAGCCCGAACGCGATGAGCCCGATGTCGTGATGCTCGCCTGGTGGGCACGCCAGGAGCGCGAGTGGGCCCATTCCGGATCCCCAGCCGCGCGAGATCGCGAGCAGGCGCCCCCTGACCACCGACGCGGCGAAGTGCTCCTGGGCGACCGACACATGGCCCTCGGCCCAGCGCCTGCCGATTTCGGCCATCGCCGGCAGCACCACGGAGCCGGTGAAGACGTCAAGTGAGAACGCGCCCAGCGCTCGATCGAGAACGGCGTTCGCCGCTTCCTCGTCGTACGCCTCCAGCGCCGCGCAAAGGCGATCCGCCTCGGCGTCTGGCGAGCGCACGGATGCGGGGGCCGCACCGCGCGCCGATCGCGCCTGTTTCGCGGCCTCGGCCGCGGCGACTCCCTCGCCGAGCAGGGCGCGCATCGCGTGAACCCGTTCCTCGTCGGCGGGGGAGTAGAGGCGAAACCCGCCCGTGCTCCGGTCAGGCTGGACCAGGTCGTACCGGCGCTCCCAGGCGCGAATCGTCTCCGCGCGTACCCCGGTTCGCCGGGAGAGCTCGCCGATCCGCACCGACGGCCCCGGCGCCGAAGCGGCGGCGGAGGGATCCGCACTCCCCTCAGGACTCTGCTCTGGTTGGACCATCATTGGACAAACGCTTGACAAACGCGAGTGTAACCGGTACAAGGTGGTCATGTCAACTTATACAGTCCCTGTACAGACTCTTCGGCACGCGGGCAGCAGGTGATCCCGGAACAGGTCATGGCCTCCCGCCTTCTGGACAGCCTTCTCGACCTCTCAGTGGCCCCCGGCTACACCAAGGTCGGTTATCGCCTGCGCGGACTCTCCTGGTCGAGCGCGACCGCCGGGCACCTCACCGAGGGCGCCGCCCTCGTCACCGGGGCGAGCTCGGGACTGGGCGAGGCGGCCTGCGAGGGCCTGGCTCGCGCTGGCGCGCGCGTCCACATGCTGGTGCGCGACCTCGAACGGGGCGGGGCGGCACGCGAGCGAATCAGGTCGCGCCTCGAGTCCGACTCACATCTCGAGCTTCACTCGTGTGACCTCGCCGACCTGGCGGCGGTGAGGCACTTCGCCCGGCGCTTCGCCGCCGACGAGCGCCGACTGGACGTCCTCGTTCACAACGCGGGGCTGTTGCCGGCCGAGCGACAGCGGACCGAGGACGGGTTCGAGGTGGCGTTCGCCACCAACGTGCTGGGCCCGTTCGTGCTCACCAGCCTGCTCGTCGAGCCCCTCCGCCTTGGACATCACCCCCGCGTGATCAACGTCTCGTCGGGCGGCATGTACACCGCGCGGCTGGACGTCGACGACCTGCAGCTGGACGAACGCCAATTCGACGGGCCGTCGTTCTACGCGCACACCAAGCGCGCCGAGGTCGCCCTCACCGAGGTTTGGGCTGAACGGCTCGCGGATCTCGGGATCGGTTGCCATTCCATGCATCCCGGCTGGGCCGACACGCCGGGCCTTGCCAGGTCACTCCCTCGCTTCCATCGGTTGATGCGGCCGCTGCTTCGCGACTCCCACGAGGGTGCCGACACGATCGTCTGGCTCGCCACCGCAGGCCCCGAGGAGGTCGACGAGCGCTCGGGCGCGTTCTGGCACGACCGTAGACCCCGCCCGAAGCACCTCCTCCCCTGGACCCGCGAGTCGCGGGAGGAGCGAGAGCGGTTTTGGGCCCAATGCGCCCGGCTCGGCGGCCTGGCCGAGGAACAGACGAACGAGAGGAGCCCCTGATGGCCCACTACGCAGCAACCGTGAACTCACCCGGCTCCGCAGCCGAGGTGTTCGAGTACTTGGCCGACTTCAGCTCGACCGCCGAGTGGGACCCCGGCGTCAGCGAGGCCCGGCGCCTGAATGCCGATCCGCTGCGCGCGGGGGCGCGTTTCCACGTGGTGGCCGACTTCCTCGGCCGCCGTGTTCCGCTCGAGTACCGCACGGTCGAGATTGATCCGCCCCTCCGCGTCGTGCTCCGCGCCGAGACCGACACGGTCGTCTCGGAGGACACGATCACCGTGCGCGCCCTGAGGGGATCCGGTTCGGAGATCACCTACGACGCCCGCCTCGGGCTCCGGGGAGCCCTGCGATTCGCAGACCCGGCGCTCGGGCTTGTGTTCCGGCGCATCGGTGATCGGGCGAAAGCCGGCTTGGCCGCAACCCTTGCGCATCGCTTCGGCGGCGCGCGGGGCTCGGGTCGGAGCGCCTCGTGAGAGTCGCGATCGTCGGCGGCGGCGTGTCCGGGCTCGTCGCGGCCCGGCGTCTACACGACGCCGGTCACGAGGCGACGCTGTTCGAGGGCGCCGACTATCCGGGCGGCCACACCAACACGATCCGGGTCGACACCGAGCGCGGGGCGTGGAACGTGGACACGGGTTTCATCGTCTTCAACGACCGCAACTATCCGAATTTCGAGCGACTGCTCGACCAGCTCGGCGTCCCTTCCCAGACCACCGACATGAGCTTCTCGGTAGCGGACGAGGCGGGCCGGTTCGAATGGGCGAGCCGGCCCGCGGGCCTGTTCGCGAACCCTGCACACCTCGTCGACCGCCGCTTCCACCGGATGCTCCTGGACCTGCTGCGCTTCAACCGCGAGGCCCGGGCCCTGGTCGGCGCCAACGGGAGCGGGCCCTCCCTGCGGCGATTCCTTGCCGACGGCGGGTACTCCGACTACTTCATCGAGCGACTGATCGTGCCCCAGGTATCCGCGGTGTGGTCGGCCGACCCGGACCAGCTCTGGTCGTTTCCCGCCAGCTTCCTCGCGGAGTTCTTCGAGAACCACGGGATCCTCGCCCTCACCGGCCGCCCCCGCTGGCGCACCGTCGTCGGCGGCAGCCGGACGTACGTCGAGGCGCTGATCGCTCCGATGCGCGACCGCATCCGGCTGCGCACACCGGTGCGCCGCATCGACCGTTACCCCGACCGAGTCGAGATCGCCTGCGACGGCGGCTCGCAGAGCTTCGACGAGGTCGTCATCGCCACCCACTCCGATCAGGCGCTGGCGATGCTGGCTGACCCATCACCGGCCGAGCGCGAGATCCTGGGCGCCTTCCCGTACCAGCGCAACGAGACGGTCCTGCACACGGACGAGCGCATGCTTCCGCGCCGCCGGCGGGCCTGGGCGAGCTGGAACTTCCACCTGGTGGACGGACCCGTCGGCCTGACCACGGTCACCTACGACATGAACCGGCTGCAGTCGCTGTCCGCTGACCGGCAGTTCTGCGTGACCCTGAACCGCACGGAGGCGATCGACCCAGCCAAGATCATCCGCAGGATCGACTACGACCACCCGGTCTTCACCCGAGCCGGTATGGCCGCGCAGCATCACCATGGCGAGATCAGCGGTCGAAACCGCACCCATTACTGCGGGGCCTACTGGCGCTGGGGCTTTCACGAAGACGGTGTGTGGAGCGCGCTCCGCGCCTGCGAACAGCTGACTCGAGGTCTTCCGGAGCTGCCCGCTGCGGAGCCCCTGGGGGTCGCCGCGTGAGCGACTCGGCGATCTATGAGGGCTGGGTCCGCCACCGGCGCCTCGGGGCGGTCCGACACTCGTTCCGCTATCGGGTGTTCATGACGCTGCTCGATCTGGACGAGCTTCCGGAACTGTTCGATCGCCACCCCCTCTACTCGGCGCGACGTCCGGCGCCGGTGCGGTTCCGCCGCTCCGACTACCTGGGGGACCCCGACGTCCCACTCGCCGAGTCCGCCCGGCGCCTGGTACGGGAGCGCACCGGCCACCGGCCTGAGGGTCCGGTGCGCCTGCTCACCCACCTGCGCTACCTCGGCCGCGGCTTCAACCCGGTCAGCTTCTACTACGTCTACGATCGGGATGGGAGGAGAGTCGAGGCAGTGATCGCCGAGGTCACCAACATTCCCTGGCGCGAGCGCCATGCCTATGTCGTGGAGCGGAACGGCTCCGGGCCGATCCGCGGACACCTCGCGAAGCGCCTCCACGTCTCCCCCTTCATGCCAATGGACCAGTCCTATGACTGGCGGATCAGCGAGCCCGGCGATGCCCTCGAGGTCCGGATCGCCAATGTCGAGAACGGCACCCGGGTCTTCGACGCGACCCTCGCCATGCGAAGACGCGAGCTCTCCCTCTCGCTGATGACGCGAGTCCTTCTCACCTACCCGCCGATGTCGCTCGCCGTACCAGCCCGGATCTACGCCAACGCGCTGCGCCTGAAGCTGAAGGGGGCGCGCTACTACCCCCACCCCCCGGCGCGAACCGCGAGCGGCGGTGAGGTGTCCGCCCGCGAGCCGAGGCAGGTCGCTCGATGATCGAGCCGGCCGCGCGCGGCGCTGTTCACGCGCTGCTCAGGCGCGTGCGCAGCGGCCGGCTCGTGTTGCAGGAGGCGTGGAGCGGCGGGCAGTTCGCCTTTGGTCCGGACGATGGGGAGCTCCGCACCACGGTCGTCGTGCACTCGCCGGACGTCTACCGGCTGCTGGTGCGCGAGCGAAGCGTCGGCCTCGGCCAGGCATACGCCGACGGGCTCTGGGACACCGACGACATCGTGACCCTGTTCCGGATCGGCGCGCGCGAAATCGGCCGCTGCGATCGCATTCGCGGCCGCCTTCCTTGCGCCCCCTGCAGCGGCTCGCCACGCTGCCAGTGTTGAACACGCGGCGTGGCGCTCGCCGGAACATCGCCGCGCACTACGACCTCGGCAACGAGATGTTCGAGCTGTTTCTCGACCGCGAGTGGATGATGTACTCGAGCGCGCTGTTCGAGCGGCCCGATGCGACGCTCGAGGAGGCCCAACGGGCCAAGCTCGAGCGGATCTGCGAGGCCCTCGAGTTGAGATCCGACCAGCACCTGCTCGAGGTCGGCACGGGCTGGGGCGGGCTCGCCCTCTATGCGGCCTCGCGGTACGGCTGTCGCGTGACCACGACCACCATCTCGCGCGCGCAACGTGAGTACGCCGAAGGGCGGATCCGTGCCGCCGGCCTCGAAGAGCGCGTCCAGGTCCTCGGCACGGACTACCGGGAGCTCACCGGCCGCTACGACAGGCTGGCCTCGATCGAGATGATCGAGGCGGTCGGGTGGGAGTACTTCGATTCGTTCTTCGAGCGCTGCTCGGCGCTCTTGGAGCCGAACGGCCTCATGTTTCTGCAGGCGATCTCGATCGACGACCGCGCCTACGAGGGGGAAAAGCGCGCCAGAACGTTCTCGAACACCCTGATCTTCCCCGGCGGCTGCCTGCCCTCGCTGAGCGCAATGCAGCGCTCGGTGGCTCGCCGCACGGACATGCGGCCCGTTCGGCTCGAGGACATCGGCTCAAGCTACGTCCTCACCCTCCGTCACTGGCGTGGACGCTTCATGGCGGCATCGAAGCAGCTCGCCGAGCTCGGCTACGACGAGCGCTTTCGCCGCCTCTGGGAGATGTACTTCGCGATATCGGAGGCCGGGTTCCACGAGGCGCGCCTGCGCGACCTGCAGCTCGTCTACGCGAAGCCGGCATGGCCCGGGGTGGCCCCCGGGCCGAGGCACTCGCAGGCGCTTTCGAGAGCGCGAAGGGTTCCAGTGTCGTACGGGCAGGCATAGCGGGGATGAGCGCAGTCGCGAAGAACGGGCGCCCCTTCGAGTCCGTCTGGGACTATCCGCGCCCGCCTCGAGTCGAGCCGCTGGAGCGGCGCGTTCGCATCGAGTTGGGCGGCGAGGTGATCGCGGAGTCTGACCGCGCACTGCGCGTTCTGGAGACGGCCGGCGCGCCGACCATCTATCTGCCGCGCGAGCATGTGCGCACCGACAAGCTGCGCCCGGCCACTGGGACGACTGAATGCGAGTGGAAGGGCACCGCGACCTACTTCGACGCGGTCGCGGGGCAGAAGGCCAGGCCGCGCGCGGCCTGGACCTACCCCGAGCCGAAGCCAGGCTTCGAGGTGCTGCGGGACCACATCGCCTTCTACCCGGGCCGGGTGGACGGCGCCTACCTCGACGACGAGCGGGTCGAGCCGCAGCCAGGCGGCTTCTACGGCGGCTGGGTCACCGCAGAGATCCAGGGCCCGATCAAGGGCGAGCCGGGCAGCGAGGGTTGGTAGAGGCACCGCGCTCGCACGCGCGACGTCGCCGCCCTACTCCGAAGAGGACACCGTCCTGCTCGGGTGGCGGCTGGGCCACCGTCCTGCTCGGGTGGCGGCTGGGCCACCAGTTCTGCTCCCCGAGCAGGAACGCGATCGACGGTTGGTTGAGCTAAACGCGGAATGCGCCTACGAGGCGATTCGCACGAGAGCGTTAGAAGGCAACGCGCACTCGCTCGACTATCCGTGCGTGGTAGCGAGAAACGAATCGGGCCCCCGCTACTCCACGAAGCCCCTGCTAACGCGGGGGTTTCGTGTCATTCGAGAGAGAGAGTTGTTGCACCGGGGCGGACTCCAAATGGACCCGCTCGCCGAGGTGAGTCGCTCATGCGCACGAAGGCAAACGCGACCGAGCGGTTACGCGAGCTTCTCGACGATCTCCTCCGCCTCGCCCCGCTTCTCAACGAGCCAGAACTCCGGGTACTCCTTGACCACCACTTCGACACCGGGGTCGAAGTGCCCCGGCGCGACCGCGAAGCGGTCATCTCGCGAGCGGGCCTCCGCCCAATGCTCTGGGGAAAGCTTGAACCGTGACCCGCAGTGCATCGTTACGCACTCGCACCGAAAGCCTGCGGTCGCTAACCCGTGCTTGATCCATTCGGCCTTGCGCTCGTTCAGCTGCCGACATACGGCCTCATTGAACGCGGCGCGCTCCTCCCGCGTACCGAACGGCAGCTTGACCCGCTCCATCGCCGGAGGGTAAAGCCGAAGTGGCTGAGCTGCACCCCTTCTGCCGCTTCTGCAGCGACGTTAATGCTCACCTGCCGCTTCTGCAGTGACGTTAATGCTCACCATTTGGTGATTCGAGATCGTCAAAACCTGACCTCCCGCGCTCGGCGTCGTTAAGTCTCCCTCGCGGGGCCGGGACTGTTTGATGCCTGGCTATCGGGGGATTACTCCGCCAGGGGTCATCAACAAAGTCTTCCGAGGCTGGAAAGGAAGCCGGAATGAGCACACTCGCAATCGTCGTGATCGTGATCGTCGCCGTGATCGTGATCGCCGTGGTCGCGGCGCTGATGAAGAGGGCCCGTGACCGGAAGCTCGAGGATCGTCGCCAGATTGCAGCCCAGCACCGCGAGGAGTCGACCTCCCGCAGGTTGGCGGCAGAACGGGAGGCCGCGGCGGCCGACGAGCAGGCGGCCAGGGCACGCCGCGAGGCGGCCGAGGCTGAGGAGCGGTCCCGCGCGGCCAAGCAGGAGCAGGAGACCGCACGCGCACATGGCGAGCATGCGGCGCAGATTGACCCCGACGCGAAACCAGCCGAGGACGATCAAGAGCGCTCGACAGAGCCTCGCACCAGGGAGTGAGACCTCGGAGTAGGGCCCTCCAAGCCACTGGGCTGCCGGAATAGGGCGATGTTGCCGGAGAAACGACCCCGGCCGGCCGGGGCGAATTAACACCTCTGAGAGGAGAAGGAGATGCCGGTATGGGTGCTGAGGGTGCTTACGGCGGCGCGGAAGGTGCCCTGGGCCCGAGTGATCGCGGCGGTTGGCTGGCTCGCGACCGTCGGGAGGAAGTACTGGGATCGCCTGACGCCGGACGAGCGCCGCGAAGTCTTTGACCTGTTGAGGAAGTCGAAAGGACAGAAGTCCAACCTCAGCAGGATGGAGCAGGACCGCGTCGCGGTGCTGCTCAAGAAAATCCGAGCGGACCCGGAACTCGGGTAGCTCGTCCGCGCCCCTTACGACGACCCATGCCCTAAGGGGACGGGCCCAACCACCGTCTGCGGGTACAAATCACCGATGCGGTCAGGACGTGCGGTTATCAAGCGGACGCTGGTGTCGTTCTACGACGACCAGATGACCCAACATGCAGCGGCGTTGACCTACTACTCGTTGATGTCGCTCTTTCCCGCCACGCTGCTCGGCCTCTCCTTGCTCGGGCTCCTCGGTCAGTACCCGAGCACCTACGACGCGGTCATCAACTACCTGCGCGACGTCGTCCCTCACTCAGCCCTCGTGCCCTCTGGACAGCTCCCTGCGCCAAGCCCTCCAGCACAAGGGAACGGCGGTGACCGCCTTCGTGATCAGCATCGCGCTGACTCTCTACGGCACCACCGGTGTGCTCGAGGCTGCCCGCCGCGCTCTGAACGTGGTCTTCGAGCTCGACGGTGGCGGTCGCAGCTTCCTGCGACGCAAGTCGACCGACATCATCTTCACGTTCGTGCTCATGGGGCTGGTGCTGGCGAGCCTGATCATGCTCTTCGTCGGCGGTCGATTCGCCTCCGATCTCTTCGGCTTCATCGGCCTCGGTCCCACCGCCGCGTCGATCTGGAGCGTCGCTCGCTGGCCGGGAGCTCTCGCGATCACGATGCTGATCTTCGCGCTGATCTATTACGTGACCCCCGACGTGGAGCAGCGGGCGTTTCGGTGGGTTACGCCCGGGGCATTCGTGGGAGTGCTGATCTGGCTCCTCGCCTCGGTTGGCTTCTCGGCCTACATCTCGCAGGTGGCCAACGTAGGCGCACTTTTCGGGGCTTTCGCCGGCGCGATCGTGCTCGTGGGGTGGCTTTGGCTCACCAACGTGGCGCTTCTCTTCGGCGCCGAGCTCGATGCGGAGATCGAGCGCCAGAGGGAGCTCGGCGAGGGCGTCCCGGAGAGGGAGACGCTCAACCTGCCGACAAAGGCGAGGTAGCGAGCGACCGCGTGGCCGTCGGACGCACGCCCTCGGGACCCGCCCCCCGCTGGGATTCAAGGAGACGCACACGGCAGCGTTCCTCCTTGTACGCGAAAGCGGACACCAGCTCACCCCGGTTCGTCGAAGGCACGCTGCCAGACTTGCCTAATGGCTGATCGGCAGCAGCGCAGTCCGACGCGCGGGCGCGGGGCCCGCACCCTGCGCCTCGGGCGGGTCGCCGCGGGGGGAGCGGTGCGCTGGGCGAGCGACCGCGTTGACGGCCGCGGCGGCGAGGAGGTCCAGCGGCGCCGTCGCGGTGACCGCCTGGTGGCGACGATCGATTCGCTGGTCGATCAGCTCCAGACGATGCGCGGGGCCGCGATGAAGGCCGGCCAAGTCCTCTCCACCGTCGAGTTTCCGGGTCTCGACGCCGACCAGTCGGCGCATCTGCAGGAGCGCCTGGCCTCACTTCGCGACAACGTGCCCGCGGTCGACTGGAAGCAGATGCGGAAGGTAATCGCCGAAGAGTGGGGCGAAGACCCCGAGGGCGTGCTCGATTCGATCGACCCCGAGCCGGCTGCGGCGGCAAGCATCGGACAGGTCTATCGCGCGCGGACGGCGGCCGGGCGCGAGGTCGCGGTGAAGGTCCAGTACCCCGGGGTCGGTGAGGCGGTCGAGTCGGATATGCGAAACGTGCGCATGCTCGCGCCGCTTCTGCGCCGGCTGATGCCGGGGCTCGACGTCAAGCCGGTGCTCGCCGAGCTCGGCGAGCGGATCGCGGCGGAGTGCGATTACGAGCTCGAGGCCTCCAGCCATCGTCGTCTCGCGCGCTTCTGGCGTGGCCATCCGTTCATCACGGTCCCGGCCGTCGACACGACCCTCAGCCGCCGCCGCGTGCTGGTCAGCGACTGGGTGGAGGGAATCGACTTCGCCGAGGTCGCCCGCCGGCCGGCGCCGCTCCGCGACCGGTACGCGGAGATCGTCTACCGCTTCTACTACGGGGTCGTGGGCGAGCTCGACCTGGCGCTCGGTGACCCCCACCCGGGGAATTACCTCCTCCGCGACGACGGCCGGGTGGCGTTCCTGGACTTCGGCATGGTGCGCCAGCTGCCGCGCGGCTACCTGATGCGCGAGGCCGACATCTTCGCCGCGATCCGAAGCCACGACGAGCGCGCGCTCGTCGACGCGATGCGGGCGCTCGGCTACCTGCGCGGAGCCGGCGATTGGAATGGCACGCTGCTGCTGGACCACATGCGTGCCATGTCGTGGTGGCTCCAGGAGGGTGAGCAGCTTCGCCTGGCACCCGAGGACGCCTGGCGCGGCGGGGCCTCGCTGCGTGAACAGCGCAATGCGGAGCTCATGCAGCAGTTGCGCCGCATGGACCTGCCGCCGGAGGCCCTGCTTCTGCGCCGCATGGAGGGCCTGCTGTTCCAGGTCGCCACCTCGCTTCGCGCCTGTGCCGACTGGGGCGGCCTGTTGCGCGAGCTAATCGAAGGCGGTGAGCCCCTTGGCCCGCTCGGCACCGAGCACGCCGCCTGGCTCGCCGAGCGGGGTCTTGGGACCGGCGGCTGAACTCGGTTCGCGGGGCAGCTACCGCCCATCCCCTGGCGCGGCGGCCAGTGCGAATGGACTGCCCTCGCAGTCTCGGCAGATGGCCCACTGCTCGCCGGGATGGATGACCGAGCCGCCGAGCTCCCGAACGCGCACGAGGGTCTCCCCCAGGTCGGCGACGGTGAAGTAGGGAAGCGAAGCCGTGTCACCTGGACCCGATCCGCGTCGGTGGACCCCGAGGCGAAGACCGTCATGCTCGATCTCCCAACCCGAGCCAGCCTCCGCGGGCCTGGGCACGAGCTTCGCGCCGAGCACGCCGTGCCAGAAGCGGCGGGCCCGGTCCGGGTCGTCAGCGGGGAACTCGATCAGCGGCGCAGGCATCGATCCGAGTATGCCGCCACCCTGGGTGTAGCCGCTGTACGGTCGAAGCTGGGGAGCGAACAGTCCCTGGAACTCACGGCGCTCGCTCCACCGGCCCCTGCGAACCCACGTACACATTCCGAGCAGCCCAGCGAGCATTACGCTGCCGGGCGGCGGTGGAGTTGATCGACATCCGGACAATCGACGTCGAACGTGCGCAACAGGCCCTTTGGAAGCGCGACTTCCGGCCCACGGAGTGAGCCGCACCCGCTCGATGACATGCCTGTGGATCTCTCGTCGAAGCGCATCGCCGCGGCCGCCGGCCAGATCGACCCCGTGTTTCGCGACACGCCCCAGTTCGTCAGCGAGCAGCTGTCGGCGAGATTCGGGCGCGAAGTGGTGGTCAAGGTCGAGACGCTCAACCCGATCGGGAGCTTCAAGGGACGCGGGACCTCGCTGCTGGCACAGCAGCTTGATCCCACACGCGCCTGGGTCTGCTCGACGGCTGGCAATTTCGGTCAGGGTCTCGCCTACTCGGCACGGGGGCGCGGGGCAGCAGTCCATGCATTCGTCTCGCCCGCCGTCCCGTCGGCCAAGGTGGCGAGCATGCGCAGCCTTGGCGCTCGAGTGGAGGTGTCCGAGCGTCCGGAGGAGGACGCGCGGGCTCATGCCGCCGCGAGCGATGAGCGATTCCTCGTCATCGACGGGCTCCATCCGGAGATCGCAGAGGGCGCGGGCACAATCGGCATTGAACTCGGAGCGGCAGATCCGATTGACACCGCCATCGTGCAACTTGGTGACGGCGCCCTCATTTCGGGCGTCGCATGCTGGCTCAAGTCCGTTGCGCCCAAGATCAGAATCGTTGGAGTGTGCGCCAGCGGAGCTCCCGCGATGGCCAAGAGCTTCGCCGCCGGCCGCGTGATCCGCACCGAGGACACGGACACGATCGCCACCGCACTCGCCGTCACCGAGCCGATAGCCGAATCGCTCGCGCGGGTCGTCGCACTGGTCGACGAGGTCATCCTGGTCGATGACGACGACCTCCGAACCGCGGTCGAGCTCATCGCCGAGTCCGTAGGGGTGGTCGTGGAACCTGCCGGAGCCGCCGGTGTCGCCGCGCTGCTGAGCCATCAAGAGCTCGAAGGTCACCGCGTCGCGGTCCTGCTCACGGGCGCAGCATGACCTGATGCGCCGACACGGTGATCGGCGACAGCGGCTCAGAGGCCGCGGGAGAGGAACGTCTCCGCGACCCCGACCGAGAGCGCGGCGGCGAGACCGAGGTAGGTGGCGCCGACGAGCACCCTGGTCCGGGCGGGGATCGCGTAGTAGCTGCGGCCCGCGGGGGTCGCGCGAGCCTTCCACCGCCTCCAGCTCTCCATGCCGCCGAAGAGCAGGATCAGGAAGAGGATCGGGCTCGGGTAGAAGAACACCAGCGCGATCAGCCCCGCGAGGCCGACGAGCCAGACCGCGGGGCTGAGCGCCGCCATCGCCCGGCCACCGTCGAGCGGCACCACCGGCAGCAGGTTGAAGAGGTTGAGGAGGAACCCGATGTAGGCGAGCGCCCGCCAGAAATCGCTGCCGGTGAGCAGCCAGATGGCGAGCGGGACGAGCGAGGCGAGCGTCCCCAGGACCGGCCCCGCGAGCCCGACCCGGGCCTCGGCGGCCGCGTCCTTGCCCATCGACTTCGCCGAGATGACCGCGCCGAGGAACGGGATGAACATCGGCGCCGAGGCCTTGATCCCCTCGCGCCGGAGCTGGATCACGTGGCCGATCTCGTGCAGGAACAAGAGCAGGACGAGCCCGAGCGCGAACGGGAGGCCGAAGAAGAGGCCGTAGGCGGCGATCGAGACCAACATCGAGCCGAAGGTCGTGAGGAGCTTCAGCTTCGGGAGCAGGAAGATAAGCGCCTTGGCCTTTGCGAGGAGGGCGCCGAGCGCGGCGAGCGCGCCGGCGAGCCGCTTGCCAAACCCGTGCCGACCTGAACCCGGGTGGATCGGCTCGTACGGTTCAGGGGTCTGGCTCGGCGCCGGGAGTGCCGGCACCGGGCGCTCGCTGAAGCTCTCGGGCATGGTCAGATTGTCCATCGGTTCATTAAATGTAGCCTGGCCCACTCGGCGGTCTTCGGCGACCCCGGCGAGATGCCCGACGGCCGTCGCAACCTCCTCGGGAGCGTCCTCACCGACTCGCGCGCCCGGCGGACACTGCACACCGATTGGAACGTGGGTGCCCGCCGAGTGGTCGCTCGCTTTCGGGCGCAGGCTGCTCCGCACGTCGGGGATCCAGGATCTCGAAAGCCGGATCCCCGACCCTGTGCGGAAGCCAGCCCCGAGTTTCGCGAATGGTGGGAGCTGCACGAAGTCGCCTCGAGCGGCGTCGGACGCAAGGTCCTCGCGCACCCGAAGGCCGGCAAGCTCGTCTTCGAGCACGCGGCCTTCAGGGCCGAGGAGAGCCCCGAGCACCGCTTCATCGTCTACTCGGCAGTGCCCGTCGCGAATTCGCCAGAGAAGCTGCGGCGGCTACTCGCCGAGCGCTCCTCGTCCTGATCGACGTCGGAGTGCATCCAGAGCTGCCCTCCGCGCCGGTGCTCCTAAGACCAATGTCCGATTGAAACCGGGCTCGCCCGGGCTGCTCGGCGGACCCATCGCGGTCCTTCCAGGCGTTCAAGCCCCACTACTCGCATCACGACGCGGGATTAGGCACTTTCGCCGGGTCCCGCTTCGTCGTTCGAGGTATCGCTTCAACCGGATTCAGGGTCGCGCTCGGGCTCGATCGCGTAGGCGAGCAGAGTGTCGATTCCGATCAACTCGAGGGCGCGCTCATGCGTCGCAGCGAGGAGCACCGGCGGCGCGCAGCCGGAGTCGTGCGCTTCGAGCCAGCGCGCGGCGCAGACGCACCAGCGATCGCCCGGCCGCAGGCCCGGAAAGCCGAACTGCGGCTGCGGCGTCGAGAGGTCGTTTCCGGCCCGGCGGCTGAAGCTGAGGAACCGCTCGGTGACGATCGTGCAGACGGTGTGACTGCCGACATCCTCGGGGCCCGTCGCGCAGCAACCGTCCCGGAAGAAGCCGGTGAGGGGCTCGGCCGAGCATTCCAAGAGCGCCCCGCCGATCACGTTCCTGTCTGGTTCTCTGGCCGCAGGCTGCATTGTGCTCGACCGCCGCCGATAACGCTTCAATCGCGATGGACCTCGTGACCGATTGAAGTGTTGACCTCTCTCAGAGGGCATGACTCTTCAATCGCGGTCTGGGGGAGGTGCGGTTGAAGAGTTATCGCGGTCTTGCGCTCGGTCGCGATTTCCGAATAGATTCGCAGGCGTATCCGCCACCGGAGGAGGGGAGAGATGCGATCCCAATTCAAGTCACCGCTCAAGATCGACAGCGGGGCCGTCCACACTCGCGGGGAGCTCGAGTGGGAATCCGGAGAGGAACAGTCCCTCGTGTCCGTGTCGATCTCTCAGAGGGGGCACGGGGTCGCCGGCATGGCGACCTCGCCCAACCCGTTCGAGAGACCGACCCAGAACTGGACGCTCGACATCGAGCCCGGCTACTACGGCACCAGCTTCAAGGCCGGTCCGGCGAACGCCGTCGGCATCGTCTGCGCGATGGGCGACGACAAGGTCCGGGTCTTCTTCTGGAGCCAGGAGGTCGAGCTCCAGACCTGACGAGCGCGCGCCCTGGCGCGATCTTCAACGCCCGATGTGACGGCTGCGCCGCCGATTCAGCGGTGGCTCAGTCGATGACGATCGCGACGGTCACCCGCGTCACCAGGTGGTCGGGCAGTGAGATGCTGAAGTCCGTGACCCGCTCGCCGGGTTTGAATTTGCCCTTGAAGCAGTGGCGTGAACCGGATTCGGTGCGGCAGTGGATTCCCTGCACGCCGTCCTTCACCTCGGCCTCGGTAGAGCCGACTCCGACTCCGCTGCGGGTCCGCTGCCTTCGGTCCTTGGTGGTGATGCCTATGACCCTGTTACTTCTGTGGGGCCCGTTGAGGCCGACGCGGGTCTTGTGGTAACGCAGCACCCGCTGGCGCCCGAGGATCTCGTTGTGTACCACGCGCTCGCCGTCGGGCTGTCCCTTCTTGTCGATCACCCGAGTCCCCTTCATCCCGAGGTTGATCCCCATGATCCCCTTCTGGGGGACGATTCGCGCCGCAGCGACTGCGGCGAGGAGCAGGAAAACACACCCCGTGATGAGCAGGATCAGGCTGACTCTCGCCCTTCGCACCATCAGCCGGCTCAACGTACCACTGCGGACAGCTCGATGCGAGCTATTGCCCAACCATGGTCAGAGTCCCGGCGGACGGTAGGAGACCCCGCGGTCCGCCGCCTCGTCGATCTGCTCGGGTGTGAGCAGCACGGTCGTCCTCGTCGTCACGCCTCCTGAAGCGTTGGCGATCAGGGCAACTGCTGCGGCGGCCTCGTCGTCGGGAAGATCGACGATCGAACACACGTCGCGGTCGCCGAACTCGAAGTAGAGGCATTCGACCTCGCCGCCAACGCTGTGCACGGTGTCCGCCCACGCTTTCCGGCGATCGGTGCCGCCCTTGCTTCGCACCCCCTCCTCGCCCTGAACGGTGTATGAGGCCTGGAACAGGTACTTCGGCATCTCCTCCTCCTCATGATGGCGGGTCGGGCCCAGCCTCCCACGCCGAAGACATCGACGCAAGGTTCGTCCCGGAGGCGAGCCTCGAACGACGCCGTGATGTTCACGCATGCGGCGGGTTATCGGTCTGTCGACCGCGAGAAGCCACAATCCAGGCGCCGCCAGGCAAACCGGCGGCGAGAGGGCGGCGTGCTCACGCCGCTGCGTGCGGCGCTGGACGAGGCGCCGGCGGCGGTGGACTTCTTCCTGCGCGACGACGACGCAGGATGGGAGGACGAGCGGCTGCACGCGTTGCTCGGGATCGTCGAGTGCTGGGAGTTGCCGATCGACCTCGCGATCATCCCCCGCGCGATGACGCCGCGGCTAGCAGGGGAGCTCGCGCTCCGCAGCGCAGTGTCCGAGGCTCGCCTGGGACTCCACCAGCACGGACTCGCGCACGCGAACCACGAGCGAAACGGGCGCAAGTGCGAGTTCGGTCCCGCCCGCGAGGCCGCCGTGCAGCGGGGCGACATCCGCGCCGGGCGAGAGCAGCTCGAGGCGGCAGTTCCCGGGCTCGTGCAGCCGATCTTCACGCCTCCATGGAACCGTTGCACGAGCATCACGGGCGAGGTCCTGCGCGAGCTGGGCTTTCGGGTGCTCTCGCGGCATGCCTCCGAAGGCCCACTCGGCATTCCGGGGCTCGCCGAGATCCCCGTGGCCGTGGATTGGAGCTACGCCAAGCGCGCAGGCATCCGGCTCAGCTTCTCGGAGCTCGGCGAGCTGGTGGCCGCGGAGGTCCGGCGCGGAGGCCCCGTCGGCGTGAACCTGCACCACGCGGTGATGGATCGGCAGGAGCTTTCCCGATTCGACGATCTCTGCGCGCTGCTTGCGACGCACCCGATGGCGCGTCCCCGGCCGCTCTTGGCGCTCGAGATGCTGCGGCGTCGGCGACCTTTCGAAGCGCGTCGGCGCACTCGCGGATCAGCCGCTCGGGAACCTTCGTAAAGGGGGGTAGCGAGAGCAGCCTGCCCGCGAGCCCCTCGGAGACCGGCAGTCGCGGCGGCTCGACAGCCGGCTCCTTGCCTCGCGCTGCGGCGAACGCGAACGGGCTCGGCGCCGTGAAGATGGGTGACTGGTGGAGCATGCGGCGGTGCGGGCCGATCGCCGAATAGCGCTCCGCACTCACCGGCACGCCCTCGGCCCGCGCCCGCTCGACGAACGCCTCCAAGTCGAGCCCGCCGGACCCGGCGGGCTCGTAGCGCAGGATGTACTCGAGGAACCCGCCGCGCACGGCGCCGGGCGTGGTCTCGATCGTCTGGACCGCCGGACAACCCGCAAGGGCCTGGCTCAGGAGGGCGTAGTTCCGGCGGCGCCGGCGGTTGAGCTCGTCGAGCCGCGACAGGCTGCCTCGCGCCATGAGAACCGCGTGTAGGTGCGGGCGGTACTTGACCCCGAGGCTCAGGTGGTCGCTCTCGAAGCTCGCCGCCGCCTGGCCCTTCTTGAGGCGGCCGTAGTGGCCCAGGAGGAGCATCCGGTCATACAGCGTGGGGTCGTCGGTGACCGCGATTCCGGCCTCGCCCCCGGAGACCGCCTTCGCGCCCTGGAGGCTGAAGCACCCGACGTCGCCCCAACCGCCGACCGGCCGACCACGGTAGCTGGCGCCGTGGGCGTGCGAGCAGTCCTCGATCAGCGCGACTTCGTGTCGCCGCGCGATCTCGGCGAAGCGGTCGAGCGGCGCCGGGTTGCCCCACATGTGGACGACGCAGATCGCGCGCGTTCGGGGCGTGATCCTTCGTTCCACGTCGTCGGGGTCGGCCGTCAGCGTGCGCGGGTCGACCTCGCAGAAGACGGGCCGGGCCCCGCACTGGAGTATCGGGGCGGCGGAGGCGAAGAAGGTGTAGGAGGGGACGATCACCTCGGATCCCGGCTCGACGCCAACCGCGAAGTACGCGCTGTGAAGCGCCGCGGTCCCGCTGTTCATCGTCAGGGCGTGGCGCGTTCCCAACAGCGCCGTGAACTGCGCCTCGAGCTCCGCGACGGGCCCGTCCCCCTTCGCGAGCGTGCTGACGTCGCGCAGCCCGTAGCGCACGATCGCCGCGAGCTCGCGCGCCCGTACGCCGCGCCAGCGCTCGCGGTAACGGGTCGTGACCGCCCGTGGCCCGCCGTCGATCGCAAGTCGCGCCTCAGCCGGCAACGACCAGGCCTCCGCCGGTCGTGGTCCTCCGCTCGTACTCGGGCGCGGAGATCCCGTCGTACCCAGGACCGTCCGGCCCGATGGGCAGCGCCACGGGCTCCCCCCGAAGGGCCGACGCATAGATCGCCGTCGTGAGCTCGAGCGACGTTCGTGCTTCCTCCGGCCCGACGGGCAGCGGCGTTCCGGCGGCGAGCGCCTCGAGTACCGCGGCGAGGTAGGGCGTGTGGTCGCTCGACTCCCGGCCCGGCGCGACCTCGGGCACCGCCGCGAGCGCGGCGCGGCGAACCTCGTCGCGCCGCCGGCGGTCGAGGCACTCGAACGCCCAGGGGGCGTGGGCCGACCCGAGGGTTCCGATCGCGTCGAAGCCGGCGCTCGAGCGGTGAGCCGACATCGTCGCCTGGAAGCTGACGATCGCCCCGCCCGCGAACCGGACCATGGCCGCGGACGCGTCCTCCGACTCGATGTCCTCCTTGAGCGTGTCGACGATCCCCCAGGCCACGAGCGGGCACCCGAAGAGGTGGGACGCGAGGTCGAGCTCGTGGATGAGCTGCGTGATCAGCGCTCCACCGCCCGCCACGTCCCACCGGCCCCACCACGGGGCACGCTGGGGCTTGCCCGGGCGCCGGAACCGCGCGAAGCGGTGAAAGCGTCCGTAGATCAGGCTTCCGAGCAGACCCGAGTCGCGAAGCCAGAGCGCGCGCCGGACCTCTGGCAGGTAGCGGAACTGGTAGGCGACCGAGAGCCGGCCGGGATGTGCGCGCGCGACCTCGATCACCCGGTCGGCGGCGTCCAGGGTGAGGGCGAGCGGCTTCTCGCATACGACGTGCTTGCCGGCGCGAAGCGCGTCGATCGCGATATCCGCGTGGTACCGCGGGGGGGTGGCGACGACGACGAGGTCCACGTCCGGGCGCTCCACGAGCCGCCGGTGATCGCGGCAGGCGAATGGGATCGAGTGGCGCGCCGCCGCGGCGGCCAGCCTCGCCTCGTCGACCTCGCAGAGCGCCACGACCCGGGCGCGGTCCGAGAGGTCCGAGAGCGCGCGGGCGTGGTGGTCGAAGATCGTTCCCGCGCCGACGATCCCCACTCCCACGTCGGCGCTCACGGACCGACCCCCAGCTCATGGGCGCGGGCGGGGCGCGGTGCTCGGGACCCGCGGCGGGCGGTCGCCATCGCGGGCTCACGCAACCGAGCCGCCGTCCACTCGAGCTCCGCTGCGAGGCCGACCTCGAAGGCCATCCGCGGGGCGTAGCCGAGCTCCCGGGCCGCGCGCGAGATGTCGGCGCCGGTCTCGCGGACGTCGCCTGCCTCGGTGGGGGCGTGCCGGACGTCGAGCGGCCGGCCGGCGAGCCCGGCGAGCAGCTCGAGCGCGCGGTTGACGCTCACTCGCGAGCCGCCGCCGACGTTGTAGACGCGGGCGGGAGCAGCCCGCACCGCCGCCGCGCGCGTGGCGGCGACCACGTCGCCGACGAAGGTGAAGTCCCGCCGCTGGGTGCCGCCGCCGAAGACCGTGATCGGGCCGCCGGTGAGCGCGGCCAGGCAGAAGCGGTTGAGGGCCATGTCGGGCCGCTGGCGTGGCCCGTAGACCGTGAAGTAGCGAAGGGCCACCGCGTCCAGCCCGTGGTTGTCGCGGTAGAGCTGACACAGGTGCTCCCCGCTCAGCTTCGTGACGCCGTAGGGGGAGAAGGGGCGCGGCAGCGCGTCCTCGGGCGTTGGAAGGGTGGCGGCGTTCCCGTAGATCGACGACGAGGAGGCAAAGACGATCCGCCGCGGGCGCTCCTCCCTGGCCGCCTCGAGCAGGCGCTGGGTGGCGACGACGTTGTTGCGGACGAACAGGTCGAAGCGATCGCCCCAGCTCGACCGGACGCCGGGCTCAGCGGCGAGGTGGAAGATCACCTCGCAGCCGGCGACGATGTCCACGAGGTCCCCACGCGCGAGATCGATCGGGACGAACTCGAACGACTCGAACTCCCGTGCCTGCCGCAGGTTCTCGAGCTTCGGGGCGCGAACGTAGTTGTCGTTGAAGCAATCCACGCCGACCACCTCGTGCCCGTCCGCGAGGAGTGACTCGGTCAGATGGGAGCCGATGAATCCGGCGCATCCGGTTACGAGCGCTCGCATAGGCACTAGGCATCCCCTCCCGCACCACGCGCGATCGCGAGCCGCCGTTCCAGGTCGCGCTCGCCATCGGGAAGCCACGCTCGCCTGGTGCCGTCGAGCACCTCGGTCGGAGCGCCCTGCGCGGCGACCCGACCATCGGCGAGGACGATCACCTCGTCGGCTCCCGCGGCGAGCTCCAGTGAGTGAGTTATGAGAATCGTCGTGCGGCCGGACACGAGGGCTCGAAGGCCGGCGATCACCGTGGCTTCGCTCTCGGCGTCCAGCCCGGTCGTCGGTTCGTCGAGGACGAGGATGCGCGGGTCGCGCACGAGGGTCCGGGCGAGGCCGATCCGCTGGCGCTGGCCGCCGGAGAGCCCGACTCCCTGCGGGCCGAGCTCTGTCTCGTAGCCGTCGGGGAGACCGCCGATGAAACGATCCGCAGCGACCGCGCGCGCCGCGGCGACGATTCGCTCCCGGCTGGCGTCGGTGCCGTAGGCGATGTTGTCCTCGACTGTCCCCGTGAACAGCACCGTGTCCTGAAGGACGACGCCGATCTGCGCCCGCAGCCAGGTGAGCGAGCAGTCGCGGGCGTCGCGGCCGTCGATCAGCACCCGGCCGCTGGCGGGGTCGTACAGGCGTACGATCAGCGCCCCGATCGTGGACTTTCCAGCCCCCGATTCACCCATGATCGCGACGCTCGACCCCGCCGGGACGCGCAGGCCGACCGCGTCGAGCACGGGGCGGTCCGCCGCGTAGCGGAAGCTCACATGCTCGAGGGCGACGTCGCCACGGGCAGGCGCTCCCGAGTAGGCGCCCGGCCGATCCTCGACGAGCTCGTCGGCGGCCAGGATCTCGGCGATCCGGTCGGCGCGAGCCATCGTGCGCGAGACCTTCGTCCCCTCGCGGGCGATCCCCCGCAGCGGGCTGTTCAGCCGCCGCACGTATGTGGCTAACACCACGAGGTCGCCCGGCGAAAGCGCGCCCTGCGCCACCCTGACGACGCCGAAGCCGATGACGAGCGCCGTGGCGATCGCCGTCACCACCCCGATCAGACCGTCGAAGCGGGCCTGCAGGCGCGATACCTCGATCCCGACCCGCATGCGCTCGGCGCTCCTTCTGTGCACGCGCTCGCCCTCGAACCGCTCCGATCCGGAGGACTTGACCACCGCCATCGCGGAGAGGGCCTCGCCCGCCAACGAAGCGATCACGCCCTCGTGCGCGCGCTGCACCCGCGCGCGCTGGCGCACCCGCAGGCGGTAGCGCCAGCTGAGGACCGCGAGGACCGGCAGCGCGAGGAAGGAGACGAGCGCGAGGGTGGGGTCGATGAAGAACGTGACCACCGCCATGCCGAGGAGCAGGAGCGCACCTTGCGCGATCGTCCCGATCGATGCGGCGAACAGCTCACCGATGGAGGTGACGTCCTCGGTCACCCGCGCCACGAGGTCCCCCTTCGGAGCGCGGTGGTGGTAACCGAGCGAGAGCCGGTGCAGGTGCTCGTAGACGGCGATCCGCAGCGTGTGCGTGATCCGCTCCCCCGCGCTGTAGAGCCACAGGTCGGCGAAGTAGTCGGCGAGCGCCTCGGCGACGGCGATCACGATCACAAGGGCGACGACGGCGGCGAGCAGGCGCAGGTCGGGGGCCTCCAGCTGGAATGGCGCGTGACGGTGGCGGACGATCTGATCGATCGCGAGCGCGAGCGGCCACGGCTTCGCCAGCTCGACGAGCGTGAGCACGATGGTCGAGGCCCCCGCGCCGGCGAGGGCCGGCCACTGGGGACGAAGGAACGGGAGCAGGGCGCGCCACGTGGGTGCCGTCTGGCCGCCGTCCGCCGATGCACGCCGCCGCCAGGATCTCATGCGAGCGCCCTCTCCTCGGCGGCCCGGGCAGAGGAGCCGAGCAGGCTCCAGAGGACCTCGACGCTCGGCGTGCGCCGTCGAGGTCGAGGTCGACCCGCGGCGGGTCCGTGCCGACCAGGGCGCCGACCTCGCGGACGAGCGCACCGGCGTCGAGGTCGCCCGGGGGCAGCGCCCGTACGCCGCCGAGGTCCGCCAGGCGCGCGGCCCGGCGTGTCTGCTCGTCCTCCCCGGGAGCCGCATATGGGACCACGAGTGCCGGGACGCGGGCGCGCAGCACCTCGAGTGCGGTGTTGTAGCCGCAGTGGCTGACCGAGACGGCGGCGCCCCGAAGCTCGGCGGAGAGATCGGGCACCGAGCGGCGAAGCTCCAGCCCTTCGCGCACGGCGGCCGAGGCGCGCAGCGCGCGCCAGGACTCCTCCGCCAGGAAGGTCCCCGCGATCACCCGCATCGCGAGCCCGCAGGTGCGCCGGAGCTCCGGCTGGGCGTCGACCGCCGCGCGCAGGAGGGGCATGCCGACGCTCCCACCGCCCGCCGACACCACGACGCGCTGCGCTCGCGCCTTCGCCTCCGGGGCCGCCTCCCGGGCTGCGGACACGAAGCCCGTGTAGTGGACCGGCACGCGCAGCGGGGTCCGCGGCCGAAACGACTCCTCGAGCCGGGCGAAGCGCGGGTCGGCGTGCAGGAGGATCGCGTCGAGATGGGAGTTCGCGATGCCGCAGGCGCGTTCGTCGAACGCCCGCTGCTCCTCGCCGCGCCCGACGAGGATGTCCCGCAGGCTGCAGGCCACGAGGGCCGGATCGGGGAGCGAGCGCGCCGCCTCGATGAGTGTCAGGAGCTCGCCGGTAAACGCCCGGCGCCCGAACGGGAACAGCTCCACCACGACCACCGTCGGGCGCCGCAGCGCCACGGCCTGGAGGATCGCCCGCCGCCGGAGGACGTTCGCCCGCTCGACCGTCCGTCGCCGGTCCGCCGATACGAGCCGGCCCTGGCGGTCCCGCGCCAGCGGCGGGAGCTGGACGAGCTCGACGCCGGGAGGCACGGACACGTGGCGAGGGACCTTGCCGCCGCTCAGGACCACGACGTCGAACCGCTGTGACAGCGCGCCCGCCAGGGCGAGCGAACGGGTGAGGTGCCCGAGGCCGACGGCGTGCTGGCAATGAAGGAGGAGTGACGGTCGGCCGCTTCGCCGGGCGGGTAGCTCGGAAACGGCAGGGCGCGGGGGGCGCGTCGGCGACGGCTCCCGGCACGCCTCGCGGGCCGCTCGATCAGCTCGCCGAGGTGCCCGAGGCCTTCGAGGCGCACCCGGGTGACCGCGCGAAGCGCGCGCTCACCGAGGAGTGAGGCTGCGAGATGCCAGGCGATCGAGCGGCCGTCCGGGGGCTCGCGAAGCGAGCTGTATCCGCGCAGAAGACATCCGATGAGGGCGCGCTCCCGACTTGCCGAGATCGCCCCGACGAGCCGCATGTGGCGCAGTCGCGACAGCACCCCGCCGAGGTCGGCCGCGGCCGGGCCGGTCGCCGCCTGATCGAGATCGACCAGCGCGATGCCCTGCCGGGTGACGACCACATTCTTCAGGTGCGCGTCGCCGTGGAGCCAGGCTGGGTCGTTCGGCTGATCGAAGGTGTCCGCGAGCGTCTCGGCGAGCTCCCGCGTCGCCTCGCCGACGTCCGGGCGCACCCGCGCGATGAGCTCCGCGGCGCGCTGAGCCCCGCTGGCGCCAGACGCTCGAGCGGGCGCAGGCCTGCGGGCGGGGAGGCAGCATGGAGTGTCGCGAGCGCGGCGCCTAGTGTCGCCAGGCGCGCGTGCAGGCCAGCGACCCCGCGCGTCTCCAGCGGCTCGCCGTCGATCGCCTCGAGAGCGAGCGCCCGCCGACACGCGTCGAACGCCAGCGGCCGAGGCACCCGGAGCCCCGGGGCGGTGGAGGCTGCGGCCGAAACGGCGGCGTGAATGGCCTCAGCGCGCGCGCCCTCCTCGCCGCCGTAGACCTTGACGTACGCCCGGGCCGCTCCGGTTTCATCCTCGCACGCGCGCAGTCGCCGCCTTCTCGGGGACGAAGGCGGCAAGCCGCGGCTCGCACGGACCGCCGGCCAGCCGGGCCAGATCGTCGCTGGGCCCCGCGACGAGAGCGAGCGAGCGGATCCGCCGGTCGTTCGGGAACGTCCAGAACACGGTCTCGAGCTCACGTGCGAGGGCGACCGGGCGCAGCGGCCCGGGAGGGCTCGAAGCGCGCCGGAGAGCGCGCGCTCGAAGTTGCGGGCTCCGCCGCCCGGCTCGAACGAGCGGGCCGAGACGAGATGGTCGGCTCCGGCGACGCGGACGCGGAACAGCAGCCCGAGCCCCCGCCCGACGCGGTACTTCGCGCGTATCCGCTCGAGCCGCTCGATCCCGAGCGGGCCGCGCAAGCCGAGCAGCGCGTCGAGGCGCGGCGCGAGCCCCGCCGTGTCGAGCAGGACGTCGCGAGCCGGGACGCCTACGTCCGGGGCGAGGGCAGGCGAGTGGCTCATGCGTCCTCCATTCCGCTCCGGCGCCACCGCGCGGGGGTTCATCGTCGTGCCAGGCGATCGCATCGCTCGCATCGCCGCTGCTGCCTACGCCTTCGACGAGGATCTCGGCTCCGCCGGGGCCGGCCGCGAGGACCCGCAGCGCGGGTCGCGCAGCGCCCGGCGCCAGTGGCACGGCGACGGCGATGAGGCGCGCCTCGGCGGCGCCGTCCGCGACCGCGCTCACCACCGGTGCCGGCAGCTTCACCCCGTACTCGGGCGCGTACCAGCCCGGCTCCACGCTGACGTCGAGGCCCGGGGCGAACAGCAGAGCCAGCCCCGGCGCCTGCACCATGCTCCCGCCGTCGGACCTCGAGAGCTCGACCGCGCCCTGCGCGTCCGGCGCCAGGTGCCAGCGCTGGTCGTAGCGGTGGGGCCGCTCCGCCCGGAGACGGTCCTCGAACGACCAGTATTCGCCGGCGACGAAGATCACCCGGCGCCGGTGCCGGCGTCGTACCGCGGGCTCAGCGCCTGCCCCCACAGGACGTCGAGGCCGTCGGCCTCCACGCGCCCGAGGAGCCGCCCTTCGGCGATCGGACCCTTTGGCTTTCGGCGGTGGTACTCGGTCTGGTCGAGGCGGTCGACGCAGACGGTGTTGTGGGCGGCGGTGCCCTTGAACCAGTGGCGCAGGTTCGGTTCGCCCTCGTGGTACGTGTAGCGGCCGGGGTCGAGGACCAGCGGCCGCCCGCCCGCCGCCAGCTCGACGGAGAGCAGGTCGTAGTGCCCGTGGCCGCCGTCGCCGAGGCGCCCGCAGTCGAAGACGAGGAAGCGCTCGTCCTCGTAGCGGGTGGCCCCATCGCCCCACCCGCTGCGCTGCAAGTGGTAGCCCCCGGTCGGAAAGCTCATGTTGCGCGCCGCCGGGGGGTGGCCGCGGACGCCGGCGGTCGCCGCGTACAGGTAGTCGGGGCGTCCGAGCTGGCGAGCCGCCAGCTCGAGCAGCTCGGCGTAGCTACCGGTGTCCGCGTCCGAGAGCGCCGGGATGAGGCCGTCGGGGCGGCGGCAGTGCAGCGCGAAGTCGAGCGCCCGCGCCGAGGCGCTCGTCGAACCGCGCCGGGAGCGCGATCCCGAACCGGGCCGCGTTCTCGCGAACGCCCACGAACGAGCGAAGGACGATCAGGTGATAGTGGGTCGAGGCTTCGACGTGGACGCCGTCGGCGCGGAAGTCGGCGCTCAGGTTGCGGTCGAGCTCGGCGAGCGCGAAGCGGACCAGGCTCGCCGCCGCGATCGAGGCTCCGGCAACGCGAGCGCGGCGATGAACAGCGAGTAGAGCTCGAGCGTGCGGTGGTTCGCTAGCGGCCGTCAGATCAGCGCGCAGCCAGCCGATCTGCGCCGCGATGCTCTCGAGCACGCGCGCCGCGAGCCCGGGACCGAGCCCGGCGAACCCCGGTAGGTCAGCGAACGCGTTCCAGGCGTAGATCCAGTTCAAGATCCGGCGCGCGACGGCGTCGCTCGGGTCGACTCCCGACGGGCACCTGTCGATCCAGGAGGAGACGAGTCGCTCCCAGGCGAGCTGGTAGCGCCGCTCGCCCGTCTCGCGGGAGGCTGCGGCCAGGTCGAGGCCGACAGTAGAACTTGCTCCACGCGATGCGCCACTCCTCGTCGGCCGGCAGGCTCGCCCCGAGCCAGTCGGGTCGACCGCCGAGCTCGAGCGTTTGACCGAGCTCGGTGAAGCGGCCGACGCAGGCGTCGTCGGCAAGCCGGCGATTGCGCCGCAGGTGCTTGGTGACGCAGAAAACCGGGCGAGGCCGAGCGACGGCGGGGGCGGCGCTTGCCGTCGGGGCGCTCATCGCTCCAGCTCCGCCCGGAAGAGCTCCGCCAACCGGCCGGCGAGCCGGTCGCCGTCGAAGCGCTCGCGGACCGTCGCGCCGGCCCGCGCTCCCGAGCCGCGCGGCGGAGCGCGCGATCGCACCCGAGCCGCGTGATCGCGCTCGCGAGGGCCGCCGGGTCGTCGGGCTCGACGAGAAGGCCGTTGACGCCGTCCGAGACCAGCTCCGGGATCCCGGAGATCCCGGTCGTGACGACCGGCGTCCCGCATGCCATCGCTTCGACGAGGACGTTCGGAATTCCGTCGCGGTCGCGTAGCCGACCACGCGGCAGGGGAGGCAGAGCGCGTCGGCTCGCGTGTACTCGTCGAAGCAGCTCCCGCTGCGAGAGCGGACCCGCGAGTCGGACGGCGTCCTCGAGGCCCATGCTCCGCGATGCAGCTCGCGGACGGCCGGCCCGTGCGGACCATCCGGGCCGGCGATCGTCGCCTCGAACGGGACGCTCGCGGTCGCGAAGCTCCGCGCATGCCTCGACGAGGTCGTCGAAGCCTTTCTTCTCGCACCAGCCGTCCGACACCGAGCAGCCGCAGCGACCCATTCCGGGAACCGGTGCGTGGCGCGCGCTCGGCGAGCCGCGCGAGGTCGTCGTTCAGCCCGTGGTACACGAGGTGGACCGCGCGCCTGCGCGGCGATGGCGCGCAGGTGCTCGGCGCCCGCGCCGTGCAGGTCACGGCGAAGCGCGCCGCGTGCAGCTTTCGCCGCAAGCAGGCCGGCCGGGTTCAGCTCCTCGCTGTAGACGTCCTTGGCGTGGGCGGTGAACGAGAACGGGAGCCCGGTGATCATCGAGGCGAACCACGCAACGGTCGTCGACCCATGCGCGTAGTGCGCGTGCAGATGTCGCACGTCCCGGGCCTCGCGAAGATGGTCGCCGAGCGCGACCGCCTGCAGAAGCTCCTTCAGGTAGACCTTCCGCGGCGGCGCGAGCGCTCGGTCGCGCGCCCGCACGGCTTGTGCGAGCGCCGCCGCGCCGGCCCGCGCGAGGCCGAGCGGCCACCGCCTCGTGACGCGCGCGAGTGGCGCGAGGAACGGCCTCAGGTTGGCGCGAAGCCATGCCGCGAGCGACACGCTCGAGACGCTGGTAACGGGCGGCAGGTAGACCGGGGACCGCACGGATCCGGTCGACGACCGGGTGCCGCATCGCGTCTCTCGGTGGACTCGGGAGGCTTGATCGCGTAGAGGCGAAGCCGCAGCCCGAGCTTCTCGAGCCGGTAGATCTCGCTGTGGATGTAGGTCTCCGAGAGCCTCGGGATACGCCTTGAGGACATACGCGACCGCCGTCCGCTCGCGGCGGCGAGCTGTGAAGCGATCCTCAGGCATACGCCGCCTCGATGCAGTCGAACCAGCCGGTTCGTGCACTCGCCGAGCTCGAAGCGCCGCTCGACGACGAGCCGCCCAACCGCGCCCATGCGCTCGCGCAGCGCGCGATCGCTCGCCACCGCGCCACCGCGCCGGCGAGGGCGGCAGCATCTCCCGGCGGGACCAGGAGCCCGACTGTCGCCGTCCTCGATCGCAGAGGGGATCGCGGCTATCGCGCTCGCAACGACGGGGCGCCCGCTGGCCATCGCCTCGAGGACCACGTTCGGGAGACCGTCCCGATCACCGGTCGCGTCCTCGACCGACGGGACGATCACGGCATGTGCATCCGCGTAGGCGGAGGGCAGTTCGCGGTGGGTGACCGTCCCGGAGAGCTCCACCCGATCGGCGAGGCCGGTCAACGCGACCGCGCGCTCCAGGCGCCCGCGGACGGGCCCGTCGCCGATGATCCGCAGCCGCAGCGAACCGCCGAGCCTCGCGAGGGCGTGGATCAGCACGTCGAAGCCCTTCTTCTCGACCAGGCGGCCCACCGCAAGCAGCCGCACGGGCTCGGCGCGCGGCGGCGGCGTCGGAGCGAAGCGCCGGAGATCGACCCCGTGGGGGACGAGCTCCACCTTCCCACCCATGCACCGCAGCTCGCCGGCGGCGTCGTCGTTGCAGGCGATCACGCGCGCCGCCCCGCACGCCCGCTGCCGAAGCTCCCCTGCGGGGACCTTGCGGATGTCCCGGGCGTGGGCGCTGAACGAGTAGGGGACGCCGAGGTGCGCGGCGGCGCGTTCGGCGACCGCCGCCGGCGCGTGAGCGAAGTAGCCGTGGATCCCCTTGACGCGCTTGGCGCGGAGCCGCTCGACCACCCGACTCGCCTGCTCCTCGGCAGACCCGGGCGGCAGCACCTCGGTGCGATCGAGGAGCACCTCGGCCCCGGGGTGGGATGGGCGGCCGTCGCCGGGCTTCGTCGCGAAGATCGCCGCGATCGCCCCCGTTCGCTCCAGCGCGACGAGCTCGTTGAGCGCGAACGTCTCCGAGATCCGCGGGAAGCCGCTCGTAACCATCGCGATCGATTCGGGCATCGGTCAGCCCGCCCTCGCGGCCGCGGCTTCGAGCTCGGCGGAGGCCGGAGCCGAATCCAGCCCCGCGAGGCGAGCGAGGATCCGGCCGGCTCGCTCGGTGCCGGCGTAGTGATCGGGTCGTGGGCTCGGCGCCTCGCGCCGCAGCAGCCTGTCGATCGCGTTCCGCAGGCGGCGCGCGGACAGCTCAGCGGGATGGATCATCTGCTGAAGTCCCGCCGCGGCGAGTACATCGGCCCGAATCAGCTGCTCCTCGCTGGGACGGACGCGCGGAACGAGGATCGCCGGCTTGCCGGCGCGCATCACCTCGGCGACCGTGTTGTAGCCGGCCATCGAGACCACGGCGCGCGAGCCGGCAATCACCGATTCCATGTCGGTCCGCAGCTCGGTGCACCGGATGTCGAGCCCATCGGTCAGGCTCATGAGACGGCGCCGCTCGGCGCTTCCCATCAAGGGACCGGTGACCATCACGGTGGGACACCCGAGGGGACGCATCCTCACTGCCTCCGCGAAGGTGGCCAGGAGCCGGAACCCGTCGAAGCCGCCGCCGGCCGTCGCCAACAGATATCCAGGCTCGAGGTCATCCGGGCCACGGTCGGGGATCGACGCGCCGACGTAGCCGACGTGGTGGATCGGGACGTCGAGGTCGAACCCGCCGATGCAGTCGATTGCGTCGGGGCTCGACCCGGGGCCGTAGACCAGGATCGCGTCGTAGTAGCGGGCGAGCGCCGCGCGCATCTTCGCCCCCCATTTGTGCCGCACGTTCTCGGGACTGTCCTCGATGTCCCGTAGGCCGAGGACGAGCCTGCAGTCGGAGGCAGCCTTGAGGGCGTCGAGCGTCGCCTCCAGCTCTCCCGCCTGTCCCAGCGGCAGCTTGTCGACGACGACGACGTCGGGCTGGAAGCTCGTGGTCGCGGCCAGCGCGATGCTCGAGCGCAGCGAGCGAAGCTCGTCCGAGCTCAATTCGAGCCGAGCTGAGGACAGGTTTCCGTCGAGGTCGCGGCTGCGCAATGGAAGCTTCACCGTGTCGACCCGCGGGGGGAGGCTGAAGGTCGGGCTCGACCGGGGAACCGCTCAGGATCAGGGAACTAGGCCCCGGGTCCGCCTTGGCCAGGTGAGTGGCGAGGGCCAACGTGCGCCGGAGCTGGCCGAGCCCGATCAACTCGTTCGCGTAGAAGATGAACCGCGAGCCGCGGGCTGAGTCCCCATTGGCACCCACGTCGATTCCGCGCCGCCCAGCGGCCGTGCGTCCGGGTTTCGTTGGTGGATCATGCACCGGAGCCGCGCCTCCTTCCACTGCCTCAACCCGGCGGCGGCCGAAAGATCACGCGGGAGGCGAAATCCACTGCGGAAGGGCCGCGATCGGGTTAGAGTCGGCCCATGGCAACGGATCCGCTTGCCGATCGACTCGACGAAGCTGTAGGCGCCGCGGTTGACGCGGCGCTCGCGGAGCTCGAAGCCGCCGAGGAGGAGCCCTACTACGACGAGGCCGCCGATCAAAGCGCCCGCGAGAGCTACTACCAGGGCCTCGATGGCGCCGATGGCGAGCCGATGCGCGCCGCGCTCGCCTCGCTCCTGGAGCAAACCCACGAGCAGCGCCCTTCCTACAAGCCGATGCAGATGGTCTACCCGCGGGTCGACCTGCATCCCGACGGCCTGCTGCGCAGCATCTACTCGGGCAGGACGTTCACGCCCGAGGAGCTGATCCGCTCCGACGCTGAGATCGAGCGCCGCCCGGACCGAGCGGATGCTCGAGTTCACCGTCAGCGAGACCGCGCCCGGGCCGAGCGAGCTGGCGGCCGAGGCCGCCGCGATCGAGGCGGCGCTTCCCTACAACTGCGAGCACGTCGTCCCCCAGTCGTGGTTTGGCGAGGACGAGCCGATGCGCGGCGACATCCACCACCTGTTCGCCTGCGAGTTCGGCTGCAACAGCTTTCGCGGCAACTTCCCCTACTTCGACTTCCCCGACACCCAGGAGGTCGTCCGCGACGCCTGCGGCCGGCTGCGAGGACGATCGGCTTTGAGCCCGGCGCCGGCAAGGGGCCGGTCGCGCGGGCGACGCTGTACTTCCTGCTCCGCTACCCGGGGCTGATCGGCGACGACGGGCGCGAGCTCACCCCCGACCGCCTGACGTGCTGCTCGACTGGCACGAGCGGAGATCCGGTCAGCGACTACGAGCGCCACCGGAACTCCGTGATCGCCGAGCTCCAGGGCAATCGCAATCCGATGATCGACCACCCGGATTGGGCGCGGAGAATCGACTTCGCGGAAGCCTGGGTGTAACCCAGCGCACCGTTCAGCCCCTTCGCGGACCGTAGTCGTCCGCCGAGGCTCCCTTCCCGGGCCTCGAGCCCTCTCAGGCCAGGATGGGTCCCACCTGGGGATACTCGGCGATCAGCGCCGCCCGAAGCTCGGACAGCCGTGGCTGCTCCTCCTCGGCCGCGGGACCGCATAGCTCGTGTCGAGGAGCATCGGCTTGCCCCAGGCGATCAGCGGCTCGAGCCGATCCTGGTCGGCGTCGGCGCTCAGGCCGGGCAGCCAGTCGGCGCGGCCGTAGGCGAGGTCGCCGCCGATCATCACCAGCTCGACCCAGGCCGGGGTCGGCCTGGACGACGTTCTCCCACGGGTCCTCCTCGCGGCGCTCGAAGCACGACGAGGTCGGCCGGCCGCTCCTGCTCGAGACGACCGAGCTTGTCCTCGAGCCCGGCGATCTTCGCCGCGTCGCGGGTGACCATGTCGACCAGCTGCTTCGCGGTCGGCTCGCGCCCGCGCTGCTCGGCGAGCCAGCGGCGCGCGACCTTCATCTCCGCCAGCAGGCTGGTGCTGCCGCTCGGCAGCCAGTCGGCGCCGAGGCCGATCGGCAGCCCCAGCTCGAGCGCGTCGGCGGCCTGGGTCGTCTCGCCGTAGAGGCGCAGGTTGGACTGCGGCGACCAGACCAGCTTCGCGCCGGCGTCGCTTGAGGTCTCCGAGCTGATCCTCGGTCAGCGCGGTGCCGTGGATGACGACGGTCGCGGGCGTCAGGGCGTTCAGCGTCGACCAGCTTGTCGAGCTCGCTCGCGCGAGAGCTCGTTGTCGGAGCGGCCCTCGGCGAGGTGGACGTAGAAGGCCTTGACCTCGCCGGCCTCGATCCCGGCGAGGATGCTGTCGAAGCGAGTCCATGCCGAACTCGCTCTCGGGGTCGGCAGGTCGATCAGCGCCCGTCCGACCTGGCCGCCGAAGATCCACTTGTCGACGTTGCGGACGAGCGCCTCGTCCTGGTAGGCGGTCGCCTGCCCGCCGGTGCCCTGGATCGCGGTCACCCCGCCGACCAGGGCGCGGATCTCGGCGTAGCGCAGCTGCGTCTTCGGCGGCAGCGCGTCGAGCAGGTGGTTCTGCGGGTCGCGAACGAGCTCGCTGGTAGATCGTCGCTGCCGCGCCAGGCGTAGCGGTTGACGAACTGCTTCGGCGGCTCCCAGGCGGCGAAGACGTTGAACTCGGGGTGGCCGTGGAGGTCGATCAGGCCCGGGCGTGATCACGCCCATCGGTCTCATGCACGCGAACGCCCTCGGGGCGGGTCTTCTCGACCGCCTCGATCTCGGCTTCCGTCGACCACGACATAGCCGTCCTCGATCGCCCCGCCGGGCGTCAGCAGGCAGCCGCGAAGCGCGACCGCCTCGGCCAGCGCGCAGGGTCCGCGGGGCGCGCCGCCGCGAGCGCCTCCGCGGGCGGCGGGGCTGCTCCTCGATCACCCCGGCCCGGTAGGCGCGCTCGAAGCGGTCGTCCGGCACCCCGTTACTGGCTCGCCATGGCTGCCACTAGTCCGTCTCCGGCGCGTGCCAGATCAGCGTGTGGCCGTCGTCGGGGGAGGGGCGCGCGACCGAGTTCTGGGCGCCGCCGGGCTTGGCCCGCACCCAGCGCGTCGTCGCCGAGGAACGCGGGTGCGCCGAACGGCAGGTCGCGCCGCGGGATCGGCGCGTAGTCGGACTCGCTCGAAGGTCGTGCCGTAGTTGGGGCCGGCGTTGTCGCCGTCGGCGTCGGGGGTGACGATCTCGCGGAGCTCGGCGACCGCCGCCCGCCACGCGTCGAGGAGCTCGTCCTCCTCGGGGTTGGAGGGGTGCGGAATCTCCTTCAGCGCGACGTCGGGGCGGCCCGACCACAGCGCGACCGCCGCCTGCGCCATGAAGCCGAAGGCGATCACCGCCTCGAGGTCCGGGCCGGTGGCGGCGTCGTAGAGCTCGTTTCGCCACTCGAGCTGGTCGTGATCGTCGAGGCGGTCCCGCTCCGCGAAGGCCCGGCTCGGATGCACGGCGTAGGCCCAGGCGTTCAGGCACACATAGGAGCGGGTGAGGCCGAGCTTGGTGAGGAAGCCCTGGACGCGCTGGCCCGCATTGCCGACCAGGGTGCGCCCGGCGATCCGCTCGGTCGGGCCGGGATCGGAGGCGACGCAGAGCACGCGCGCCGAGCCGTCGAGGCGGCCGCGGTAGAAGACCGGCCCCCAGTCAAACCAGAAGTCGTCGCGTGACCGGCGGATCCGGCACGCGGTCGAAAAGCTCGGCCAGCTGAGCCGACGGCCCATGATCGAACTCGGTCATCGGGAGCCTCCAGGTAGCGTCATGCCCGACGAACATATGGGCTCCTGGGACGCCGCGCAAGGGTGGTGGTGGCTCAGAGGTCGGTGGCGGTGGGGATCAGCAGCCCGCGCCCAGCGAAGCCGACCATCTCCTCGAGCTTGACGAGATACTGGCTCCGGAGCAATGGAGCGCCGGCGAGCTCCGCAAGTGTCTCCGCTGCAGTCCACGCCTGATCTCGGGCGCGTTCCACGCTCCACATCGCGAGAACATCATCGAGGCGGCCGAAGACCCGGTCGACAACAGCCACGAAGCCGGTCGCAAACCAATGCTTGACCCGCGCCTCGGTAGCGATGAGGATCGAATTCACTCGCTCGAAGTCGTGGTGTTCGTCGCTCTCGCGCGCGAGTTTGATTCCCAATTCCCCAGCAGTTTCCACCAGGGCAAGTCCGAGGTCGTAGTTGATATGAGCGTTCATCCCCGCGAGGGCGAACTGGATCGGGGCCACATCCTGGCGGCCCCGCGCAGCGAACAGGGGCGCCCACGCCTTCGGCGCGGCGCGTACGTCGCCCTGACCGAGCTCGTAGGCGCGGAAGTAGTGCCCGGCGAAGACGACGTCGAGCCGCCCGAGGAACCGCGAGGCCGCGAATTGCCCCGCTTGCATCGCCTCCAGTACGGCTTCCGTCACCTCGAGGTAGAGCCTGTTGAACCAGGCGACACCGTCGGTCTCCGGGAGCGCCGCATCGATTGTTCGCATCTGCCGGAGGACGTCGTCGATCGTCATTGAGTCAGGCCGAGTGTGCACATAGCGGTGCTATAGCACCCTTAAGTGCACACTCGGCGTTTGGCGGCGGTACCTGCCCGGCCCCGGGTCGCTGTGGCTCCGTTTTCGGTTCAAACACCGTAGAACTCCGGGCATGGCCGCGTCCGAGGCCACGATCGTCGACGCCGGTGGGCGCGATCTGCGCGTGTCCAGCCCCGATCGCGTGATCTTCCCGGCGACCGAGCGCTCGGGCGCGGTCACCAAGCTCGACGTCGTCGAGTACTACCTCGCCGTCGAGGACGGCATCATGCGCGCGCTCGAGCGGCGGCCGACGACGCTCGAGCGCTGGCCGAAGGGCGTGCACCCGGGCATCGTCCTCTCGACGCGCGAGAAGGGCGGCGGCGACGCCTTCTTCCAGAAGCGCATCCCGCGCGGAGCTCCGGACTACGTGCGAGACCGCGCGGATCGAGTTCCCGTCGGGTCGCCACGCGGACGAGATCTGTCCCACGGAGGTGGCCGTCGTCGGCTGGGCGGCGCAGATGGGCACGATCACGTTTCATCCCGTGGCCGGTTCGCAGCGACGACGTCGACCATCCGGACGAGCTGCGCCTCGACCTGGACCCGCAGCCGGGCACGGACTTCGCCGACGCCGTGCGCGTCGCCGCCGAGGCGCGCGTGCTGCTGGACGAGCTCGGCTACACCGGCTTCCCGAAGACCTCGGGAGGCCGAGGTGTCCACATCTACGTCCGGATCGAGCCGCGCTGGACGTTCACGGACGTCCGCCACGCCGCGATCGCCTTCGGGCGCGAGCTCGAGCGGCGCCTGCCGGGCCAGGTGACGACGAAGTGGTGGAAGGAGGAGCGCGGCGAGCGCATCTTCGTCGACTACAACCAGAACGCGCGCGATCGCACGATCGCCTCGGCCTACAGCGTGCGGCCGAAGCCGGGCGCGCCGTCTCCGCACCGGTGACGTGGGACGAGCTCGCCGAGGTCGCGCCCGAGGACTTCACGGTCGCGACGATGCCCGCGCGCTTCGCCGAGGTGGGCGACCGCCACGCCGCGATCGACGACGCCGCCCACTCGCTGCAGCCGCTGCTGGACATGTACGAGAACGACGCGGCGAGGGAGGGGCGACATGCCCTACCCGCCCGACTATCCGAAGATGCCGGGAGAGCCGAAGCGCGTTCAGCCCTCGCGCGATCGCGACCGCAAGCGCAGGACTGACTACGGCGCCTGCGGCAGCTTCTTCGCGCCGCGCTTGGTCACCGGAGCGGAGGGCGGCGGCACGACCGGCCCGATGTCCCCGTCCGGCGCCTCGTCCAGGTCGACGATCACCGGCGCGTGATCGCTCGGCCCGCTGCCCTTGCGGGCCTGCCGGTCCACCCATGCCGCCCGCACACGGCTCGGCGACCGGCGCGCCGGCCAGCACCAGGTCGATCCGCATCCCGAGGTCCTGATGGAACATCCCCGCCCGGTAGTCCCAGTAGGTGAAGACCCGCTCGTTCGGCCAGCGATCGCGCACGACGTCGCGCAGGCCGAGCGCCTGCAGCTCCGCCAGCGCCGCCCGCTCGGGCGCGTGTCACGTGGGTCTGGCCGACGTAGGCGTCGGGATCGAACACGTCGTCGTCGGTCGGCGCGATGTTCATGTCGCCGCAGACGACCGTCGCCTCCGGGCCGGCGGCGACCATCTCCCGCAGCGAGGCCAGCCAGGCGAGCTTGTACTCGTAGTGCTCCGAGCCCGGCACGCGCCCGTTCGGCACGTACACCGAGACCACCCGGATCCCGCCACACGTGGCGGACACCGCGCGCGCCTCCGGATGCGGGAAGCCCGGCGCGCCGGCGAGCCCCGCGACCACGTCGTCCAGCCCCACGCGCGAGAGGATCGCCACCCCGTTCCACGTCGCCTCGCCGTGAAGCGCGACGGCGTAGCCGCGGTCGGCGAGCTCGTCGCCGAGCAGCTCGAGGAACGCGTCGTCCGCGAGCTTGGTCTCCTGCAGGCAGACCACGTCCGGCCGCCGCTCGTCCAGCCACGGCAGCAGCCGCGGCACGCGCTGCTTGACCGAGTTGACGTTCCAGGTCGCGATTCGCACCGGCGGTTATGGCGCTCTGGCCAACAGCGCGCGTAGGTCGTCGATCGTGTCCGCCTCCGCGGCGCTCTTGTCCGGGCGGTAGCGCTTGACCCGCGCGAACCGCAGCGCCACGCCGCCCGGGTAGCGGGTCGAGGACTGGACGCCGTCCAGGGCGATCTCCACCACGAGCTCGGGGCGCACCAGCACGGCGATGCCCTGCCGGCCGGTCTCGCGCGCGAGGAGCTCCTTCGTCTGCCACTCGAGGAGCTCGTCCGTGAGCCCCTTGAAGCACTTTCCGACCATCACGAAGTCGCCCGTGCTCGGGTCGCGCGCCCCGAGGTGGAGGTTCGAGAGCCAGCCCTGGCGCCGCCCGTGGCCCCACTCGGCGCCGAGCACGACGAGGTCGTAGGTCCGCACCGGCTTCACCTTGCGCCAGGCCTTGCCGCGACGGCCCGCCGAGTAGAGCGACGCGGCGTCCTTCACGACGACGCCCTCGTGCCCGGCGCGCAGGGCCTCGTCGAGGACGCGCTGCGCGCGTCTCGGGGTCCGACGTGATCACGCTCGGGACCTTGAGGCTGCGGCGCGATCGCCTCGAGCCGGGCGGCGCGCTCCTCCAGCGGCGTGTCCAGCAGGTCCTCGCCGTCGACGTGGAGCAGGTCGAAGAGGAACGTCACGATCCCCTCCGGCGGCGCCCCGCCGTCGATCCGCGAGACGGTGTCCTGAAACGCGGCCGGGCCGCGCTCGCCCATCCACAGCGCCTCGCCGTCGAACACCGCCTGGCTCACGGGCAGGAGCCGCACCGCGGCGACGATCCCCGGCAGCGTGTCCGTGATCTCGTTGAGGTTGCGGGTGTAGATGCGGATCTCCTCGTCGCGGCGATGGATCTGGATCCGGATCCCGTCGAGCTTCCACTCCACCGACGAGCGGTCGAAGCCCTCGACCGCCTCGGGCACGCTCGCGGCGGTTGAGGCGAGCATCGGGAGGATGGGCCGGAAGAGCTCGAAGTCCCACCGCGCGAAGCCCGTCCTCGCCCGCGGTGATTGCGATCTCGGCCGTGCGCGTCAGATCGCCCGAGAGCATCAGCGCGCGGCGCACGAGCTCGCCGCGCACGCCAGTCGCCTTCGCGATCGCGTCGATCATCAGCCCGGCGAGCGCGCCCTGCCGCAGCTCGCCGGTGAACAGCCGCTTGATGAAGTCGGCCTCCTCCGTCGGTTGCCCGGCCCAGCAGCTCGCCGAGCACCTCCTTGCGCTTTGCCGCCGACCCGCTGCCCGTGGTCACCTGGACCATCGGCGATCGCGCGATCGAGGTCGTCGATGGTCAGCGAGGCCTCCGGAGCCGGAGCGGCGTCGATGCCGTAGATCGTCCGGTAGACCGATGCCGACGCGGCCCTGCCGCGGCACGCCGGCGAGGAAACCGACCGCGATCGCGACCTCACTCGCGTCGAGCTGCGCCAAGAGCTCGCTCGAGGATGGCGACCTTGCCGGAGCGCGAACTGGTGTCGGTGAGCCGCCGCGAGGCGGTGACCACGTCGGCGAGCAGGGTCATCACTGAACCCGTGCGATGACCATTGCGGGGACACTACCCCCGTGGACAATGCTCAGATCGCCGACCGTCTGGAGGCGTTCGCGTCGATGCTCGAGCTCGCGGACTCGAACCCCTACAGCGCGCGCGCCTACCGCCGCGCCGCGGAGGCGATCCGCGGCGCGGCGTTGCCGGTCGCGGACCTGGTGCGGTCCGGGCGGGCGCGTGAGCTGCGGGGAATCGGACCCGGGATCGAGATGCGGCTTCGCGAGCTGGTCGAGACGGGCGAGATCGCCGAGCTGACAACGCTCGAGCGCGAGCTCGCGCCCGACCTCGTCGGCCTCGGCCGCTACCTCGGGCTTGGGGCCAAGCGCTCGGTCGAGCTCGCCCGGGCGCTGGACGTCCGGACCGCCGATGAGTTTCGCGAGGCGGCGGCCGCCGGGCGACTCCGCACGGTGCCGGGTATCGGGGCGAAGACGGAGGCGCAGCTGCTCGAGGCCCTCGCTTCCGAGTCCGAGCCACGACCCCGGCGCGGAGTTCTCCTCAACCGTGCCCGGGAGCTCGTCGGAGGGATCGCGGCGGCCCTCGAGGGCGAGGCGGCCGGCGATCCTCGGCGATGGCGTGACTCCTGCGAGCGGCTCGCCGTTGTCCGCGCCGCGGCGGATCCACAGCCCGTGGTCAGCAGTTCGCCGCACTACCCCAGATCGTCGCGCTGATCGAGGAAGGGGAGCGTGGCGCCGTGGGGGTGACGGTGGAGGGCGTCCCGGTTGAGCTCCTGGCCCCCGAGCCGAAGCGATTCGGGACCGCCCTCGTGCGCGCGACGGGCTCCCCGGCGTACGTCGCGGCGCTCGAGCCGCTGCCGGATGCGCCGGACGAGGAGGCGGTCTACCGGGCGCTCGACCTCCCCTGGTGTCCCCCGGAGCTGCGCGAGGAGCCATTCCGCGGTGAGCCGCCGGCCCTCGTCGCGCGGGAGGAGATCCGCGGCGACCTGCACTGCCACACGACGTGGTCGGACGGAAGGGCGACCGTCGAGGAGATGGCCCTCGCTGCCCAAGAACGCGGCTACGAGTATCTGGCGATCTGCGATCACACGCCGGCCGTCGGCGCCGTCCGCGGACTCACGGCCGACGACGTCCGTCGCCAGGCCGAGGAGATCGCGGCCGCGAACGAGCTGCTGGCGCCGTTCCGCGTCCTCCGCGGGAGCGAGTGCGACATCCTTCCGGACGGGCAGCTCGACCTGCCCGACGACGTCCTCGCGGAGCTCGAGTGGGTGCAGGCAAGCGTCCACCGGGGTCAGCGAATGCCCCGGCGGGAGCTGACCAAGCGCGTCGAGGAGGCGATGCGCAACCCCTACGTGCGCTGCCTCAGCCATCCGACGGGCCGATACATCAACCGGCGCGAGGAGAATGCCCTCGACCTGGAGCGCGTATTCGAGGTCGCACTGGAGGAGGGAGTCGCACTCGAGGTGAACGGGCTCCCGGACCGGCTGGACCTCCGCGGCGAGCACGTTCGGAACGCGCTGCGAGCAGGCGTTGAGATCGTTTGCTCGACCGACGCGCACTCGGTCCGTGGCCTCGGGAACATGGAGTTCTCGGTCGCGACCGCGCGCCGCGGCGGGGCGAGGCGCGAGAATGTCGTCAATACCCGGCCCCTACGGTCGATCCTCGGTGCGCCTATGGCCCGAAGAGCAACGTGAGCGCCTCGACGATCCGGGCGGCATATAGATGATCGGCATCGCGGTCGGGATTGAAGTCAGCGATCGAGATTCCGAGGAGATTGGACGCCGCGGCGAGCGGTTTGACAAGCGCGACGAGCTCCTCCCAGTCGAGCCCGAGTGGCTGCGGATAGCTGACCGCGGGCAGCACGCCCTCGTCGAGGACGTCGAGGTCCAGGTGCAGCCAGGCCGGACGTCCCGAGAGCCGCGCTACCGCGTCGTCGCCGACCCGGTCGGGGCCACGCTCGCGTATGTCGGGCGCGGTGACGGCATGGATCGCAGGGTCGAGGCGGGCGTTCTCGCGGGCGGTGTCGGGGTGAAGCTCCGGGGGGCGATGCCCCAGCAGGACGACGGCGGCGGGCTCGAGCATCGGTTCACCTCCCGCGAGCAGCCCGAGCGGGCCGTGGCCGGTGAGGACCGCGAGCTCCATGTCGGCCGCCTCGCCGGTTGGCGAGCTCTGCCCATCGAAGAAATCCGCGTGTCCATCGACGAACCACAGGCCGCTGCCTTTGGGCGCCCCCGCGAAGACACCCAGTAGGAGGGTGCAATCGCCGCCGAGGACGAGCGGCCGCTCGCCACTGTTCAGAACCTCGCGCACGCTGGAGGCGATCGCCGCCGAGGCGCGGCGCACCTCGCTCGCCCCGACCACGCCTGTGGTCGGCTCGCGCCGGGGGTCGCGGATGCGCGCGTCGACCTCGCCCGCATCCCGCGCCCCGAGGCGCTCGAGCAGCCCGGCGGCACGAATCGCGGCGGGCCCTCGTTCCTCGCCACGCCTTCTCCCCGAGGAGTCGATCGGCGCGTCGATCACGGCGAGGGCGGCCACGGCACGGATTGTGCGTGATCTGTGGGCTTGGGGGCGCCGGGCTGAATCAGCCCGGCGCCCGACCACTCAGCCGATCACATGGAAGACGAAGTCGAACTTCGTTCCCGCGGGATTGTGGAAGTTGAGCTCCATCTCACCGCGGGCGTTGCGGTATTTGCCCGTGCCTCCGGTGATCGCGAGGACGCTGTCGTCATCGTCGTAGAACGGACCCTCGACCGTGATCTGCCCCTTGGGCAGGAACGTGGTCCAGTTGCACTCAAATGCATGGCCGACGACGGTGCGGACACAGGATCCCTGATCGGTGCCGACCTTGTGTGTGTCGGCGGCGTTGAACACGTCGTTCGCAAACGTGAGGATGTTGCCCGCGCTGTCGCCCGACGTTCCATTGGTGACGGCATCGGTGGTCGCGTGTTCCACTACCGTGATCGCCTTACCCGCGTGATGATCCTCGTGACCCGCGCTCGCGTTCACCACGATGACCAGCACGACCGAGGCCGCCAAGAGCGCGAGTGCGATTACTCGCTTCATCTCCACCTCCTTGTTCGAGCCGGGCAGGGCTCCGTCGCTGCGGCACCCGGCCCGACTGCGTTTTGCCGCGCAGCGGCTTAAACCTCCCCCGGGGGATGGCCCGACGCTATCGCCTTTTTGCGCGCATATGGCAGCGGCTCAGAGCGGACCGCGCGGGCTCGCGGCGGAACCCGGGATGCTTAGGCTCGAGGCCATGGACCAGTGGGTAAGAGCAGAGGCCGCCCGGATCGCGCGCGCGGTTCGAGCGCGATCTCGCCGCGCTCGTCGCCGTCTCCTCACCCAGCGGCGACGCTGCGGCCCTGGAGGAGTGCGCGGCAGTCGCGGTCGCGATCGCCCCTGAGGACGCCTCGGTCGAGCGCCCGGCCTGCTCGTCCCCGGGCCACGCACCGGATCTGCTCCTGCGGCTTCACGGCAGCGGTCGGGCGCGCCTCCTGCTGGTCGGTCACCTGGACACGGTGCACGCGCACGACAGTCACCGGTCCCTCGAACGCATGGGCGACCGATTGATCGGCTCCGGCTCGGTGGACATGAAGGGCGGCGACGTGTTCGCGCTCGCGATCCTGCGCGCGCTGGCCAAGCGTCGGGCCGACTTCGCCGAGGTCGCCCTGCTGCTCGTGTGCGACGAGGAATGGCGCGCCGCCCCGTTCGCGCACGTCGATCGGTTCGCCGGCTGGGACGCGTGTCTGTGCTTCGAGGCCGGCCAGCTCGCGGGCGACGACGAGGCGGTCGTGGTGAAGCGAAAGGGCGCCGGCACGATCCGGGTCAGCGCGACCGGCCGGGCGGCGCACTCCGGCTCGGCCCCCGACGATGGCGCCAACGCCCTCCTCGCCCTGAGCGCGGCCGCCGAGGCCGTGGCGGCCCGCCACGACCCCGCCGGGCCGGACCGCCTCACCGCGGTCCCGACCGTGATTCGCAGCGGCGACGCGTTCAACGTCGTCCCGGCGACCGGTGAGCTGTTATGCGACGTGCGGGCCGATTCCCTCGAGGCGATCGACGCGGTTGCGGGAGCCATGCCACGCGAGGTCGGCCGCGCGCGGCTGCAGACCGAGCTGCTCCGCCGATGGCCGCCGATGGACTCGCGCGAGGCGACCGCCGGATTGGTCGCGCGCGCGGCCGATGCGGCCGGGCGGCGCATCGCCGCCTGCGGCCGCGGCGGCGCGAGCGACGCCAGCCACTTCGCGCCAGCCATCGCGCTGACCGTCGACGGGCTCGGGCCGCGGGGCGGCGCGGCGCACAACCCCGGCGAGTACGTGTTCCTCGATTCGGTCGCGCCGCGGGCGGAGATCGCGCTGGCGATCACGCTGGCGGCGCTCGATGGCTAGGGGTGCCCGCCGGATAGGGGCTGCAGCGGCGCGCCGGGTCAGTCAGGGGCCGAGTCGGCAACGGCTGGGGTTCAGCGCTACGAGGTCGACGCTCGGCTGCTCCATCTGATCTCTCCCTTGTCCGCTTGAATGGCGAGCCCCCTACCCGGCTTCGTGCCCGGCGCCGGATCGCGCTGGGAGCCGCTTCGTCGGCCGATCGGCGGGTAGCGGCCAATCATGGAGGAGCGCGTTGCTACGCCAGAGGAGCTGCCGCCGCTCGAACTCAGCCGGCTCCGCGAGCTGGACCTTCGGGAGCCGCCGGATGATGGGATGCAGCCGCACGTCGCCTCGGCCTCAGGGGTGGTGCGGCGAGGTGACTTCGTGTACGTCATCGGCGACGACCTGCTTCAGGTGGCCGTCTTCCGAGTTGCGGGAGGTGGGCCCGGCGTCCTGAAGCGGGCATTCGCGGGTGATCTGCCGGACGACCAGCAGCAGCGCAAGAGGCAAAAGCCGGATCTCGAGGCGCTGACGGCGCTTCCACCCGTCGAGGGCGAGCCCGCGGGGGGCCTGCTCGGGCTCGGCTCAGGCTCGAATCCCAACCGCGATCGCGGCTTCTTTTGGTCGTTCGCCGCCGACGGATCGCTCGCCGGCGAGCCCCGGACCATCGACCTGCACCCGGTCTACGAGGCGATGCGCCGCGAGCTCGATGACCGGATCAACATCGAGGGCGCGGCGGTCCTGACGGAGCGCCTGTGGCTCTTTCACCGCGCGAACGAGAGCCGGGCACCGAATGCGATCGCCGAGGTCGAACTTGGCGATCTCTCGAGCACGCTCGCCGAGGACCTCGTGGTGGACGCCGACGAGCTCCGTTCGCTGCGGACGTACGACCTCGGGGAGCTCGACGGCGTTCCGGCCTGCTTCTCCGACGCGACGACCCTCCTTGACGACCTGGTCTGCTTCACCGCTTCAGCGGAGGGTGCCGACGACGGCGATATCCGCGGTTCCGTCGTCGGCACGATCAACACGTCCGGCGACGTCCGCCGGCTCCGTCGGATCGATCCAGCCTGGAAGGTCGAGGGCGTCCATGCGGCGGTAGACACCGGCGTGATCGACTTCCTCTTCGTGTGCGACCAGGACGATCCGAACACCCCCTCGCCACTGCTGAGCGCGACGATGCCGATCGAAGCGAGGCTCGACCGTCGCGAGGCAGAGGTCTCGAGAGCGTCGTGACCTGCCGCGGCGGCGCGCCGCGGCTACTCCGAACGGGCATGGTCAGGCGCCGACCCTGGCATGGGCACAGCGCCCTCGCGCGCCAGCAGATCGTCGAGAATCTCCTCCAGATTGGCGGCGATCATCAGGTGTCCCTCGCCGGGACGGAGCCGTAGCCGCGCCCCGGGGATCGAGCGGGCCAGTAGCTCTCCCCACGCCGCCGGGATCGAGCGGTCGTGATCGCCCTGCCACACCGTCGTGCGCACAGTGATCGACGCCAGGTCCACGCCCCAGGGGCGCATCGCCACCCGCAGGTCCGTGACCAGCCCGTCCGGCCCCTGGCGAACGGCCTCGGCCGCCATCGCCGCGCCGCGCTCGAGGATGCGCGGGTCATCGTCGAGCACCGCGCGGTCGGCGGCGGGCATCCTCGCCGCGGTCGCCCGGCGAAGCGCCCACGGGGGCAGGCGCCCAAGGAGCGCCTGCATCGCGAAGGCTCCGCGTGCGATCGCCGGGCGGTCGCGGGCCAACCTCCACTGGAGCGGTCGCCCCAGCTCGGCGAACGTACCCGGGCGATCGAGCGGCGCGATCGAGCTGACCAGCGCCATGGAGGCCACTCGATCGCCCAGCCGCTCGGCACAGGCACACGCATAAGCGCCGCCGACGGAGTAGCCGACGAGGCTGAAGCGCTCGATCCCGATCGCCTCACACAGCTCGCGTACATCGTCGGCCCAGTCAGCGACGCTTCGCCCCGGCTTCGGGCTCGAGCGGCCGATGCCCGGCCGGTCGACGGTGATCAACCGCGCGCCCAGGCGCGCCACCACGTCCTCGTCCCATACCAGTACCCGGCAGCCGGGATTGCCGTGACACTCGACCACGGGCGATCCGCTCGGCTCACCCCACTCCGCGTAGGCGAGGGTGCGGCCGTTGCGGAGGCGGACGGTCCGGGCCGGCTTCACGCCGGCGGGGCGTCGCCCTCGAGCTCGGTGAGGAAGCGTGCGTCCTCGGGACTCATGCCGGCGATCTCCTCGCCGTCCCAGCAGATGCCATCGGCCATCGCGACGAAGACCTGCTTGCGCTCCCGCCACCCGAGCCTCGCGTGGTGCCCGAAGGCCAGGAACGAGTACATGGTCGGCAGGGCGTCCCGCCAGCCCTTGTCAGAGCCCTTGACGCGCGCGAGGTCCGCGATCCCCGCGGGGAGCTTGTTCAGGGGCTCGCTGAAGAGTTCTCCCACGACGGCGAGGCTGAGCTTCGTCTCGCGGCCGGGGGGGACCATGGTGAGCTGGGAGTCGGGGTCGAGCAGGCCGCGCTCGAGCTCCTCGGCGCTCATGAGCAGGACGCCATCGGTGGCGCGCGGATTGCACTCGATCAGCATCGGCCCGTCCGGCGAGTCCACGAAGTCGAGCGACATCTGGCCGGTGTAATCGAGCTCGGCGCCGAGTCGCGCGGCGACCTCCAGTGATGGCTGCCCGTCGACCGACAGGAACTGGATCCCGGTGCTGTGCTGCCACTGGCGTGGCGCGCGGTACGCGCAATGGGCGGTCACGCGGCCCCCGTGGAGCGTGCTGTACGTGCAGTGCATCGGGCCCTCGACGAACTCCTGAACGAGCCACGGCGAGCTCTCGGTCGGATGGCAGTCCGAGGCCTGGACCTTTCCGGCCAGCGGGCCGGTGTTGGTGAGAAGCGACACCCCACCGCGCGAGAACGCCGCCCGGGCGAAGTAGCTCGGGAAGCGCTCGATCGCTTCGCGCAGCTCGTCGTCGCTGCGCGCGACCACGGTCTCGGGCGTGGGCAGCCCGAGTTGCTCGGCGAGCTGGGTGAACCGATCCTTGTCGTGGAGGCGGGCGAGGGTCGAGAACCGAGCCGTGAGCAGCGTGGTGCGCTCGGAGAGCTCGGCGTGGCGGGTCGCCAGATAGAAGGCCTCCTCGAACGCGGGGAGCACGAAGTCGATGTCGTTCTCGCGCACGATCCGCTCGACGTCGGTGATGAACGCCTCGGTGTCGCCGCTCGCCGGGGCGGTGACGAAGTGTCCCGCGAGGTAGCGCGAATGGCTGCCCGGCGCCACCTCGTAGCTGTCGGATGCGTACACGTCGTGCCCCCGGGCCGCGAGCTTTCGCACCATGTCGAGCGCGAACGGCAGTCGCGAGCTCGTGACCAGGATCCTCATCGCGCCCACAGTCTCCACGATCCGGGGGCATGCTGCGGACGGGCATCTACCCGCGGCTACTCTCAGCTACGAAGGACGCCGATGGGGAGGATCTGGATACTGGACACCGAGACGAAGGGCACCGGCGCCGAGATGGTTCCGCTCGAGCGGGCGCTGGAGCGAAGGCGATCGGCGCCGAGGGAGAAGCGGTCCAAGGCTTCGCGGCGCAGCGCGGCGCCTGCGCGCCAGGCCGCCCCGGACCCCGGCGAGGACGGGATCCCCAGGGAGCCGTCGAGGTTCAGGGTCGTGAGCGCACTGAGCGGCCAGGTCCTCGCCGAGGACGCGTCGGCCCGCGAGGTTGTGGCGGCGCTTGCCGGGCTCCGGAGCCTCGTGGACGCGCGGGTCTACGTTCTCGAGCCGGGTGGCTGGCGCCCCCTGACGATGCGCGAGCAGAAGCTGCTGCGGGAATTTCGCGACCGCGTCGCGGCCGCTGCTTGACCACGGGCGCCCACGGCGTCCACGATCGCCGGCGGCCGGGCCCGATGCCGCCTTGCACGACGCTCAAGAGTGGGTGGGGCGCCTAGCGACGACGAGGCCGGCGTTCCATCCGGGCGCCCGTCCGCCCGCCGGCGGCTTGATCGGGGCGGCATCAAGTCCGGAGCTCGAGACGATCCACGCGGTGACCGAATTCGAATTCCACATCTCCCCGGTTCCGAGCTCGTCGCGGCCCCAGACCGGCGTCGGTACCTGGGGGACGACGTCGAGCAGATGGCGGGCGCACCCCTCGTCATCGCTGAGCCGCCGAGGGCTATCCACGGCCTCCGCGATATCCGGGATATCGCCGCCGCGCCAGAGGCGGATCTCGTAACGGCAGACGCGAAAGCGGCCGGCGAAGCGGGCCCGACGGCGCCCTCGGCCACCACGCCACGCCGCTCGCCGACCAGATCGGGGACGGGCGCCTGTTCGATGACGTAGGTATCGGCGCCGAGGTGAACCTGGAGCGCTGAGTGGTAGAGGTCACACACGGGACGGCGCTGCAGCCGAGCGGTCACAGCCTCGAAGACCCGGCCGTTGAGGCGGACGAAGTGACCACCGGCTCCAAGTGGCAACCAGTAGAAATCGACCGCCGCCGTTCCGTTGCCGGTCGCGATCACCGGGCGCCGCGTCGTGGAGCGTAGGCGGCGAGGAACGTGCGCACGCCGGCGTCCGCGTACCGCTTGAGCTCGGCGCGCCCGGGCGGCTGATCCTCGCCGAGGAACATCGCGCGGTTGAGCGGGATCGACATCACGAGCCAGTTGAAGTGTGCGGCGGCGAGGTGCGCGTCGTCGAGCTCCAGCACACCCCGCTCGGCAAGGCGCTCGAAGACGCTTGTGAGCGCGGCGATCGTGCGTTCCGGCCCCTGCACGTAGAAGGCGCGGCCGAGCTCAGGGAAGCGCCCCGCCTCACCGATCACCAGCCGGCGCAGCTGCAGGATCCGCGGCTGGAGCACCATGCGAAGCAACTCCCTCGCCAGGCCGCGAAGATCTGCCTCGACGTCACCGCTGTCCTCGAGCCTCAGCACCTCGGCGTGGACGGGGTCGCTGACCTCATTCACGGCGCCGGTGACGATTTCGGAGAAGAGGCGCTCCTTGTCCGAGAAGTGCTTGTAGACCGTCTGCTTCGAGACGGAGGCCCGCGAGGCGACCTCGTCCATGCTCGTGCCCCGATAGCCGTTGCGCAGGAAGATCGTCGTCGCCGCATCGAGGATCGCCCTGCGCTTGCGGGCAGACCGAGTTTCGTCCTGCACTTCCGCGGGCGCGTTGGCTGATCGAGAGTCCCTCATCGCCGCATAGTACTAGACGGTTCCGTTTTTAGTACTATACGGTCTAGTTCTGCGAAGTGCTCTTCGGCCCCCAACTCAGGGCCGGCGCCACGACGGAGGAGGCCCAGATGTCGCCACAGGAACCACCGGGGGTCGAGGCGCAACTGCTCGTGACCGATCTCGTGATCGGCGAGTCGCCCCGCTGGCACGAGAACCGTCTCTGGTTCGCCAACTGGGGGACCGGAGAGATCGTCGCCGTCGATCTCGAGGGCCGAAGGCGAGGTCGTCGGGGAGGGCCCGCCCGGCCTCGGGTGGTCGATCGACTGGCTGCCCGACGGTCGCCTCCTCGTGACGGGCCAAGGGCTCATGCGCAGGGAGCCCGACGGGTCGATGGTGAGGCACGCCGATCTGAGCGGATTGGGGGTCGACGACTTTAACGAGATCGTGGTCGACGGCCGCGGCAACATCTACGTCAACGGTGGCTGCGATTTCGCGCCCGGTGAGGGGGAGGCCCCCGGGATCATCGCTCTCGTCACCCCCGATGGCTCGGTACGCCGAGTGGCCGATGGGATCGCGTTCCCGAACGGCATGGTCGTCACGCCCGACAACTCGACGCTGATAGTCGCGGAATCGTTCGCCGGACGGCTGACGGCGTTCGACATCGCCGAGGACGGAGGCCTCTCGAACCGCCGGGTATGGGCAGGCGGCGTTGGGCCAGACGGGATCTGCATGGACGCCGAGGGCGTCGATCTGGACCGGTGTCGGCAAGATCGGCGACAACCTCGTGGGCCGAGTCCGCGAAGGGGGTGAGGTGCTCGAGCGCGTCCGGCTCGACAGGCCCTGCTTCGCCTGCATGCTCGGTGGCGAGGACGGGCGGACGCTGTTCATGCTCGCGGCGGACTGGCGCATGGCCGACAGCCCCGCCGACAACATCGCTCGGCTGACGAGCGGACCGCGCACCGGCCACGTGCTGACCGCGCCGGCACCCGCACGCGGTGCCGGTTGGCCGTAGAGCGGCTCCATCTCCCGCCGCTCGCGGTCCGCAAATCACATCGCCTGTTTTGACGGACGATCTCGGCGGGCGTAGGGTTTCACCGATGAGGCCGCCGCATCGGAACGACGGTTGACCCTGTGGCGGCACGCCGCAAGCCCGGTGATGCACCCATAGCGGGACTGCTGCGCGATTCGATCGTCGGGATCACCTGCTTCCCAGACCCGCTCCCACGAGGCCGCAGGCGGAGGTCGAGGCGATGGTGGCGGGACCTAAGGCGCGCCTCTTAATTTCGTCGGTCCGCCTCGCGCCAGGCCCAGCGGCCGTCCGGCCCTCGCTCGGCGACGAGCTCGTCCTCGATCGGAGGATGGTCCTCCTGGTCGCCGCAGCCCGTGGCGGCAAAGCAGCGAATACGGATCCGGTCGCTGCTTGCGTCGACTCGCAGGAAGCTCTTGAACATCGGCGGCTCGTTGATGTCGAACCACAGCGCGAACAGGGGATGTAGCGGCCCCCGGGCGCGGCCCGGGAGAGGGAGGATGCGCTCGGCCGCGTAGCGAACGCGATCGCTGAGGACGACGGCGTCGCGGGGGCGGCGGGGCTCGATGCCGAGCCGCTCGCCCAGATAGGTCGCCGCCTCGTCCGGGGAGATCTCGAAGAAGCCTCGACCGAACGCGAGCTTGCGGTCATAGAGGCGGCTGAAGAGCGCCAGCGAGTCGCCCCGACGGGGATAGCAGACGAAGTCCTCCTCGTCGACTCCCGGCAGGCGCACCCGCGGGATGTCGTGGGTGGGATGCATGAACGCTCCGCCGCCGCCCGCAACCAGATACTGGAGCGTCCGTCCGTCCTCGAGCTGCGTGGGATAGCGCTGATAGTTGTGAATGTCGCCCCCGATGGCCGCGATATAGCCGGACTCGGGATCGCGCACGATCTCGTCGACCGTCCCGCCGCCCTCGATCGAGCCGGGGTGGTATTCGCCGTCGACATAGAGCGGCTTTCCCGTCAGGAGGATCTTCGCCCGGCTCGGGTCGCGCGAGACCTCGCGGAGCCATTCGCCCTGGTCGCGATCCAGGCCGCCGAGGATCCCGGTGTCGATGCCGACGATGCGCACCGGATCGAGGTCGATGACCCAGTAGGGCGAGCGCTGTCCCGAGCGCTGGCCGGGAAGCGGCCGCCAGGAGGAGCGGACGCCCGCCTGCGCCGGATCCGGGCGGTCCGGGCGCCGCCAGAACAGCCGGTGGACCGCCTGCTTCCACGACGGTTGGCCGGTGGCGTAGGTGAAGTCCGGCGACGCCATCTCCTCGACCCCGCAGAGGTGGTACATGAAGCCACGCAGCTCGTCGTACCAATCGTGGTTGCCCGGGATCGCGTAGATCGGTGACGGGTATTCGCGATACGGGCGATAGAACTTCTCCTCGTACTCGTTCGCGTTCCCGGCCGGGTAGATGACGTCGCTCATGATCACCGCGAACGCGGTGCCCTCCCACGTCGCCTCCAAAGGGGGGACCGTGGCCCACTGCGATGCGTCGCCCTCCCCGGGATCGCCGATCACCATGAACGAGACGTCGGCCTGACCCGTCCGATCGATCAGGCGGGGGTCGCCATCGCCGTCGGCCGCCTGCTCGACCGCGCGCATCCAGGCCCGACGGAGGTCGTTCACGGGGTCTCCCAGCCGCCGCGCGACGATGTCGTTGCGGGCGTCCCACAGCATCTGTGGCTGTAGCCACGAAAGTGGCCGCTTGGCCGGCACGAACGCCTGGAACCGTCCCGCGGGGCAGACCCATCCCGCGCCTGTGAGCGACTCGCGGGAGTTCGGGGCGGCGCCCGTTGCGGCCATCTGCGCGACCCTACTTCCGCCGGCGCCGGGGCGCAAGCGCGCCTCGTCGGGCCCGCCCCGCTTGCATGGCGCTGCGGCGACTGCTAGGACTACGCAGAGACTCTTGGGCACGGTGGACGAGCACTTCGACGCGGTCGTCGTCGGATCGGGCTTTGGCGGAGCGGTTACCGCATGCCGGCTGGCGGAGGCGGGTCGCCGTGTGCTCGTCCTCGAACGCGGCAAGGCCTATCCCCCGGGGTCCTTTCCGCGCAGCCCGCTTGGGCTGAAGAACAACCTCTGGGACCCCAGCGAGGGCCTCCACGGCATGTTCGACCTGTGGTCGTTCGAGGGGCTCGAAGCGCTCGTCTCGAGCGGGCTCGGTGGCGGCTCACTGATCTACGCGAACGTGATGATCCGAAAGGACGAGCGCTGGTTCGTCCGCGAGGACCTGAACGGTGGGGGCTATGAGTACTGGCCGGTCACCCGCGCCGAGCTCGACCCCCACTATGACCGCGCCGAGAAGATGCTCGACGCACAGCCCTACCCCTACGACCAGCCGCCCTACGACGCGACGCCGAAGACCCGCGCCTTCAAGGCGGCCGCGGAGGAGGCCGGCCTCGACTGGTTCCTCCCGAAGCTGGCGGTGACGTTCGCGACCGAGCCCGGCGCGGCACCGATCCCGGGAGAGCCAATCAGGGAGGCACGTCCCAACATCCACGGGCGCACCCGCGAGACGTGCAGGCTCGTCGGTGAGTGCGACGTCGGCTGCAACTACGGCGCCAAGAACACGCTCGACTACAACTACCTGACGGCGGCATGGCACGCGGGCGCCGACATCCGGACCCGCTGCGAGGTGCGCTCGTTCGAGCCGCGGGAGGGCGGCGGCTACGCCATCCACTACGTGGAGCACGCGCCGGAGAGCGAGGGCCAGCCGACGGCCACCCAGGAGCTTCCGAAACACACGGTCACGAGCGATCGACTCGTGTTGTCGGCCGGCACCCTCGGCACGACCTATCTGCTGCTGCGGAACCGCGCGGCCTTTCCCGCGATCAGCCCGCGGCTGGGCACGCGCTTCTGCGGCAACGGGGACCTGCTCACGTTCGCCGTCCGCTGCACCCAGCGCGGGGACAACGGGGACCGCATGCCGGCCGTCATCGAGCCGGGCCGCGGACCGGTGATAACGAGCGCGGTTCGCGTTCCCGACGAGCTCGACGGAGGGGAGGGGCGCGGCTTCTACATCGAGGACGCGGGCTTCCCCGAGTTCGCCAACTGGATTCTGCAGGCGCTGGATCAACCGTCGGTGCTCGAGCGCATCGGGCCAACGTTGATCTCGCGTCTCATCAACCGCGTGCTGCGCCGCGACACCGATACCAATCTGAGCGCCGAGGTCTCCGCGATGCTCGGCGACTGCGGCCTTGCCTCCGGTGTTCTGCCGCTCCTCGGAATGGGGAGGGACATCCCGGACGGCCGGATGACGCTCGACGACGGCCGTCTGCAGGTCGACTGGCGCAAGCATGGCGCGTCGAAGGAGTACTTCGACCGCCTCCGCGAGCACTCGCAGGACATCGCGGAGCGGCTCGGCGCGACCTTCAACGACAACCTGCTCTGGTACCTGAACCGGGTGATAACGGTGCACGCGCCTCGGCGGCTGCCCGATGGGGCGCACGGAGGACGAGGGCGTCGTCGATCCGAACGGTGAGGTGTTCAACTACCCCGGCCTGCACATCGCGGACGGCTCGGTGATGCCGGGGCCGGTGGGGCCCAATCCGAGCCTGACCATCGCGGCGCTCGCCGATCGCTTCGCCGACGCCCAGCTCGAGGGGCGACCCGCGGAGCCCACCCAGCGCCCGAAGGTCGAGACGCCCGCCCGCGAGGAGGCCGCCGCCGCGCCGGCAAGCGGCGGCGGAACAGCCGTGTCCTTCACCGAGGAGATGAAGGGCTTCGTCACCTTCGGCGAGGACGACTTCGACCGTGGCTTCCGGGCCGGCCGCCAGAGCAGGACCGACTTCATGTTCCATCTGACGATCACGGCCGAGGACGTCGATCGATTCATCTCAGATCCCCAACCATCTGGCGCGCACCGAGGGCTATGTGCGCTCCGACGCCCTCGGCGGCCAACTACCGGTCGAACGCGGCGACTTCAACCTGTTCGTCGATGTGGACCGCGACCCGCACCGCAAACGAATGCTCTACCGCCTCCACTTCGCGGACGCGAACGGCCACCCCCTGACGCTGACCGGCTTCAAGGTGGTGGAGGACGATCCGGGCATCGACAGCATCTGGGGCGACACCTCGACGCTGTTCACGCGGGTGCTGGCCGGGCACGTTCGACGCAGCTGAGGATGAGGAGGCCGAGCGGGTTGCCTCAGGCGTCCTCCACATCTTGCCCCTGGACTTCGCGCATCAGCTGACGACGTTCCGCACCGAGCCGCCGGGGCGCTTCGACGCCATCACTCGCTTCGGGGGCCTCTTCGCCGGGAAGCTGTGGGAGGTTTACGGGCGCCGGGGCTGAGCGGTCATGCGGGCATGAGGCGCTGGCTGACCCTCGACGCGGCGGGCGCCGCTGACTGAGGATCGATTCAGGCCGCCGGGGCCGGTGAGGCGCTCGGGGTTTCCGTCGCCGCGGGCCGGCCGTCGCCGCTGACGCCCGCACGCGCTCCCTCCCGGTGCCTGCTCATGAAGTCGAGCAGGTGCGGGAACACGTCACGAGCCACGTCCTTGCCCATGAAGGGATCCTGATGGCCGTACCCCGGGAACACCTTGAGCTCGTGCTGGGTGCAGCCGAGCTCTTGGAGCCGTCGGTGGCACTCGACGTTCGAGTCGGTGAAGACGTGGTTCGCCTCCCCGGTGGTGAACAGCACCGGCGTTTCGATCTCGCGCGCGTGCTCGAAGTAGTCGTTCGGCAGCGCGTCGTATCGTCGATCGCCGGGCGCGTATTTCACGGCCGTGTTGTCCGCCCGGATCATCTTCCGGACATGCCGGAAGTAGTGCATGCTGGTCGCGCCGTACAAGTCGCCGCCGCGCCGGTGCGTGCGCTCGTCGAGGTTCTCGTGGCTGTATAGGGCCGGCCACCCGGTTCCCCACATGAGGCTCAGCATGTGGCAGGCGGGCACATCGCACTCGCGGTGAAAGAGCGAGACGATCCTCGAGAACACCTTGCCCGGGGTCAGCCAGGGGTCCTCGCTCCAGCGGGGGTTCACATACTGGAACCCGCAGAGCTCGATCAGCCGGGGGGCGACCGCGATCTTCGCACCCGACCAGGTCGGCACCCTGGGCGTCAGGGCGACACTGTTGGCGACCACGCTCGCGATCCCGTCGACGGCTCTCCCGAAGAGGCTCATCGTGAACGAGGCGGAGCCCAGGCAGTGGGAGATGACGTGTAGGGGGCGGTCGCCGATGTGGCTCCGCACGAGATCGATCGCCGGCGGATAGTCGAACAGGGCGATGTCATCGAGCGTGTACCGGTGATAGCCGAGGTTGTAGCTGTGCCGGTTGCTCATGCGAAAGTCGAGGCACCACACGTCATAGCCCTCGTCGAGCAGGCACGAGACGAGATTCCGGTGCTCGGGCATGACGAACATGTCGGTCGAGGTCGTCAGACCGTGGATGACGAGCACCGCATCCCCGTCTCCGCCGCGGCTGAACCGCAGCATGCTGAGCCCCAGCCCGTCGGCGGTACTGAAGTAGTGAGTCGAGATCTCCGCGTCCTCGACTCCCTCCAGCGTGTAAAGCGGGATCTCACGAGTCATTTGAACCTCTCCTCCCCAGGACTGCGGAGGAGCACGCATCTTGTGGCGCGCGCGGCTCTACGGCCCCGGCGGGCTTCCAATACATCGCGACCATACCGCGATCCGGTGGCCGTCTGGAAAAGCCAGGAGGAGCAGGACCCGCGATCTTGGGCGCACGAGCTGAGACGTCTCACGTGAGCCGCCCCGATGGCGCTCATGGTTGACCCCCGGCGCTACGATCTCGGCGTGCTCAGTCAGGCGGAAGATGTGCCATGAAGGTGCCATCGAGGCCAGTGGCGGGTTCCGCGCCGGCCTCGCAAACTGCTTGCTAGAGCCAAAAGCCGCGATAGCTCACCTGGATAGGGCGACTCCCTCCGAAGCTGCCTCTCACGACGGTGATGAGCCGGCTTATCGCCGACCACGGAGCTTGCGCCGCCCGCCGTTCGTCGACATAGAACCGTTGAGCATGGAGCGCTTCCACACGTCCGCGCCTCGCCCGGAGTACAACCTTGTATACGCGATCTCCCATCTTCAGCCCAGAACTCACGGAGCAACCAAATGACAACAACCGAGTACCAGCACGAGCTGTCCGTCTCATCGACTGACGAACTTCGTTCGCGAGCCCGGGCGGCCCTCGAGAACTGCGGTGTCGATCCTTCGCCCGGGACTGGACCGTCCGTGAGCGCGCGCTCGCCGATCACGGGCGAGGCGCTGTTCGATGTACCCGCCGCAGGACAGGCGGAGGTGGAGGAGGCAATCGCCGCGGCCGGGCGTGCTTTTCGTGAGTGGCGTTCCGTACCGGCGCCTGTCCGGGGTGCGCTCGTCAAGCGCCTGGGCGAGCTGCTGAGCGAACACAAGGCGGACGTCGCCGAGCTGGTCTCGATCGAGGCGGGGAAGATCACCTCGGAGGCCCTCGGCGAGGTGCAGGAGACCATCGACGTCTGCGACTTCGCGGTCGGGCTGTCGCGCCAGCTCGACGGGCGCACGATGCCGTCCGAGCGCCCAGGCCACCGGTTGATGGAGACCTGGCACCCGCTGGGGGTGATCGGGCTCATCACCGCCTTCAACTTCCCCGCGGCTGTGTGGTCATGGAACACCGCGGTCGCCTTGGCCTGCGGGGACACCATCGTGTGGAAGCCCTCGGGAATGACTCCTCTCACTTCGCTGGCGTGCTCGGCCCTGCTGGATCGCGCCGCAGCGGAGTGCGGGGCACCGGCAGATGTGCATCGGCTCGTGATCGCAGACGCTCACGATGCCCAGGCGCTGGTGGACAGCCCCGATGTCGCGCTCGTGAGCGCGACTGGATCGGAGCGCATGGGGGCGGAGATCGCGCCACGCGTGGCGGCCCGCATGGGGCGGTTGCTGCTCGAGCTCGGCGGGAACAACGCCGCGGTCGTGGCACCCTCGGCCGATCTCGAGCTCGCCCGGCGGGGAGTCGTCTTCGCCGCGGCGGGAACCGCCGGCCAGCGCTGCACGACCCTGCGTCGGGTGATCGCACACGACGACGTCGTCGACGCGCTCGTCGACGGGCTGCGCGACGTGTTCGGCCGACTTCCGATCGGCGATCCGAGTGCCTCCGGGACGTTGGTCGGTCCGCTGATCAATGAGCTGGCGTACCAGGAGATGGCCGCGGCTCTCGAGGAGGCACAGTCCGACGGAGGCGAGCTGATCGTAGGCGGCGGGCGGCGTGCGGCTGCGGGCCTCCCGGACGCCTACTACGTCGAGCCCGCGATCGTTCGCATGCCCGCCCAGACAGAGCTGGTGCGTCGTGAGACGTTCGCTCCGATCCTCTACGTGATGACCTACCTGGACTTCGAGGACGCGATCGCGCTCCACAACGGTGTTCCCCAGGGACTGTCGTCCAGCATCTTCACCCGCGATCAACGAGAGGCCGAACGCTTCCTCGCCGCCGACGGCTCCGACTGTGGGATCGCCAACGTCAACATCGGGACCTCCGGTGCTGAGATCGGAGGCGCGTTCGGCGGGGAGAAGTCCACCGGAGGAGGCCGCGAGTCCGGCTCGGATGCCTGGCGCACCTACATGCGCCGGGCAACCAACACCATCAACTACTCAGACGAGCTTCCGCTGGCCCAGGGTGTGGAGTTCGGGTGAGGTCCGTGCCGTCTCACTGATGCGCCGGGGATAAACGTCAGTTTGGCGGCAACCGAGACACAGGAGCAAGCGCTCGAGCGCCACTTCCGCGAGGGCGTGGCTGCGCTCAGCGGCGGAGGTCCTCGCGACCTGGACCTCGATCAGCCGGTCCGCGACGGCACCCGGCTGACCGCACGGATGGCCCTTGCATTGTTCGACGCGATGGCGGCGAGCAGGAACCTCGACCTGGCCGCGCGCTATCTGCGGAAGGAGGGTCCCGGCGTCTACACAATCGGATCCGCGGGCCACGAGTCGAACGCCGCGATCGCAGCGGCGCTCAGACCCACCGATCCAGCTCTCCTCCATTACCGATCGGGCGGGTTCTACTGCGCGCGGGCGCAGCAGGTCCCGGACTCCACCCCACTACGGGACATCCTCCTTGGCCTGGTCGCCGCCGCCGATGAGCCGATCTCCGGCGGGCGACACAAGGTGTTCGGCAACCGCGCGCTCGCGGTCATCCCTCAGACCTCGACGATCGCGTCTCATGTGCCTCGTGCGATGGGCGTCGGGTTCGCGATCGAACGCGCGCAGCGGATCGGTGTCCACCCTGAGTGGCCGGCGGACGCGATCGTGGTCTGCTCATTTGGCGATGCTTCGCTCAACCACTCGACTGCCCTGGGAGCGTTGAACGCCGCCGAGTACAGCGTGCAGCAGGGACTGCGCATGCCGGTGCTGTTCTGCTGCGAGGACAACGGCTTGGGCATCAGCGTCCGCACGCCTCGTGGTTGGGTGAAGGAAGTTTGGTCGAATCGGCCGCATCTGCGCTATTTCAGCGCCGAGGGGACTGACATCGCAGACGCCTTTGACGCGGCTCTGGCGGCGGCCGAATACGTGCGCAGCTCGCGCCACCCCGCGTTTCTGCACCTGCGGTGTGTTCGCTTCCTCGGTCACGCGGGCAGCGACGCCGAGATCGGTTATCGCAGCCGAGCCGAGATCGGCGAGGACCTCGAGCGCGATCCCCTCGTCCACGCCGCGCGCCTGCTCGCGGAGGCCGGGATCGCCGAGCCCAGCGAACTTCTCGCCAGGTACGACGAAGTCGCGGCCGACGTGCGCCGCCTGGCGAACGGCGCCGCCGATCAACGGCGGCTGTCGAGCGCATTGGAGGTGATTGAGCCGATCGCTCGACGACGGCCGGAAACCGTCGCCTCGGACGTGAGCCGGGTGGCGAGCCCGGACGCGAGGGCGAGCGCATTCGGAGAGAAGCTTCCAGAGGACGCAGGCCCTCTGACACTGGCCGAGTCGATTAACGCGACGTTGGCCGATGCGCTCGCAGCGCGGCCGGAGCTACTGGTGTTCGGCGAGGACGTCGGTCGTAAGGGAGGCGTCTACGGGGTTACCCGTGGACTGCAGCGCCGTTTCGGCATCACCCGCGTGTTCGACACGCTTCTCGACGAACAGACGATCCTCGGTGTCGCGCTCGGTTGCGGCGTCTCCGGCCTGCTTCCGGTTCCCGAGATCCAGTACCTGGCCTACCTGCACAATGCCGAGGATCAGCTCCGAGGCGAGGCCGCGACCTTGCCGTTCTTCTCGAATGGGCAGTACCACAACCCGATGGTGCTGCGGATCGCCGGATATGGCTACCAAAAGGGGTTCGGCGGCCATTTCCACAACGACGACGCCGTGGCAGTCCTCCGAGACATACCCGGGATCGTCGTGGCGTCTCCAGGGCGACCGGACGATGCGGCGGCCATGCTCCGCGCCTGCCTGGCGGCGGCGTCCGCTGACGGATCGACGTGTGTTTTCCTGGAGCCGATCGCGCTCTACCACATCCGCGATCTGCTCGGCCCGGATGATGGTGGCTGGGTCGCGCCGTATACGCCACCCAGCGAATGGTCAGACGCTCATGCCCCCATCGGCTCGGCACGAGTACACGGTGACGGCGGTGACCTGACAATCGTGACATTCGCCAACGGCACGTACATGTCGCTGCGCGTCGCGCAGCGACTCGCCGACGATGGGATCGATGCGCGCGTGGTGGACATACGCTGGCTTGTCCCACTGCCGGTTGCAGACATCCTCCGGGAGGCCAAAGCGACCGGACGCGTGCTGATCGTGGATGAGACGCGCCGGAGCGGCGGAGTCTCCGAGGGCATCGTGGGCGCGCTCGTCGACGCGAACTTCGAGGGGACCATCTCGCGGGTGACGAGCCAGGATTCTTTTGTTCCATTGGGAGAAGCCGCTAACCACGTCTTACTGCAGGAACCGGAGATCGAGGCGGCCGCGCGTGCGCTCGTGGGCTCCGTGGACGGTCGCCAGCGCGCTGGCGCGGATGGGAGCGTCGCCGCCGGTCGTGTGAGCAAAGACTTCGGCTAGTCGAATCTGGCGGGATAGATCGCCGGAGGCCACCAACGGCGTCCGGGGTCGTGCGGACAGCACTTACGCTCCCGCTAGACCGGCGTTCCGCCGGAGCGCGAGTCCTCAAGCGACTGGCAGCAGCGGGATGTCTTCGCGCACCTCCGCGGGGGGATCGCTCGCGAGCATCTGACCTGCCGAGGTGGCGAGGAAGGCGTCGAGCGACACGTCCTCCTGGCAGACAAACCCCGAGTCCGGCAGCATGCCCTCGGCAAGCAACTCGACCATCCCGACCGCCCCCGCGGCTGTCGTCCATGCGATTGCGGTCCGGGCGTCGGTGACGATCCGCGGACGGTAAACGCGGACGAACTCCTCGCGGGCCCGGCGCCCCTCGCTGGTTCCATCGGCCGCCGCGTAGACGATCACCAGATCGTCCCGGACCGCCGGGTAGGCGTCCGCGAGGAGCCGCACGGCCTCCTCTCGCTGCCGGCCAAGGCCAAGCTCCTGCAGCATGAACCGCATTAGCTGGCAGTGACCGGGATACCGGATCGTCTTGTAGTCGAGGCGGTCGACACGTCCGGCGAATGTTTCGCACATCGTCCCGAGGCCGCCAGAGGTGGTGAACGCCTCGTAGGGCGCGCCGTCGATTACGATCGTCTCCAGGCCCGAGAGCGGCGGCACGCTCACGAGTTCGCCTCCGCGCAGCTGTTCGCAGTCGTTCAGATACTCGTTGACGATCCCGGCAGGAGACCAGTTGCACGCATAGCCGAGCGCATTGTTCGGACTGCGCGGAAGGGCGCCGGCGCGCAGCTCGACCCGGTCGACGGTCTCAAGGCGGGCCGCAAGCGCACCGCCAACGATGCAAATGAACCCCGGGGCGAGACCGCAGCGCGGCATGAAGATCCTGTTCGAACTCTGCGCGAGCTGCCTTACGGCGCGCGAGGTGGCGACATCTTCGGACAGATCCATGTAGTGCACACCGGCGGAATGCGCCGCCGTGGCAATCACGGTGTTCAAGTAGTAGGGCAGGCATGAGATGACCGCCTCGACGCCCGCGAACAGTTCCTCGAGCGCCGCAGGATCCCTGACGTCCATAACCGACGCGTGCTCACCAGCTGCCCTGCTCTCGTCGGCGTCGACTCCGCGCACCTCGAACCCGCGTTCGACAAGCATGTCCGCGATCAGCCGCCCGACATTGCCAAGGCCGACGACTGCGACCCGGCCGACGCGGGAGTGGAAGGCGGTTGACGAATTCATACCTCGCGGTGACTTCTAGCAGGGCGTACGACGCGACGCCCTCAGTGCGTGACGCTGGTATTGACCCGTTTGCGCTCCGCCTCGCTCACCGGCCCCTTCTTCTCGAGAGTCTCGATCGCGTTCGAGAGGTCGTCCGCAAGCGTGTCGACGAGGCCTCGGTTCAGGTTCAGCTTCACCAGGGCTCGCATCATCTTCACGTCCTGGGCGTTCGGGGGCATCGCGTAGGCGGGGACCATCCATCCCCGCTCGGCGTGGAGCTGGAAGGCGATGTCGAACTCGTCGTAGGGGTGCTCCTCGGCGAGGTTGAACGCCACGAGCGGCAGGGTCTCCTCGTCGGCGCCGATGATCTGGAAGTGGCCCGTCGCCTGGATGTCACGCGCGAGGGACTCGGCGTTGTCGCGCATCACCTCCATGACCCAGCGATAGCCGGACTTGCCGAAGCGGACGAAGTTGTAGTACTGGGCGAGGACCATGGAGGAGCCGGTCGAGAAGTTGAGGGTGAAGGTCGCATCGGTCTTGCCGAGGTAGTTCTCGTAGAAGACCAGGTCCTCGGCGAGGTCGGACTTTTCGCGGAAGACGAGCCACCCGATTCCGGGGTAGACGAGGCCGAACTTGTGGCCGGAGGCGTTGATCGAGCGCACCTGCTCGAGGCGAAAGTCCCATTCCGAGTGCGGGTGGAGGAACGGCCAGACGAAGCCGCCGCTGGCGCCGTCGATGTGGAGCGGTACATCGAGGCCCTGCTTGTCCTTGAGCTCGACCAGGAAATCGTTGATGCCGACGACATCGTCGGCATGGCCGGTGAAGGTGGTGCCGACGACCGCCGCGACGCCGATCGTGTTCTCGTCGACGTGCGGCTCGATGTCGTCCGGGCCGACGGTGTACTTCCCCGGCTGCAGGGGCACGATCCGCGGCTCGACGTCGAAGTACCGACAGAACTTCTCCCAGACGACGTGGACGTCGCCGCCGAAGACGAGGTTCGGTGAGTCGGTCGGCTTGCCGTCGGCCTCGCGGCGCTGGCGCCACTTCCACTTCAGCGACAGGGCGCCGAGCAAGATCGCCTCCGAGGAGCCCTGCGTGCTCGTCCCCGTCGTCTCGCCCGGCGCGTGAAAGAGCTCGGCCAGCATCCTGATGCAGCGCTGCTGGATCTCGAAGGTCTGCGGGTATTCGGCGTGGTCGATGAAGTTGCGGTGCAGGTTTTTGTCGATCACCACGCGCGCCTCCGGCTCCATGTACGTCGTCACGAACGTGGCGAGATTGCGCTCCGGGATTCCCTCCACCGCGAGTTCCTGCTCGACGAGGCGCATCGCGGCTATGGGCGACATCGCCTGCTCCGGAATCGCCTCATCGGGCGCATCCTCGGTCAGCCAGGCGCCCGCCCCCTTCAGCTGAAATTGATCCGGTATGTCGTTCAAGTTGCCCTCCTGGTCTTGGCCGGCCGATCCACCCGGGTCGAGGCAGATCAAATCATGTCCCGGACCCGGGCATTGACGCGGGCTCCACGCGCGATGTAGGGTCGGCCATCGCGTTGACCATCCATAGGGAGGGCGGGACCCAGACCTGCGCCGGCGCATCCAGCCCGCGGAAGGTTCAGATCAGCCGCCGCGGGCGGGTTCTGATCCCCGTCGCCGTGCTCGCCCTCCTCGGCGCTCTCGTCGCTGCTCCGGCGCAGGCAACGTTCTCCGGTAGCAACGGGCGGATCGCCTTCTCGCAGGGCGACCTGGTCCCGCCGATCGGCGGCGAGTCGGGCGATCTGGGGATCCGCTCGCAGGTCTTCACCATCAACCCGAACGGCAGCGGGCTGAAGCAGCTCACCCACGTCGCCGCCGGTAAGAGCGCCGGATCGCCCGACTGGTCCCCGGACGGCGAGAGGATCGTGTACGAGAGCAACCAGTCCGGCGACTTTCACATCTGGGTCATGAACGCGAACGGAAGCGGGAAGACTCAGCTCACCCACCAGAGTGGATTCGAGGACTTTCAGCCGAGCTGGTCGCCTGACGGCAAGAAGATCCTGTTCAGCCACTGCGGCGAGCCGTTCGGGCCGGGCTTCATCGTCTACTGCGACATCGACGTGATGAACGCGAACGGCACGCACGTCAAGACTCTGCTCAGCTCCGGCCACTGGTCGAACGTCCGCGCCAACTACTCGCCGGACGGCGGGAGGATCACCTTCAGCAGCGACCGCGGAGGGCTGGCGTCGGCGGTCTGGGTGATGAAGGCGAACGGCTCGGGGCTGGAGCGGTTAACCCGCCCCAAGCTGCGGGCGTTCTGGCCCGACTGGGCCCCCAGCGGGCACCGGATCCTGTTCTCGGACAACTGCTGCCTGCCCCATTCGAACCTGTGGACGGTGCGCCCCGATGGAAGCGGCACCAAGAAGCTCACCCATGTTCCCCAGGGGGTGGACGCGGCGTTCGGGAGCTATTCCCCCAATGGCCGGAGGGTCGTCACGTTCTTCAGCCGGGGATGCGCGAACTCGCCGTGTCGGCACTTCTCAACCCTGCGCTCCGACGGGTCTCACTTCGATCGCGTGGTGACCGGAAAGACGAACACCTTCCTCACCGACTGGGGGCCCGGAGGCTGATCATGGTGCGGCGCCGGCTCACGTTCCTGGGACCCCTCGTGGGGGTCGTCGCGGTGGTCCTCGTGGCCGGTGCAGCTCCCGCGGCCGCGACCTTTCCCGGCCAGAACGGGCGGATCGTCTTCGCCGACTACGTCAGCGGTCAGATCTACGCCGCCAACCCCGACGGCAGCGCGCTCAGGCAGCTGACGCACACGAACTCCAAGCACATCGCTGATCACCCCTCCTGGTCTTCCGACGGAGACACGATCCTGTTCAGCAAATACCGAGCGGATAAGGACTTCGGAGAGAACGACTCACGGATCTGGATCATGAACGCCGACGGCAGCAACAAGCGGCAGGTCGCCGACGATGCGAAGGGATTTCGGGACTACACGCCCAAGTTCACGCCCAATGCAGCGCACATCGTGTTCACCCGGTGCAAGCCGCACGACGGCGTCTGCGCGATCTGGAGGATGCGCGCCGACGGCACCCACAAGCGAGCGCTGACCGGTTACATCGAACCTCCCAAGAACGAGGCGGTGGACTTCGACCTCTCGGTCTCCCCGAACGGCAAGCGGATCGCGTATTCCCGCTTCTTCGGCGGCGGGCTCCTGGCGCGGATTTTCGTCATGAAGCTCGACGGAGGGAATCGCCACGTGGTCACCCCGCCTTATCTGGAGGCGGCAAACCCGGATTGGGCGCCCAGCGGTCGTCGGATCGCCTTCGAGAACAACGGCGCCCGCAACGGCTCCAGCATCTTCACAATGCGCCCCAACGGGTCCGACATCCAGCGTCTCACCGCCAACCGGTTTCCCCAAAACGACTTCCACCCAAGCTACTCGCCGCAGGGCAACCGCATCGCCTTCGTCAGCGATCGCAATTACCCGGACGAATGCTGCGTGGATCTCTTCACGATCAGGATCAACGGCATCGGCGAGCACATGATCGACACGGGCCAATCCAACCCCGGCCTCCTGTGGCCCGACTGGGGAACCGCGCCGCTCCTGCCCTAGCCTAGGGCTCGATCACGAGGCGTCCGTCCCGTCGCTCGGCTTGAGTGCCAAGCTCGGCGCACGCTCTCAGGAGGCGGGCCTCGACCCAGTCGCGGTCCCGGCCACGCGCCAGTCGGGTGTGGCAGTAGTCAAGCTTCAGCGGCAGTGCCTCGATGCGCACGAGGTCGGCTCCGCACATATCGACGAACCACAGCAGGCCGAGGTCGTTCCGCAGCCGCGGGTCGACCCGGTAGTCGTCGACGAAGTCGCCCAGGTCGAAGAGCACGCGGCCGGCGACGCCGTGAAAGACGTGCGCCGAATGCCCCGCGATCAACGCTGCACCCGACTCCTTGAGCCCCTCGGCGGCGCGACGGACCTCAGGAACCGGCACGGCCGTCATGTTCGGCCCCCAGTGCGCGCAGACGACGACGGGTTCGTCGCCGCCTGGACGGATCGACTCCACCAGCCAGTCAGGCAGCTCTCGTCGCGACAGATCGGCGTAGGCAACCCCGGCACGATCCGGTCGGGCGGCGTACTCGGCGGGGTGGTCCGAGAAGGCGACCGCGCGCAGCCGCTCCCTGCCCGCCTCCAGCCGCAGCGGGGCGCGGGCTTCGTCCTTGTTGGCTCCCGCGCCGACCAGGCGGATCCCGGCGGCGCGGAGGTGCTCCAGCGTGTCGGCGAGGGCCGCGGGTCCGAAGTCGAGCGCGTGGTTGTTGGCGAGCGTGACGCAGTCCACCCCGAGGTGCGCCAGGGCCTCCGCCGCGACCGGCGGGGCACGGAAGTGAAAGACGCGGTTCGGTGCCGGTACACCGCCCTCGGAGATGCAGCACTCGAGGTTGACGATCATGAGGTCGGCGTCGCGCGCCGCCTCGACGACCTCGGGGGCGAAGAGGGATTCGGGGCCGGCCTCGCGGAGCCGCTCGGCGACCTTCCGCCCCAGCATGGTGTCACCCGCGAGCGCGAGCCTCACCGCGAAAGCCATGGCGCCCGCAGAGGCGGACGAAGTGGGCGCCGGTGATCATGCGCCGCCGCACGAGCTCGCCTCCGAGCTTTTCGAACAGCACCACCTCCTCGGCACCGCCGCGGCCGAGCGGCTGCACGAGCCGGCCGCCATTCGCGACCTGGAAGGCGAGCGGATCCGGGACGGAGGTGAATGCCGCGCAGACGATGACCGCGTCATACGGCGCGCGGTCGGGGATTCCCAGGGTGCCGTCGCCGACGAGGACCTCGACGTTCTCGACGTCGAGTCGGCTCAGGCGCGCCTGAGCCTCCTCGGCCAGATCGGGCCAGCGCTCGATGCTCCAGACGTAGGCGGCGAGTCGCGCGAGAAGCGCCGTCTGCCACCCGAGGCCCGTGCCGACCTCCAGCACCCGCTCTCGGCCCGTCAGCTCGAGCGCCTCCACCATCCGGCCGACGAGCGATGGCTGAGTGGTCACCTGCTCGTGGCCGATCGGCAGCGGCGTATCGAGATAAGCACGCTGGGCCAGTGCCGGCGGCACGAACTCGGCGCGCGGGACTCCGCCGATCGCAGCGAGCAGCCGGGAATCGCGAATGCCCTCGGCGCGAACGGCGGCGGCCAGCCCATCAGCGTCCCGTAATGAAGGCGCCCTCATCGGCTCAGAGCTGGCATAGCCAGCCGATCGAGCGCCTCCACAATGCGCGCCGCGCCGGTGCTCGCTGCGTCGGTCAATTCGTGTCGAGAGTATCCGCGGCCTCGCCGCCCGGCGGCGCGATCTGCGTGAATGTGCCCGATGCCGAGGGTCGTGGTCCTGGGAGCGGGGTTCGCCGGGCTGGCGGCGGCGGACGCATTGCGTGAGCGAGGAAGCGAGGTGACCGTTCTCGAGGCGCGCGACCGGGTCGGCGGCCGGGTCTGGTCGGTGCCCTTCGCGGGAAGCATGGTCGAGCGAGGCGCCGAATTCATCCTTCCACAGAACACCACCATCGAGTCGCTGGCCAAGCGCTTCGGCCTCTCCCTGGTCCGCAAGGGCACGCCATATGGCCGCCGGGCGCCGCGGGGCGCCGAGGCGGTCCCGCGGGCCGAGCTCGACGCAGTCTTCGACCGGATCGCCGCCGAAGAGCCCGTGGCCGGCGGCCGAGACCGTGGCCGAGGCGATCGAGGGGCTCGTCGCCCGAGCCGCGCGTGGCGGCGCTGATCCGCGCTCGAATCGAGGTCTCCATGGGCCACCCGGCCGACGACCTGCTCTCGGAGGTGCTCAGCGAGGGGGCGGCGACCTTCGGCGATTTCGACAGCTATACCGTCGAGGGCGGCAACGCGAAGCTCGCGCGTGCGCTTGCGCTCGAGCTCGGCGGGGCGGTCCATCTGTCCTCGCCGGTTCGGTGGGTCCGGTGGGGAGACGACGGGGTCACGGTCGGCACCGACACCGGCGAGTTCGACGCCGATGCCGCCGTGATCGCGATACCGACTGCCCCTCTCAGCGAGATCAGCTTCGATCCACGCCTCCGCGGGCCGACGGCCGACGCGCTCGCGTCGGTGCGCTACGGACAGAACGCGAAGCTCTTCGTCGCCCTCCGGGCTCCGAGCCCACCGAGCGCGATCATGTCGGTGCGCCGCCGCTTCTGGTCCTACACCCAGCTCGACTCGAGCGGCGAGCCGGCGCCGTTCGTGACCGCCTACGCCGGAACGCCTGGCGCGGTCTCAGAGTTCGCCGATTCAGCACCTCCGACCCAATGGATGGAGGAGCTGCCGCCCTGCGTCCCGAGCTGGAGCTGAACCCGGAAGCGGCCCTCCTTTCGACCTGGCACGACGATCCGTGGGTCCGCGGCTCCTACTCGGCCCGGAGCCTGCTCGTCTCCCCTCCGCGATCGGGAGCTGTCGTCGCCGATTGGACCGCTCCACTTCGCAGGCGAGCACACGGCCGGCGATTGGCACGGGCTCATGGAGGGGGCGCTTCGAAGCGGACAGCGCGCCGCTCGGCAGGTGCTCGAGGGCCGCAGCTGAGTATCTGGAAGTCTTCGCAGCCCGGCTGCTGTCCCTGACCCCGGATCAAGGAGGCCAACATGAAGCTCAGCGCTCGAAACCAGCTCAGCGGGACCGTTCGTGGGATAACCCGTGGGCCGGTGACCGCCAAGGTCGAACTCGACGTGTCGGGGCAGCGCGTCGTCTCCTCGATCACGGTCGAAGCCGTCGACGAGCTCGCCCTCAGCGAGGGGGACGAGGTGATCGCCGTGATCAAGGCTTCGGACGTGATGCTGGCGACGAACTGAGGCTCAGACGGCGCCGACGTCAGGGGCTGTCTCGGCGTGGATGGGGCCGGTCGTTTCGCGCAGGCTCTCGCCGGTTCGGCCGGTCCGCACCGCGATGACCTCGGCGAGGACCGAGATCGCCGTCTCCGACGGCGTGCGGGCGCCGACGTCGAGCCCGCAGGGCGCGTGGATCCTCGCGATCGACTGCTCGTCGAGGCCGGCGTCCCGTAGGCGCTCGACGCGTCGCTCCTGCGTACGGCGACTGCCGAGGGCGCCGATGTATCCGGCCTCGGTGGCGAGGGCGGCCGTCAACGCCGGCTCGTCGAACTTCGGATCGTGCGTGAACACGAGCACGACGTCGCGCGGCCCGAGGTCCTGCCCCTCCAGGTGGCGGTCCGGCCAGTCGACGACGACCTCGGCGTTCCGTGAGAAGCGCGGGCTCCTGGCGAACGGCTCCCGGGCGTCGCAGATGGTGACCCTGTAGCCGATGTCGCTGGCGACGTTCGCCATCTCCGCGGAGAAGTCGATCGCCCCGAAGATCAGCATCCTGGCCTGGCTCGCGAACGCCTGGATGTAGACCGCCAGCTCGGAGCCCATCACCTCCCCTCCGGCGCCGTAGCGCCGGATCCGCGAGACCCCCTCGTCGAGCTGCCCGCGCGCGTCGCGGACGACGGCGCGATCGAGCAGCTCGGTGACCCCGAGGGTGCCGATGACGCGGTCGATGAGGATCGACATCGACGCCCCGGCGCGATCGCCGTCGAGCAGCGTGGCCCTGGCCACCGGCTGGTCGGCGGCGAGCGCGGCCGCGACCGCGTCGAGCGGGTCCAGCGCATGGTCCGCGTACTCGTGCACGAACACGTGGACCGTGCCCCCGCACATGAGGCCGACTCCGAGCGCCTCCTCGTCGGAGACCCCATAGGTCACGACCCTGGGCTCGCCGCCCGCGAGGATCCGCTGCGCCTCCTCGACGAGCGCCGTCTCCACGCACCCGCCTGTAACCGACCCCTCGATGTTGCCGCGATCGTCGATCAGCATCTGCGCGCCCGGGTCGAGCGGGGCCGATCCGATGCGCTCGACGAGCGCGGCGCTGACGACTCGCCGCCCCTCGCGTAGCCACTCCACCGCGATCCGCTCGGAACTCGACAAGGCGCTCACGTCTGCTCCCGTCTCAGGCTAGCGTCCGGAGCCAGGCGCCACGCACGAATCCTGACGTCAACCCTTCAACCGTCGACCCGCCGCGGCGCCGTTGAAGGGTTGATCGTCCATGGGACGGTCAACGCTTCAACCGCGCTTCAGGTCTCCGCGATTGAAGGGTTTGCGTCGGGCGGGTCCGCCCGGCGCGGCCCGCCGATGCGGCATTGGGTCTCACGTGCGCTCCGCTTGACTCGCGGCTCGATCCGCCGGTCCGCCTGACGGAACCGGATACGCACCAGCTCTTCAATGGTGCCGCGCGGCCTTCGCCGTTGAAGCGTTATCTGCCCAGTCCGACCCGATCGTCGCTGCCGCGCAGCGCTTCGTTGCTAGGGTTGGCGGCGGAGGAGAGCATTGCTAGAGGAGCAGGTGATGGCGATCCGGCGCAGTCCGTTCGAGAGCTCTCCATGCTGACCGCCGCGTCCGCGGGATGGGTGGTCGGGATCGTGCTCGGCGTCGTCGTGATCGCTGTCGCGGCCGTGATCGTGGTCACGATCGTGGCGCTGGCGACCAGGATCGCCCGCCAGGCGCGAACGGCCGAGGAGGGGGTGGCGACGGTTCGCCGGCAGACCGCCGAGCTCGGCGGCATCGAGCGGATCAACGACTCGGGCGTGAGGATCCTGCACGCCGCTCGCGCGATGCGGAAGGTGGCGGTCGGGAAATGATCGTGATCGCGATCTCGGGCACCACCTACTGGACGATCGCCCTCGTCATCGGGCTGGTCGCGGCGCTGGTGGTCGCGGCGCTGCTGGCCGTACTGCTGCTGCAGGTCGAGCGAATCAAGCGATCGGTCGACGGCTTGCTGAGGACCGCCGGCGAGGTCGGCGCGAACACCGCGAACATCCCGCAGCTCGAGGCGACGGCCCCCGTGCTCGCGGAGATCGTCGATGAGGCGGTCGTCCAGGACGGCTACATGAACGCGCTCACCGACGGCTTCGGGGAGCGGGTGGAGGCATGAGCACCACCGACGTCCAGATCCTGCTCAGCGTGGTGCTCGCCCTCGTCGTGATCGCCGTGCTCGCCGTCGCGCTGATCCTCGTTCGCCGCCGCCTCGAGGCGATCTCGACCGGCCTGGCGACCCTCGCGACCGCACTCGCCGACGTCGAGGCCAAGCACCTGCGTCCGCTCGGGCCCGCGGTCAAGGCGATCAACGCGCAGTTCGACGTCATGCTCGCCGCGCTGCCGGGGATCGCCCGCAAGGCCGCCATCGTCGCCGAGAGGAGGCAGCGATGACCCTCTGGTGGATCGGGAGCATCGTCCTGCTCGTCGTGGTCCTGCCGCTGGTCGTCTATCTACTGCGCGGCGTCCTGGTGGCGGCGAAGAGCATCGTTCCCACGATCGGCAGGATCGCGAGCTCCGCGCAGGCGGGATCGAAGGATCTCGACGCCGCCGCGCTGCTGGTCACGACCGACGATCAGGTGAGGCGCACCGTCGCCGGGGTCGCGGACTACGGCGGCTCGCTCGACGTGATCGTCGACGACGCGGAGGGGAGTTAGGAGGCATGCCAGTGGTCGCCATCGTCGCGCCGGCCGTGGTGATGATCGTCGCCGTGGTGTTGATCGTGCTCGCGCTCGTCTATTACCTCGTTTCGGTGATCCTGGCCCTGCGCCGGATCTCCAGCGGCCTCGACGATGTGATCTCGGGAGTCGGCGAGATCGTCGTGAAGAGCGCGCCGGTCAATGACATCGTCGGCGGCATCAACCAGCAACTCGACGCGGGCGTGGACCTGCTCGAGGGCCTGCTCGTGAAGAAGGCCGGCCTGACCGACGCGGTTGGCCTCATCGACGGCCTCTATCCCGGGGCCGCGGCTGCCGGGTTGCGCGGCTACCCGGGGAGCACCGAGATCGACCCGCCGCGGATCGGCGAGGTGTACACGAAGGGCACCCTGACGCTGGCGCGTCTCGGCCGCGAGGCGCCGATCGCCGCGGCGAGTCCGGCTGGCGGCGAGGTGCTGAGGGACGTCGAGCGCGGGAGCCTCGCGGCGCGGCTCCTGTATCCCTCAGTCCGTCACGGACGTCCGCCGGAACTGCCGAGATCGCCGGTCATCGGCACCGATGCTCCCCCGCAGTACGAGCAGCGCGACGATATCGGCGCCCCCCGAAAGCGGCTTCCGGCGCGTCGCTCGGGCGGCGAGGAGTAGCGGTTGCAGACGCCCGCGCCATTCGAGTACGAGCGCGCGAGCAGCATCGAGGGCGCGGTCGAGGCGCTCGCCCGCCGGGGCCCGCAGGCCCGCGTGATCGCCGGGGGCCACAGCCTGCTGCCCATGATGAAGCTCAGGCTCGCCTCTCCTCCGCACCTCGTCGACATCAACGAGATCGCCGAGCTCTCATACATTCGCGAGGCCGACGGTGAGATCAGGATCGGTGCGCTCACCAGGCACGTCGACCTACTCGAGTCGGAGCTGCTCGCCGAGCGCTTCCCGATGTTCGCCGACGCCGAGGCCGTGATCGCCGACCCGACCGTTCGCAACCGTGGCACGATCGGCGGCTCGCTCTGCCAGGCGGACGCCGCGGAGGACCTCTCGGCCGTGTGCTCGGCGGCAAAGGCCCGGGTGGCGATCCGTGGACCGGAGGGCGAGCGGGTCGTCGCGATGGAGGATTTTCACGTCGGTCCCTATACGACCGCGGTCGGCGCGGGCGAGCTGCTGACCGAGATCCGCCTGCCGCTGCGAGCGGGCGGCGGCAGCGCGCACGAGAAGGTCGAGCGACGGGCCGGGGACTGGGCGATCGCCGCGTCGTCGGCGGCGGTTTGGATCGACGGCGGCGCGATCGCCGAAGCCGGGATCGCGCTCAGCGCCGTCGGCATGACGACGGTCCATCTCAGCCGGGCCGAGGAGAGGCTGCGCGGAAACCAGCCTTCGGAGGAGCTGTTCGCCGAGGCGGGCGAGATCGCCTCCGCCGACTGCTCGCCGATGGCCGACGGCCGCGGACCGGTCGACTACAAGCGGCATCTCGCGGGCGTGCTGACGCGGCGGGCGCTTCGCCGGGCCACGGCCCGCGCGCTCGGGGAGGTGGCCTGACCATGAACGTCTCGATGACGGTCAACGGCGAGCGGGTCTCCCGCGAGATCGAGCCGCGACTGCTGCTCGTGCACTTCATCCGCGAGACGCTCGGCCTCACCGGCACGCATTGGGGTTGCGACACATCGAACTGCGGTGCCTGCGTGGTGCTGATGGACGGGCGCCCGGTGAAGTCGTGCACGGTGCTCGCGGCGATGTGCGACGGGCACGAGATCAGGTCGGTGGAGTCGCTCGAGGTCGACGGCCGGCTCGACCCGGTCCAGCAGGGCTTTCACGAGCACCACGCGCTGCAATGCGGTTTCTGTACCCCCGGGATGCAGATGACCGCCCGCGCGCTTCTGGATGAGAACCCGAACCCGAGCGAGGAGGAGATCCGGACCGCGATCTCCGGCTCGATCTGCAGATGCACGGGCTACAAGAACATCGTCGCCGCAATCAGGTGGGCAGCCGAGCAAGAGGCCGGCGCGAGACAGGAGGCATGAGCATGGCAACGGTCGAGAACATCCCCGGCCCCGCAGCGCCGATCGGCTTCGGCCGGCTGAAGCGGAAGGAGGACCAGCGCTTCATCCGTGGGCAGGGCACGTACCTGGACGACATCGACCTGCCCGGGATGCTCCACGGTGCGGTCCTGCGCAGCCCCTACGCGCACGCGAGGATCGTCTCGATCGACACCTCCGAGGCGCTTGCCCAACCGAACGTGGCCGCCGTCATCACCGCCAAGGACCTGGAGACGCTGGGGCTGGCGTGGATGCCGACGATCTCCTACGACACCCAGGCCGTCCTGGCCGGCGACAAGGTCCGTTTCCAGGGCCAGGAGGTCGCCTTCGTGCTGGCAACCGACCACTACTCCGCCCACGACGCGCTGCCCCTGATCGACGTCGAGTACGAGCCGCTCCCAGCGGTCGTGAACGCGCGCAAGGCGCTCGACCCCGACGCGCCCCTGATCCGCGACGACAAGACGGGTCAGAGCGACAACATCGCGAGCCCACTCTGGGAGGCCGGCGACGAGCAGGCCACCGATCGCGCGTTTGCCGAGGCCGACACGATCGTCACCCGCGACATCATCTATCCCCGGTGCCACCCGGCGCCGCTCGAGACCTGCGGGATCATCGCCGACTTCAATCCCGACACGGGCCAGCTCGACATCTACAACGGCAACCAGGCGCCGCACGCGCATCGCACGGTCTATGCACATGTCGCCGGTCTCGCCGAGCACATGATCCGGATCCGCTGCAACGACATCGGCGGCGGGTTCGGCAACAAGGTGCCGATCTACCCCGGGTACGTCTGCGCGATCGCCGGCTCGATCGTCGCCGGTGCGCCCGTGAAGTGGGTCGAGAACCGCTCCGAGAACCTGACGTCGACCGGCTTCGCGCGCGACTACATCATGCACGGCGAGATCTGCGCGAAGGACGGCAAGGTCACCGGCCTGCGGGTCGACGCGATCGCCGACCACGGCGCCTTCGACAGCACGGCCCAGCCGACCAAGTTCCCGGCCGGCTTCTTCCACATCGTGTGCGGCTCCTACGACCTCGACGCCGCCCACGTCAAGGTCCGCGCCGTCTACACGAACAAGGCCCCCGGCGGGGTCGCGTACCGCTGCTCCTTCCGGATCACCGAGGCCGTGTATCTCGTCGAGCGCATGGTCGGCGCGCTCGCGCTCGAGACCGGGGCCGATCCGACCGAGCTGCGGATGCGCAGCTTCATCCGGCCCGAGCAGTTCCCCTACGAGACCGCCACCGGCTGGACGTACGACTCGGGTGAGTACGCGAAGGCGATGAAGCTCGCGATGGAGATGGCGGGTACGAGGACCTGCGCCGCGAGCAGGCCGAGAAGCGCGCCCGGGGCGAGCTGATGGGGATCGGCGTCTCGTTCTTCACCGAGGGCGTTGGCGCCGGGCCGCGCAAGCACATGGACATCCTCGGCCTGTCGATGAACGACGGCGCCGACCTTCGCCTGCATCCATCGGGCAAGGCCGTGGTCAGCATCAGCGCGCAGACGCAGGGCCAGGGACACGAGACGACGTTCGCGCAGATCGTCGCCGAGGAGCTGGGCATCCCGCCCGAGGACGTCGAGGTCCGCCACGGCGATACCGACGCTCGCCCTACGGCCTCGGCACCTACGGCAGCCGCTCGACGCCCGTCTCCGGCGCGGCCGTCGCGGTCGTCTCGCGAAAGGTGCGCGACAAGGCTCGCCTGATCGCGGCGACCATGCTCGAGGCGCGTCCCGATGACCTCGCCTGGGAGAAGGGACGGTGGTACGTCAAGGGTGACCCGGAGCAGGGCGCGATGATCGAGGAGATCGCGGAGCGCGCGTACAGCGGCGAGCCGCTGCCGGAGGGCATGGAGGGCGGGCTCGACGGGCAGGTGATCTACGACCCGCCGAACCTCACGTATCCCTTCGGCGCCTACATCGCCGTCGTCGACATCGACCCGGACACCGCCCAGGTCAAGGTTCGCCGCCTGATCGCCGTCGACGACTGCGGCGTGCGGATCAACCCGATGGTCGTGGAGGGCCAGATCCACGGCGGGCTCGCGGAGGGCGTCGGGATTGCGCTGATGGAACTGATCTCGTTCGACGAGGAGGGGAACTGCCTGAACTCCTCGTTCATGGACTACCTGATCCCGACCGCGCTCGAGTGCCCCGACTTCGAGCTCGGCGAGACCGTGACCCCCTGCCCGCACCACCCGCTCGGCGCGAAGGGCGTCGGCGAGTCGCCGAACGTCGGATCGCCGCCCGCCATCGTCGACGCGGTGATCGATGCGCTGCACCCGACGCATGCCGTCAAGCACATCGACATGCCCTGCACGCCGGCGCGGGTCTGGGCGGCGATGCAGGGGCGCCCCGAGCCACCGCAATGATCACTCCGGAGCTGTCGCGGCGATCGCGGGAGCTGGCCGCCGCCCGCGAGCCGTTCGTGACCGCGACCGTGGTCCGGGCGCAGCATCCGACGAGCGTCCTACCCGGCAGCGTCGCGCTGGTCCTCGCCGACGGCACGATCGAGGGATTCGTCGGCGGTGTCGTGCGCGGAACAGAGCGTCAAGGCCTACTCGCTGGTCGGCGCTGGAGAGCGGCGAGCCGTGCTGCTGCGGGTCCTTCCCGATCCGGAGCCGGCCGTCGGCGGGAGCCGCGCCGCGAGCCGAGGTCCCGAGGAGGGCGTGCGTGACGGTGCGCAACCCATGTCTGTCGGGCGGGGCGATCGAGGTCTTCCTCGAGCCCCTCGCCGCCGGCCCCGCGTGTCGTGGTCGTGGGCGAGACTCCGACCGCCGCCGCCCTGACCGGATCGGGCGAGGAGCTCGGGCTGGACATGGTCGTCCCTCCGACGGCCACGAGCCGGAGCCGGCCGCGACGACCTCGGCGCTCATCGTCGCCGCGCACGGCCGCGACGAGCTGCACGCGCTGCGCCGCGGGCTCGAGCTGAACGTGCCTTACGTCGGCCTCGTCGCCAGCGACCGGCGCGGCGCCGGCGTGCTCGACGACCTGCGAGCCGATGGCGTGGCCGAGGAGCTCCTCCAGCGGATCGACGTCCCGGCGGGATCGCGATCGGCTCGCACACGCGCCGGCGAGATAGCGGTCTCGATCCTCGCGAAGGTCGTCTCCGTGCGACGAGGCGCGGCCCCACGGCGGAGCAGTCGCAGCCTCCGAAGCCGTCGACGGCCATCGGAGCCGGGGGCGGATCGACGGGGTCATCATCGTCCTCGCTGGCCGTCGATCCGATCTGCGGGATGACCGTCGCCGCGGTCGAGAGCACTCCCTCGGTGCAGCGCGACGGCGAGACCACCTACTTCTGCTCCGAGGGCTGCAAGGCGACGTTCGAGGCGGGGGAGCATGCCCCGCTCGCCGGCTGAGCCGCGAGCGGTTCGTCGCCGGCCTGGTGCTCGGCGCCGGCGGTCCGTGCGCCTCGGGCGCCCGAAGCAGCTCCTCGCATATGGCAGACGGCACGCTGCTGGGCCACGTCGTGGGCGTCGCCCGCGAGTGCCGATTCGAGCAGACGATCGTGGCGCTCGGGGGCGTCCGCGGACGAGGTCCGTGAAAGCGTGGACCTCGCGGGCACCGACGTCGTCGTCAACGAGGCGTACGGCGCGGGCTGCTCGTCGTCGATCGCCGCGTCGCTCGCCGTCGTCGACCCGCGCTGCGATGTGCTCGTCCTGATGCTCGGCGACCAGCCGGGCGTGACCGCGGAGACCGTTGACGCCCTGCTTGGCGGTCGTGGCGAGGCGCCGCTGGGGGTCTGCCGGTACGACGACGGCACGCGGCCACCCGATCGCGTTCTCCCGCGACGTCTTCGCCGCGCTCGCCGATCTCCACGGGGACAAGGGCGTGTGGCGGCTGCTCGAGCAGCGTGCCGACGAGGTCGTCGAGGTGCCGGTCGCCGGGGGATCCCGCTCGACGTCGACACCCCGGAGGACTACCGGGCGGTACTGGACGAGCTGGCGGTCAGATGAGCCGCGCCCAATCGCACGACCCGACGTCCGAGCGCGGCCGACGAGATCCGCCGGCTGGTGCCGGACGTCGAGACGCTCGCCCGCCGGCTGGCGTCGGTCGACTATCTCGTCGACGAGGGCCTGGCGACATCGATGTTCCTGAGCCTCCGGCTGCCGCAGCCCCTGCTGCTCGAGGGTGAGGCCGGCGTCGGCAAGACCGAGGCGGCGCTATCGCTCGCCGCGGCGTTCTCGATACGTCCCTGGTCCGGCTGCAGTGCTACGAGGGAATCGACGCGGCCGAGGCTCTCTACGAGTGGAACTATCCCCGGCAGCTGCTCAGCATCCGGCTCGCCGAGTCCGGCGGGGAGTCTCTCGACGAGGACAAGCTGTTCGGTCCCGACTACCTGATCCGCCGGCCGCTGCTGCGCGCGCTCGAGCATCCCGGGCCCGCGCCCGGCCGTGCTCCTGATCGACGAGATCGACCGCGCGGACGACGACTTCGAGGCGTTCCTGCTCGAGCTGCTGGGGGGCGCAGCCGTGACGATCCCGGAGCTGGGCACGATCCGCGCCAGCCACCCGCCGATCATCGTGCTGACCTCGAACCGGACCCGCGACCTGCACGACGCGGTGAAGCGGCGGTGCCTGTATCGCTGGATCGACTATCCGACGCCGCAGCGCGAGGTCGAGATCGTGCGGCGTCGTGTCAAGGGCGCAGCGGAGACGCTCGCCGTCCAGGTCGCCGATGCCGTCTCGCGGATGCGCGACAGCGACGTGCAGAAGCCACCAGGGATCGCGGAGGCGATCGACTGGCTGGCCGCCCTGGACGTGCTCGGGATCGAGAGCCTCGATGCAGAAGCGGTGGATCGGACGCTCGGGTCGGTCCTCAAGTACGAGGAGGACCAGGAGCTGATCCGCGCCGGGGGCCTCGAGCAGCTCGTCGCCGGCCATGGCTGACGCGGCCACCGCCGGCCGCGCGCCAGCCCGCGTTCGGGGTCGAGACGATCCACCTCGATCTGCCGCGACTGGCGGGGTCCCTCGGCCAGCGGCTGCGCGACGTGGGCGTCCCCGTGACCCCCGAACGCGCCGCTGACTTCGCGCGCGCACTCTCGGTCGTACGACCGGTGAGCCGCCGCCGCCTGTACTGGACCGCGCGCTCGATGTTCGTCGCCGACGAGTCCTATGCCGCCGCGTTCGATGATGTCTTCCGCTCGATCTTCGGGGCCGCGAGGCGGGCGGATAGATCGCTGCCCGCGGACGCCGAGGCCGTACCCGTCCCGGCGGACGAGCGACCCACCGCGGATGAGCCACGGTCATCCCATCCGATGGCACGGGAACGCCCCGTAACGCCCGTGGGATCCGCGCCATCACGGTCGACCGATCTGGAGGGCCGCGCGGAAGTTCAGGTGCCGCGGGCCATCGCCAGTACCGAGGAGCGGCTCGCCGGCAAGCGATTCAACGCCCTCGACGCCGACGAGCTGGCGCAGGTCTACCGGCTGATGTCCCGCCTCCAGCTGGCGACTCCGGTCCGACGCGCGCGGCGCTTCGAGCACGCGCAGCACGGCCGCCGCGTCGACCTGCGCCGGACCCTGCGCGCCAGCCTTCGCACCGGTGGGGATGCGATCCGCCTCGCTCGGCGGCGACGGCGCATCGTCCGGCGCCGGCTGGTGGTCCTCTGCGACATCTCGGGCTCGATGGAGCCCTACGCGCGCGCCTATCTTCAGTTCCTGGCGTGTGCGGCGGGAAGCGGTCCCCGGGCCGAGGCGTTCGCCTTCGCCACGCGGCTGACGCGCCTGACCCGCGCTCTGAGCTCTCGCCAGCCCGAGTCGGCGATTCAGCGCGCCGCGGCGGCCGCTCCGGACTGGTCGAGCGGGACCCGGATCGGGGACGCGCTGAAGGAGTTCAACGACCGCCATGGGCGGCGGGGCATGGCCCGCGGCGCCGTCGTCGTGATCCTCTCCGACGGCTGGGAGCGGGGTGACCCCAAGGTGGTCGACCGTGAGATGGAGCGCCTCGCGCGCCTGGCCCACCGGATCGTCTGGGTCAACCCCCGGGTGAGCGCGAGCGACTTCTCCGTCGAGGCGGCCGGCATGGTCGCCGCGCTCGAGCACTGTGATGCGCTCGTGAGCGGTCACAGCTTCGGGGCGCTCGAGGAGGTCGTCGAGGCTATCGCCACGCCCGCCGGAGGCCGCGGTGCGAGACGCGCGGCCAGCCTGCGCGCCCATCGAGCGCGTGCGGAGGAGCGCGGCGAAGACCCGTGGGCGACCGCTAAGCCCGTCGCGGGGAGCTCCGTGGCCATGCCGAGCGGCTATGGACCGAGCAGGGGCAAGACGACGCCGGGATGGCGAATCGATGGAGACTGAGGCGAAGATCTGCATCTACCCGGGTTGCGAGCGACCGGCTGCGCCCGCGAATCCGCTCGGCGGACCACAACCGGCGTTTTGCGATCTGGAGGAGCACAATGCCCTCACGGCTCACCAGGAGCGCCTGCGCCGTACGGGCGAATCCGAGGCCGAGCGCGACGAGGAGGATGAGTGATGGCTGATGAGGCCTACCGAGCAGTGTTTCTGCGCGTGCACCCGACCGGCAAGATGGTGCTGAGCCTGACCACGGAGTCCGATGGCCGAGAGGAGGAATACGCCGAGCTCGTCGGCGACGACGCTCGGGGTCCCGGCGCTCGACGTCAAGGTGGTGCCGGCCGACACCGATCGCTTCGGAACCGGACACGGCTACAACACGGCCCCCTCGGCGGGGACACCGGCGGCCATCGCCACCGCGACGGAACGGATCCTCCAGAAGGGGCGATTGCTCGCCGCGGCGGCGCTCGAAACGGATGGGGAGAGCCTGACCTGGACGAACGGGCGCTGGTCGGCCGCCGGGAGTGACGGGCCGGCCGTGAAATCGATCGAGGACGTCGCGCTCTACGCGCACGGCACCGGACCGCTCCCGGCCGGCGTCGAGGGTGGGCTCGACGCGCAGGCCGTCTACCGGGACTGACGTGCTAGAGCCGCCCGTCCAACGCGACCTCGACGTCGTCGTGGACCTTGAGCGCTCCGAACAGCGCCGAGTACGGCTTCATCCCCCAAGCCGTCTGGGTGACGACGGCGCTCGCGGTGACGGCTCCGTGCTCGTCGAGGTCGATCTCGAACGAGATCGGGTTGGTCCGCCCGGCGATCGTCAGCTCACCCTCCACGGTGTATGGGCCGCGGGCGCCCCGTGCCTCCACGCGGGTCGAGTGAAACTCGATCGCCTGGCGTTTCAGCACGTCGTCGTCGATCGTTCGGTGGATGCTGGCGATGTCGTCGTCGGTGAGGGCCTGGAAGCCCCCCGTGCCCTCCACTACGCGCAGCGACCCGGCGTCGGCATGCAGCTCGATCGTCGCGCCCGCGGGATCCTCGCCGACCACCAGCGTCGCGTTCCAGGTGGTGACACGGAACAGGAGATCGTGCCCCGCCTTCGCCGCAGCACCAACCCGTCGCGTCCGGACCGAAAGCGTGGCGTTGTCGGGTCCGAGCTCGTGGGTACCGGCCGGAAGCGACACGCGGCGAGCATATCCATCAGGTTTGAAGGCACCCGAGTGAAGGAGTGACCGCATGGCTACGGAACTGGAACATTCGTTCACGACGACGAAGCCGATCGACGAGAGCTTCGCGGCGGTCACGGACCTCGAGCGTGTGGTGCCGTGCGTCGAGGGGGGCCGGGTGCTGGAGGTCGCCGGAGACGATTCGGTGAAGGCCGAGATCGACGTCTCGATGGGGGCCATGTCGATGAGGTTCGTGGGCACGGTCGAGGTCGCCGAGAAGGACCCCGGCGCCCACCGCGCGCTGCTGCGGGTGAAGTCCCGTGAGGCGGGCGGGCAGGGACACGCCAACGCCGACGTCGTCTTCGAGCTCAACGACGGCGGCGGAACGATCCATACCCGGGCCCAGATCACCGGCAAGGCGGCCTCGATGGGGGAGGGGGTGGTCGCCGGGGTGCTGGACGCGCTGATCACCGATTTCACCGGGAAGCTCGGCGACCTCTAGGGCACACGTGCCGAGCGTGGTCATGCGCGAGATCCGCGAAGGGGAGGTGCCCTTCGCAGCGGGCACGGCGGTCCAGGAGAACCCTGACCGGCCCGCGTTCCGCGGCAACGGCCCAAACGACTACGTGTGCGTCACGTGCGGCAATCTGCTCGCCGAGTCGATGCATCCGATGCAGATGACGAAGAAGGTGCGGGTGCGGTGCGGCCGCTGCGCGACGGTCAACGTTGCGGTCAGCGAGGAGTCGGAGAGCGGCATATGATCAGCGGCCAAGAGGAGGAATAGGATCAACGTTCCACCAAGCGCATGGAAGGAGAACTTGTGGCGGAAAGCATGACCCTGGATGCCGCACAGGCCGTGGTCGATGCGGCGCGGGCGAAGGCCGATGAGATCGGCGTGCCGATGAACATTGCGGTCGTGAACGACGGCAACAATCTGACCGCGTTCGCGCGCATGGACGGCGCCTGGCTGGGCTCGATCGACATCGCCCAGAACAAGGCGTACACGGCGCGCGCGTTCGACATGTCGACGAAGGACCTGGCCCCGCTGTGCCAGCCCAATCAGCCCCTGTTCGGTATCCACGCCTCGAATCAGGGCCGGCTGATCGTCTTCGCGGGGGGCATCCCGCTGACCTCCGGCGACGCGGTCGCCGGCGCCATCGGCGTGAGCGGTGGCAGCGTCGAACAGGATCACGAGGTCGCCGAAGCGGGCGTCGCCGCGTTCTAGCTCTAGGAGGAGACCATGGCCGACAACAGAGGCGTTGCCTACATCGAGCCCGGCAAGGTCGAGGTCCACGACATCGACTTCCCGACCTTCGAGCTGAAGGACGGGCCCGGGGTGAATCCCGCAAACGTGGGACGAAAGACACCCCATGGGGCGATCCTGCGAATCGTCTCGACGAACATCTGCGGCTCCGACCAGCACATGGTTCGCGGCCGCACCACTGCACCGCCGGGCCTCATCCTCGGCCACGAGATCACCGGCGAGGTGATCGAAACCGGTCCCGATGTCGAGTTCATCAAGGTCGGCGATCTCTGCTCGGTCCCCTTCAATATCGCGTGCGGGCGGTGTCGCAACTGCAAGGAGGGCAATACCGGCGTCTGCCTGAACGTCAATCCGGACCGCCCGGGTCCGCGTACGGCTACGTCGACATGGGCGGCTGGGTCGGCGGGCAGGCGGAGTATGTGATGGTTCCCTACGCCGACTGGAACCTCCTGAAGTTCCCCGACAAGGATCAGGCCATGGAGAAGATCCTTGACCTGACGATGCTGTCCGACATCTTCCCGACCGGGTTCCACGGCGCGTACACGGCGGGCGTCGGACCCGGGTCGACCGTGTACGTCGCGGGCGCGGGGCCGGTGGGCCTCGCCGCCGCGTACTCGGCGCAGCTACTCGGTGCCGCCGCTGTGATCGTGGGCGACCGCATCCCCGAGCGCCTCGAGCAGGCACGCTCGTTCGGCTGCGAGACGGTCGACATCACCAAGGGCGACCCGAAGCATCAGATCGACGACATCCTGGGCGTCCCCGAGGTCGACGCCGCTGTCGACGCCGTCGGTTTCGAGGCCCGGGGGCATGGCTCCGGGCACGAGGAGGAGTCGCCGGCCACCGTGCTCAACAGCGTCATGGACATCACCAGAGCGGCCGGAAAGATCGGGATTCCCGGGCTCTACGTCACCGGCGATCCAGGAGCTGTGGACGAGGACGCGAAGGAGGGCTCGCTCTCGATCCGCATCGGCCTCGGCTGGGCCAGTTCGCACTCGTTCACGACCGGGCAATGCCCGGTGATGCGATACCACCGCGGGCTCATGCAGATGATCCTGAACGACAAGGCTCACATCGCGGACGCGGTGAACGCGACCGTCGTCACCCTCGACGAGGCGCCGCAGGGCTACAAGGACTTCGACAAGGGCGCCGCCAAGAAGTACGTCCTCAACCCGAACGACCTGATTCCGGCCTGAGGCGAGCCGGGCGACCGCAGGCCCGGACTCGCCGCCACCGATGACTCTTCGGGTCGCGCGAGGTCTATTGGTGTGATCGCTCAGCTTGAGGTGACGGCCAAAACCCGGAAATGAGGAGGCGAGATGGCTCAGCATGAGATCGGAACCCGAGAGGTATGGCAGGCGGCCCGCGACGAGCTCGCGAAGCTCGAGGCCCAGCAGGCCGAGCTGAACGAGGAGGTCGAGAAAAAGCGGCGCGAGCTTCCCTGGGTGCCGGTCGAGAAGGAGTACGTGTTCGACACCGAGGACGGGAAGAAGACGCTCGCCGACCTGTTCGACGGTCGCTCGCAGCTACTCGCCTACAACGTCATGTTCGGCCCCGACTACGAAAAGGGGGCCTGTCCTGGATGCACCAACCTCGCCGACGAGCTCGACGGCTCGCGCATCCACATGAACAAGCGCGACGTGACGCTGATGTGCTTCTCGCGCGCGCCCATCGACCGGCTCACCGCCTACAAGGAGCGCATGGGTTGGGAGTTCCCCTACGTGTCGACCTACGACACCGACTTCCCTTGGGACTTCGGGCTCGCCATGACCGAGGAGCAGGCTCAGGAGATCCCCGAGGTCCAGGAGATGATCCACAACCCGCCCGACTGGCTTCAGGACTGGTCAAAGCAAGTGGGCGCGGAGCTCAAGGACGGGCTGCGGGAGGGCCCGGGGTGGATCGCCTTCGCCCGCGAGAACGGGACCGTCTACCACACCTACACGGTCATGGCCCCCGATCCGTTCGTGGCGCCCTACCACGCGTTCCTGCTCGCCCGGACGCCCAAGGCGCAGGAGGATGACCCCCGGGCCTGGCGCAAGGACGAGTATCCGGACTGATGCCCTGACGTCCGTGCGGGTGCGGATTCCCGACGCGCCTGCGAGGGGCCATGTACCCGAGACCGGCGCGGTGTCCTCGGCCCAGCGTGCGGAGCTCGAGATGCCCGTACGGACAGTCGAGGGGCTTTGGAAGCCGGAGAACCTCGAGCGCCTGGCGCGCGCCTACTGGCGTCACCTGAACCGCGTCTCGCTCGGCCTCCTGAGGGTCGTGTACTCGCCGAACGCGCGGACGGTGGTGCTGCTGATCCGGCCGCTCAGCCTCCTGCGCTTCAAGGCGCCCGAGTACGACGTGACGCCGGTCCACGCGAGCGTGACCTGGCAGGTCGATCGGGGATTGCTGGTCGCGAAGGAGGGACGAGGAAGGGGCTTCCTTCGCATCGCGATCGAGCGGCGCCCAGACCGGAGCCCGGGGCAGGCGCGCCTTGCCGTCAGCGCGGAGGTCCGCAACTTCTACCCGTGGCTTCGAGGATCTGGAAGGTTTGCGCGCCTGGGGACGTGGCTGTACAGCCACACCCAGGTCCGGGTACACGTGTTCGTGACGCAGGGGTTCCTCCGCTCTCTCGCTCGCCTCCAGCTGCCTCCAACACGCGTCGGTGCTCTCCGGGGCGAGATCTTCGACGGCGCCGGACCGGACGCTGCGGAGCGTCAGGGATGGTTTGCCGACTGACCGGGTCGGGCACTAGCTCGCCCTGATGCGTGCGCTCGTCGCCGGGGCGACCGGTTTCGTCGGTACCAGGCTCAGTGCGGAGCTCGCCCGACAGGGATACGAGGTTCGAGCCCTCGCACGATCGCCGACCAGCGCAGACGGCTTGCGGCGCAGTGGATATGAGCCGCGCATCGGCGATCTCCTGGAGGAGAGCAGCATCCGCGGAGCGGGCGAGGACGTGGACGTCGCCTACTACCTCGTGCACGCCATGGCGGGCGGCGGCGACTTCGAGCGACGCGAGGCGCAGTCGGCGAGCAACTTCGCGAGGATGGCGGTGGCCGACGGAGTCGACCGCGTCGTCTACCTCGGGGGATTGGGAGGCGAGGCGGCGTCGGACCATCTGCGAAGCCGGCATCACACCGCGGAGATCCTTCAGGCGGAGGGCCCGCCGGTGACCTACTTCAGGGCCGCGATGGTGGTCGGGGCCGGCAGCGAGTCCTACCGGACGCTGAGATACCTGGTCCAGCGGCTCCCGGTCATGATTGCCCCGGCCTGGCTCGAGACCGACACGCAGCCGATCGGCATCGACGATGTCGCCGCATATCTGTCACGGGCACCGGTGATCGAGGAGTCTCGCGGGCGCGAGGTGCAGATCGGGGGCCCGGACGTGCTCTCCTACGGCGACATGCTCGATCGCATGGCGCTCGCCCTGGGCAAGCGCCCGCGGGCGAAGCTCCCGGTCCCGGTGCTGAGCCCGCGCCTATCCTCGCTTTGGCTCGGACTGGTCACCCCGGTTGACACCAAGGTGGCGCGGCCGCTCGTCGAGGGCCTGGTCACCGAGACCGTTGTCACCGATCCCTCCGGTGCAGAGCCGTTCGGCATCGATCCTGCCCCGTTCGACGAGACCCTGCGCGGGGCGATCGCCCAAGCCGACGCCACCGGCGCCTAGCGGCGGACGCGTCGCCGAAGCTCAGGCGACGCAGCCGCAGCCCCGCCGCCTCAGCCGATCCCGCTGGACGCTCAACGGGTCCAGGAGCTCAGGCTGACTCGAATCGCCGGTGGCGAGATTTGGATCCAGCGGGCTGCGATGCGAGAAGCCGCGCTGCCCCATCTCCTCGACCTGTGACTCGTGACGGGCGTAGAGGGCCGCGAGCCGACCGCGCCAACGCCTCGTCTCCGGGTGGTTGGCGTAGCCCTGCTTGCCCCGAGTCAGGATCGTCCAGATCGCGTGGAGCTCGCGATGCTCGCCGAGGAGATGGCGGTCGCAGAGAAGGCGCGGCTCGAGATCCCAGATGCGCATGCGCTCGAACCTAGCGGGCGCGCAGGATCGCGTTCGAGCGCGAGCTCGCGAACTCGAACGCCGCCGAGAAAGACCGTCCACGTGCCTCGTTACCCTCGCGCGCCGAGGAGAGGAGGGGACGTGAAGCTGGTGATCGGAATCGTCCGGCCCGAGAAGGCGAACGACGTCTTGGAGGCCCTCTATCGGGCCGAGGTCCGCGGGCTCTCGCTCAGCCGGGTGCAGGGACATGGCGGCGAGCTCGACCGCGTCGAGACGTATCGCGGCACGACCGTGCAGGTTGGGCTCGCGGAGAAGGTCCGCTTCGAGATCGCCGTCTCCGATCCGTTCGTCCAGCCGACGATCGACGCGCTCTGCGCCGGCGCGCGGACCGGCGAGGTCGGCGACGGCAAGATCTTCGTCGTCCCGCTGGAGCGCGCCGTTCGCATCCGGACCGGGGAGGCCGACGTCGAGGCCGTGACCCCGGTGGGCGAATGATGGATCTCCCGATACTCGTCGCCGCCAGGGTCGACACGGGCGACACCGCATGGATGCTCGTCGCGACCGCCCTGGTGCTGATGATGACGCCGGCGCTCGGCCTCTTCTACGCCGGGCTCGTCAGGTCGAAGAACACCCTCAACACGTTCATGATGTGCGTGGCTGCGATCGCCATCGCGACCGTGACCTGGGCCCTCATCGGCTACTCGCTCGCCTTCGACGGCACCGCGTCGCTACTTGGGGGCCTCGACCACGTCGCGCTTCACGACGTCGGCTTCGCGCCCCGGGAGGGCACCACCATCCCGCACCTGGTCTTCTTCGCCTTCCAGGCGACCTTCTGCATCATCACAGTGGCGCTCATCTCGGGCGCAGTCGTCGAGAGGATGCGGTTCGGAGCGTTCTTCGTGTTTGCGGCGCTGTGGTCCGTCCTCGTCTACGCCGTGCTTGCGCACTGGTCGTTCGGTGGCGGCTGGCTGACGCAGAACGGCACCCTCGACTTCGCCGGTGGCGTCCCGGTCGAGATGGCGTCGGGGTTCTCCGCGCTCGCGGCCGCGCTCGTCGTCGGCGCGCGGAAGGACTACGGCCGTCAGGCCCTGCTCCCGCACAACGCCGTGTACGTCCTGATCGGCGCCGGTCTGCTCTGGTTCGGATGGTTCGGTTTCAATGGCGGCAGCGGCTTCTCGACCGGCAACAGCAGCGTCCTGGCGTTCACGAACACGCTGCTCACCCCGGCCTGCAGCCTGGTGACGTGGTTCGTGCTCGATCTGATCCGGGGCCGGAAGGTCACCGCCATCGGCGCCGCGACCGCGATCATCGTCGGCTGCGTGCTGATCACGCCGGCCGGCGGGTTCATCAGTCCGGCGTGGGCCATGCTCCTCGGCGCCGCGGGCGCGATTCCCTGCTACGCCGTGATCGTCTGGCGTCCCCGGACCCATGTCGACGAGACGCTCGACGTGCTCGCCGCGCACGGGATCGCCGGCTTCACCGGAATCCTGTTCATTGGGTTCTTCGCGCAGCTGGCGTGGAACAGCGTGGCCGACGGCCTCGCGTACGGCAACGCCAGCCAGCTCGGCGACCAGGCGCTGGCGGCCGTGGTGGCGCCCGCGTACGCGTTCGTCGTGACCTACATCCTGCTGCGCGTCATCGGCGCGCTCATGCCGCTGCGCTCCAGCGAGCGTGAGGAGGCGCTCGGCATGGACGTGATCCACCACGGGGAGGAGGCATACGTGACCGGGGAGGGCGCGATCCTCGTCACGCCCGAGGCGGGCGTCGAGGCGGAGGTACCGGTGAGGCCCTAGACGGCGACGGCCTGCGCCGGGTCCTCGGCCCGCTCGGCGGTCGCACGGGTGAACGTCATCCGGTCGTCGACCGGCCCGCGCTTCAGCAGGCGGATATCCCGGAAGTAGTTCTGGTGAAGCCGCCAAGGGAGCGATCGACCCTGCTTCGGCAGCCGGTCGATCGAGCGCATCACGTATCCGGACCTCAGGTCGATGATCGGGTCAGTGGGGAGGGAGGGGTCCGGTGGCTGCGCCGTGGCGATCGCGTATCCGTTGCGGTCCATGTGGGCGAGGAGCCGGCATACGTACTGCGCGACGAGGTCGCACTTGAGCGTCCAGGAGGCGTTCGTGTAGCCGAGCGCCATCGCCAGGTTCGGCACGCCGGACAGCATCAGCCCCTTGTACGCGACCCGCTCGGAGAAGTCGACCGCCTCGCCGTCCACCACCACGTCCATCCCACCCAGGAGCAGCAGGTTGAACCCGGTGGCGGTGACCACCACGTCGGCCTCGAGCTCATCACCCGATTCGAGCTCGATGCCGCCCTCACTGAAGCCTTCGATCCGATCGGTGACGACCGACGCCCGGCCGGTCGCTATCGCCTCGAACAGATCGCCGTCGGGCACAAGGCACAGTCGCTGGTCCCAGGGGGCGTATATCGGGTTGAAGTGAGTGTCCACGTCGTAGCCATCCGGAAGCTGCTTCTCCGCCATGTTCCGGACCAGCTTGCGAGCGAATCGCGGCGCACGGCGGGCGACGCTGTAGGCGACCATCTGCCGCAGCACGTTCTTCCAGCGGACGATCGCGTAGGCGGCGCGCGCCGGGAGTCGGCGCCCGAGCGCCTCGGCGACGCCGTCGCTCCCTGGCAGCGAGACCACGTAGCTCGGCGACCGCTGCAGCATCGTGACGTGGGCCGCGCGGTCGGCCATCGCGGGAACCAGCGTGACCGCGGTCGCGCCGCTCCCGATCACGACGACCCGCTTGCCGTCGTAGTCGAGGTCCTCCGGCCACTGCTGGGGGTGGACGATCCGGCCACGGAAGCGATCCGTTCCCTCGAACTCCGGCGTGTAGCCGTCCTCGTACCGGTAGTAGCCGGTGCAGGCGAACAGGAAATCGCAGGTGAGCTTGACGGTCTCGCCGGTATCCGCCCGCTTGGCGAAGACGGTCCATCGCGCCTCGGCCGTGGACCACTCCCCCCTCGTGACGCGGTGACCGAAGCGGATCGCACGCTCGATGCCGTATTCGCGGGCGGTCTCCCGGATGTAGCGGAGAATCGAATGCCCGTCGGCGATCGCCTCCGACTCGGTCCAGGGCCGGAAGGAGTAGCCGAGCGTGAACATGTCCGAGTCCGAGCGAACGCCCGGATAGCGGAAGAGCTCCCAGGTGCCGCCCATGTCCTCGCGGGCTTCGAGGATCGCGAGCCTCTTGCCGGGCGCCCGCCGGCGCAGATGGCATGCCGCGCCGACGCCGGACAGCCCGGCGCCGACGATGAGAACGTCAACGTGGTCGGGGCGCTCCACGACTGCGTCGGTCATCGCCGTTCAGGGTAGGCGCCAAGCCGCGCTCCCGGGGACGGGTGGCGAGGTCGTGTGCGGTGGATCACACTGCTCGCGCTCAGCGGAGGATCTCGATCAAAAGCACCCACGCGTTTGCGACGGCGCCCCCGATGGCGAAAACGATGGCCACGACGATCCAGTAAAGGCCGCCGCCGGCCTCGGCGATGAGGCTCACGCCCCCCACGACGACGGGCACGATGCCCGCCGCCGGAAGGAGAAGACGCGTGATGAACCAGGCTCGCGGGCGCGGCGACCCTGGCGCCATGCTGCGGGTGACCAGCGTGCCGATCGCCACACCGAGCACGCTGCCAAGGCCGACCAGCTCGGTTCCGAGCGTGGCCGTGTCCTGGCCGGGGATCAGACCCACGATCGCCACCAGGACGACGCTCAGCAGGAGGAGGACCGTCCCGAGGCCCCGCTCGGGCACCCCGGGCAGTTTCAGGATCCGCTCGACGTTGATCGAGATCGCCACGAAGAGGAGTCCGGCGAGGGCAGCGGACGCGCCCGCGGTCGCGACGAAGAGATCAGTCCACTCGGAAGCGTCGTATGCGGTCAGGCGGGGGCGATGTTGTTGTTGAGCCGGAAGAAGTTGTCCGGATCGTACTTGCCCTTCACCTCCGCCAGCCGACGCATGTTGCGCCCGAAGGCGCTGTCCACGCCGGCGCTCGCCGCCTCATCGTTGAGGCGGTGAAGTTCAGATAGACGTCGCAATGGCCCACTTTGTTTCGCATAGCGAGACAAACCGTCCATCCGACGCCAAGTAGTCCCGTCCCGCCGGAGACGAACGCGCAAGGGTACGATCCGGGCGGTGCCCGACCGCCTGTACTTCACCGATTCGGACGAGGCGAATGCGCTGATCGCCCAGGATCCGATGGCGCTCCTGGTGGGGTTCGCCCTCGACCAGCAGGTTCCCGTGCAGAAGGCGTTCTCGGGCCCGCTGGTCCTGAGGGAGCGGGTGGGCACCCTCGATCCGGGCGGGCTGGCGTCGGCCGACCTCGAGCCGGTCTTCCGCCAGCGACCGGCGATCCATCGCTTCCCTGGCTCCATGGCGCAGCGCGTCCACGACCTGGCGGTGTGCGTCCGCGACCGTTTCGACGGAGACGCCGCACGGGTCTGGGAGGACGCGGGCGATTCGAACCAGCTCCGCGCCAACATCGCCTCGCTACCCGGGTTCGGCGAGATGAAAGTGAAGGCGCTCGGCGCCGTGCTCGCGAAGCGCTTCGCTGTCGACGCCGCGCGCGACCTTGTCCCGTCGCACCCGACACTGGGCGACGTCGACTCGCCGCAGGCGCTCGCCGACTACCAGGCCGCCAAGCGGGCCCATAAGGCGGAATGGTCGAAGGCGAGAGCGGCTCGGTAGCTATTCCGGGACGGCCGAGGCGGCCCTGACGGCGCGCGAGCGCTGCGCGCCGTGCTCGTCGTTCTCGATGCCCCAGGAGACGATCCGCTCCGGATGGATTCGGATCAGTGACCGAGCGCCGTCGATCGCCTGCGCGCGGCCCCGGATCTCGACACCGCGCGGACGCCACGGGTCGGTGCTGGCGAGGTCATCGACGACGATCGCCGCCCGTCCCGAGCGTGCAACGTCGCGGTACTTCTTCGTCCGCTTCGAGGTTTCGACCGCGCACGTCGATCGCATCGTGCTCGCGGTTGTAGCTCCAGCCCGACCGGGACGACATGTGGAGTGCCGTCCGCACCCACCGTGGCCAGTCGACCGAGCCGACGGTCCTCCGTGAGATAGGTGAGTTGTGCGTCGGTGAACGCGCTCATCCCAAGTCCTGCCGCGCCACCGCCCGGTCATAGTTCAGCCTCATCATCGCGATCACGTCGCGGACGTCGTCCTCGCTTTCGATCCGCCGTGACGCCGGGCCGGCCCTGCCCGGGAAGACGGGGTGATCGGTGATGCGCCCTTGGTCCCGGAGCTCCGCCCATACGTCCTTCGGAAACGCGAAGTGGGCGGCGTGATCACCGTGAAGGTGGCCGATCTCCCGCTTTCCCACCTTGAACGCAAATTCGCCGCGTCTTCCCGGTCCGGCCTCGATACCGGGCCATGATGTGACCACCTCTGTGATCTGCTCACTGGCTGTTTGAGTCTCGGGCATGGGCAGCCTCCTGATTGGGGATTTCGAGGGTTCGCCTCCAGGCTACAAGCTCAAGTGAACTTGAAGTCAAGCCGGATCTGTGCTTCGCTTTCGTGCGTGTCTGCAGCTCCTCACCATCAGCGAAGTAGTGAAGCGCAGCGGTGTCGCCGCCTCGGCGCTTCGGTTCTACGAGGATCGCGGCCTGATCGAGTCCCAGCGCGCGGGCTCGGGCCACCGGCGCTACGACCGGTCCGTTCTCCGGCGGATCGCCTTCATCGTGTTCGCGCAGCGGGTGGGGCTGACACTGGAGGAGATCGGCGATGAGCTTGCCAAGCTGCCGCCCGGCCGCGTTCCCACCCGCCGCGACTGGTCGCGCCTGTCCCGCGGCTGGTCAGAGCGCATCGATCAGCGGATCGCCGAGCTCCAGCGCCTGAGGGCCGGCCTCACCGAGTGCATCGGGTGCGGGTGCCTCTCGCTGGATCGATGCAAGCTCGCGAATCCGAACGATCGCGCGGCGCGGCTCGGGCCCGGGCCCCGCTACTGGATCGGCGATCGCCCGCTCAGCTCCGGAACCGGCACGCCGGGCGCCACGAGCTGAACGACTCGCTGCCGGCCCCTGGAGGCCTTCCGGCTAGCGGGCCAGGCGCGCGATCGGCGGCAGCAGGATCCGCTGGAGCGCCGGCGGCGGCGAGCACATCACGGTCTCGTCCCGGAAGCCGTACGCGAACCTTGCGATCCACATCGCGCCCTTCCAGCTCGTCGGCATGCTGCGCGCGTTGTACAGCCCCTCCTGTGCCGCGCGGGCCGCCTCGGTGAGGAACTCCTCGAGCCTGCCCGCCGGGACCACCTTACTGACACCATGGGCCGGCGCGCCGCTCTCGTTCTTGATCGCGTGGCGCACGTTCCGGGCCACCGTCACGGGCCGTCCTCGGGCCGCAGGTCGCGCCAGCTGCCGTCGACCTTCGCCCTCAGCGTCCCCTCGACCGCCTCCCAGTACTCCTCGAGCGAGGGATGGAAGTGCTCGGGCAGGCCCGCGTCCGGCTCGAACCAAGTGTGCACCCAGAGGTGCCCGTCGCCGTGCTCGAACCCGTAGGCCACGTGGTGAACGGGATCGTGGACTCGCTCGAGGCCGCTGCCGTCCCCGGGGCCGTGGTGGGCCGCCCGTCGGCGGCTTCGGTCGTGCTTGTCCTGGTCGTCATGGCGCTACCTCCGCCTTCGTTGCCTCCTCGTCGTCGGTACGGTAGCACTTAAGTTACTCTTCGGTAACTATGAGTGCGGTGGAGGAGCGGCGGCGCCTGCCAGTGGCGGAGCGGCGGGAGCTGATCACGGAGGCGGCTGGCCGGCTGTTCGGCGAGCGCGGCTACGAGGGCGACGCGTCTCGACGACATCGCCGCCGCGGCGGGGGTCGACCAAGCCGATCCTCTATCGCCATTTCGACTCCAAGCGGGACCTGTACCTCGCGCTCCTGGTCAGCCACCGCGAGGACCTGCCGACGTTCGTCGGCGCAATGCCCGCCGAGGGATCGTGGCGGAGCGGCTGCGCGCGCTCCTCGAGGGCTGGCTGGAGTACGTCGAGACACATTCGTACGCGTGGCACATGCTCTTCCGGGACACCGGCGGTGGCCCGGACGTCGCGGGCATTCCGGCGCGAGGTGCACACCCGCGCCCGCGAGGTGCTCGCCGGCATCATCCGGTCGCTGGCAGACGCGCGGATCCCACCGCGGAGATCGAGCCGCTCGCCGAGCTGATGAGCATGGGCATGGCCGCGCTCGTGCTCTGGTGGATGGACAACCCGGGCACGTCTCGCGCGGCGCTCGTCGACGCGATGACCCGGGTCTGGGCGGGGCTGCTCTCGCCCGACGGCTGAGGCGGGCCTGCCGCTCAGATCCCGATCTGTCCGCCGACCGTGACGGTGCGATCCTCGGGGAGCCGGAAGAACTCGATCGGGCTGGCGGCGTTGTGCCACAGGAGCACGAAGAGCCGCTTGCGCCAACGCGGCATCCCTCCCGCCTTGGTACGGATCAAGACGGCGCGCGAGACGAAGTAGGAGGCATCGTCCAGGTTCGCGCGGCGCTCCAGCAGTCCCTGGGTCGTGCAGAGCCGCAGCAGCGCAGGGATGTCCGCGGTGTCGTGATAGCCCAACCGGGCGGTGATCAGGATGATCCCGTCCTCGGGATCGCCGAGGGGGTCCGCCTGCAGACGATCGTCCTCCCCGACATGCGGGAGCCGATTCACCATGATGGTCATCACGACGACGTTCTGGTGCAGAACGTGGTTG
>CAWCQE010000027.1:0-14451 GCA_963797665.1 uncultured Actinomycetes bacterium | reverse complement strand
CACGGCACCGTTGCGCGTCATCGGAGGGACCGGCTCACCGGTGAACCCGATCGCCGTCCTGTGACTGCGACGTAGGATTACCGGCATGGTTGCCGGCGGGCCTGGCGCGGAAGAGCTTGTCGTCGGGGAGCCGCGCTGGCACATGGCAACCGCCCTGGTCGGCCTGGCCATCCTGTCCATCCTGCTGCCCGACGACTTGCGGCTCGGCCCTAGCTGGCTGCTCCCGCTGATCGAGGGCGGTCTGCTCGGAGCTCTGATCGTCGGCGATCCCGGCAAGATCGACCGCCGCACGACGCCCCTGCGGAGGCTCTCGCTCGGGCTCGTTACCGTGCTGATCCTCGGTGCACTGTGGGCGACGGCTCTCCTGATCTCCCATCTGATCAACGGCGGCAAGCAGACTCATGAGGCATCGGCGCTGCTGGAAGCGGGCGCGATCGTTTGGGTGTCGAACATCATCGCCTTCGCCTTCCTTTATTGGGAGCTGGATGGCGGCGGCGCGGCAGAGCGCGCCCACCGGCCTCCGGACCGCGTGGTGGACCTTGCGTTCCCGCAGCAGATGAACCCGAACCTCGCGCCCCCAGGGTGGCGCCCTGGGTACGTCGACTACCTCTACCTGGGCTTCACCAATGCCACCGTTCAGTCCCACGGATGCGATGCCGCTGGCGCCCTGGGCCAAGATCGCCATGGCCGCGCAGGCGCTGATCTCGCTCGTCATCCTCGGACTGGTGATCGCCCGCGCGGTGAACATCTTCACGTAGGCTGAGGGAGGTGCACAACGAAGCTCCGCAACCGGGTCATCAGGCCTCCGCGAGGTCCCCGTGCTGCGCCCCGGTCGCGGAGCGAGGGACTCCCTCCCGGCCCGCCGTACCGAACGGCCCGAGCACCGGGCCATCGTTCGACCAGCGCATGGTGCTGCTCCCAGGGGGCTCGTTCCTGCTCGGCAGCGACGATCCTTGGGTCTATCCGAGCGACGGCGAGGGGCCGGTGCGCGAGGTTTCGGTTGATTCATTCTGCGTCGACCGCTTCGCCGTCTCCAACCAGGACTTCTCCGAGTTCACCGAGGCGACGGGATATGCGACTGAGGCGGAGCGGTTCGGCTGGTCGTTCGTCTTCGGAGGGCTGCTGCCTGAGGATTTCCCGCCGACGCAGGCGGTCGTCCAGGCTCCGTGGTGGCGCAAGGTCGAAGGTTCGGATTGGCGACACCCAGAGGGACCTCAGTCATCGGTTGACGGACGTGACGACCATCCCGTCGTCCATGTCTCCTGGGCCGATGCGCAGGCCTTTTCCTCCTGGGCAGGCACGCGCCTGCTGACCGAGGCCGAGTGGGAGTTCGCGGCCAGGGGAGGGCTTGAGGGCAAGGTCTTTCCCTGGGGCGACGAGCGCGAGCCGGGCGGCGAGCATCGGATGAATGTCTGGCAGGGCACCTTCGCTTCGAAGAACACTGAGGCTGACGGGTACTACGGCACCTGTCCGGTCGATGCCTTTCCTCCGAACGGCTACGGACTTCACAACGCGACCGGCAACGTGTGGGAGTGGGCCGCCGACTGGTTCGACACCCGATACCGCGCCCGGGATCGAGACCACGACCCACGCGGTCCCGCAACGGGCGAGCTCAAGCTCCAGAAGGGCGGGTCCTACCTCTGCCACGCTTCGTACTGTCGGCGCTACCGCGTCGCCGCCCGGCAGAGCAACACGCCCGACAGCTCGGCGGGCAACGTCGGCTTTCGCTGCGCGCGCGACGCCGGCTGACCGGCGTCCGGTCGGCGATCAGGTCTTCGGCTCCGCCGGCCTGGTTGCGACGAGTTGTCCCGGGCCGCCGATCCCCTGTCGGTCTGCCGTCTTCGCACGGTCCAGGTCGATCGAACCGGCGAAACTGCACACTCTCGGACGGGTATAGGGTCGGACGAAATGGGGGAGCCTCACGATATCCCCGCGCAAGCCGCCGACCCGCCGCGGGTCGACGACCTGAGGGTTCGACACCGCTTGGAGCTCGAGTTCGGATCGCGCGAGCAGTGGGACGACCCCAAGCTCGAATGGCGCCGGTTGTTCTCGGAGCTCTTCGGCACCTTCCTGCTCGTCCTGGTCGCGGCCGGCGGCGGGATCTTGGTCGGCAAGGGTCAGATCGTCCTCGCAGCGGCGGTCGTCGCGCCCGGCCTGATGGTCATGGCGATCATCCTGTTCATGGGCGCGGTTTCGGGGGCGCACCTGAACCCGGCGGTCTCATTGGCATTCGCCCTGCGCGGCGATTTCCCCTGGGTGCGGGTCCCTGGCTACATCATCGTCCAGCTGCTCGGCGCGACCCTCGCCTGCCTGTTCTTGCTCGCGGTGTTCGGGAACGTCGAGCATCTCGGCGCCACGCTCCCCGGCCCCGGCTACGAGGACTGGCAGGCGTTGCTGATGGAGATCGCGCTCACGACGGGCCTGGTCAGCGTCATCCTCGGCACCGCCTCTGCGGCACAGAACGTCGGCGCGATCGCGGCGCTGGGCGTCGGCGGCTACATCGCGCTGGCCGGATTGTGGTCGGCGCCGGTCAGCGGCACCTCGATGAACCCGGCGCGCTCGTTCGGCCCGGCTTTGGTCGGCACCGATTTCTCCAGCTACTGGGTCTACGTGGTCGGCCCGCTCGCCGGAGCGATAATCGCTGTCGGCTTCGCCTACATCCTGCGCGGAGCCGGTGGCGACCCGATCTCCCACGCCGCGGGGTCGGGCGTCCTCACGCCGGGAGCCCTGGAGGAGAAGGCGAAGCTCGCCCGCGACATCGACGCCGGTCGCGTCGCACCGCCCGGCATCGCCGAGCGCGATGACTCATAGCCCTCCCACGCGCTGGACCACGTAGTCCTGGTCCTGTTCGAGAACCGATCTCTCACAACCTGTTGGGTCATCTCTACGGGCCCGACCACGGCAAGACCTCCGAGCGCGTGATTGGAAAGGAGCTCAGCAACCCGATCACCGAGTGGGCCGAGCATGGGGCCGAGCGCAAGGTGGTCCCATACACGGTGGCGACGGACTGGACGCGCCGAACCCCGACTCGGGCGAGGAGTACTTCCACACCAACACCCAGCTCTACAACACGCTCGACGAGCACAACCGCTTCAAGATCGGCGAGGCCGTCGCCGCGCCGCGGAACATCCCTCCGAGAAGGGCGTTTCCGACCTCCTACGTCGTCGAATGCGCGCGCTTGCCCCGCTTGCGTGCCAGGGACGTGAGCACACCGGATCCAGAGACGGCGATGTACGCCGTGAGCACCGCGATCGCCACCGGCGCGGTCTGCAGCGTGCCGATCTGGGTCGTGAGGACGCCGAGCAGGATCAGCGAGAACGGTGCGGCGACGAGCGCTCCAGGTAGGGCGGCAAAGATCGCTGTGAACGCGAGTCCCTCCGGCAGCCCCGGGATCAACACGTGGGCGGTGGTTCCGGCCGTACCGCCGATGAACAGCATCACGAGGAACGGCCCACCGATGAACCCGGTGGCCTCACAGAGCGCGAACACGAGGATCTTCGCGAAGACAACCGCGATCAACAGACCGGCGCCGAGCGCCGTCCCATCGCGGATCACGGTCGTGAGCGAATCGGTTCCCGTGAACAGCGTCAACGGCAGGGCGACGCCGACGAGCCCGAACGCAATCCCCCCGAGCACCGGGCGAAGGATCGTGCGCTTGGCGAGCGGAGCCATGAGCTTCGCCATCACCCCGATCGCGATGGCAGTGACCAGCGCGAGCGCGCCGGCGACGAGGCCGAGGGGAACGGCCGCGAGCAACTGCCAGTCCTCGTACTTGTATGCCGGCGCCTCGTAGAGCCCAACGAACGTCGACCCCGCGATCGGGAAGTAGATCGCGAACGCGACCGAGGACGCGAGCAGACCTCCCACCAGCGTGTCGCCGAATCGTGCCGCCTTCGGGCGCGCAACCTCGAGCGTGAGAATCGACGCCAGGATCGGCGATGACAGCAGGCCCCCGTACGCCGCGGACATCCCACTGAGCGTGTTCGTCGCGCGGACCTCCTCGTGGAGGTTCCGCCGCTCCGAGACCCAGGTGCCGAGCCCGCCCCCCATCTTTCCGAGCGCGTCCTCGGGCCCGAGGCTCGCACCGCCCGCCAGCGACACGAGCGAGACGGCAACCGCCCCCGGCACGGTGGACGGTTCGACCCGCTCGCTCTTGATCTCCTTGACGGTGCCCGCCAGCTTGAGCGGGACGTGCAAGAAGTGGCGCAGCGCGCCGACGATCAGCCCGGCGCCCGCCGTTACCGCCACCCACCAGAGGCTCCCGTCAAACCATCCGGGGGTTTCGGGAAGCGTGAACCAGAGGTTAGTGCCGCCCTTCACCAATCCCAGAAACGCCAGCGCCACAAAGGCGAGCACTACCCCGAACAAGATGGCGTAGCGCACGATCACCCAGAACCCGGGTGACCGCGTCAGCACGAAGCTGTCTGAGCCTGGATTCGGGTCCTCGCCAGTCGCGCGTGTGCTCATCGGCTTCCTAGATCTCAAGCACCGTATCGTCGCTGGCCGCTCTCGATTCTGCCGCAGATCCCGGTCGACCCAGCCTATGCCCATCGGACCCGGCGTCAAGGGGAGGACCGTCCGCGACGAGCCGCGCGGGGCGTTTGGAGCCCGTCGCTCCCCGTAATAGGATCGGCCCACCGGTCAAATCGCCCCACGTTCTCGGGGCAGGCTGAAAGGCGTCACGCCGAATGAGCCGGAATGGAGAGAGCCATGGTGATCGCCTTGGTGCGTGTTCATCATTCTCATCCTCTTCCTGGGCGTGCTCGTCGACCTGATCGCCCAGCACGACGGGATCCGCGAGCGCACGCTCACCCATCATCGACGCCGGCACGATCAGTCAGGCCGACTTCGACGCGATCAAGGCAAAGGCGGTTTCCGCCTAGCCACCGCACGCGGTGAGATGTTGAGAATGCGGGGTTAGCCAAATCATCGAGCTACCCGACCCGCTCCCGCTCGCTGCGCTGAGCGACTCCCGGACCCTGTTCGAAGTCGGGCTGATCCTCGTGCTGGCGGCGGCGGCACCGCTGATCGCCCAGGTGCTGCGGCTCCCATCGATCCTGATGCTGCTCGCGCTTGGGTTCGGCGCGGGCGCGATCGACGCACTCGACCCCAACGCACTGCTGGGCGAGACCCTGATCTCCACCGTGGTCTCGATCGCCGTCGGGATCATCCTCTTCGAGGCCGGCCTCGGCCTGAACTTCAAGAAGCTGAGCGGCAGCGTCGCTCGCGTCTACCGCCGGCTCGTGACCCTCGGGATCCTCGTCACCTGGGTGGTCGGGACGGTCGCCGCCTATCTGATCTTCGATCTCTCCTTCGAGGTCGCGCTGGTGCTCGGGTCGGTCCTCGTCGTCTCCGGCCCGACGGTGGTCGGGCCGCTGCTCAGTTTCATTCGTCCTTCGAAGACGGTCAACTCCGTCCTGAAGTGGGAGGGAACGTTCGCCGACCCGATCGGCGCGACGCTGGGCGTCGTCGTCTTCAACGCGGTGGTCGCCGGACATGCGACGGCCGGCGAGGAGGTCCTTCAGTTTCTCCTCGCCATCGCGATCGGGGCCGGTTTCGGCATCCTCGGCGGAATCCTGGTCCTGGCCTGGGGGCGCTGGTTCAAGCCCAGGACGACGGTCCTGTTCGACGGCTGGGCCACCCATGATCGAGCTCCTGGCGCAGATCAAGGCCGGAGGCACGATCACCGTGACCGAGGCGCCCGCGAAGGGAAGAAGCGAACCGGTGACGGCGCCGGCGGCGCGGCAGATCTGCCGATGTTCGTCCCCACTCCGGGCAAGGACCTCCAAGTTATCGCTGCCGGGGATCACCCGACGCTTGGGATTGGCCAGGAACTGATCGGCCTGATCAAGGGCGGGCAACCCGGATCGTGATTGCGGTGCCCTTAGTCGAGGTCGGTCTCCGCCTCGATGCGTCCCGACTTGGCCGCGTCGGCCAAGGCGCCGTAGTCGAGCTCGTTTTGGTCCGCATAGCGCTCTGAGAACTCGGCGATCGCCTGGTCGAAGCTCTCACTCTTGCCCAGGTAGGCGTGGATCGCGAGTCGGTCGCCGGACCGCGCGTGGGCCCGGGCCAGCGCCCAGCCGCAGACCCGCCCGTAGATCGCCAGCCCGTCCGGCGGCAGGGTCTCGATCTCGACCGAGCGCTTGCCGTCCCAGAGCTGACGCACGTAGAAGTCTCGTTTGCGGCCGTCGAAGCCCTGGGCCGGAAGCCAGCCGAGAAGGATGTCGCTCGCGGCCTGCATCAGCCACTGACCCTCGACCACCCGCTCGCCGTGATTTCCGAACTCGCTCGCGCCGACGTAGGGCTCGAGCACCGAGGCCTCGGCCTCCTTGGCCTGCAGGAAGAGCGGATCCTGTCCGTCGCGGCCCATCATCAACAGCACCCAGGCGCGGGTTCCGACGCTGCCGACCCCGACCACCTTGCGGGCCATCTCGACGAACCGGTAGCCGTCGAAGAGGTGGCGGCGATCGCCCTTGAGACTCTCGCGGTAGCGGCCGAGCATCTGAAGGATCAGCCCCTCGAGCTCGTGGCGCTGATCCTTGGAGACGAGCTCTCGGGCGGGGACCAGCAGCGGCGGATCGCTGATGATCCGCGGCTCGCCGTCGACCACCCGGACGAGGCGATCGAAGGCCTTCATGCTGTTCTTCTTTTCGGCCTTTGCGACGTTCTTCCGCGCCGCCTTCATCTGCTTGGCGTCGGCGACCTTGGCCAGATCGGCGAGGACGGTGTCGACGTCGAGGCGCGCGTACCAGACGTCGAGGTTCCGCATCGCGGCGAACTCGCGCATCGCCTCACGGTAGGAGCGGACCGTGCGGAGGACCGCGGCGCGGGTCTGCGTCGGGGTGAAGTCGCGGTCGCGCCCGGCGATCGCGAAGCTCGTTGCGAGACGCTTGACGTCCCACTCCCAGGGCCCCGGGACGGTTTCGTCGAAGTCGTTGACGTCCACCACCAGGCGGCGATCCGGCGCGGCGAACACCCCGAAGTTCGAGAGGTGGGCGTCGCCGCATGCCTGGACGCGCAACCCGGAATCAGGGGTCTTCGCGAGGTCCATCGCCATGATCGCCGCCGCGCCACGAAAGAACGTGAACGGCGAGGCCAGCATTCGCCCGTAGCGGATCGGCACGAGCTCCGGGACGCGGCTCGTGGCCTGGTCCTCGAGCACCTTGACCGGATCTCGCCGGCGAGCTGCCGGCTTCCATTCCCCGTGGCTCGAGCGCGGAACCTCCTTTCGCGCCGCCTTGCCGGCCGCTGCGCGCTCCTCCGGGGAGGCGGTGTCCACGAGCGGGGATTTGGTGGGCGCGGAGGGCATGGCCTCGTGGGTCAGTCCGGAACCGGCGACCACCCGGAGCGCTTCCATCCGCGGGCGTTTCGTCGGGGCGGCGCCGCGGGCGCTGTTGCCAGCCGCGAGCGCATCCAGCTCCGCTCGAAGTTCAGGGATGAACTGGCAACTCGGGTGCGTCGTCTCGATCGTGCGGACGCTGTCTTCGTAGTGGCGCGTCATGGCTTCGACGCTCGTCCCCATGCGCGCTTCGATCGAGTCCTCAGGTCGGAGGACCGCCCTGGCCAAGCCGCGGATGTCGGAGAGCTTGTCGGCGGCGAAAACTGTCATCGCTCGAGTTCCGCCCCCCGTACTTGTTCCCTGAGCGCTTCCTTGCGCCTGTCGAAAGGCTCGATCGTGGCGTCTTCGGTGAGGGCCATGACCAGGGCGCAAATGTCGTCGTCCATCTCAGCCCGCAGGTCGGCCTCACTCAATTGACCGCGCTCGACGGCGTCGTGAAGCAGGCCGGCCGCGACCAGGCGTTCGTCGAATCCGGCCGCATGGATTAGGTCACCGACTTCCATCACGTGCTCGATGAAGCGGGTTTGGTCCGTCGCGCGGCGCTGCTCGCCATGAGCCCGCTCGGCCAACGCAAACGCACACCGGAGCAACTCGGAATCCGAGATATAGCCGGACCGCGCCGGTCGCGATCGAAGCACGTCTGCCCCTTGTCGTCTCGCCGGCGGCTTTCTCAAACCGACGATGTCTGACCGCCCAAGAACGAGCGTCAGCCGTTCGGCTTGGGACTCTAACAAGTCCCATTTTGCGGCTGCTCAGGCCGTCTGAAGAGCCACCGGGATCGACCGGTACTGGTTCAGGAAGGTCGAGCTGATCCGCTCGGTCTCGCCGTCGAGCTCGATCTCCGCGAACCGGTCGAGCGTTTCCTCGATCCAGAGCTTCAGCTCCAGCCTGGCGAGGCCGGCACCGAGGCAGAAATGGCGCCCGCCGCCGCCGAAGCCCTGGTGCGGGTTTGGCTGGCGCCGGACGTCGAAACGGTCGGGCTCGTCGAAGACGGCCTCGTCGCGGTTGCCCGAGACGTACCAGAGCGCCAGCTTGTCGCCCGCCTTCACCTGCTTGCCGGCGAGCTCGGTGTCGCGGGTGGCGGTCCGGCGCATATAGGCGAAGGCGGGGTGGAAGCGGACGAATTCCTCGACCACCTGCTCGAGCGGGACCTCGCCGGAGCGCACGATCTGCATCTGCTCGGGATCGTCGAGCAGGCTCTTGATCCCGGACGTGAAGACCGACCGGGTCGAGTCGTTGCCGGCGACCATGAGCAGGAAGAAGAACATCAGCACCTCCTCGTGGGAGAGGCGCTCGCCGTCGACCTCGGCCTCGATGAAGGCCGTGGTCAGGTCGTCGGTCGGGTTGGACTCACGCTCCTCGACCATCGCGTTGACGTACGGGATGAACTCCTCCAGGGCCCGCCAGACGTCGCCGAGGTCCGGGACCAGACGCGGGTCCTCGAACGCGGTGGTGCGGTTGGTCCAGTCGACGAGCTTGTCGGCGTCCTCGCGCGGCGCCCCGAGCATGTCGCCGATCACCATCGACGGGACGTAAACGCCGACGTCTTGGACCAGGTCGAGGCGGCCGTCTGGGTGGCTCTGCAGCGCCCGATCCCAGACCATGTTGATGATCTCGCGCATCCGCGCGGTGTGCTCGATCGCCCGTTTCGGTGTGAACGCCTTCTGCACCAGCGCCTTCAGCCGGTCGTGGCGGGGCGGATCCTGGGTGATCATCATGTTCGCCGAGATGTCGATCGGATCCGGGGCTCCGGGCTCGGACACGAGCTTGTCGACCAGGATGATGCTCCGCTTCGAGGAGATAGGTCTCGTGGTCGCGGCCGACGGCGGCGATGTCCTCGAAACGAACCACCGACCAGAAGCCGTTCTCATCGGCGAAGTCCCCGAGCTCGCTCCAGTGCAGCGGCTCCTCGGCGCGCAGGCGCTTGAAGGTCTCGTGCGGAGGGCCGTCCCGCCACAGGTCGAGGTTGCTGACGTCGAGGTCGGCGAGATCGGGCGTGGGGGCGAGTGTGGTCATTGAATCCCTCTTTGTTGTCTCGTCAGGCGAGGCCGACGATTCCGTTGATGAGCAGGTAGGCGCCGATCACCGTCGCCACCACGGCTCCAATCTGGCGCAGGTGCGACCGCGACCACTCGTCGAAGCGCGCCGCCCCTGCCGCGGCCCGCTCGGGCGCCAGCAGATAGAAGGCGAGTGGGACCTCGACCAGGACGAACATGATCGCGTTGAAGAGGAGCACCAGGGCGATGTCGGCGCCGGTCGAGTGACCCGCCTCGGCGATGTCCTTGAGCGCCGCCAGGTACCAGACGCTGGGGAGGTCGATGAGGATCCCGAGGCCGAAGGCCACCGCCAGCGAGTCGCGCTCGAGCATCCGCTTCGACCACGGGTCCTTCGGCTCGGCGGTCGCGTCCGCCTTGGCGGACTTGCGTTCCGCCCGGCGGCCGGCGAACGGAAGCGGGCGGCCCGTCGCGACCAGGAATGCCAGCGAGAGTGACAGGAGCCCGGCGATCACGTCGATCGTCGGGCTGATCGAGTGCGATGAGCTGCCGCCGACTACTCCCGAGCCCTTGATCAGCGCGAGCACGCCGAGCCCGACCAGGACGCTGGTCGTCAAGCCGCCGATCAAGAAGGCCCCCAGCAACCGGGCCGGGTTGGGGCGGGTGAAGATGATCACGACGACCGCGAGCGTCGTGGGATAGAAGGCCGCCGCAAGCGCGAGCGGGACAAGGTTGCCCATCGGTCAGGTCGCCTGAACCCCTTCCTTCTCGACCCTCAGCGGGCCGACGAGCGTGGGCCGGCCATCAATCAGCCTCCCGCTCGACCGCGAGACGACCGTCCTCGACCGCGGCCTGCAGCGCCGCGTAGTCGCGCTCGTTCTGGTCCGCGTAGGCGGTGGCGAAACGGGTCATCGCCCGGTCGAAGCTGTCGCTGCCGCCGAGGTAGGCGCCGATCGCGATCCGATCGCCGGAGCGAGCGTGCGCGCGGGCGAGGATCCCGCCGCAGATCTGCGCGTAGGCCGTCATCTGTCGCGGCGTCATCGTGTCGACCGCAGCCGACCCCTTCTGATCCCACAGCTGGCGCACGTAGAAGTCGCGCTTCTTGTCGTCCGGCCCGACCGCGGAAAGCCAGCCGAGCATGATGTCGCTGCTCGATTGGGTGAGCCGCTGGCCCTCGACCACCCGCTGGCCCTGGTGGGGGAACTCGGTTGGCGCGGTGAACGGCTCGAGCACCGACGGCTGGGCCTCCTTGACCTGGAGGAAGAGCGGGTCGTCCTCGTCGCGGCCGACGAACAGGGCGACCCAGGCGCGGGTGCCGACGCTGCCCACGCCGACGACCTTGTGGGCGGCGTCGACGAAGTGGTACTGGTCGAAGAGATGGCGGTACTCGCCGTCGAGGGTCTCCCGGTACGCCTCGAGCACCTCGTGCAGCCTCGTCTGCGCCGTCTTCAGCTGCTTGCCCGAGAAGATGTCGTCGAACCGCACGAGCACCGGCGGGTCGCTGACGAACTGCAGCTCCCCGTCGACGCGGGTGGTCAGCTTCGAGAAGGCGCGCAGCCGATCCTTGCGCTGCGTCTTGGCGACGTTGCGATCGAAGGCCTTGCGCTCCTTCTTGGTGGCCACCGGCGCGAACGCCTCGCGGACCTGCGAGACGTCAAGGCGCTTGTACCAGACCTCGAGGTTGCTGAGCTCAGCGAGCTCTCGGATGTGCTCGCGGTAGGTGCGCGCGGCGGTGAGCACGATCTCGCCCCGCTGCGCATCGCCGAACCCCCGGTCGCGGCCGGCGATCTCGAAGCTGGCCGCCAGCCGCTTCAGATCCCACTCCCACGGCCCGGGCAGGGTCTCGTCGAAGTCGTTGATGTCGAGGACCAGGTTGCGGTCGGCGGCAGCGTAGGCGCCGAAGTTGGAGAGGTGCGCATCGCCGCACGCCTGCACCGGTAGCCCCGAGGTCGGCGTCGGCCCCAGGTCGGCGGCCATGATCGCCGCGGCGCCGCGGTAGAAGGTGAAGGCCGAGACGAGCATGCGGCCGTGGCGCAGCGGTACCAGCTCGGGGACCCGGTCGGCGTCCTCGGCCTCGAGCACCTCGAGCGGGTCAGCGCGATCCGCCGCCGGCTCCCAGTCGCCGTGGCTGGAGCGGGGAACCTCGGAGCGGGCCGCTTTGCCGAGCGCGGCGTGCTCAGCCGGGGTCGCGCCTGCGGCCGCGGCGCGCGACTGTTCCTGGGTGACGGATGCCATGTGAGGGAATCTAGTCCCGCCGAGGCGTGGGCGCATCATCCGTTCGGGGTGATTCGCCCCGCCGGACGCGTGATCTAATCGATGCATCGAGCGGTTGGCCAGATATGCCCCCATCGTCGGTTGGCTGCCGCAGTACCGCCGGGCCTGGCTCAAGGACGACGGAGTGGCCGCCCTCTCGGTCTGGGCACTGCTCATCCCCCAGGGCCTCGCCTACGCGGCGATCGCCGGGGTTCCGGTCCAGTATGGGCTCTACACCGCGTTTGCAGCCCTGATTGCCTACGCGATCTTCGGCACGGCGAGGCAGGTCGTCCAGGGCCCGAGCGCGACCGTGGCCGCCGTCTCGACAGCGGTGATCACGCCGCTCGCCGGCGCCGGTGCGTTCGGCAGCGCGAAGGCGGCGGAGTGGGCGGCGGCGCTCGCGCTCGCCGCCGGCGCCGTCTATGTGGTGCTCGGCGTGCTGCGGATGGGGTGGGTGGCGAACTTCCTCTCCCGGGCTGTGCTCGCCGGCTTCATCCTCGGCTTCGCGATCGGGATCGTGATCGACCAGGCGCCGAAGTTGTTCGGTGTCCCGGCCGGTGACGGGACCTATGCCGAGGATCTCGTCGACCTAATCAAGTCGATCCCCGACACCTCGCTGACCACGCTCGCGGTCGGAGTCGGCTCGCTCGGGCTCCTGCTTGCGATGCGTTACCTGCGCCCAAAATGGCCGCGGGCGCTGATCGTCGTCGCGCTCTCGATCGCCGTCACCTCAGTCCTCGACCTCGACCAGCACGGCGTCGCGATCACCGGCGACGTTCCGACCGGGCTGTTCGAGATCGGCCTGCCCGGAGTCGGGTCGAACGAGGTGGGCACGCTCGTGGTCGGCGCGCTCTCGGTGCTCTTCGTCGGCTATTCGGAGACGCTCGCCGCCGGCCGCCTGGTCTCCCGCAAGCACGGTTACGAGATCGACCCCGACCAGGAGCTCGTCGCCCAGGGCATGGCCAACGGCGCCGCGGGGTTGGTCGGCGGGTTCGTCAACGACGGCAGCCTCTCGAAGAGCTCGGTCGCCGACGTCGCCGGGCAGCGCACCCAGATGGCCTCCCTGATCAACGCTGCGATGGTGCTGATGACGATGCTCTTCCTCGCCGGGCTGTTCGAGGATCTGCCCGGGGCTGCGCTCGGAGCGGTGGTGATCGACGCCATGGTCGGGTTGATCACCGTGGCCGACGGACGGCGCTACTACCGCGTCAACCGCCCCGACTGGGTGTTCTTCATGGGCGCCGGGCTCGGGATCCTCTTCTTCGGGATCATCCAGGGGATCGTGATCGGCGTCGTGCTGTCGCTGCTGCTGCTGGTCGCTCGCGCCTCGGCCCCGGGAGTTCGCGCGCTCGGCACGCGTCCCGGCTCCGACGCCTACCTCGATCTGACCCGCCACGAGGGCCTGGAGACCACTCCGGGGTGATCGTGGTCCGGATCGAGGGGCCGCTCTTCTTCGCCAACGCCAACCGTTTTCGCGACGCGGTTCGCAAGCTCGTCGGCGAAGCAGCGGAGCCGGTCCGGGCGGTGGTAATCGACGCGAGGCGATCTCCCAGACCGACACCGACGGCGCCGATGTGCTCACCGACCTCGCCCACGAGCTGGGCGCGCAGGGGATCGAGGTTGCCGTGGCGCGGGTCGAGTCGTCGATCAGTGAACTGTGGGAGCGCGCCGGCACGTTCGAGGCGGTGCGCACGCCGGTCTTCCACACGACCATCGAGGCCGTGGATTCGGTCAGCCGGGGGCCGGCTCGGCACTGAGCGGCGGTTCTCGCGCAGCCAGAGCTTCGGCCTCGGCGGCGCGAGCGCGGCTGAGGTCGGCCGAGATCCGGACCACGGCCGAGGTCATCGGCGCCGCCAGGACCAGGCCCACCATCCCGAACAGGGCCCCGCCGCCGATCGTCACGATCAGGACAGCGAGCGGGTGGATACCGAGCGCCGCGCCCATCGCGAACGGTTGCACCAACTGCTGCAGGAGGCCGTTGGCGAGCAGCTCGACGATGATCATCCCGGCTGCGGCATCGGCCCCGGCGTCGCCGAGCGCCAGCAGGACCGCGAAGCGCGCCCGCGGCCCAGGCGCCGAGGTAGGGGATGTAGGCGCCGATGAAGGTGACCGCGGCGATCGTCCCGGCCAGCGGCACGCCCAGGATCAACGCCCCGGCGTGACCACGACGGCGTTGAATGCGGCGACGATCGTCACCCCCAGGAAGTAGCCGCGCAACGACCCCAGGACCCGCTGGGTGATCACCTGCCCGACGTCTCGCGGCACGCCCATGTGGCCGTCCACCCAGGCGCGGATCCTGGGCCCATCGCTGAGCAGGAAGAAGAGGCTGAGTGCGGTCAGCGCGAGGAAGAACGCGAGCGAGGAGAGCTTCTCGATCCCGATCGCGATCCCGTTGAGGAGCGCGTCCCCGCTGTCGGTGATCCCGTTGCGTTGCGTCCGCCTGCGCCTGCTCCGCCTTGCTCGGGTCGAGCCCGAGGTCCTGAAGCCAGCCGCCGATCGTGTCCTTGGCGCTGTCTACCTGCGAGGTGATCTCGGAGCCCTGGCCGGTGATCCCGGTGACCACCATCACCGTCATCCCGACGCCGGCCGCGACGATCAAGAGCAGAACGAGGACGGCCCCGAGCGACCTCGGCACCCGGTGCCGGGCGAGCCAGGCGACGAGCGGCGAGGCGACCGCGGCGATCACCGAAGCCGCGATCAAGGGAGCGACGATCACCTCCGTCAGCCCGAGGATCCAGATCATGCCCGCGACGAAAACGCCGATGCCGACCAGCAGCCACGCCATCAGCCCGACGTCGCGCAGCCACCCCGGAACGCTGAGGATCCCGGTCAGTTCGCCGGGGTCGACCTCGATGTACTCGTCCT
>CAWCQE010000026.1:0-22534 GCA_963797665.1 uncultured Actinomycetes bacterium | reverse complement strand
CGGTGTAGAAGATCTGCTGCCACGGCCCGAGATCCAGCCGGCCATCGGTCACGGGGATGATCGCCTGATGGTGGACGAGCAGGTTCTTCAGGTGGGCGTCCCCGTTGTCCTCACCGCCGCGGTGGTGGCGGTAGTCGCCGGGGTCGGGCGAGATCTGGCGCGCGACCTCGTTCGCCGGCTCAGTCCAGCTGGGCGGCGCGATCTTGTCCAGCCACTCGAGCGTGTCGGCGTGGAGGCCCGGCTCGTCGTCGTTGACCCAGACGCCGGCGGTGATGTGCATTGCGGACACCAGGACCATGCCCTCGGCGATTCCCGCGTCATCAACCGCAGCCTGGACGTCGTCGGTGATCCGGATGAACTCGCGCCGCTCCGGCGTCTCGAACGTCTTGTAGACGGTGTGGGCCTTCACGCGCCCGGGGGTCCGGAGGGTCCAAACCTGCTCGTCTCGCCGTCGGGGACGCGGCCGTCGCGGTCGACGTAGCCGCCGGCCTCGTAGCCGGGCGGGATGGAGGTCGCGTTCACGCCGAAGGCGCCGACGCCCAGCTCCCGGCGGATCTTCCGGAAGCCGTACGCGTCGCCGATCCGGTCGATGCGCCGGACGGCGTAGCCCTTACCCTGAATGACGTCCTCGCCCACGATGCTGATGCTAATCGTCGCCGGCCCACGATTGTCGGGTTTGTCGGACATATGCCTACGAATCCGACAATCGCGGTATAGGGCGCTGGTCGAGCGGGGATCCGCCGGAGCTATTCTTCCGCGCCGCCGCCTATTCTCACTTCTCCTTCTCATGGCCGACGGCCCCGACATCTTCGCCAAGCAGTACATCCTCACCGCGGGCCCGACGCCGCTGCCGCCCAGGGTCTCGCAGGTGATGGCGGAGCCGATCCTCTACCACCGGGCACCGGCGTTCGTAGAGATCTACGCGCGGGTGCTCGAGCGGTTGCCTCGAGTGTTCGCGACGGAGAACGAGGTCCTCTGCTTCGCGGCGACCGGGACCGGGGCGATGGAGTCCGCCGTGGCCAACTTGGTGATCCCCGGCGAGCCGGCGGTGGTCGCGTCGTGCGGCAAGTTCGGCGAGCGCTGGGCGGAGCTCTGCGACGCCTACGGGGCGCGGACACGCCACCTGGAGTTCGAGTGGGGCACGAAGGTGGACCCGGAGGTTCTCGATCGGGCGCTGGCGGAGCTCGGGGGCCGGGCCCGCGCGGTTTACGTGACCCAGTCCGAGACGTCCACCGGCGTTGTGAACGACATCCAGGCCCTCAACGAGGTTGCGCTGGCGCACGATTCGGTCCTGTGCGTGGATGCGGTGTCGGGCCTGGGAGCCGTGGAGCTGCCCCAGGACGATTGGGGCGTCGACGTGGTGGTTGCCGGCTCGCAGAAGTCGCTGATGTGTCCCCCCGGGCTCGCCTTCGCCTCGGTATCCGACCGCGCGATGGCGCGCGCCGCGGAGAACCCGGCAGGCCGCTACTACCTCGACTGGCAGCGGACTGCGGCCGGCCAGAAGGAGGAGCCGCCGAATTCGGCGTTCACGCCCGCGGTGACGCTCTTCCGCGCCCTCGACGTCGCATTGGAACTGATCTTCGAGGAGGGACTGCAGAACGTCTACGGGCGCCACGCGCTGCTGGCGCGGGCCGCCCGTGCGGGAATCGACTCGCTGGGGCTGGAGCGCTTCGGCCCCGACGACGAGGGCGCGAACGTCGTCACGGTCGCGCGGCTGCCCGAGGACATCGAGGGCGCCAAGGTCCCGAAGCTGATGCGCGACGCCTACGGCGTGACGATCGCCGGGGGCCAGGGTCACCTCAAGGGGAAGATCGCCCGCATCGCGCACTGCGGCTATTACGGTGCGTTCGACATCGTCGTCGCGCTCACCGCCCTCGAGCTGGCGCTTCGCGACCTCGGACACGACGTCGAGCCGGGGGCCGGCGCGGCGGGTGCCCAGCGGGTCTTCGCCGAAGCGGGGCGTGCGCCCGAGCCAGTCGGGTAGTGGCGCTCGCCGACGGCAAGCCGAGCGTCCTGGTCAAGGAGAGGATCGCCGACTCCGGGGTCGCGCTCCTGCGCGAGGAATTCGAGGTCGAGCTCGGCCTCGACATGTCGGAGGCGGAACTTCGCGAGCGGATCGCGGATTTCGACGCGATCGTGGTGCGGTCGGCCACCAAGGTGACCGCGGATCTGATCGAGCGCGCGGAGCGAATGAAGGTCATCGGCCGGGCGGGGACCGGCGTGGACAACGTCGACGTGGATGCCGCGACGAAGCGGGGGATCGTGGTCGTCAACGCGCCGGAGTCCAATTCGGTCGCGGCGGCTGAGCACACGCTCGCGCTGGCGCTCGCGCTGTCCCGCAACATCCCCCGGGCCAACGCCTCGCTCGCGAACGGAGAGTGGGCCCGGTCCCGGTTCGCCGGTAGCGAGCTCTACGGCAAGACGCTCGGCGTCATCGGGTTCGGCCGCATCGGTCAGCTCGTCGCGAAACGGGCCCAGGCGTTCGAGATGAACGTGATCGCGTTCGACAAGTTCGTCGCCGCCGAGCGCTTTCGCGAGCTCGGCGTCGAGCATACGGAGGCGAGCGACGAGCTCTATGCCGACGCCGACATCGTGACGATCCACCTCCCGAAGACCCCGAGACCGTCAACTGGATCGACGCCGAGGCCATCTCTCTCATGAAGGACGGCGTGCGGATCATCAACTGTGCCCGCGGCGAGCTCGTGGACCTCGAGGCGCTCGAGGCGGCGCTGGACTCGGGCAAGGTCGGAGGCGCCGCGCTCGATGTCTTCCCGACGGAACCGTTCACCGAGCACCCGCTGTTCGGCCGCGACAACGTCGTCGTGACCCCGCATCTCGGCGCCTCCACGGCCGAAGCGCAGGACCGCGCGGGGACGATCACCGCCGACCAGGTGCGGCGCGCCCTGTCAGGCGGAGTGGTCACGAACGCCGTCAACATCGCCGCGGTACGGCCGGAGGAGATGGAGGCCCTCGCTCCCTTCGTGCCCCTGTGTGAGCGCCTGGGCCGGCTGGCGCAGGAACTCGGCGACGCCTCGGTCGGCAGGATCACGGCCGAGTTCCGGGGTCGCATCGCCGAGCACGACACCCGGCTGCTCGGGATCGCCGTCCTGGTCGGGATCCTCTCCGGCCACACCGAGGAGCAGGTCAACCTCGTGAATGCGCCGGCCCTGGCCGAGGAGCGGGGCATCGAGCTGACTGAGCTGAAGGACGTGCTCTCCGAGGAGTTCACCGAGCTCGTCACCGTGCGGCTGGGGACCGGTGAGGACGCGGTGGAGGTATCGGGGACGGCGGTCGGCCCGCGCAGCCTTCCTCACCTGGTGCGGGCGTGGGGGGAGAGCTTCTACATGCCGTTCGCCGACCACCTCGTGGTCTTCCGCTATAAGGACCAGCCCGGGATGATCGGCCGCGTCGGGACGATCTTCGGCACGCGCGGGGTCAACATCGCCTCGGCCGCGGTGGGCGCCGAATCGTCGGGAGGCGAGGCCGTGCTCGCGCTGACCACCGACGCACCCGTGCCGGACGAGCTCCTGGACGAGATCCTGAAGCTCGACGGCTTCCACGCCGGCCGCGCCGTGGACTTCTAAACGCGCCGCGGTCGCGCGCGCCCGCCTCGACGGGTAGGGTCATCACCGTGCGCGCCGTGGTGCTCACGCAGGTCGGCCCTCCCGAGGTGATGCGGGTGCAGGAGCGACCGGACCCGCCGGTGGGTCCCGGCGAGGTCCGGATCGCGGTCAAAGCCGCCGGCATCAACTTCGCCGACACGATGGCGCGGATCGGCATGTATCCGGACGCCCCCAAGCTGCCCTGCGTCCTCGGATACGAGGTCGGCGGCGACGTGGAATCGGTGGGGGAGGGGGTCGAAGGGTTTGCCGCGGGCGACCGTGTGCTCGCCGCGACCCGCTTCAACGGCCAAGCCGAGCTCGTGACCGTCCCGGCGAGCTACGTGATCCCGCTCCCGGACGGCGTCTCCTATGAGGAGGGCGCCGCCTTCCCCGTGAACTACGGGACCTCCTACGCCGCGCTCGTGATCATGGGCGGCCTCAAGGCTCGCGAGCGGGTTCTGATCCACGCGGCAGCCGGCGGCGTCGGCATCGCCGCGACGCAGATCGCGAGGGGGATCGGCGCGGAGATCTTCGGAACGGCGTCCGCCTCCAAGCACGACGCGATTCGCGAGCAGGGTGTGGACCACCCGATCGATTACCGCTCGGCGGACTTCGAGGACGAGGTCAGGAGGATCACCGGCGGCGAGGGGGTGGACGTGATCATGGACGCGCTGGGTCCGACCTCGTTCCGCAAGGACTACCGCCTCCTGCGGCAGGGCGGACGGTTGATCATGTACGGGGCATCGGAGCTCCAGACGGGGAGCGGCAAGCGCGATCTGGTCGGCGCCGTCCGCAGCCTCGCGCGAATGCCCGTGGCGACGATGCCGTGGTGGAAGAGCATGGGCGTCATCAACGAGAACAAGGGGATCTTCGGGCTCAACATGCTGTCGTGGTGGGATCGCGAGGGAGACGTCGAGCGGCTCACCGAGCCCCTGCTCGAGGCCTTCCGGAACGGGGACCTGCGTCCGGTCGTCGCCGAGGCGTTCCCGTTCGACCGCGGTCCCGAGGCCCATCGCTTCATCGAAGAGCGGCGGAACGTAGGCAAGGTCGTCCTGGTTCCGTAGCCCCGCGAGGCGCCGTTACCCTCCGTCCGTGCTGACGCCGATCCTCGCCAGCGTCACGAGTGTCTACGACCGCGCCATCGTCGACACGGGGCGCCAGCCCGAATTCCTGTTCTTCGTGGCGTTTCTCGTCACGTTCGGTTTCATCCGAACCAGCGCGCACATGATCCGCGCGCAGGTCAGCTGGTGGCCGGGGAACGTCCAGGTGGGGGGGACCCATATCCACCACCTCGTCTGGGGGATCGTCCTGCTCCTGATCACGGGCTACGTCGGCGTGGCGATCAGGCCGCCATCGCCGTGGCAGGAATTCGTTGCCATCTTCTTCGGCATCGGGACCGGCCTGACCCTGGACGAGTTCGCCCTGTGGCTCGACCTCAAGGACGTCTACTGGGCCCAGGACGGGCGCAAGTCGATCGATGCGGTGATCGTCGCCGCGACCACCAGCGGGATGGTCCTGATCGGCTTCAGTGCCTGGATCGACGTCGCGACGCAGGTCGAGGACGCGATCTTCGCCCTCGTGGGCGCGTTCGGGTTCACCGGGATCGTCGCGGCCGTCGTCAACCTTGCCAAGGAGAAGTTCGGCGTCGCCATCGTCGGGTTCCTGATCCCACCGATCGGGATCGCCGCCGCATTTCGGCTCGGCCGCCCGCGCTCCCTCTGGGCGCGGCTGTTCTACGACGAGCGCAAGCTGCATCGTGCGGAGGAGCGCTTCGCGAACGGGCGCCGGCTGCCATGGCGGAGGCACAAGGATGATGCGGCATCCGGTCAGTCCGCCCGGGGTTCGCCTGAAGGCGTGCGCTAAAGTCCCAGCCCGATGACCTCCCCGCGGCTCCAGGCCCTGGCGCTTCTCCTTCTCCTCCCCCTGCGGGGGGAGTAGCGCTGGCGGCGCGATAGCCGCGACTGACAAGGTCATCAGAGTTTTCGAGAAGGAGGAACGGCCAATGAATGGCCCGCACGTAACCGGCGATAACCAAGTCCACATCTTCGACACCACGCTCAGGGACGGCGAGCAGTCGCCCGGGATCTCCCTGAACACGCAGGAGAAGGTGGAGATCGCGCAGCAGCTCGCGCGGCTGGGCGTGGACGTGATCGAGGCCGGCTTCCCGATCACCTCCCCCGGCGACTTCGAGGCCGTTCACGCGATCGCCCGCGAGGTGGATGGCCCCGTCATCTGCGGCCTGGCACGCACGCACAAGGCCGACATCGACGCGGCGTGGGGCGCGATCAAGGACTCGGCGCATGCCCGGATCCACACGTTCGTCTCCACGTCGGACATCCACATCGAGCATCAGCTCCGGACGACTCGCGAGGACGTGAAGGGCCAGGCGCGCGCGGCGGTGGCCCTGGCGCGGAGCTATTGCGAGGACGTCGAGTTCTCGCCGATGGACGCGACCCGCGCGGACGTGGAGTTCACGGCCGAGGTCTGCGCGATCGCCGTGGCCGAGGGAGCAACCGTCATCAACATCCCGGACACCGTCGGCTACACCACGCCGGCCGAGTACCAGCGGTACCTGGCGCGGGTCTACGAGCTCGTCCCCGAGCTCGCGAACGTGCGGCTCTCCGTCCACTGTCACGACGACCTGGGCCTGGCCGTGGCCAACTCCTACGCCGGCGTGCTCGCGGGCGCGCGCCAGGTCGAGTGCGCCGTCAACGGCATCGGGGAGCGGGCCGGAAACTGCTCGCTGGAGGAGATCGTGATGCTGCTTCGGACCAGAGGCGACGCTCACGGACTCGACACCGGCCTCGACACGCGCGAGCTCGCGCGCACCAGTCGCATGGTGTCGCGCTTCACCGGCTATTCCGTCCAGCCGAACAAGGCGATCGTCGGGCGCAACGCCTTCGCGCACGAGTCCGGCATCCATCAGGACGGCGTGCTCAAGGAGCGCACGACCTACGAGATCATGGACGCACGCGACGTGGGGCTCGAGTCCAACTCGATCGTGCTCGGCAAGCATTCGGGTCGCCACGCTCTGCGAGACGCGCTCGAGCAGCTCGGCTTCAGGGTCGAAGGCAATGCGCTCAACCAGGCGTTCGTGCGCTTCAAGGAGGTCGCGGACAAGAAGAAGCAGGTCACGTCGCTGGACCTCGAGGCGATCGTCTCCGAGGAGATGCGCGAGTCGGCCGAGCGCTACGTTCTCCAGTCGTTCGAGGTCACGGCGGGCTCCCACACGGAGCCACGGGCGAGCGTCACCGTCCGCCTGCCGTCGGGCGCCGACTCGGTCGGAGAATCGAGCGGGGACGGGCCGGTGGACGCAATCTTCGGCGCGATCCGCGTGGCGACCCAAGTGGAGTCGGAGCTCCACTCCTACACCGTCTCCGCGGTGACCGAGGGCGAGGACGCGCTCGGCGAGGTCACGGTCATGCTGCGTGCCCATGAGCGCCTTGCGAGCGGACAGGGCGTCGCCACGGACATCCTGGAGGCCTCGGCGCGCGCCTACGTCCGCGCGCTCTCGAACGCGCTCGAGGGGGCGGCCGTCCGGGAGGCGGAGGTGGTCGCCGCGGAGGCGGCGGCCGAGCCCGCGACGCCCGGGCCATAGGCGTGGCGCGCTCGCTCGAAGGCCGCAGGGCCGTCGTCACCGGCGCCTCATCGGGAATCGGCGAGGCGACGGTGGACGCCCTCGTTCGCGAGGGGGCGACCGTGGCCGCCGGCGCGCGCCGCCGTGATCGACTTGAGGCTTTGGCGGAGCGGGTTGACGGCGCGGTCCACGTGCAAGAGGTCGACATCACCGATGAGGCGGCGGCGCGCTCGTTCATCGAGGACTCCGCGGCCGCGCTGGACGGGCTCGACGTGTTGGTCAACAACGCGGGCGTGATGCTGCTCGGGCCGGTGACGGGAGCGGAGGTCGAGCATTGGCAGCGGATGATCAACGTGAACCTCCTCGGCCTCCTGTACTGCACCCACGCGGCGCTCCCGATCATGGGCGAGGGCGGCGGCGGTCATATCGTCAACGTCTCGTCCGTCGCCGGGCGCCAGGCCACCCTGGGCGCGGCGGTCTACAACATGACCAAGTGGGGCGTGGTCGCGTTCTCGGAGGCGCTTCGTCAGGAGGCGCTGCACGCGAACATCCGCATGACCTGCGTCGAGCCGGGCTTCGTCGACACCGAGCTCCAGGGCCACAACGAGCATCCGATGGTGGTCGAGGCGACCGAGAAGATGCGCGATGAGATCGGCGAGGTCCTCGAGGCGACCGACATCGCGGACGCAATCGTCTATGCGCTGTCCCGCCCTCCCCGAGTGGCGATCAACGAGGTCCTGGTGAGGCCCGCGAAGCAGCGGCGCTAGGGCGCCGGGCCTCGCTGCCACCGAGGCAATCACGAAGCATTGACGGCGTTAGGTGGGCTATAGCGCCCTTAACCCCGTCAATGTCGTGGGCCGACCGCCCTAAACGGGCTCGGTCGTCAGGACTTCAGAATCCGTTGCACCCGGTGGTCGCGCTTGTCCACGACCTCATGGTGCTTGCCATGCTTGGGCCGGAACAGGTCGTGCCACTTGTCCTTGGGCAGCTTGCGGCCGCGCTTCACGCCGCACCGGCAGCCGGGATGCGCGCGGAGGCGATCCTTCGCGGCGGCCTCGCGGCTGGCATAGAGCTTGTTCCGGGCGTGCTTGTGGCACGCCTTGCAGGCCGCGCAGCTGTGCGTCGCCTGCTCCGACTTACTGCAGTGATAGTGAGCGCCCTCCGGTGCGAGCCGGTAGACCCGCTTTCGGCGCCGTCCACGGCCGAGAGCGGCGCCTGGGAATCCGAGGGTGACCGCCAGCGCCCCCGCCGCCGCCCCGGTACGGGCGAGAAAGCTGCGTCTCGAAGTTGGATCCTCGATCACTGCTGGCGACTTCCCCGTCGACAGTGGAGAGGCTCGGCCTGCGGAGCCGCTGCCACGCGTCGCACACGGGTCACCAACCTCGCCGACATCCGCACCAGCGGCGTCGCAGGCCGAAACTTCTCCTCTGGCCGACCCTCTCACAGTGGTGGGATCGTGTCAAGGCAATTCCTAACACATGTACGTGATAACGTACGCGCGAATGGCGGCGACAGTCACGGAGAAGCGCGCCGGAGCGGACGCGGCGGTCGACGAGGTTCCGGCGGTCGGGGCTCGAGTTCGCGCGCTGCGCGAAGCGATGGACCTGTCCCTTCGCGACCTGGCTCACCGCAGCGGCGTGAGCGCCCCGATGCTGTCCCAGGTCGAGCGAGGGGAGACGAGCCCGACGCTCGCCGTCGCGACGCGGATCGCCGCGGGCCTCGAGCTCACGCTGTCGCAGCTCCTGCGGCTGGACGAGGACCGGCACGTCGTCCTCACTCGCCGCGGCGAGGGGCGAAAGCGCCGCCGAGCGGGGCACCGCGTCGAGGAGCTGACGCCGCCCCTCCCGGGCCAGCGCGCGGACGTGTCGCTTCATCGCCTGGATTCCGGCGCGGTGACGGGCGGGCCCGGCGACCCGCCGATCCACGAGCCCGGCAGCCGCGAGACCGCGGTCATGCTCGAGGGCACCGCGACCCTCGTCGTCGACGGACAGGGCCATGAGCTCCGCGCCGGCGACAGCGTGACCTTCGACGCCGACCTGGCCCACCATTTCGAGAACAATTCGAACGATCCGGCGGAGCTGCTCGCGGTGGTCGCCGCCGGGCTGCGCAGGAGCTGACCGGTGCCGAAGACGATGTTCGACAAGATCTGGGACGCCCACGAGGTCGCCGAGGGCCTGATCTACATCGACCTCCACCTGGTGCACGAGGTGACCTCGCCGCAGGCGTTCGACGGCCTGCGGCTCGAGGACCGGTCCGTGCGGCGACCGGACAAGACGGTCGCCACCGCCGATCACAACGTGCCCACCGACGGGACCCCGGCGGCCCGCATGATCGCCGACGAGCTCTCCCGGATCCAGGTCGAGACGCTGGAGCGAAACTGCGCCGAGTTCGGCATCCCCATCTACTCGCTCGGCTCCGACCGGCAGGGCATCGTGCACGTGATCGGCCCCGAGCTGGGGATCACGCAGCCGGGGCTGACGATCGTCTGCGGCGACAGCCATACGTCGACGCACGGGGCGTTCGGCGCGCTCGCGTTCGGCATCGGCACCTCGGAGGTCGAGCACGTCCTCGCCACCCAGTGCCTGGTCCAGCGGCGGCCCAAGACGATGCGGATCGACTACTCGGGTGAGCTCGGAGCCGGAGTCACGGCGAAGGATCTGATCCTGGCGACGATCGGCCGGCTCGGCGTCAGCGGCATGGTCGGTCACGCGGTCGAGTACGCGGGTGAGACCATCCGCGAGCTCTCGATGGAGAACCGGATGACGATCTGCAACATGACGATCGAGGGCGGCGGCCGCGCCGGCATGATCGCCCCCGATGAGACCACGTTCCAGTGGGTTACCGGCCGTCCAGGCGCCCCCGGGGACTTCGAGGCCGCGGTCGCCGCCTGGCGGGAGCTCCCCACCGACGGGGGAGCCGAGTTCGACGCCGAAGTCGAGGTGGACGCCGCCGCGATCTCGCCGATGATCACGTGGGGCACCAATCCGGGGATGGTCGCCCAGGTGACAGACGCGGTTCCCGACCCAACCGGTTGGGGTGAGGAACCCGCCGACCGCGAAGCGGCCATGCGCGCTCTCGCCTACATGGCGCTCGACCCGGGCACGCCGATGACGGATATATCGCTCGATCGCGTGTTCATCGGCTCGTGCACCAACTCTCGGATCCAGGACCTGCGCGAGGCGGCGTCGATGGTCGACGGGCGGCGGGTCGCGCATTCGGTGCGGGCGATGGTCGTGCCCGGCTCCCAGCAGGTCAAGGCACAGGCCGAGGAGGAGGGCCTCGACGACGTCTTTCGCTCGGCGGGCTTCGAGTGGCGCACGGCGGGCTGCTCGATGTGCCTGGGCATGAACCCGGACATCCTCGACGAGGGCGAGCGCTGCGCCTCCACGTCGAACCGCAACTTCGAGGGCCGCCAGGGCCGCGGTGGCCGGACTCACCTCGTGAGCCCGCGGATGGCAGCGGCGGCCGCGATCGCGGGCAGCTTCGTGGACATCAGGGAATGGGCATGAAGCAGGTCGACGTGATCGAGGGGAAGGTCTCGGTGGTTGAGCGCGCCGACGTCGATACGGATCAGATCATCCCCAAGCAGTTCCTGAAGCGGGTCGAGCGGACCGGCTTCGGCGAGTTCCTCTTCTACGACTGGATCCGGTCCGGGGAGCTCGAGCTCGACCCGAATCCGATCCTGGTCGCCGGTCGCAACTTCGGGTCGGGCTCCTCGCGCGAGCACGCGGTGTGGGCGATCCAGGACTTCGGGTTCGAGGCGGTCGTCGCTCCCGCGTTCGCGGACATCTTCTACGTCAACTGCACCAAGAATGGCCTGCTGCCGGTGATCCTCCCGGAGGACTCGTGCCGCGAGCTTGCGGCGGCGGGGGAGGGCAGGATCGACATCGACGACCAGACGGTGACCTTCGCGAGCGGAGTCGTCCGGTTCGAGATCGACGAGGACGTGAAGCACCGCCTCCTCCACGGCCTGGATGACATCGGGATCACCCTCAAGAACGAGGCCGCGATCGGCGCCTTCGAGTCGGCCGGCGGGGCGAACCGCGGCCCGGTCACCACCTCGTTGTGAACGCGGCCGAGGGACGGGAGTGGGACGCGCCGACCTACGATCGCGTCTCCGACATCCAGGCGGAATGGTCGGTAGCGGTTCTGGATCGGCTCGATCTTCGTGGCGACGAGACGGTGCTGGACGCCGGCTCCGGGAGCGGCCGCGTCACCAAGTTGCTCCTCGAGCGCCTGCCACGCGGCCGCGTGATCGGGGTCGACACCTCGGCGTCGATGATCGAGCAGGCCCGCGTGGCGCTGCCGGAGCGGACCGAGTTCATCCTCTCCGACCTCCTGGATCTCGACCTGGATCGTGCGGTCGACGCGGTGTTCTCGAACGCGACCTTCCACTGGATCCTCGACCACCGGCGGCTGTTCGAATGTCTCCACGCCGCACTTCGGCCCGGCGGGCAGCTCGAGGCGCAGTGCGGCGGAATCGGCAACCTGGATGAGTTCCTGAACTCACTCGAAAACGTCAGCGGCGACGAGCGCTTCGCGCCCTATGTTCGCGGGGTCGCCAGCACGTGGAACTTCGCCTCCCCGGGTGATACCGAGATTCGCCTGCAGACCGCGGGGTTCGAGGACGAGCGCTGCTGGCTCGAGGAGCGAGTCGAGAAGCCGCGCGAGCCGCGCGAGTTCCTGCGGACGGTCTGCTTGGGCGGGCACCTCGAGCGGCTGCCCGAGCGCCTGCGCAAGCAATACCTCGACGCGGTCCTCGAGTACATCCCGCGCCCGCTGACGCTTGACTACGTGCGGCTGAACATCTCTGCGAGGCGCCCCGCGGAGACGAGCGCTTGAGCGCTTCGCGAGCCGCTCCGCGGGTCGTGCTCCTGCCCGGCGACGGGATCGGTCCGGAGATCGTCGGGGCGGCGCGACGACTGCTGGAGGCAGTGGGTGCGTTCGACTTCGACCAGCTGCTGATGGGCGGCGCCGCGATCGACCAGCACGGCACCGCGCTGCCCGACGACGTGCTGGAGGCATGTCGCGGTGCCAATGCGGTGATGCTCGGCGCGGTGGGCGGACCGAAATGGGACACGACCGATCCGGCCGCGCCCCGCCCTGAGCATGGGCTGCTCGGGCTCCGCAAGGGCCTCGGGCTCTACGCGAACCTGCGCCCGGTCCGCCCCAGCCCGGCCCTCGTTGAGGCGAGTCCGCTCCGCCCGGAGGTGATCGCCGGCACCGACCTGCTCGTCGTGCGCGAGCTGACCGGCGGAATCTATTTCGGCGAGAGCGGCCGGGAGGGCGACCGGGCCCACGACGACTGCGAGTACACGGTCGCCGAGATCGAGCGGATCGCACGCGTCGGCTTTGACGCCGCGCGGCGCCGGGCGCCGGTACAGAACAGCCCCAGGTGACCTCCGTGGACAAGGCGAACGTGCTCGAGACCTCTCGCCTGTGGCGCGAGACCGTCGCAGCGCATCGCGGCCTCCTACGACGACGTCGAGCTCGATCACATGCTGGTCGACAACGCGGCGATGCAGCTCGTCGCCAACCCGGCGCGCTTCGACGTGATCCTGACCGAGAACATGTTCGGCGACATCCTGAGCGACGAGTCGGCGATGCTCACCGGCTCGCTCGGCATGCTCCCGTCGGCGAGCCTGGGCGCGGACGGCGCCGGGCCTGTTCGAGCCCGTTCACGGCTCGGCGCCGGACATCGCCGGGGAGGGAGTCGCGAACCCGCTCGCGACGTTCCTGTCGGCGGCGATGATGCTGCGCCACGGCCTGGACATGGACACGCGAGGCAAGGGCGATCGAGGCGGCTGTGGAGTCGGCGCTCGAGCGGGGCTTCGCACGCCGGACCTCGCCCACGACACGGAGGGTGCCGTGGGGACCGAGGAGATGACCACCGCGGTCCTCGAGGCACTGCCGTCATGAGGACCGTCGCTGGGGTTCGGCGGCGTAGCCGCCGTAGGTAGGCCATGGGGCATACTTCCTGCGCACCGGAAGCCCCGTCAACGGGAGGAACAGTGGACAAGTCTGAGTGGATCTGGATGAATGGCGAGTACGTCCCGTGGGATGACGCCAACGTCCACGTACTGAGCCACGGCCTCCACTACGGCTCCGGCGTCTTCGAGGGAATCCGGGCGTACGAGACCGATCGCGGCACGGCGGTCTTCCGGCATCGAGAGCATCTGGAGCGGCTCGCCGCTCGGCCCAGCTCTACTACATGGACCTCCCGTACTCGGCCGACGAGCTACGGGACGCGACGCACGAGCTCATCCGCCGCAACGGACTCACCAGCTGCTACATCCGCCCGCTCGCGTTCCGCGGCTACGGCGAGATGGGGCTGTTCGCCCAGAGCGCTCCGATCGATGTCATGGTCGCGGCATGGCCATGGGGCGCATACCTGGGCGAGGAGGGGAAGCGCAGCGGTATCCGCTGCAAGGTCTCCTCGTGGCGGGGGATCTCTGGCGACAGCCTGATTCCCCACGCGAAGGCGGCGGGCCAGTACCTCAACTCGATCCTGGCCAAGACCGAGTCCGCGAACGCGGGATATGACGAGGCGATTCTCCTCGATGTGCACGGCAACGTGTGCGAGGGCTCGGGCGAGAACGTATTCATCGTGCGCGACGGCGTCCTTGCGACGCCGGGCCACGCGAGCTCGATCCTCGACGGCATCACCCGCCGGTCGGTGTTCCAGATCGCGGCCGACCTGGGCTACACGGTCGCGGAGCGCGACGTCGCCCGGGCGGAGCTGTTTCTCGCCGACGAGGTCTTCCTGACCGGCACCGCGGCCGAGCTCGTCCCGGTGCGCGAGGTCGACGACCATGCGATCGGGGAGCCGGGCGAGGTCACCCGCGTGATCCAGGCGAAGTTCGAGGACGCGCTGCACGGGCGCGCGCCCGAGTACCGGGAGTGGCTGGACGTCGTGGAGCAACCGAGTAGAGTCACCTCTTGATGCACCTCATCGGTGGAGGCATCGAGCGAATTAGGAGCGCCGCGGCGGCGTAACGCCCCGTGGCCGCGCGGCTTGGCCGCGCCCGACCCCCGCTCGTCCCTCCAACGAAAGGCATCGACTTGACACAGGTGAACCTCTACGACACGACCTTGCGCGACGGCATGCAGGGGCAGGGGATGTCCCTGTCGGCCGCCGAGAAGGTCAGGGTGGTCCAGGCCCTCGATGGGCTGGGGGTCCAGTTCATCGAGGCCGGGTTCGTCGGCTCGAACCCGAAGGACGCCGAGCTGTTCGACCTGCTCCGCGCGGTCGAGCTGGAGCGAGCCGACGTGTGCGCATTCGGCATGACGCGCCGCCGCGGAATCGCCGCGGAGGAGGACGCGGCACTGCGCGAGCTCGCCGAGTGCTTTGCGCCGGTCTGCACGCTGGTCGGGAAGACCTGGGGCCTTCACCTTGACAAGGTCACCAGGGTCTCGCGAACCGAAAACCTTGGGATGATCACCGACTCCGTCTGCTACCTGGTCGGGCGGGGGAAGCGCGTCGTCTACGACGCCGAGCACTTCTTCGACGCATGGCGCGACGACCCCGGGTACGCGCTGGAATGCCTGCGGGCCGCGATCGCGGCCGGGGCCGAGAACGTCACCCTGTGTGACACGAACGGCTCGAGCCTGCCGTTCCAGGTAGCCGAGGCGACCGCCGCCGTCGCCCGGGAGCTGGGGGACCGCACGGAGATCGGCATCCACACGCACAACGACACTGAGTGCGGGGTCGCCAACTCGCTCGAGGCCGTACGCGCCGGGGCGCGCTTGGTCCAGGGCACGATGAACGGGTACGGCGAGCGCACCGGCAACGCCAACCTCGCGTCGATCCTTCCGGCGCTGCAGCTCAAGATGGGCTTGGACTGCGTGCCGCCGGATCGGCTCCGGCGCCTGACCGAGACATCCCACCTGATCGACGAGCTCTGCAACCTTCAGCCCGACCCCGACCGGCCGTACGTGGGGCGCAACGCCTTCGCCCACAAGGGCGGCATGCATGCGGCCGGCGTACAGGCCGACGCTCGTACGTTCGAGCACATCGAGCCCGGCCTGGTGGGCAACAGCCGCGATGTCCTGATCTCGGAGCTGGCCGGCAGGGGCTCGGTGCAGAGCCGGGCCGAGGCGGCCGGCATGGAGTTGGACGCCGACGCCTCGAAGCGCGCTGTCGATCGCCTCAAGGAGCGCGAGCACCGCGGCTACCAGTACGAGGCCGCCGACGCGTCGTTTGAGCTCCTGCTGCGGCGCGAGGCAGGCACGTACCTGCCGCTCTTCCGGCTGGAGGGGTTCCGCGTGATCACCGAGAAGCGGGCGAATGGAAGGGTGGAGACCGAAGCGACGATCAAGATCTGGGTGGACGGCCAGCGGTTCCTGCGGACGGCGGAGGGCAACGGGCCGGTGAACGCGCTCGATCGTGCGCTTCGCGCCGCCATCACTGAGCTCTATCCGCACCTCGCCGAGATCAAGCTGGTCAACTACAAGGTCCGGATCCTCGACACCCACCACGGCACCGGGGCGGTCACTCGGGTCCTCCTCGACTCCTCCGACGGCAGCGAGACCTGGGGGACCATCGGCGTCTCCGAGAACATCATCGAGGCGTCCTGGGAGGCGCTCGTGGACTCGCTGGAATACGCGTTCCAGCCGAGGAGCAGCAGGGACAGGCACCCAAGGAAACTGACCGGGTCAGCGCCAGTCGTTGAGGTTTTGGCATCTCAGGGACGCTATGGCGTACTTGGGCTGCCAAAACCGCGAGGATGGGCGGCCATGAGCTCTGATCCTCCGATCCCCCTCGCGCGCCCCGACCTCGGCCCGCGCGAGGAGGGGCTGGTGCTCGAGGTGCTGCGGTCGGGGCAGCTGTCGCTCGGCCCGGTGCTCGAGCGGTTCGAGGGCGACTTCGCGGCCTGGATCGGGTGTGACGACGCGGTCGCCGTCTCCTCGGGGACGACGGCGCTTCACCTCGGCGTCCGCGCGCTCGGTTGGGGGCGAGGGGACGACGTCGTCACGAGCCCGTTCAGCTTCGTCGCCTCGGCCAACTGCCTCCTGTACGAGGGCGCCAATCCCGTCTTCTGTGACATCGACCCGGTGACGCTGAACATCGACCCCGGTGCCGCCGCTGCGGCCGTCTCGGAGCGGACGGTTGGGCTGCTGCCAATCCACATCTTCGGGTGCGCTGCGCCGATGTCGGAGCTCGAGCGGCTCGCCGCCGACCGTGGTCTCGGCATGCTCGAGGACGCGGCCGAGGCCACGGGTGCCGTGGACGCCGAGGGCATCAAGGTCGGCGCCCGAGGCAACATCGCCACGTTCGGCTTCTATCCCAACAAGCAGCTGGTCACGGGAGAGGGCGGGATCGCGATTCCCCCGGACGGGGACGTCGCCGCGCTGATGCGAAGCGAGCGAAACCAGGGGAGGGCGCCGGGAATGGGCTGGCTCGGGCACGAGCGGCTCGGCTTCAACTACCGGCTGACGGACCTCCAGGCCGCGCTCGGGATCGCGCAGCTCGAACGCGCGGATGCCCTGCTCGCCGAGCGCGCGCGGGTCGCGGCGCTGTACGCGGAGGCGCTGGCCCCGCTCGGCGCCGCAGCGGCCGGCGAGGGGGATCCCGATGGCCTGCTCCTGCTCTGCCCCGATCAGGGCCGGGCGCGTCGGAGCTGGTTCGTCTACGTCGTCCAGCTTCCGACGGAAACCGACCGCGACGCCACGATGGCGGCGCTGGCCGAGCGGGGAGTCGATTCCAAGGCATATCTGCCGTGCATCCACCTGATGCCGCACTATCGGGAGCGATTCGGGTTCCGTGAGGGCCAGTTTCCGACTGCCGAATCGGTGTCCCGCCGCTCGCTCGCGCTTCCGTTCTTCACGTCGATGGGCGATGCGGAGGTGGAGCGCGTGGCCGCGGCGCTGGCCGCCGCCCTGCGCAGCGCCGACGGCGCCCGCTAGAGGCGCCCGGTCTCCGCCATCCAGCGCACCGTGCGAGCCACGCCCTCAGCGAGCGGCGTGAACTCGATGCCGAGGTCGGTGCGCGCCTTCTCGTTCGAGGCGTGCGCCTGCCACAGCAGAAAGGTGAGCTGGCCGGAGCCGAGCAGGGGCGGACGTCGGATCAGGCGCGACACCGCCTCGCCGGTCCGCGCCATCGCCTTCGCCATCCCCACCGGGAGCGTGGGCGGGACTCGACCGCGGCCCGCCTCGGCCACCGCGAGCGAGACCAGCTCGCGCATGGGCGCGTAGCCGTCGGCCAGGATGTAGCGCTCGCCGGGTCTGCCGCGATCGAAGGCGGCCAGGTGCCCGGCAGCCACGTCGTCGACGAAGACCAGCGTCATGCCGCCGGGCGGCGTCGCGGGCAGGCGGCGGCGGATGGCGTCGCGGATCGCCCGGTCGAGTCCGGTGCCCTGCCAGGGACCGGGGCCGTACACGCTGGAGGGGTTCGCGATGACCACGTCGATGCCGCCCGCCGCCTCCTCCAGCACGAGGCGCTCGGCGAGCTGCTTGGAGCGCTCGTACGCGGTTCCCTTCGGGTAGTCCGCCACCTCGTCCTCACTCACGGTGCCGCCGTTAGGCGCGTGAAACACGTCGAAGGTCGAGGTATGGACGACGCGCTTGGCACCCGCTGCCCGGGCGGCCGCAACCACGTTCCGGGCGCCCTCCGCGTTGACGCGGTCGAAGACCCCCGGGTCGGCGAACCACTGCTCGAAGAGGCCCATGCAGTTGAAGGCTCCGTCGATCCCCTCGGCAGCGGCCCGCACCGAGGCGGGATCGGCGACGTCGCCGCGGGTGAGCTCGATGCCGTCGGGCAGCAGATCGCGCGCCTTGGCCGGATCGCGCACCAGCGCCACGACGTGATCGCCGCGCTCGGCGAGCCGGCGCGCTACCGCGTTGCCGATCTTTCCGGTCGCGCCAGTGACCAAAGCCCTCATCGGCAGGTCACCCTATCCTGGCGCCCACCATGACGCGGCTGCCAGATCCTCAGGATCCGCTGTTCCAGCGTCTCAACTCCTCCCTTCGTTTCGACCGGCGCCTGTGGCCGCAGGACATCGCCGGCTCGAAGGCGCACATGGGCGCGCTGCGCAAGCTGGAGGTCATCGACGACGACGAGCTAGGCAGGCTCGACCAGGGCCTGGACGCCGTCGCTGCCGAGCTCGAGGCCGGGACGTTCGGGTTCACGGACTCCGACGAGGACATCCATATGGCGATCGAGCGGCGCCTGACCGAGCTCGTCGGGCCGCTGGGAGGGACACTCCAGACGGCGCGGTCGCGCAACGACCAGATCGCCACCGATCTCGCCCTGTACCTGCGGGAGCGGGCCACCCGCGCGCGGGAGCTCGTCGTGGTGCTCATGGCGCGGCTGCTGGACCTCGCGGAGGCGCACCGGGACTGGCCGATGCCGGGCTACACGCACCTGCAACGCGCGCAATCGGTCTACCTCGGGCACCACCTCCTCGCGTACTTCTGGATGCTCGAGCGCGACGAGATCCGTTTCGGCAGCGCGGCGGGGTCGACGATGGCGATGCCGCTCGGCTCCGGTGCGCTCGCGGGTCTCAACTGGGACGTCGACCGCGAGCAGACCGCTGCGCGCCTGGGCTTCGCGCGCCCATCGCCGAACTCGGTCGACGCTGTGTCGAACCGCGATTTCGCGCTGGACTACCTCTACGCGGCGGCTGTCTGCGCGATGCACCTGTCACGGCTTGGATCGGAGCTCGTCCTGTGGTCCAGCGAGGAGTTCGGGTTCTGCGAGCCCGCCGACGAGTTCGCCTCGGGGTCGAGCATCATGCCCCAGAAGAAGAATCCGGACGCCGCCGAGCTCCTGCGGGCGAGGTCGCCGCGGGTGACGGGGTCCCTCGCGACGCTCCTGGGAGTGTTGCACGCGCTCCCGCTCGCCTACGCCAAGGATCTTCAGGAGGACAAGGAGCCGCTCTTCGACGCCGTGGACACGATCGAACTGTCGCTGGAGGCGGCGGAGCGGATGCTCCGCGGACTTCGGTTCGACCGCGCCCGGCTCGAGGGGGCGGCCGCCGACGAGATGGTGGCCGCGACCGACATCGCCGATCTCCTGGCCCGAAGGGGATGCCGTTCCGCGAGGCCCACGGCGTCGTCGGCGGGCTTGTGCGGAGCGCCATCGAGTCGGGCCGGACGCTTTCGGAGTTGACTCCGGACGAGGTTGCGTCCCATTCGGACCTGCTCGGCGACGACTACTACGTAGCGCTGCGGGACGGGGCGTGGCTCGACTCGAAGGTCTCCATAGGCGGGACCGCGGCTGCTCGGCTCGACGAGCAGCTGGATGTCGCCCGGCGCGTCGTCGAGACGCTGCGGAGCGACCGCGATTGAGCTCCTTGGGAGTCGACTTCTTCGAGCGGTCGGTTCACGACGTGGCTCGCGACCTCGTGGGATGCGAGCTTCGCTTCGACGGGGTCGGCGGCGTCATCGTGGAGGTGGAGGCTTATGAGCGCGACGATCCCGCCTGCCACGCCTACGTCGGCCTCACCCCGCGAACCGCGACGCTCTTCGGCCCTCCGGCTCGAGCCTACGTCTACCTCTCCTATGGCATCCACTCCTGCCTGAACTTCGTCTGCGAGCCCGAGGGCCAGGCCGCGGCCGTCCTGATCCGTGCGCTCGAACCGCGCTGGGGGATCGAGGAGATGCGGCGGCGGCGCGGAAGGGAGGCCCTCCGAGACCTCTGCTCGGGGCCGGGCAAGCTCACCGAGGCGCTCGGCATCGACCTGGACCTTGACCGCGCCCGACTCGATGAGCCCCCGTTCGAGGTTCGCCCGCCCGACGACGAGCTGGGCGGGCGTTGAGGTGGGCTGCGGGCCGCGGATCGGGATCGCCCGCGCCGCCGAGCTCCCGTGGCGCTTCTGCGCCCGCGACAGCGTCTACCTATCGCGGCCGCCGCCAGGGATGTAATGCGGCGACCTTGTCGCCGCAGCAGCATGTGCCGTCAGGCGGCGAAGCCGCCGCCAGGTGCGCACGCCTGGCACGCCCTAGCCGCCGGTGCCGCCGAGCTGACGGCGCCCGAGCCGCTGTCGGCGCCGGTGCCTGAGCTCGAGGGAGGCGCCGGCTCGCCGGTCGGGGGCGCCGCCGCGGAGTCCGAGGAGGAGTCGGTCGAGGGCGTCGTCGGTGCGGCCGTCGTCGTCGGCGTGGTTGTGGTAGGGGCGTAGGTCGTCGTCGGCACCGCGGTGGTCGTCGTGGGCACCATCGTGGTCGTGCTGCTCGACGGTGGGACCGAATTGTCGTGCCGGCCCGCGCGCTGCTTCATCGATTCGTAGGCATCGAGGACGTCGTGGAAGATGAGCGCCGGGATCGTTCCCCCGTCAACCGGCGCACCGTTGTATTCGGTCTCCATCGGCTTGACCGAGTCGGTGTGCCCGACCCAGACCGCGATCGTCACATCGCGGTTGGCGCCGACGAACCAGGCGTCGCCGTTGTTCTCGGTCGTGCCGGTCTTGCCGAAGAGATAGGGATCGCCAGTGTCGGCGTTCGTTCCCGTTCCCGAGGTGACGACGCTGTGGAGGAGGCCGCGGGCGGTGGCCGCGACGGTCGGCGACATGACCTGATGGGTCTCGACGCGATCCTGTCCCGGGTCGCCGTTATTCGTCTCCACCGGGTCGCCGTTGTCGTCGTCCACTCGCTGGATCCCGATCGGTCCATTCTGGGAGTCGGCCATCGTGCCGGTGACGATCTGGCCGTCGTGCGCGAGCGTCTCGTATGCGTGGGCCATCTCGAGCGGGGTCACTCCGGTTTCGAGACCGCCGAGGATCAGGGCCGGGTTGTACGGCTCGAACGGGCCGTTGTTGATCGAATACTTCGAGCCCGACGTGCTGAGGTTGGTCTGGATGCCCATGCTCTGTGCGGTGTTGGCGATGCTGGCGACACCGCCCTGCAGGGACATGCCGAGCCGGGAGTAGACGGAGTTGTCCGAGTAGGTCGTAGCGGTGGCGAGGGATGCGCTTCCGAGGTACTCGTCTCCGTAGTTGCCGACGTCGAAGAGCTCCGGCACTACCTGCGCGCCGCCGTGCTTCGTCGAGACCCTGGCCCGGTACGGAAGGCTCGCCGGCGCTGACGGGAAGACCTCGTCGGGCGAGCGTCCCTGCTCCAGCGCGGTGACCAGCGTGAATGGCTTGAAGGACGACCCGGGCTGACGGTGCCCCTGGGTGGCGAGGTTGAACGGGCGCTTCACGTAGTCGGTTCCGCCGACCATTGCGCGGACGCCGGCCGTCTGGTTGTCCAGCACGACGACCGCCGAGTCGAGGCCCACCGAGGCTGTGTGCTCGATCGCGATCTTGGAGACCTCCTGCTGAAGCGGGAGGTTGAGCGTCGAGTAGACCCGAAGGCCGCCGCCGAAGGCCTCGCCGGAACCGTACTTGTCGACCAGCTGCTGGCGAAGCCAGCTCGTGAAGTAGGGCGCGAGTGAGTTGTCGGTGGACGTGTGGATCTCGCCCGGCTTGGGGAGCGGCTCCTTCGAGTATTGGGCGTACTCCTCCTGGGTGATGTCCCCCTGGCTCACCATGTTCGCGAGCACCTGGTTACGCCGCGCGAGGGCGGCGTCGGGGTTCGTGACGGGGTCATAGCCCGACGGGCTGGAGATCATCCCGGCGAGCAGAGCCGCTTCCCACGGAAAGAGGTTGGTGGCGCAGTAGTCGCCGGCGTTCCCGCAGCCGGGATGGTTGTAGCCGAAGTAGGTCTTCGCGGCCTCCTCGATCCCGTACGCCCCGTTGCCGAAATAGATCTCGTTCAGGTACTCGGTCAGGATCTTGTCCTTGTCCCAGTGGCGCTCGAGCTGGTAGGCGAGCGCCGCCTCCCGGAGCTTCTGGAAGACCGTCCGGCTCCCCTGCGCCCGAAGCGCGTTCTTCACGAACTGCTCGGTGATCGTCGACGCACCCTGCTGCGCGCCGGTGTGGAGCACGTCCTGAATGACCGCCCGGCCGATGCCGACGAAATCGACGCCGCGGTGCTCGTAGAAGCGCTGGTCCTCGATCGCGACCGTCGCCTCCTTCATCACCGCGGCGATGTCGCCTGAGCCCACGAGGATGCGGCCCTGGTTATTCGTCAGCGTGGCGATCTTGTTGCCGTTGATGTCGAGGACGACCGAGTTCTCCGCATTTGCGAACTGGGCTCGGTTCTCGAGCTGCGGCAGATCGCTCGCGACGGCCATCATGATCCCGAAGATCCAGGAGACGAAGGCCAGGATCGAGAGCCCGAAGACCACGAGCGCGATCCGGAGCTTGTGGAGCTTGGGACTGCGACGGCTGGGGCTGGAGCCGGGCGGCTTCGGCGCGGTCGCGACGGGTCGCTTGGGCGGGCCGCCTACGGAGCCGTTCCCGCTCGCGCCGTTCCCGCTGATTCCGGGGCCATGCGCGCGCTCTCGGTTCACCGTGCTCATATCTGCTGGAGCTCT
>CAWCQE010000025.1:0-29620 GCA_963797665.1 uncultured Actinomycetes bacterium | reverse complement strand
GCGGGGGACTCCCTGTTCGCTGGATCGGCGTCGGCATGGATGGCGGTTTCGCGGTGGAAGTCGCCTGAAGCTCGGGTTTCAGCGGGGCCCTGAATGTCGCCGGCACGGGCTCGGAACCCGGCGACCTCCGCGAGATCCCAGCCTTTCCGAGCAGGTTCGGATTGATCCCCTTCGATGGGCGGCTCGGACTCGGATGCGGCGGCCCTGGCCTCGACCGCGTCCTGAACGATCGGCAACAGCTCGGCGCGACGCCGGGCGTCGAGCAGATCGTGACGGTCGAGGGGTAGACCACGAAGACCCACCCTGATCGAAGGCCTCCGCGCCGGCCTCCCAGGCGATCAGCACCCCGGCGGTCACATCCCAGGAAGGCTGGAGAGCATGACGCTAACGTCCAGGTGGCCCGCAGCGAGCCAGGCCAGATCGAGGATCTCCGAGCCGTGAACCCGGACCCTCAGGCATCGCGGTACCAGGCGGTCCATCAGCTCCCGATGGACCCGGTTCTCTTCCTTCGCGGCGATCCGACAGCGAATCCGCAAACCCGACGATCGCTTCGTGCAGCCCGCCCTTCTCGATCACCCGGGTGCGCCGACCGTTGACGTACGTTCCTCTCCGGCACGCGCCACGTAGCGCTCCCCCAGCAGGGACAGGTCGATCACGCCGAGGTCGGAGTCCCTTTCTCGACCAGGGCGAGGGAGATCCCGCACAGCGGACTCCCGTTGGCGAAATTCACCGTACCGTCGATGGGATCCAGGATCCAAAGCGCTTCGCCTTCGGCCGCCCGCTCCCCTTCCTCCTCCCCGAGGAACCCGATTCCGGGGGCGGCCTTATCCAAGACGCTGCGGATCGTCTCCTCGATCCGGACGTCGATCTCCATCGCATAGTCGCGGTCGCCCTTCGCGATCCTGGAGCCGCTGTGCCAGCGACCCTGCCGAAGCAGTCGCCACCCGCGCCGATGGCGACTTCGACCGCATCGAGCAGGGGCTTGTCGATCGTCATGCTGGGACCTCCCGGGCCCGCGGCGCCGGAGCAGCCAGCGCCGCAGCTCGTCGGCGCCCCAGACGATGAAAGGGAAGGGAAGGGTGAACAGCAGCATGTGCGGCGGGAGCGCGGCCGTGTCGAGCAGTGATTGAAGCGGTGGCGCTAGATGATCAGCGCCGAGAGGACAAGCTCGAACAGGATCCCCCAGAGCAGCAGGCGATTTGAGAACACTCCGATGGACCTCAGCGAGGCGCGTTCCGTGCGCGCGGCGAATGCGGTTCCGATCTGGCCCATCACCATCCCCAGGAAGGTCATGGTGGTCGCCTGCTGATAGGCGTGGTGCAGCGGAATGTCCCGCTCCGGTCGGGTCGCCGGGCGACCACCCGGCGCCGCCGAGGACGTAGAAGAACCCGGCCATCTGCAGGGCGGCGCAGATCACGCCGAGGAAGAGCCAGGCGCGGACCAGCATCGCCGGCCGGATCACGCCCTCGGATCGCTCGCGCGGCGGCCGTCGCATCAGACCCGGCTCGGCGGGCTCGCGCCCCAGGGCCAGTGCCGGCAGCGTCTCGGTGCCGACGTCGAAGGAGAGGAGCTGCAGGACTGTGAGCGGCAGGGGGATCGCCCCGCCGCCAAGGGCGAAGACGACGAACGGGGTCACCTCGGGCGTGGCGTGGGCGAAGATGTAGAAGATGAACTTGCGGACGTTGTCGTAGACGCGGCGGCCGCCCTCGATTGCCGCGACGATCGTCGCGAAGTTGTCGTCGGTGAGGACCATCGTCGAGGCCTCCCTGGCGACGTCGGTCCCTGACTGACCCATCGCCACGCCGATGTCGGCGCGCCGCAGTGCCGGCGCGTCGTTCACCCCGTCGCCGGTCATCGCGACGATGCGACCCTCGTCTCGCAGCGACTCCGCGATCCGCAGCTTGGTCTCGGGGGAACTGCGCGCGAAGATCAGCTCCTCGCCCCCTCGCAGGAGCGAATCCAGCTCGCGGTCGCGTCATCCGCGTCCACCTCGCTGCCCACGACCACCTTCGAGTCATCCGCCCCGATCCCGACCCGCTTCGCGATCGCGGCCGCCGTCAGCCCGTGATCGCCGGTGACGACGATCACCCGCAGGCCGGCCTGGTGGCAGCTCTCAACGGCAGCCGCAACCTCCGGTCGCGGAGGATCGAGCATCGCCACCAGCCCGAGGAAGGTGAGCTCGGTCTCGGCTTCTCGCCCGCTTCTGGGGGGCGCCGTTGCCGGGCGGGCCGCGCTCGGCAATCGCCAGTACGCGCAACCCCTGGCTCGCGTATCCGTCGACGGCCGACTGGACCCGTTCCCGCTCCGCGGCGTCCAGCGGGCGCGCCGGCCGTCCACGGCGATCGAGCTGCAGCGCGGAAGCACCGCCTCGGGCGCTCCCTTGGTGTCCACCCAGAGTCCTCCGTCGCGCTCGTCGACCGTCGACATCAGCCGCAGCGACGGGTCGAAGTGGAAGACCGCGCGGCGGCCCCGCTCCCGCTCGGCGGCATCGACGTGGACGCCGACGCGTCCGGCGGCCTCCAGGATCGCCACCTCGGTCGGGTCGCCGACGAACTTCCCCGTCCCCTCGTCGAGATGGGCGTTGTTGCAGGCGACCATCGCTGTCGCGAGCTCTCGGAGCCGGGCGGGATCCCCGCCACCGTTGGTCCGCCGGTCTCCGTCCTCCAAGCCCAACGAGCCCGACGGTGTCCAGATCGACGTGGCGCTCATCCGGTTCTCGGTCAGCGTCCCGGTCTTGTCCGTGCAGATGACGTTCGTCGAGCCGAGGGTCTCGACCGCGCTCAGCCGCTTGACGACCGCCCCGCGGCGCACCAGGTCACGTGGCGCCGACGGCCAGGGCCAGAGTGATCACCGGGAGCAGCCCCTCGGGCACCAGGCCGACCAGGAGCCCGACGGCGAAGACAACCGCGTCGCTGATCGAGAGCCCCGCCACCAGCGTCGCGATCGGGATGAAGGCGATGGCGCCCCCCGACCGCGATCAGGGCGATCAGCCAGGCCACCTTCCGGACCTGGTTCTCGAGCGGGGATGCCTCACTCGTGACGCGCTGGGAGAGCGTGGCGATACGGCCGAGCTCGGTGTGCATCCCGGTCGCGTAGACCAGTGCGCGGGCCTCGCCCTCGACGCAGCTGGTCCCGGAGAAGACCAGGTCCCGGGCTTCGAGGCGGGGACGCCCGTGTCGGCGAACTCGGCGTCGCGATCGACGGGCGCGGACTCCCCGGTGAGTGTCGACATGTCGATCTCGAGCGAGCCCTCCAGGAGGCGCGCGTCGGCCGAGATCCGCTCTCCCTCCTCGATCAGCAGCACATCGCCCGGGACGAGCTCGGTCGTCGGAATGCGGAGCTCCTCGCCGTCGCGAATGACCCGCGCCTCGGATGGGAGATATGCGGCAAGCGCCTCCACCGCGCGTTCGGCCTGTAGCTCCTGAACGAAGGCGAAGATCGCGTTGACGAAGATCACGACGACGATCGCAATCGCCACGGCGATGATGCCGGCGATCCAGGCCAGGGCCGCCGCCGCCCAGAGGAGCAACGCCAGCGGATGGGTGAATTGGCGCCCGAGGTCGCGGACGTGGCTGCGACTGCTCGCGGCGGCTGATCTCGTTGGGCCCGTACTGCTGGAGCCGGCGGTCGGCCTGGCGCCTGCCGAGGCCGGTCGGACGCGTCCCGAGATGCTGGAGCAGCAGGTCCAGGCGCTCCTCCGGGTTCACCTGCGGCTCGTCAGGCATCGAGCGGGCTCCGATTCCGCATGATCGCCTTGAACGACTCGGCCGCGAGGAAGGGGACAGTGGCGAGGATGAGCGCCCAGCCCACCTGGCCGGGCGAGAGCCCGACCACGTCGAAGCTCTCGGCGACGGCGGGCACGGCCAGGATCACGACCTGGACGGCGGCGGAGAGCAGCCACCGCGCCGAGCAGTGCGGTGTTGCCGCCCGACCCGGAAGAACCAGTCCGCGCCACGGACCGCGAAGACGTAGGCGAGCTGCGCGAACACCAGTGTCGCGAAAGCCATCGTCTGCCCGATCGCGTGGCTGTCCGACTCCCCGATCAGGAAGGAGGCGAAGGCCGCCAGGCCGGTGGCAACGCCGCCGACCAGCAGCCGGCCGCGGATCGGATCCAGGATCCCCTGCGTCGGCGGCCGGGGCGGCCTCTGCATCGCGTCTCGCTCGGGAGGATCGACCGCCAGCGCGACGGCCGGCAGGCCGTCCGTGAGCAGGTTGACGACCAGGATCTGCACCACCGTCAGTGGAGCATCGAGCCCGAGGGCGATCGCGAGCGCGAAGACCATGACCTCGCCGGCGTTGGCGGCGAGCAGGAAGTGGACGAAGCGGAGCACGTTCTCGTAGATGGACCGGCCTCGCCGGATCGCCGCGACGATCGTCGAGTAGTCGTCGTCGGTGAGGACCAGGTCGGCCGCCGCCCTGGCTGCGTCGGTGCCGCGCTCGCCCATCGCGACGCCGATGTCCGCGGCCTCCAGCGCGGGGACGTCGTTGACGCCGTCTCCCGTCATCGCCACCACCTCGCCCCGACGGCGCAAGGCGTCAACGATGCGAACCTTGTGCCGCGGAACGACGCGCGCATAGACGCGGACGTCGGAGCTGCGCGCCGCGAGCTCCTCGTCCGAGAGCTCGTCGAGCTCGGCTCCGGTCATCACGCTCGTGTCGTCGTCCTCGCACGATCCCCGTCTCGCGTGCGATCGCCAGCGCCGTTCCCGGATGGTCGCCGGTGATCATCACGGTGCGCACCCCGGCCTCTCGCGCCTCCTCGACGCTCTCGCGCAACCCCGGCCCGCGCCGCGTCGTGGATCCCCAGGATGCCGAGCGGCGTGAGCTCGGTGTCCTCCTCATCGTCCGCCGGCGAGCTCTCGCTTGGCGACAATGAGCACGCGCATTCCCTGCTCGGCCCAGCGCTCGGAACGCTCCCTGAGGCCCGACGCGATCGGCTTCGTCGACGAGCCGCTCGAGCATCTTCTCCGGCGCCCCCTTCGCGAACAGGACGCGCCCATCGGCGGATTCGATCGTGACGCTCATCCGCTTCCGCTCCGAGTCGAACGGCTGCATCCCCACGACGTTCCTTTCGCCGAGCAGCATCCCGGCATCGATCCCGCGGTCGGCCGCTGCCGCCGCGATCGCCGCCTCCACCGGTTCCACGGACGCATCCGCCGCCCCATCCGCCGCACGTACCACCTCGTCGGAGGCCAGCAGGCCCGCGGTGAGCAGCTCGTCGATCGCCTCAGTGCCCCCGGTGTCCTGCGGCGTTACCTCGGCTTCGAGAGCGCACGGATAAAGACGGGCGAGGCTCATCCGGTTCTCGGTGATCGTTCCGGTCTTATCGGCGCAGATGACCGTCGCGGACCCGAGGGTCTCGACAGCCTCCAGCCGCTTAGCGATCGCTCCGCGCTCGGCCATCCGCTGCACCCCGAGCGCGAGGGCAATGGTGAGCACGGCGGGCAGTCCCTCCGGGACTGCGGCGACCGCGAGCGAGACCCCGATCAGGATGCTGTCGGCCAGCGATTCCCCCTGAGCCCAGGCCAACGCGGCGAGCGCCACGCAGAGGAGGACGGCCGCCCGCAACAGAACCCCGGCGAATCGCTGGAGCCGGCGCTGCAGCGGCGTCGGCGTTCTGGGGATGCGCATGGCGCTCATCACCGCGCGACCGATCTCGGTGCCGGCTCCCGGTCGCCGTGACCACGGCGTCGCCCGCGCCGCGGGTGACGATCGCACCCGCGTAGAGGGTCGCGCCCAGCGGCTTCGAGACGGGCAGCGATTCGCCGGTGACGGCCGACTCGTCCACCTCGAGCCCGTCGCCGCCGGTCAGACTGAGGTCGGCGGGCACTCGATCCCCTCCGCGGAGCCTCACCAGGTCGCCACGGACCAGCCCCTCGGCGCTGACCCGCCTGATCTGGCCATCTCGCAGCACGGTGGCCATCGGGGCCATCAGCCTGCGCAGGCTGCGGCTCGCACCCTCGGCCCGCCCCTCCTGGAAGTAGCCCAGCGCCGTGTTGGCCAGCGCGATCGCGACGATGATCGCCGCGTCGAGCCACTCGCCGATCGCGAGCGAGACCGCGGCGGCGAGCCCGAGCAGGGCCACCATCGGATTCGCGAGCTGCCGCCCCACCAGCTCGAGACGCGAGGGCGGCGGCGCCTCGGGCACCCGATTCGGTCCGTCTCGGCGCAGCCGGCTCTCGGTTTCACTCGTCGTCAATCCCTCCTCTCGGGGGACCTGGAGCTGGGGCCGCGTTCCGCCGCTCATTTCCCAGACACGATGACCGCTGTCAGGCGCCGCCCGGCTAGGTGTTGAGCACGGATGGTGATCCGTGGCGGCGGGCGATGTCAGGCATGCGTCGCGGGATTAGCTTCGAGGCATGTTCGGCGGCGATCTCAAGATCGGCCGGCTCGCGGGCATTCCGATCAGCGTCCATCCGCTCTGGCTGGTGATAGTCGCGCTGATCACCTGGTCGCTGGGTAGCAGCTATTACCCGGACCAAGCTTCTGGCATCGCGCCCCTCGCCGCCTATGCGCTCGGGCTGGTGAGCGCGCTGCTGCTGTTCGCGAGCATCCTCCTCCACGAGCTCGGCCACGCGGTCGTGGCCCGCCGCTACGGGGTTGAGATCGACGGCATCGAGCTCTGGCTGCTCGGCGGTGTGGCCAAGATGAAGGGAGCCGCCCATCAGGCGAGCGAGGAGCTCCGCTTCGCACTGGCGGGACCCGCGGTCACGGTCGTGATCGCATCCGTCTTCTGGCTCGCGACCGCCGCGATGCCGGCGTCGACGCCGGATGCCGTGACCGCCCTGCTCGCCTATCAGGCCTTGATCAACACCGCGATCCTCGTCTTCAACATGTTGCCCGCGTTCCCGCTGGATGGCGGCCGAGTGCTGCGCGGCATCCTCTGGCAGCGAACGGGCGACTTCGAGCGGGCGACGGCACGGGCGGCTCGGGTGGGACGCGGCTTTGGCTACGGCATGGTCGGGCTTGGAGTGCTCGGCGTCTTCGCCGGAGCGCCAGGGCTCCTCTGGCTCGGCCTGATCGGCCTCTTCCTGATCTTCGCGGGGAAGGCGGAGGAGAGCAACGTTGCGCTGCAGGCGACCTTCAAAGGCCTCGGGTTGCGGCGGGTGATGGCCGTGCCGGCTGCGACCCTCGAAGCGGACACCCTGGTCGCGGACGCGCTGCGCGACTCGTTCGCCCGGCTCGGTTATCACGCCTTCCCGGTCGTCGAGGGCGGAGTACCCGTCGGCCTGCTCGACATCGACCAGGTCGAGGCGCTGCCCGCCACCGAGCGCGCGACGACCCGCGTCGGCGACCTCGCCGACCGGGATTCCTCGGTCTTCGTGGACGACGACGTAACCGTCGACCAGCTGCTCGCCAACCCAGCCTTCCGGCGGCACGGGCGCGCGGTCGTTCGCGGCCACGATGGCGAAATCGGGATGCTCTCGGCGACCGCCATCCAGCGCGCCGTCCGGGCGAGGCGCATGCTCGACGAGCACGAGCCCGCCGGGCCGATCCGAGCGAAACGGGCGGCTTGAGCTCATGGACCTCGGTTACGACGGCAAGCTCTACATCCTCGCGTTCGACCATCGCGGATCCTTCGTCAAGCGCTTCGGCGTCGAAGGCGATCCAACTCCCCAGGACCTACAGCGCTTCGCCGACGGGAAGCATCTGATCTTCGAGGGGGTCGAGGCGGCGCTGGAGCGCGGAGCCGATCCCTCGGTGACCGGCGCGCTGGTGGACGAGCAGTTCGGGGGCCCGGCGCGGGTTCCGGAGGAAGCCAAGGCTCGTGGAATCAAGCTCGCGATGCCGGTGGAGAAGAGCGGGCAGACCGAGTTCGACTTCGAGTACGGCGACGATTTCTCCGCCCACATCGAACGTTATGACCCCGATTTCTCCAAGGTGCTCGTCCGCTACAACCCCGACGGCGACGCGGAGATGAATCAGCGACAGCGCGGGCGGCTGCGGCGCCTCTCGGACTGGCTTCACGAGCATGACCGCAGGCTTCTCTTCGAGCTGTTGGTGCCGGCGGAGGAGGCTCAGCTAGCGGCGGTGGACGGCGACACCGATCGCTACGACGCCGAATTGCGCCCGGAGCTGATGTGCCGCACGATCGCCGAGCTCCAGGACGCCGGGATCGAGGCTGACGTCTGGAAGATCGAGGGCGTCGACCAGCGCGCCGACTGCGAGCGGATCGCAGCCCAATGCCGCACCGGTGGCCGAGACGGCGTGGCCTGCGTGGTCCTCGGCCGCGGGGCCGACGAGGCCAAGGTCGACCATTGGCTGCGCGAGGCGGCGCCGGTCGAGGGCTACATCGGCTTCGCGATCGGTCGGTCGATCTGGGGTGAGCCGCTGCAGGCCTTTCTCGACGGCAGCTCCTCCCGCGACGATGCAGCCACGCAGATCGCGGACAACTACCTGCGCTTCATCGACGTGTACACAGCTGCGGCCGATTCGGCCTAGCGATTTGGAGTGGGCTCCCGGAGCAACTGAACGTAGGCGAGGACGCCTGGGCCGATCGGAAGCCAAAACGCGAATAGGCGATAGGTGAGAACGGCGACGATCGCCAGTCCGGCGTCGACGTCGAAGCCGATCAGCGCGCCGATCATCCCGCCGTCGACCGCGCCAATCCCGCCGGGCACGGGCAAGGTGTTGGCCAGCATTCCGACGAAATAGGCCATCACGACGATCGACACCTCCGGCTCTGCACCGAAGGCACGGAGCGACGCAAAGAGCACGCCGATGTCGAATGCCCACCATCCGAGCGCGCCCAGCATCTCCGGCTTGCGCGCCCGCGTCAGCGACAAGACGCCCTTGACCCCGGCCCCCAGCGTCGCTGGGACCGTAGCGGCAGCTCGAACCAGGCGGGCGCCCCTGCTTTGAGCGGTCTTGAACCTCTCGGCCGCGCTCTCCAGGTCCCGCGCGAAGATCATCGCAGCGACGGATAGCGCGATCACGGTGGCGCCGAACAGCGCCGGGATCAGCGTGAGGCCAAACGGCTGTGGGCCCGGGAGGACGCCGGTCCAAAGCCCAATTCCGCCGAGCACCAACGCAGCCATGTACAAGCCGTAGAGGAGAACGAGGAAAGTGGCCTCCCGCGCCGCGATCTCGCGGCGAGGCATGCCGGCGCGGTCAAGCGCCCAGACCGTTAGTACGACCCCGCCAGCGCCGGCTGTAGCAAGCAGCCGCGTCGCGACGACGCCCGCCATCGTGATCCGGTAGCTGTCCCGCCAGGAGATCCGAATTGTCCCGCCCTCGAATACGGCGCGGAAAGCGACGATGTAGGCGAGGAAGGAGAGGGCCTCGAGGCCAGCGGCAGCGAGCAGCCAGAGAACATCACCCTCGGAGATCCTGCTCCAGGTGTCCTCCAAGCCCGCCAGGGCGGGCAAGAGGACATAGAGCGCGCTGACGGCGACGACGACCAGGGCGGCGAGCAGGAGAAGCGTCCTTCCCGTCGGTGCCGCCGGGACCTGACGCCGTGCTGTCATTCCTCAAGCTGCTCGGCTGCGCTCAATCCTCCGTGTCCAGGTGATCGCCGCTGCACGGCGCCACCAGGACGGGCCGGCCGCAATGGTTGACGACTCCGTGGGAGACGCTGCCGAGCACCGCCGAAGCAGCTGGCGACCGGCCGTGGGACCCGACTATCACTGCCAGAACATCGTGCTCGTCGGCGATCTTGACGATCGCCCGCCAGACCCCATGGCCAGCGCGCTCGGTCAGGGGCGTCGCCTCGAACCCCACCCTTGAGGCGGCTTCGGCGCCCTCGGCCGCAATCCGCTCGGCCTCCTTGTGCGCCGCCTCGTCGAACTCGGCGATTGCCGGGGCAAGGGGATGGCTGTCGGCGACGATCCTTCCCGCCAGGAATAGAGCGGAAGGGGGCAGCCAGACGTGAAGGACCAGCGCGGGTCCCCCGCCGATCAGCTCCCCAGCCAGCTCGATCGCCTCGGTCGAGTCGGGTGAACCGTCGTAGCAGAGGAGCAGCGGGCGCTTCCGGGTCTCTGAGCTCGCGGAGGCGGGGCTCATCGAGCGGACCCTAGCGTCCGTGGGTCGTCCCAGCTGCTAGCTGTTCGCGAGGCGGCAGATCAAGACCGGCGCTCTGGCATGGTGCGCCACCGCAGTGGCGACGCTGCCGAGTGCGACGTAGCTGAGCCCGCTTCGCCCGTGTGAGCCCATCACGATCATTCCGGCGCCACGATCCTTAGCCACCTCGACAATCCGCTCCCAAACCGGGGTGCCTTCGACCACCGCCGCCTCTGCGTCGAAGCCGGCCTCCCTCGCCAAGGCCGCACCCTCGGCAGCGACCTCGCTTGCCTGCTGCTCGGCCTCCTCGGCGAATCCGGCGGGCACCCTCGCATATGCCACTCCCCAGAACGGGAGCGCGGCCAAAGGCTCGAAGACCGAGAGGACGATCGCGTCCCGTGGAGTGCGGAGCTCCTGACCCGCCTGCGCGATCGCCGCCTTGGCGTGATCCGAGCCGTCGTAGGCGATCAGGACCGTGCGATCGCCTGAAGGGTTGTCGGGCGTCACGTGTTCTCCTTTCGAGCGGGGTGCGGGCTATGAGCTGATGTGCGAGGCGTGGTGCGGGTCAAGCGCCATCGGCTCCCGGTGCCATTCCTTGGGGAGCGAGACCTCGACGTCGAGCGTACGTCGGGGAGGTTCCGGCTCGGCGAAGCCCTCCTCGCCGTGTTCGAGCAGCGGTGCCAGATAGCGGGCGCTGATCTTGTGGGCGGGCCACCAAAGCTGGTCGAGCGAGGCCATCCCTTCTCTGCCCTCCTCGGTCACATCGCTGCTCAGGTAAAGAGACTCTTCTCCGGTGAGCAGCTGGCCGCGCAGCACCGGGTGAAAGGGCTCGGGGGAGATCTCGGCGCCCAGCCGACTGGCGATGTGCTGGGCCGCGGCGTCGGCCTGCTGGGTGGCGAACCCGCCCTGCTTGATCGGGAAGTTCGTTGCGTCTCCCGCCGCGTAGACGTCCTCCTCGCCGATAACCCGCGCGTGCTCGTCGATCGGGATGAATCCGCGCTGATCGTTTGGAAGCCCACCGATCTCAGGCCCGCTCATCTCGGGGAGCGCGATGACCAGCTGGGCCTCGATTCGGCGGTTCCCAGGCTCGACCCTGAGTGCCTCGTCTTCGTCGTCGGCGACGTGGGCGCTCGATTCAACCTCTATTCCGCGCGCCGCGAGCAAATCGCCAACGGCGTCGCTCGCGGCGCTGCCGAAGATTGCGAGCGGCGCCTCCTCCGGGGTGATCAGCTTGAGCTGAGTGTCGTGCAGGCCGAGCTCCCGGATACGCCGGGCGGTCATCATCGCGATCTCGTAGAGCGGAAGCGCCCAGGCCACCCCCGCCGGGACCACGAAAGCAATCGTCCGCGGAGCGCCGTCGAAGCGGCCGAGGAGCTGGTCTATTCGGAACGGCTTGCGGGATGGAAACGTGGTCGCACTGTCAAGGGCGGGGTGGAACCGCCCGCCGGTGCAGACGACCAAGTACGCGTAGTCGATGATCGAGCCGTCGGCAAGCTCGACGTTGTGACGCTCCGGGTCGATCCGGATGACCCGCTGCAGGATGAAGCTGGCGTCTAGTTCAGCCGCCAGGGGCGCCAGCTCGTGCCGCTCCGCGTGCTCGAGGCGAAAGGGCTCCTCGACGAGCAGAGGCTTATAGAGAAAGTCCGGATCCGGGGAGACGAGGACGAGTTCCGCGCGCGCGCCGGCGAGGGCATGCAGAGCAAGCAACGCTTCCAGTCCGGCAACGCCGCCGCCGACGATGACAGCGCGCGGATGTCCGGAATCGCCGTCTGGCATTCGGAGGCCCTGGCTTCGGGCCCCGGGCAGCTGCTGCTCTCGGCGACGCTCGATGAGCCGCAGCGAACCGGTGTTCACCTCGACCGCGTCATGCTCGTTCGGCCAGTGGTGATCGGACCAAGCGAAATCGACGAGAACGTGGCCTGGTCCGGCCAGCACCACCGTCCCTCTGTCGCCGGCTACATGGTCCGCGACTGGCTCGGCCAGCTCAACCAGGTCGAATGCATCGAATTCCATGGAGTTCACCTAGTCGAGCACGAAGCTGACCTTGAGGTCCACCCGGTACTCGCCGATCTTGCCGTCCTCCACGGTCACCTGCTGCCCCTTCACCCAGGCGCCGCGGATGTTGTGAACCGTCTCACTTGCCTTCGAGATTCCGGCGTTGATCGCGTCCTCGAAGCTCTCGCTTGAGGCGGCGTTGATCTCGATCACTTTCGCTATTGACATCTGGCTCTCCTTGGGCTGTTCCGCAGGTGGACTACGCGGCCTTCGACTTCACCTTGACGGTTTTCGCCGGCTTCTCCTTCGGTGTCGGCACTTCCGGTGTCCTGAGTAGGCGCCGTGCCGGTGTAGCCGACTCGCCTCCGTGGATCTCACCCCACGTCGCGCTGTTCGATTGATCGCGCGAGCAGCCGAGCTTCGAACCACACTCTCCTCCCAGTGTCGCTGGGACGCCGGCGACTCCAGAGTCCCAGGGCGATCAGGACGAGAATCACGACCCCGAGCGTTGTGGACACGACGGCTTCGAACGACACCGCGTATGACCGGTGAGGAGCCTGCATCCGGCTTGTCCGCCATCGGCCGAGCCCGGCACGGATCGCCTATCGAGGGACGAAGACCGACCTAGGGCGGCTGCGCGCGCCGCTATTCCTCGGTCAGCCCGTGGTCGAGCGCGTAGCGCACCAGCTCGGCGCGTGAGTTGAAGTCCATCTTCTGCTGGATGTGGGTGCGGTGCGCCTCCACGGTCCGGACGCTGATGAACAGCTTGTCGGCGATCTCCTGATTGGTGAGCCCGAGGGCGACGAGGCCGAGGATCTCGGCTTCGCGGCTGCTCAATCCATCTGGCGGCCCTTCGAATTCGGGCTCTCGGGCAAGCCGGGCTCCGACCGCGGGGTCGACGTAGGTGCCGCCGCCCGCCACCCGCCTGACCGCGTCGACCAGGGTGTCCGTTGGTGTCTCCTTGAGAATCAACCCACTGGCCCCGAAGCGGAGCGCCGAGCGCGCATAGACAGGATCGGACTGCATGGTCAAGACGAGAATCTGTGTTCTGTCGCTCTTGCTACGCAGCTCCGGGATCGAGTCGACCGTCGGGCCGCCGGGCATCATCAGGTCGAGCAGGAGAACGTCGGGCTTGAATGCGTTCACCTTGCGCATCGTCTCCTGGACATCGGCTGCATCGCCGACGACCTCCATGTCCTCTTGCCCCTCGAGAACGGTACGAAGACCGCTGCGGACCACCGGGTGATCATCGGCGACCACGATCTCGATCGCATCCGTGGTTTCGGTCATGCGGGTTCCACAGGCAGGCGCAACGCCACCTCGGTCCCCCGGCCTGCAGCCGAGTTGATCTTGAGTTCGCCCCGCAGCAGCCGGGCTCGCTCGCGCATCCCGCCGAGCCCGAGGCCGTTCGTCGGGCTTTCCTCCACGTCAAATCCACAGCCGTCGTCTCGAACCCTGGCGACAATCGAGTTATCCGCCTCGGTCAAGTCGATCTCGATCGTCTTGGCGTTGGCGTGCTTGATCGAGTTGGTCAGCGCTTCCTGCACGACCCGATACACGGCCAGCTCGGCTTCCGGGTCAAGGCGGCGATCGTTTCCATTGCTGTGGAAGACGATCTTGGTGTTCGGATTCGATACTTGGCGGTTGTCCGCCATACGCTCCAAGGAGGCGACCAACCCAGGTGAGCCAGCTCGTCGGGGCGAAGATGCTCGACGACCCGCCGGAGCTCGCGCATTGCGTCGGCCGACCTCGTCACCGAGTCGCTTCGCTTGCTCGCGCGCCGTCTCGAGGCGCGCCGCCGACTCGACCGCCTCCAGGCCGAGAGCGATCCCGCTCAGCGCCTGCGCGACCTCGTCGTGTAGGTCGCGCGCGATGCGAAGACGCTCTTTCTCCTGCGCCGCTATGGCGCGAGCGCTAAGCGCCGCGTCCTCGAGGCGCCTACGGCTGGTCACGTCTCGGATCACGCTGGTGATCAGCAGCCCGTCGTCGGTCGGCATGGGGCTGAGGCTGATCTCGACCGGGAACTCGGTGCCGTCCTTTCGACGAGCAGAGAGGTCCAGACCCACACCCATGGGGCGAGTCTTGGGCTTGGCGGTGTACCGGCGCCCGGTTCTCCACGTGAACCTGCTTCTGGCGGGCAGGCACCAGGAGCTCCACCTGCTCGCCGATCAGCTCCGCTCGTGGGTAGCCGAACATGAGCTCGGCCTCGCCGTTGACGATCTGAATCACGCCGCGTTCGTCGACGATCACGATCGCGTCGGGCGCGGATTCGAGCAGTGCCTCAAACCTCGCATCGGGCAGAGACCTGCACCGGGTCCGGGGCCCTGGTGTCTCGGTTCGTGGGCGTGCGTGACCGGGTCGTCCATGGTCGCAGCGCCGTGCCGAACCGTACCGATTACTGACCCTTTGCGACTCGGCGCCGCCTGGGGAAGCGCCGTGTGGACCTGGACATCGTTGTACGGCAGCCCTTTGCGGCCCCGGATCCGTGGCCCGCACCAACGACGATCCGTGCCATTTACCGATGGGCGGCAAGCGGAATGGGGTCAGGATGGCCCCACGCACACCCGACGAAGGAGCGACACACAGCGAGTCACCTGCGAGAGGAGTGGGAATGTCCGATGTTGAGCTGATCGATCGAAGCATCGAAAAGACGAATGTCTGGCTGAAGGAACTGGCGGAAGAGCTCGGTACCGATGACCGCAAGTTCGCCTACCGGGTGCTGCGCGCTTACCTGCACGCGGTTCGCGACCGGCTGATGGTCGACGAGGCGGCCCAGCTCGCGGCCCAGCTCCCTGAGCTGGTCCGCGGGATCTACTACGAGGGGTGGGTGCCCAGTAGGACACCGACGAGCGACCGCAGCGTCGACGAGTTCCTGCGGCGGATCGCGGAGGAGGCGCTGTTGCCCGGTGAGACCGAGGCGTCGTACGCCTGCTCAGCCGCCGCGCGTCTGCTGCGTCGCCACGTCTCCGAGGGCGAGATCGCCGACGTGGTCGCGGTCTTCCCGGAGGAGCTCAGGGTCGTCCTGGCCGCATGATCTCGGATGCGGCCTCTTTGGACGGCCGCGGCGAGGAGACGGTCAGCGAGCTCCTGGCCTGGCGTCCCGAGCTCGGCGTGCTCTCCGTCTACGTTCGCCTTGAGCCGGGCAGCCGAAGCCCAAACTGGCCTACCGAGTTGCGCAACGCTCTCTCGGAGCGATGAGAGATGGTCGAGAGGCAGAGGATCACGAAGCGCACCAGGCGCTGCAGGCACCGCCGAAGACCTTGAGCGGGATCTTCACGCGATCGAGCAGCCCCCGCCCGAAGGCGCCGGGCTGATCGGCTTCGTCGAGGTCGCGCGCAAGCCGGCCGAGGAGCGCTGGTTTGGCGATGTCGCAGGAGAACGTCGAACTGGCCCACCGCGCCTCCGAGATGTTCAACCGGAGGAATCTGCATGGGTGTATGGGCACTGATGGCTCAGGAGGTAAGGTTCCAGCCGCAGCTGGGCCCGAGTTCCGACGGCCACGGATGGAATCCGTCGCTTGTGGGACAGCCTGGTCGAGGCTGACCTCACCACCGAGGTCGTCGAAATGCGCGACCTTGGCGCTGATCTGGTCCTCGCGGCCGTGTGCGAACGCGGCCGCGGCGCGGGGACGGCCGTGCGCTTTGAACAAACGGTATGGGTCCCCAGCCGCTGGCAGCAGGGAGAGTGCATCTGGTGGGGCATTCTTCTTGAGCGGGCAAGACGCCCTCAAAGCCCTCGGCCTGCGGAGTAGGCGATGTCGCAGCAGAACGTCGAGATCGTGCGCCAGGGTTTCGACGCATTCAATGCATTCATGCGCGGCGAACGTCCGAGAGCCCTTGCTGCACTCGTCGATCCCGAGTTCGAGTACGACTGGCCTGCCGAGCGGGAGTGGCCTGGACCGGATCATTCTCGACGAGGCGTCCCGTTGGCCTTCGCATCATCAGTGTGTTCAAAGCGCGTTGATCGCTGTTGTCTGGAGCCGCTTGGGTTCATCGAGGCACCGGGCAATCGCGTCCTCGCCCGTCCCGCGCGGGCGAGAGCGAGAGAGCGGCGTGCCAGTCGAAGTCCAGCTGTGTCACCTCGTCACGCTCCGGGATGGACGAGTGCGCAGGTCGGAGTTCTTCTGGATCACGCGGACGCCCTCGAAGCCGCTGGGCTGCGGGTGTAGGCGATGTCGGAGGAGAACGTCGAGATCATGCGCCGGCTTCTTGACGCGTCTGATGGCGTTACCGCGCCCTGCTCCGCTCACTGCGGCGGACAGCGGAGAGGGGCATCTAGGCGGAATGTGGCCGAGCATTGATGCCGACGTGCCCGCTACGATGTACCGCCTGGGGGTTCATATTGACGGTCAAGGGAGAAGGGCCGCCAAACGAACTTCAGAAATGAAGGTACGCGGCGGCCCTTCTAGTTCTGCCTTCGGATGCAGGCGAGAGCTCAGCCGTTCGGGCCGACCTCTCGAGATGCTCGCAGAACCAGCCCGCGGCGAGTTCTGCGACACGCTCGAGGGCGCCTGGCTCCTCGAAGAGATGGGTTGCGGCCGGGACGACGGCGACCTCGTGCTCGCAGCGCAGCAGCTTCGCCGCCTCCTCGTTGAGGCAGAGGACCTGCCAGTCGGCGCCGCCCACGATCAGCATGGTGGGAGCTTGGACCTCGGCGAGCCTCGAGCAGCCAGGTCCGGTCGTCCCCCCGGGAGACCACCGCGCTGATGCCTCCGCCGAGCTCGGCGGCGGCGCAGAGGCGGCGGCGGCACCCGTCGAGGCGCCGAAGTACCCGAGGGGAAGATCGTCAAGGCCCGGCTCCGCCTGCGCCCAGCGGGTGACCGCCGCAAGGCGCTCGGCGAGCAGGTCGATGTCGAAGACCTTGGCTCTATCGCCCGCCTCAGCGTCACTCAGAAGATCGAAGAGCAGCGTGGCGAGTCCGCTGTCGTTGAGCGAGGCGGCCACCTCGCGGTTGCGGGGACTGAGCCTGCTGGAGCCGCTGCCGTGGGCGAAGATCACCAGCGCCCGCCGCCTCCTCGGGCAGACGCAGGTCGCCGTTCAGAACCAGTCCCGGCTCGGCCTCGATCTCGACGGCCCGCTTCAGGGGCGGTGGATCGTCGGCGGCGACCGGATCGGCCGTGGCGGCGAGCGCCGGTTCGTGCGCAGCCGCGAGCAGATCGATCACCTCCTGGTCGAGGAGCTGCCCGAAGTCGACGTAGAACCGGCCGATGCCGAAGAAGCCGTGGGGCTGCTCGAGGCAGATCACCTCATCGAACTCGGCGGCGAGGCGGACCTCGGTTCCCGGGGGAGCGACCGGGACCGCGAGGATCACCCGGGCGGCACCGCGGGCTCGCAGCACGCGCCCGGCGGCGACGGCAGTTCCACCGGTGGCGATCCCGTCGTCGACGAGGATGACTGTGCGCCCCTCGACCGGAAGCGGCCTCGCGCTCTCCCCGGTAGGCGAGCGCCCGCCGGTCGAGCTCCTCAGTTTCGCGGGCGACGATCGCGTCGAGCTCCGCCTCACTCATTCCGATCAGCTCCAGGTCCTCGCTGCGGATGACCCGGACGCCCCCCTCCGCGATCGCTCCGATGCCGTACTCGGGCTGGAATGGCGCCCCGAGCTTGCGGACAAGCAGGATGTCGAGCGGCGCTTCCAGCGCCCTGGCGACCTCGTAGCCGACCGGGACGCCGCCTCGCGGGAGCGCCAGTACCAGCGGATCCTCGGCCCGGAACCGATCGAGAGCCGCGGCGAGCTTGCGCCCGGCGTCTCGCCGATCGGCGAACAGTGCCAATCGATCAGCCATGGCCGCCGAACCTAGTGCCCGTGGAGCCCGGGGCACATCGGTGCTCGACTCGGCCTCGGGTCCGGGTCGAATACGGATATAGGAGCGCAAGACCCGACGCTAAGTTGGCCGCAGGAAACGAGATTTTGGCTGCCACGAAGGCCTGAGCTATTGGACGTTTCCCGAACAGAAAGGACGCGATGACTCCGACCAGCGAGAGTGAGCTGCGTGCAAAGCGAGGCGATCGCCTGGTGATTCGCGGGCACCATCAAGGAGAGCCCCAGCAAGACGGCGAGATCCTGAAGGTGCTCGGCGACCACGGTGCGCCGCCGTATCTGGTGCGATGGGAAGACGGCCACGAGGCCGAGGTCTTCCCCAGCTCGGATGCCTTCGTCCAGCACCTGGGCGATTCGAAGGGAAAGGGACAATAGGCGGCGACCGGCGGGCCAGCCGGCAGCACTCCGTGCAAGCGCCCAGGAGATCGGCTGAGTGATGATCGGGGCTGCGCTGCTTGGGATTGTCGCTCTGGCTTTGGCGGTCCTAGCGTTCCGCTGGGCGCAGCGTCGCGGCCGCGCGCAGGATGTCAGGGTCGATTTGGCGCAGGTCGAACGGGAGGTCTACGAGCACCTATATCGAGGGCCCTCCGCAGCGGTATCCCGGGCTGACCGGACAGATCCGAGAGCTGACCGATCAGCGGCCGGGAACAGAATCTCTGGTCGCGCGCTTGGCGGCCCATGCCAGCAGACCCAGGCCGGGCAGAGATTGCGACCTGCATCTCCAGGTACGTACTCGGCACGGACGACGATAAGTGGCCGCCGCCGATGGTGGGTACCGGCGCCAGGCATAGCGTCGCGTGCCGATAGCGCATGCTCGCGATCCGTTCCCACCGCATCCCCAGCGCCGAGCCCGAGGCCGATGCCAAAGGCTGGCACATATCTGACTGATGGCCGGCGGCTGTTCCGAGTGATGAGGGGATTCGCCTCTCCCATTGAGGGAAGCGAGGGGAGCTTCGCTCTCCTGGAGGACTGCAGGACCTTCGAAGCGCATCCCTTCACGCCGAGTGAGCTGTGGAGCATGGACCTGCGCCGCGTCGGATCGACGCCGCAAGGCGTGCCGGAACCAACCAAGAGGAGCGTGGATCATGTTGAGTATCTGCCTTGACTGCAAGTCGACAGCCGGAGGCTTGCAGTGATCTCCGCTGCGGGTCTGCTGAGCCGCGGCCGGCTGTCGCTGCTCCTCGCCCTCACCGGACTCGCCCTCGCGGCGCTGGTCCCGGCGGGGGCACAGGCGGCGACTTCGGTCTCGGTCAGCATCAGCCCTGACGGCAAGATCACCGCCGTCGGCGACGGGAGCGCCAACCAGTTCACGGTCTCCGATCAGACCGATCCCGCCTGTCCCGGGGGATCGCCCTGCTACGAGGTCAATTCGCTCGTCAACCCCGTGATCGCTTCGACGCCGTGCCTCGCCTCGGTCCCGAGCCCGGGTGTCGCGCTTTGCCCGAGAGCGCCGGTCAATGGGATCGCGATGATCGGTCGCGAGGGCCAGGACGACCTGATCGTCAGCGACTTCGTCTTCGGGCCCCCGATACCGGCGACGCTCGACGGCGGAGGCGGCGACGACCAGCTCCAGGGCTCCAACGCCGCCGATTCGCTGAGCGGCGGGATCGATGACGACACCATCATGGGCGGCGGGGGCAACGACGACCTAACCGGCAACCCCGGTGCCGATCGCCTGCTCGGCGCCAAGGGCCGTGATCGTCTCGTGGGTGGCCCCGGGAAGGACAACCTGATCGGAGGTCTCGGCAACGACGACCTCTTCGGGTCAGCCGGCAACGACGGCCTGGACGGCGCAGGCGGCCGCGACCTCTGCAATGGAGGAGCGGGACGCGACACTCCGCGCCACTGCGAGAAGCAGCGGAAGATCCCGTAGCCATCTCCCGAGCGGGCCGGGCCCTTTCGGGCCCGGCCCGGCCGGGTGCGGAAAAGGCACTCGACAGGATGAACTTCTGGGTCCTAGCGTTGGAGAGGTGCTCCTTACCGTGGCTCTACCGCGCTGCGACGGCCTTTAGCAGAAGGCGGTGATCAAGAACGACGTGTCAACTACCGCGCCCGTGTCCACGCGCCTGAACTCGACGCTGACCTGGTCGTCCGTGTCTGCCCCACCGACGAACGGAACGGCACCCGGCGACACGAAAGCATTGCCGCCCGCTCTGGGGTTGCCGAAACCCACATTTGCCTGAACGACGCAGTTCAGGAGGCTCCGGTTGAAGGTCACGCGGTATTCGCTGTCCCCGGCGAGGTCGCTGACCGCGGTCACGCCGCTTCCGTATTGCACGTTCGCGGTTACGGCCGACGTGTCGTCACGAATGTAGGCGAAGAGCTTCGTCGCGTCCTGGCCCGGCGGACCCTGCTGCTTCCCTAGCCCATCGACCTGCTGCTCAAGTTTCCTCACCCTCCTCTTCAGCTTCTTGACCTGCTTCTGGACGCTGCTCGCCGTCGCCTCCGGGCCTCCCGAGCCGCCGGCCGAAGCTCCCACGGCGATCGGGACGAGCAGACAGCAGAGCGCCGTCGCGCCGATCAGAGCGTGGGCGTGCTTGATCCTTCTCTTCATGGCTTTCTCCCACCATCCGTGCGGGGAGGACGTCGGACGAGACGGGCCAACCCCCGCTCCCCGCCATTCATTCTCGGCGCGACCCTAGCACCGGGTTTCTCGCTGCCGCAATAGCTGCTTTGGACGAGAAGCACTAGCCAGCTAATGCAGCGGCGGCAGGGATCACCGGAGGGCGACGAGAACGGACCGTCTCGATGATCTCGCCGCTATCGATGCCCTGTAGGTAGATCGAAGTCACACCGAGGTTGGCATGTCCCAGCTGGCGCTGAATGACGTTCAGCGGTACGCCTTCCCTGGCCATCTCCACTGCATGGGCGTGGCGCAGCTGGTGTGGAGCGAATCGTCGCCGTATGCCTGCCCGGAGCGCGGTGCGTCAAAGCGCGACTCGGACCTGCGAGCTTGACCAGGGCCGGCCGCAAGTCGGCCCATTGATCACGCAGAAGAGCGGTCCGATCGGGAACGAGACGCGGGCCTCCAGCCAGGGACGCAGCTGATTCCAGGCCCACTCATCCATTCCGACCTCCCTGCGGAGTCCGCCCTTACCCCGACGGACGAGGACCGATCCCCGGTTAGCCTCCAGGTCGGATTCCGCCAGTGCGAGTGCCTCAGAGATGCGAAGGCCTGATCGCCAGAGCACGATGATCAGCCCGCGCAGCCGCTGACCGTAAGGGCCAGTTCCAGCCTGTCTCATCACCGCAACGATCTCCTCGACCCGCGGTGGGTCAGCCGGATAGCGACGCCCTTTGTTCCCGGGTCGGCGTCGCGCGATGAACCGGGTCGACTTGCCGGCGACGTAATCGGTGAGCTCGAGCATGCTTCCTCTGTAGTCGGGTACGGAAGAGATGCTTTTCGTCCAAAGCGGCTACTAGGTGGCGAGCGCGGAGGCAGGATCGCGGCCGAGCGCGGATGCGACGGCGGGCAAGATCTCGTCTCATCCCAACATGTACGAGGTGCCGCCAGACTGCGAGGCCTGCGGCGAGCCCGTCGGCATGTGGGAGGAGATCCTGGTCGGGGAGGAGCTGTCCGGACCGACTAGTTGGCTCCGGGTCGCAGAGGACGCCCCGCCGTCCGGGCCGGTATGGCACCTCGACTGCGCTCCCGCCGGGAAGGAGCACGGCGGAGGTTGACTGGGCCTATGCGATATCGGGTCGACAGGGAACTCGACGGGCACTGGTATTCGCTCGGCACGGTCGATTGCGAATCGGCGGCCCAGGCGGTCGCACTGACGGCAAGGGCTGAGGGCACCTATCGCGTCCGCCCCAGCGACAGCGCGGACACGACCCAACACGACCTGTTCCGTGTTCCGTCGCTGGGTCAACCAGAACTCATGGGGCGAGCCTGAGAGGAAGAATCTTCCGGGTCCTGCTTTCCCTGCAACGCGCCGCTTCTCGGCCAAAGCAGTAGTCCGCTTTTGCTTGGAAAGCAGCACGTTCTCGCGCAAAGCCGGAGCCTTCGCCGACCGGTTACGCCACGAGGTAACACAGGCATAGGATGGCCGGGTCTCGACTGATTTCTAGGGGAAGGAGACCTTTCATGGCATCAAAGAACGTCCTCAGGACGCTGCTGATCATCGACATCCAGCGCGACTACTTCTCCGGCGGGGCCTACCCGCTGGTGGAGCCCGAGGCCGCGGCCGAAGCGGCGCGCCGGGTCCTCGACTCGTTCCGTGACGCCGGCGACCCGGTCATCCACATGAAGCACGTTTGGGACGCGCCGGACGCGGAGTTCATGCGACCGGGCACCGAGGGCATCGAGATCCACCCGACCGTGGCGCCTGCCGAGGACGAGCTCGTCCTCGAGAAGACGAGCCCGAACTCCTTCATCGACACGCCGCTCGAGGAGGAGCTCAAGCAGCGCGATCCGGACGAGCTCGTGGTCGCCGGGATGATGAGCTCAATGTGCGTCGATGCCACCGTCCGCGCGGCGGCCGACCTGGGCTTCTCACCGACCGTCGTTCACGATGCCTGCGCGGCCCCCGACCTGGAGTTCAACGGGGTGGACGTGCCCGGGGCCGCGGTGCACGCGGCCTTCATGGCCGCGCTCGCTGACTACGCCGAGCTGACGAGCGCGGCCGAGCTTCTCGCAGACGACACCGGCTGAGCTACCTGGCGCTGCCGGTCCCTGCCGGGACCGCGGCCTGGACGAAGTCGAAAACCTCGTACGTCAGCGTGAACTGGCTCGCCTGAGAAAAAGGGCTGAGACGGGCTGAGCTACGGGAAGAGGATCCGCTTGGTCGCGGTCTCCTGGCCGTCAGCGTCGAGCAAGCACTTCTGCGCTGGCGCACGTGATGACAAGCGACTGGGGACTGCTGCTTCCAATGCAAAGCGGATAGCCGCTTCTCGTCCAACGCGGTACTCCTGAACTACTCCCGCAGCCCGGCGGCTTCGAGGGCGTCTTGCTCGCTTTCATACATCTGCCACCGAACGACCCGTCCATCGCGCCACTCAGAGACTTGCCACACGAACTCTTCGAGGGGGGCGGCGCCGTCTTCGCCGTGGGCACTGTTGCGCAGTTCGGAAACCGTCATGTTCCCGGTGTCGCGCACCCACACGACCTCGATCCTGAAGTCAGGGAAGACATCGAGCAGGTCCTTCCACCACTCCCGGGTGCCGTCGTGCCCTCGATAGGAACCGCCCTCGATCGCGAGGACTCGCGAAATCCCGACGACATCAGGATCAGCCAGCGCGAGAAACGCCTCGAGGTCCCGCCGGTTGAACGCCTCGATACCCCGCCGGTAACGCTCCACGTTCTCCTTCGACATCGCCTACTCCCGCAGACCGGCGACTTCGAGGGCTTCCTCCTCGGTCCGGAAGAACTGCCACGACGTCGCCACCCCGTCGCGGAAGCGGACCACCTGCCAAATCGTCTGGCGCACCTCGACCCCCCTTGGGCGATACGTCCCGACGATCCGTGCGAGCACGCTGTCACCAAGGTCGCGAACCTCCTCAGGCTCCCCGTGCAGGCCGCCGAGCGGGAGCACAACCTCCGTCCACCACCGCCGGACCCCGTCGTGCCCCCGGAAGGTCTCGCCTTCCGCCTCCGCGATCAGGGACGTGAACTCCACGTCGGGGTGGACAGTCGCAAGGAACCCGTCAATGTCGCCACGGTTGACCGCGGCGTAGCCCTTTCTGAGCACGTTGAGGTTCTCTTGCGACATCGCCTACTCCGACAGCCCAGCGGCTTCGAGGGCCTCGGCCTTGTCGAAGTAGGACCAGACTCGCTGGACTTTTCCGTCGCGCATCTCGAACACCTGGAAGAAGCTGACCTCGACCGGAGCCCCGCTTCCTCGGCCCCAAGCGTGGACACGAACTGCAACGAGCACGAAGTCACCGGCGGCGGTGAACTCCTCCGGTTCGTAGTAACTCTCCTCCGTCCAGACGTCCCGCATCATCTCGACCCACTTGCGCAAGTCCTCGTGGCCCAGCCTGACGGGAGCGTCGGGGATAGTCGGCAAGTCGTGGGTCTCTACGTCGGCATGGAAGCACTCAAGCCAGGCGTCGACATCCCCCCGGTTCAGCGCTTCATAGCCACGGCGCAACGTCTCGACGTTCTCCTCGGACATCGCCCACGCAGTATCTCGCTACGGCGTTTTTGCGCGGCGCGTCGGCACAGTGAGCGGGAGCACGCTCCCAAAAAAACGTGGCGCTCCCAGTGACCGGCGGGCGCTTCGGCGTTAGGGTCGGAGGCGAGGAGGACAGAATGCCAGCACTAATGATTCACCACGTCGACCTCGCCGTTGGCGATGTCGAACGCTCGCTTGAGTTCTACCGCGCGATACTCGGTCCGCTTGGGCTGGGCTCCCACGTCCGTCCGGTCACGGATGGGGAGGGAGACGAGAATGTCTACCGGACCTACAGGGGCACCGAAGACGTCATCTACCTTCGTTGGGGCGACCAGTTCATTGCATTCCGACAGGCGGACGGCGGTGAATACCGCTACTACGAGGTCGGTATCGAGCACATTGCCTTCTACGTCGACGCCCGCGAAGACGTCGATGCCGCTTACAGGCGCTGCCTCGACATCGGCGCACGAATCCACTTCCCGCCCGAGGAGGATCGGGACATGCCGGGCTACTACGAGATGTTCGTCTTCGATCCCGATGGGATGCGAGTCGAGGTCGCCTACAGCCCTGCTGTAACGGTCGGCGGCGGCAGGCCGGAAGGCGATTGAGAGCCGCTTTTCAGTCCGGAAAGGACCGCCTTCCACACCGTGGCGATGGAGACGCACCGCGTCGCGGCGTTTTTGCACGGCGCGTTCGCAGACTGTGACCGGGGACACGCTCCCAAAAAAACGTGGCGCCTGGGACGTTCCCAGACGCCACGCCCTACTCCCGCAGCCCGGCGCGCTCCTAAGTCGTTGGGAGTGGGAACGGCTGTTCCTTGTCGCGCAGCTTCCCGTGCGTGATGGTTAGCGAGCGGTCGGCGCGGCACACGAACCCATCGCCCACCTTGGGGGTCACCCTGGCATACACGCGACCGCGTATCGGGGCCACCCCGGCCCCCCAGAGCCCGGAGCCGCCCTTGAACGCGCTTTGCCAACGCCGAGCTTGCGATCCGCCCCGGCCCGCTGCTGGAACAGGATCACCTGTCGCCCGCCTATGCACTCCTTGCGGTCTGACTCCACCCGGCCGTGCCAATGGGTAGAGCCCTTAGGACAGGTGTATCCATGCGGGAGGGGATGTGCCGGATGGCCGGGGACCTTGCGACTGCCCGTGCAGACGGCTTCGTGGGGATCACCAGCGTCGTGTCGTACTTGACGACGGCCGGGGGCTGCGCCGCCGTCTGCGCCACCGTCTGCGCCCCGAGCGCCATCACGCCGACCGCAGCCACGCCGATCACAATCGCGAATCGCTTCCCCATCTCGTGCTTCCCTTTCGTCTTGGCCCTCATTTCGGGCCTCCTTCGACTCGTGGCGTCGGACCTCCCAACGAGTCGAGGGCTCCGGTGCCTGTTTGACGGCCAGAAGCCTCCGACACGGCGGTACATTCTCGGTACAAAGGGCCGGGCTAGGCGTGGTCTAGGCGTGCGAAGGCGCGAACCGTCAGCCCGAGGCGCCGCCGAGCGCGATTGCCTCGACGTTCTCCTCCGACATCGCCCACGCAGTATCTCTCGGACGGGTGCTGCTTTTCGTCCAAAGCACTACTCCCGCAGCCCGGCGGCTTCGAGGGCATCCGCCTTCTCGATGTGGTGCGTCCCTCGGACGGCCTTGCCCCTCTCGCATGACCCTGACCTGCCAGGGCTCTTTTAGGTACTCTCATGTTTCTTATCGTCCGACGCCGGTTAACCAGGAAAGGGAGTTTCCTTGAGGCAGCAGGACACTGAGTCGAAGCCCGTCAGCTTCAACCTCGGCAGGAGGCTGGCGGTCCTCCTCGTGGCGACGGCGGTCCTCGGGCTGACGACACCAGTAGCGGCCGATGCCGCGCGCCAGGGTGGCCCCAAGGTCACCGTGATGACCCGCAACATCTTCCTCGGCGCCGACCTGGGCCCGGCGCTGGCGCGCCGACACTCTGCGGCGCGATCGACGGAAGCGGCGTGATCTGGAACGAGATCGAGGCGACGAACTTCCCCGAGCGCGCCGTACCGCTCGCCAAGGAGATCGACGACGTCGGAGCGCCGACCTGGTCGGGCTCCAGGAGGTCGCGCTGTGGCGTCAGCAGATCCCGTCCGACTTGCCGCGCCGCCGACCGGATTCGGCGGCACCTCGCCACCGAGGTGAAGTACGACTTCCTCGCGCTGCTCATGCAGGAGCTGGAGGCGATCGGCGCCACTACGAGGTGGTCGCACGTCCAGCAGGAGTTCGACGCGGAGCTGCCGGTGGACCTCGACGGTCGAACGCCACCGGCAGCCTCCGTTCGGCGCCGAGCTCGACGGGCGGCTGACGATGCGCGACGTGATCCTCGCAAGAAGGACAGCAAGGTGCAGGCCGACCGGCGCGACGGCCGCCGGCCACTACACGACCTGTTCACCCCGCTGATCGGCGGCGTGCTCCCGCTCCCGGTCAAGCGCGGTTGGGTCTCGGTCGAGGTCACGCATGGGCGGGACGTCGACCGCGGCTTCCGCTTCGTCAACACGCACCTCGAGGCTTTCGGCGACCCCACGATCCGCGAGGCGCAGGCGAAGGAGCTGTTCGCGCCGGGCGGCCCGCTCGACACCGACGAAGCAGGTCATCCTGGTCGGGGACCTCAACTCCGGCACCGAGGCCCGGCACAACATCCACGGAGACCGATCAGCTCGCCTTCCTGGCGCTGCAGGGTTCGGCATGACCGACAACGGCGCGGTCCAGAGCTGCTGCTACTCGGACCTCTTCGACCCGACGCAGGTGTTCGACCACACGGTCGATCACGTGCTCACCAAGCCGGCGACTGAGGACGCACAAGGCATACATCACCGGCAACGATCCGAGCGAGCGGACGCCGTCCGGCCTCTGGCCGTCCGATCACGGCGGGGTCGTCAGCACGCTCGGGTTGGGGGGATGACCGGTTTCGGTCGGCGTGCTCTGTGCCGCCCTGTTTGACGGCCAGAAGCCTCCGACACGGCGGTACATTCTCGGTACAAAAGGGCCGGGCTAGGCGTGGTCTACGCCTGCGAAGGCGCGAACCGTCAGCCCGAGGCACCGCCGAGCGCGATTGCCTCGACGTTCTCCTCCGACATCGCCCACGCAGTATCTCTCGACGGGGTGCCGCTTTCCATGCAAAGCGGATAGCCGCTTCTCGTCCAAAGCGGCTGTGACCTTCACGCTAATCGGCGCCGCAAGGACACCGCGAGGCCGGCGACCGCGATCCCGACTATGCCCCCGGCAGTGCCGAAGAAGATGTCTATCGCCGAGTCGCGCCATCCAGGGTCCAGGGCTGTGTCGAACAGCCGATCGCCGACGTACTCGCCGAGCTCCCAGACGAGGGTGAGGACGATCACCACCGTGAGCGCCGCAAGCGCTGCCGAGAGCCAGTCGCGGATCCGCTGGCACAGCACCTCAACGAGAGCCCATCCGACGAGACTGCCGCCGATTGCGTGTGCGAACGCGCTCGTCTCACGCGGGCTGGCAGGAAGACCCGTCCAGTTCAGCCAGAGGACGACCACGAACCCAAATGCGACGGGTAGCAGCACCCTCCCCGGCACGCCGACGATCCCTCCGGCGACAAGCCCGGCGAGGCACATCGCGCACATAAGTGTCGCGGCGCCGTTTCGCTCGGATATGAACCCGACTGCGGTCAAAGCCATGAGGCCTAGCGCGAGAGCGAAGGCGGGATCGAAGCGAGGGCGCGAGGTGTTCATGGTTGAAACGGCGGCCGGGGCGGACGCCGATGGGGAGGCAACAACGGCCGCCCGCGGCACGCCGACGGTAAATGAACGCCTCTCGTCCGTCATCTCTTGCGAGTGGAGTACCGAGGCTGCCGAGGGAGCGAGGGACAACTAGGTCGGTAGGCAGCAGCTGAAGAGGCTTGGTTCCCGTAACCCTGCGCACGGGGGATGCGCTTACCCAGATAGGCAGAACAAAGCCGGGGGCGGCGGGAACTCACAGCGCCGCTCCCGGCTTACCTCCGTCGGGCCTAGCTCAGGTTTTTTGACTCAGCGAGTCGAAACAGCCGCCGGGTAGCGCGGCTAGTGCGAGCAGCTCGCCGCCGAGCCGAGAAGGTCGGTATATGAAGATCGCTTCTTGCCGGAGGTCGCCTGAGTGAGCTACGACCCTGACACTGGCCGCGAGATCCACCACCTGGTCGTCGCCGACGACCCACCGCCTGCCGAGGCGTAATCAACAGGAGGCAGGCGGCTATAGTGGCGCGGAGCCGTCGGCGTCGACCTGGACGCCGGCGAAGGGGCGGGTGCAGTCGATAATGGGCTGAGCCGCGGCCGCGCGGCCGTGAGACCGGAGGCTTTCGATGTCGAGTTGGGTGCTGCCGATCGTCATATTCGCGTGCCTCTGGGGAGCGGTCCCGGCATTGGCTTCGGGCGATCGCGACGGCGACGGCCTCCCCGACCGGTGGGAGAAGCGATACCACCTATCGCCCGGGAAGCCCTCCGGCAAGGCCGATCCTGATCGCGACCACCTGAGCAACCGCCGCGAGTACCGTCTGCGCACCAACCCGCGGAACCGCGACACCGACGGTGACGACTACAACGATCGGATCGAGGTCCGTAAGGGGACGATCCGGGGGCCGCTCAGTACCCAGGCTTCCCGAGCCCGGCGAACACGGGAGTACCGGCGGGTTGGGTGCCGGCCCAGACCCGCTCGACGGACATGACGGTGACTACCCCCGGCGCGCTGGTTCGGGACGTCCGGTTCACGGATGGCGCTGACTTATTCGTGGAAGCGAACAACGTCACCGTCCGCCGGGTCGAGTTCCAGGGCGGGCTGATCTCGAACGAGAACAACGGCTGCCACCCGGGATGCTCCTGGAATAGGTCTCGATGGTGGCCCCCGACCACGCGGGCGGCAACTTCCAGGAGGGCGCGATCTCCTACGGCGGCTATACGGCCCGCAAGGTGGAGATCACCGGCCGTTCGGAGGGCTTCCGGGTCTCGGGCTGCGGCCCGGTGACGATCGAGGACTCCTTCGCCAAGATCGTCCCGTCCGTTCCCTGCGGGGACTGGCATGGCGACGGCATCCAGGGCTACTTCGGAGAGGGCTTGGCGGTTCACAACCTCACCATCGACATGCGGACCACGGGCTGCGGCGGCACCTCACCCTTCTTCTAGACGGCGAGCCACACAACGGGAATAAGGGACCCGTGACCGTGGACCGATTGTTGGTCATGGGCCAGGCTTCCCTTCCGGTTGGGGGACCCCGGCAGCGTCTCGGGCCTCAACATCGTCGACGGCTCGTGGCAGTACGGCCCGATCGACGTCAACTGCTCGGCGGTGCTCCGAACTGGAACGCTGACATCGTCCAGATCACGTCGAGTACAAGGTCGCCAGAACCGTCCGTTCCCAGCGCTGCACGGGGACGGGCAACTGACAACCCGTAAGAGCCGCTCTCGAGTACCGATCTTCGTCCGGCGGCGCGGAGCGGATCGTCGCCCCTGACCCGGGCTGCGAGCAAGTTGGCCCGCTCTCCTGGTCGGCCGTGGCGCGGGTTTCGCCTCGGCCGGAATCCACAGCGCCGCTCGCGAACCTCGGGGCGCATCCCATATCTGATAGGCAACGATAGGTTCCTGACCACCGGCCATCCCGATGGTGAACTTTCGACTGCTTTTCCCATGGACTTTCCCATGGAGTCCTCCAAGGAACCGGAAACGGCTTAGCAATGCGGAAAAGACAG
>CAWCQE010000024.1:0-186318 GCA_963797665.1 uncultured Actinomycetes bacterium | reverse complement strand
CACAGCCGCGGGCGTTGCTAGCGATACGATCGCGCTGTGGCGTTTCGAGCTGGCAGGCATAGGGTCGGCGGTGACGACGGAACGTTGCAGGTACGCACGTACCGAGAGGGCATCGCGCAGAAGGTCGGCCGCGACCTGATCATCGATGTCGGGCAGTGGGAGGCGGCGGCTGAGATCCGCGAGGATGGAACACTCTCCGCTGTCCAACTCGACGTGGACCCGCGCTCACTGCAGGTTCGCGAGGGGTTGCATCGGGTTAAGCCACTTACCGACAAGGACCGTGGTGGCATCCGCAAGACCATCGACGAGAAGATCTTGGGGGGCGGCCGATCTTCTATCCGCTCCACTGCCGTCAAGCCCGGAAACGGTGCACTGATCGTCCGCGGGAACTCGAGCTCGCGGGTACAAGGCCGCCGGCCAGCTTCGAGCTCACCGCGGCGGCCGACGGCCGCGTGCGAGGGACGCTGCCCGTGACCCAGAGCGAGTGGGGGGTCAAGCCCTATCGGGGGTGATGATGGGCGCGCTCAAGGTGCGCGACACCATCGAAGTCATTCTCGACGTGCCGCTACCGTCGGACTAGGCAGCGCGTCCGATGGTGTTCGTCGAGCCCCGTGTCGGGCGGCTCCGGGCGTTGGCGTCCGCCTAGGACCGCGCGAGGGCGCCTCGCATCCGACGGCCGAAAGCGACCACGCGCGCGAGGTGCCCGCAGTACGGTGCGCCGGGGCAGCGGGCGAAGGACAGCGCGACCGCCTCGACGTGTTCGTCTTCGGCCTCGCGCCGGCGGCGCGGCAGCAAGCGCCAGCGCCACGACGACGCCGATGGCGCAGAGCACCGCCGCGACCGTGAAGGCGCCCTTGAACCCGTGGGTCAGCGCGGCCGGCAGCGGCGAGCCGCCGTCCAGCGCGCTCGTCGCGCGGCTGGTCGACACCGAGGAGAGGATCGCCAGGCCGAGCGAGCCACCGACCTGCTGGGTGGTGTTGAGCAGCCCCGAGGCCAGCCCGGAGTCGGCGGCCGCGACGCCGTTGGTGGCCGCGATCGTGATCGGCACGAACGACATCCCGAGCCCCGCCCCGAGGACGATCATGGCCGGCAGGACGTGGCTCGCGTAGTCGCCGTGGCCCGAGACGCGCGTGAGGAGCACGAAGCCGGCCGTCGAGACGAGCAGGCCGGCGCCGAGCACCGGCTTGGGCGTGAAGCGGTCGACCAGGCGCGAGGCCAGCGCCGAGGCGCCGATGAGGGTCAGGCTGAACGGCAGGTAGGCGACCCCGGTCTTGAGTGCGCTGTAGCCGAGCACCTGCTGCAGATAGAGCGTGCAGAAGAAGAACATCCCGAACAGCGCCGCCGCCACCACGAGCATCGTCGCGTCGGAGGCGGCGAGGCTGCGGTTGGAGAAGATCCGCAGCGGGACCAGCGGGTCCTCGTGGCGGCGCTCGATCGACCACGAAGGCGACGATCAGCGCGGCGGCGACGGCGAAGCCCGCCAGGGTCCGCCCCGAGCTCCAGCCCCAGCTGTCGGCCTTGATCAGCGTGAAGACGAGCGCGATCGTGCCGAGCGTGATCGCGACGGCGCCCTCGGCGTCGTACCCGCCGCGCGCGGCCGACTCCGAGCGGCTCTCCGGGACGATCCGCGGAGCCAGCGCCAGCACGGCGGCGCCGATCGGCACGTTGATGAAGAAGACCCAGCGCCAGCTCGAGCACCTCCACGATCACGCCGCCGAGCAGCAGCCCGATCGCGCCGCCCGCGCCGGCGATCGCGCCCCAGACCGCGAGCGCGCGGTTGCGCTCCGGCCCCTCGGCGAAGGTCGTGAGGATGATCGAGAGCGCCGCCGGCGAGACCATCGCGCCGCCGAGCCCCTGCAGGCCCCGGGCGACCAGCAGCATGCCCTCGGACTGCGAGAGCCCGCAGATCAGCGAGGCGCCGGAGAAGAGCGCGATCCCGGCCACGAACAGCCGCCGCCGCCCGAGCCGGTCGGCGAGCGCGCCCGCCGAGCAGGAGGAACCCGCCGAACATCAGCGTGTAGGCGTTCAGGACCCAGGACAGGCTCTGCTCCGAGAAGCCGACGTCGCCCTTGATCGTCGGCAGCGCGACGTTGACCACGGTCGCGTCCAGGATGACCATGAACTGCGCGACCGCGACCAGCGCCAGCACGGCGTTCGGTTCGACACCTGAGGCGGCCGGGCGGGGTACGGGGGAGCGGCGGCGGCGGACATCCGGGTCTACCCCGAGGACGACGCTACCAGGCGATGACGCGCCCCCCTCGCGCCCCTCTGTCCTCGTCGTCGGTGGCGGGTACGGCGGGCGGCCCTTACCGATCCCGTTGGATGGTCGGCTCGTCGTTTCAGGTTGCGAGCGGGCCGTGGTCGTCGCAGTGATCGTCGTGCCGATGGTGCAGGTGACCCGCGACGACGTAATCGACGTGATCGCCGTGCCGAACGGCCTCGTGACCGCACTCAGGATCGTGGCGGTGCTCGGCTTCGTGCCCGGCGCAATCGTGGTCTGGCGTGCAGCCGGCGGGGTTGGTGTCTGAAACCGCGACCTCGCGCATCAGGGGCTTGTTCTCCAACTCTTCCTCCTATCCGAGCTTGGCTTGGCCAGCGTACTCCTGCCAGGTCCCAGGGGAATTGAGAGGACCAGTCCCCCGGGCATCTCGAATCTCACCTCACGGCGCGAGCGCGGCATAGGCTTAGCGGGTGCAAGGTCCTTGAGTTCGACGCCCGCTGCTCTTAGCGAACCGAGTCTGAGCAGTCGTCCGGCGTGCCCCGCGTGGAGCCGACCCGTGTCGCTCACGACGTCCCTTCTTCCTCGTCCGCGATCAGCGGCGCGGTCTCGGCTCGCATCCAGGCGTTCCGCTGGAACCGCATTAGGGCGACCAATGCGACCAGCGCGACCAACCCGCCTGAGATCAGCGCGGCGGCCAGTGAGTGGTCGGAGATCTCGATCGCGACCAGGCTCGCGGTCGAGCCTGCGAGCACGGCCGTGATCACCGCGACCATCCCGGCGACGGTGCGAAATACCTGCCAGGACCCGCCCCAGAGCCCCTCACGCGAAGCCGCTCGGATGGAGCGACACTCAGCAGGTAGGGAGTCAGCTCGGGCGCGTTGTCGAAGTAGTACCCACGCAGCAGCGCGATCCGTCGCGCATATCCCTGATCCTCGATCCCGGACTGCAGCACCCGCTCGAAGGTCACCAGCCCGACGAAGGCGAGGGTCGGGAGTCAAGAACCAGGCCGAAGGCGTAGAACGCCGTTCCGACGCGGCTCGCCGTCGCCACGAGACCCAAAGCGACGAGACCGCCGGAGACGGAGGCGAGGAACATGGTCGCCCGGCCGCTCGACTCCGCGATCGTCGCCGCGCGGGCGCCCTGGAGCACGAAATGCTCCGTAGTTGCGAAGGTGACCGCTGGTGGGCGCGGGTCAGTATCGGCCTCGCCGATCGTTCTGTGTGGCTCACCGTTCGTAGTGGCTAACCCTCCCCGCTTGAAGGCACTGATGGCGATGATTCCGACAAAGAAGGCGGCGATCGCTGGCATCCAAAGGAGCGTGAAGGAGTATCTGCGGCGCAGCCGATTCCCGCGTTCCAGCATCTCGGCCAGCCGATCCCGGAGCCCCTTGAACCCGATGCTCGTCGCCTCCACAAACCCGGACCGATAAGGCGGGGGACCATCCGTCATTGCGAATCTGGAGCTGGACGTACGGCGCCCCGATGTCGCCGAGCCATATCACGAGGCTCCCGATGTCCTCAGCTTCCCGTGACGCGAGTGCATCGAGGTCCGCGTCGTCTCTTGACTCCATGGTCTGACCGGTCAGTTCGGCCGTCAGATTGAGCTGCGGCGGATCACTGGACCATTCGGTTAGGGCCGTACGAGCCTCCCGAACGGCGCCGAGGAACTGGTCGAGCGAGCCCACCCAGCGGCGACGCTCGAGTTGCGGGTGTAATCGGCCATGTCCGCGAGACTAGCCGGGTCACCGGCCGCATTCAGGGTCGCTCGGGGAGATATTAGGCGCCCCGCGTGCGCCCGGAGGCGCCTGTCTACTGGACCGCCAGCGTTCCCTTCATCCCGGCTTGCTCGTGACCGTCGACGCTGCAAAAGAATGTGTACTTGCCGGGCTTGAGGTTGTCGAGCGCGAGCGTGCTGGAACCGTTCGTGACCTGGTCCGAGCAACCCAGCTGGCCGCCGCTCGAGCTATCGACGCACACGTCGTGAGGGATGGCCGGGTTCGGGTTGTTGAAGTCGATCGTCAGGTTCCCGGCCTTGGCCTTGAGCGAATCGGTCGTGTACGCGATCTGGGTCGGATCCGCTGCGAGCTTGACCGTCGAGCCGCCTCCCCCACCCCCCGAGGGAGTCGTGGTCGTAGTGCCGCCGGCGGAAGCCTCGCTTGTCGACGTCGTCGTCTCGGCGGCCTGCTCGGCCTCGCGATGCTCCTGTTCCTCGCGGGCGTTCAGGACGGCGAACACCGCCGTCCCGGCGACGAGCGCCGCGAAGTAAAAGACGAGGGCGGCCAGGACGCCGCGAGTGGGCGGGAAGTTCTCGAATCGCAGGCCGATCGCCGAGACCGCGATGGCCGAGACGATCAGGGCAGCCCCGAAGACGTAGAAGAGCGTCTCATCCATGCGGCGGGCATCCTAGTGGTAGCCGTTTCCGGCAGGGTCCATCGCGGTCGCCCCTCGTCTCAGCTGGCGTACGCGGTGGCCCGGCTCTCCCTCATCACCGTGATCTTCACCTGGCCCGGGTACTCGAGCTCGCGCTCGACCGCCGCCGCGATCTCGTGTGAGAGCAGCGTCGCGCGCTCGTCGTCCACCTTGCCGGGATCGACGATCACGCGGATCTCGCGCCCTGCGCGCATCGCGTAAACGCGCTCGACGCCGTCGTGGCGCGAGGCGATCTCCTCGAGCTCGCGCAGCCGCTCCACGTACTCCTCCAAGGAGTCGCCCCGGGCGCCGGGGCGCGCCCCCGAGAGCGAATCCGCGATCTGAACGATGACCGCCTCGACGGTCCGCGCCTCGACCTCGTTGTGGTGCGCCTCGATGGCGTGCGCCACGGCCTCGGGCTCGCCATGACGGGCCGCGATGCGTGCTCCGACCTGAGCGTGGGGCCCCTCGATCTCGTGGCTCACGGCCTTGCCGATGTCATGGAGCAGCGCGCCCCTGCGCGCCGTCTCGACCGATGTCCCCAGCTCGGCGGCGATCAGGCCGGCGAGCTCCGCGCACTCGATCAGGTGATCGAGGACGTTCTGCCCGTAGCTGGTGCGGAACTTGAGTTTGCCGAGCAGGCCGACGAGCTCGGGATCGAGCCCATGCACGCGCGACTCCAGCATCGCCCGCTCACCCTCCTCCACGATCCGCTCGTCGATCTGGGCCTTCGCCTGCTGATACGTCTCCTCGATCAGAGCCGGGTGAATGCGTCCGTCCGCGATCAGCCGCTCCAACGTCATCCGCGCGACCTCCCGCCGGACGCCGTCGAAGCTCGAGAGCATCACCGCCGACGGTGTCTCGTCGATGATGATGTCGACGCCGGTGAGCTTCTCGAGCGCGCGGATGTTGCGCCCGTCCCGGCCGATGATCCTGCCCTTCATCTCATCGCTCGGAAGCTCGACGAGGCGGGTGGTGTTGTCGCCGGCGTGTTGCGCAGCGATCCGCTGCATCGCCACCGAGAGGATGTTCCGAGCCCGGCGCTCCGCCTCATGCCGGGTCTCGCGCTCGATCTCTTGGAGCCGCAGCGCGGCCTGATGCCTGGCCTCCTGCTCGATGTCCGCGACGAGGATCTGCTTCGCCTGGGTGGCGCTCAGCCCCGAGATCCGCTCCAGCTCGCGCCGCTGTACGCGCTTGGCGCGCTTGAGCTCCTCCGCCTGCTGCTCCACATTTCGCTCACGGTCCTCGAGCGCCTGGAGGCGCCGCTCGAAGTCGCCTCGCCGCACCTCCAGGGACTCGACCTCTCGAAGCGCCCGCTCTTCCATTCGCGCGATCTCCGCGCGACGGGCCTGAAGCTCGTCGGCCGCCGCCTTGCCGCGTGCGCGCTCGGCCTCCTCATCCGTGGGAGGGGCTGGCCGCCGCCACGGTTGAAAAAGCGCGCGTATCTCCATCGTTGCCCTTCCCTCGGCCGCGGTCGGCCGAACTGATCGTGTTGTCGGTCGGACGCATCAGCGACGCGTCGCGGACCGGCGGGCGCACGAGATACGCATGTCCGCTATCGCCCGATCGGGCGGAGCCCTAGGTCCGAAGCCTCCCCAGTTCGGATCTCATCCTTCGTCTCGTTCGAGTTGTCGTCGTCAAAAGTCTCAAATAGCAGGTCATTCGTCTCATCGCGCGGCCGACGGCCGCTGCAGGCATCGTAGACCTGAACGCCCAATCTGGCAAGGCTGAGCCCGGTTTGCCGAAACGGCGGCAACGAAGGCGGGCGCCAAATCACCATTGACGGGGTTAGGGGCCCTATAGCCCCCTTAACCCCGTCAATGCGGCTCCGGGCGGGCTGCGCGCTACGCCGCCCGACGGGCTGCAGCCTGGCGCACCGCCTCGTACGCGATCTCGTAGTCGTAGCCGCGGCGCGTCAGGTACTCGAGCGCCCGCTGGCGATCGCCATTCGTGTCGAGCGGGCGGCCGCGCCGAATGAGGATCTCGCGCGCTCGATCGAGCTGATCGCCGTAGGAATCGGCCGCCAGGACGGCCTCGACGATTGAGCTCTCGACGCCGCGGGCGAGGAGCGCGTCGCGGATCCGCTCGGCGCCCCAGCCCGACAGCTCGCGCTTGTCGTCGGAGTACCGGCGAGCGAATCGCTCGTCGTCCACGACGCCGGCCTGCGACAGGCGGCGCATCGCGGTCTCGATCTCCGCCGGCACGAACCCGCGGCGCTCGAGCAAGGACGCCACCTCGTGCGCCGTTCGCTCCTTACGCTTGAGCGCGGCGAGCGCCGCCTCGAAAGCGTTCGCCTCCGCCATCCGCACGCACCCCGAGGGTTACGCGGCCTTGCGCTCCGCCTCCGGCTCTGACGCGGCGTCCGTGATCTGCGTCGCGTCCGCCGACTCCGCGGGCCGCTCCGCAGGACTCGCAGGACGCTCGATCTCGAGGATCTCGAACAGCCTCGTCTCGATCTCCCGTGCGGTCTCCGGGTTCTCGGCCAGGAACTGCTTGGTGTTGTTTCGCCCCTGCCCGAGCCGCAGCTCGCCGTAGGAGAAGAACGAGCCCGACTTCTGCACGAGGTCGTGCTCGAGCGCGAGGTCCAGCAGGCAACCCTCGTTCGAGATCCCTGTGCCGTACTCGATGTCGAACTCGGCCTGCCTGAACGGCGGCGCGACCTTGTTCTTGACCACCTTCACCCGGCAGCGGTTGCCGACCGCCTCGGTGCCCTCCTTGAGGGTCTCGATGCGGCGGATGTCCAGGCGCTGAGACGAGTAGAACTTCAGTGCGCGCCCCCCGGGCTGTGTCTCGGGCGATCCGAAGCTGACGCCGATCTTCTCCCGGATCTGGTTGGTGAACACGCAGACCGTGTTGGCACGGTTGAGGTTGCCCGCCAGCTTGCGGAGCGCCTGCGACATCAATCGCGCCTGCAAGCCCACCTGCGTCTCGCCCATCTGCCCTTCGAGCTCCACCCGCGGCGTCAGCGCGGCCACCGAGTCCACAGCGACGAGGTCGACGGCGCCGGAGCGCACCAGGACGTCCACGATCTCGAGCGCCTGCTCGCCGTAGTCGGGCTGTGAGACCAGCAGCTCGTCGACGTCGACGCCGATCCGGCGCGCATAGATGGGGTCGATCGCGTGCTCGGTGTCGACGAAGGCGCAGATCCCCCCACGCGCCTGGGTCTCGGCGATGATGTGGTAGACGAGCGTCGTCTTCCCCGAGGACTCGGGGCCGAAGATCTCGACGATCCGTCCGCGCGGCACGCCGCCGACCCCGAGCGCGAGGTCCAGGGAGAGCGCTCCGGTGGGAATCGTCTCGACCTGGATCGCGCCGTCGTCGCCGAGGCGCATGAGCGATCCCTGGCCGAACTGGCGCTCGATCTGCGTCACCGCCGCCTGGAGCGCCGCGTCCTTCGCCTTGGCCTCTTTGTCGGCCGCCTTCAGGTTTGCCTTCTTCTCCTGTGCCATCTCTTCATCACCTTTCTTCTGCGAGCGTCAGATTCAACTCCGCCAACCGGACGTATTCGGCCCCCGAGGGACGCAGGAACGAGCGGTAGAGCGCCAGCCGGGGGGCCTGGAACGGCTCCGTGAGCTCACCGGGCAGCCGCCCGGGCGGAGAATCCACGCGCATGGGCTTTCCGCGCCCGCCGCGAGAGCGAGATCCTCGCTCCGAGCGGACTCGGGCGACGGTCACGTGGGTCCAGAACTCGCGCTTCTCGGGCTTGTAGAAGCGAGCGGCCATGAGCCGATCGGAAAGCTCGGCCTGAAGCTCCGATGCGGCCGGGCTCAACCCTTCCGCCGCGAACAGCCGCGGGCGGCCTGGCGGCACCGGCATCGGCTCCGGCTCGAGGCGAATCTCGACTCGCCGCGGAGCGACCCCGGTCACGACGGACGCGACGCTGTCGATGGCGCGCTCCGGGTGGTAGCTCAGGAAGCAGAGCGTCACGTGGAGCGCTTCGCGGCGAACCGGGCGCAGCGCGGGATCGGTCAGCGCGTTCGCCTGCCAGGCCGCGAGGCCATCGCGGATTCCATCGGGCAGGTCGAGCGCTACGAACAGCCGGGCGCGCGGGCTCTTCAGCCGCTCCTTCGCCATCGCCTCAAACCTATGGCGCCCGGAGGCGCGCGATGCCATCCATTCGTGAATACATTGCCTCGAATGCCTGACGAGATGCCGCAGGCGCCCGGCGTCGAGCACCGCTTCGTAGACGCCAACGGCCTCCGAGTCCACGTCGCGGAGGCGGGGGCACCGAACGCGCCCGCGGTGCTGCTCCTCCACGGCTGGCCACAGCACTGGTACATGTGGCGCCGAGTCATGGCTGGCCTGCGGGATGACTACCGGCTGATCGCGCCCGATCTGCGGGGCTTCGGGTGGACCGAGGCACCCGGCCACGGCTACGACGCCGAGACGTTCGCGGCGGACCAGGTCGCGCTTCTCGACGCGCTCGGATTGGAGCGAGCGCACGTCGTCGGCCACGACTGGGGTGGCTGGACGGCGATGCTCATGGGGATCCTGCACGCGGACCGAGTCGACCGCATGGTGGTCTGTAACGCGCCGCATCCGTGGTCGCGCCTCTCGCCGAGCATCGTGGCCGAGCTATGGCGCAGCTGGTACACGTGGCTGATCGCAATGCCCCTCATCGGCCCCAGGATCCTCAGGAACACGTGGATCTCGCAGCAGTACATGCGGACGGGTGCGGGCCTTCCGTTCAGCGACGAGGAGGCGGCGATCTATGCGCGGAGCTTTCAGGAGCCGGAACGCGCCCAGGCGGTAGTTGAGCTCTACCGCTACTACCAGCGCGTCGTTTGGGAGACAATCAGCGGCAGATGGAGGAGGCACCGGCTGTCGCGCCCCACACTGATCCTGTTCGGTGCCGGCGACGTCTCGCTGAGCACGAAGCTGCTGCCGGGATACGAGCCCTACGCCGACGACATGCGCGTCGACCTCGTCCCCGACTCAGGCCACTTCATCGTGGACGAGAAGCCCGACCTCGTGATCGAGCGAACGCGCGAATGGGTCGGGCTGGAGCGGGGCTAGAGCGGGAAGCCCTCGCCCCGGAGCAGGCGCCGCAGGAGGTGCATGGCCAGTGTCGTGGACCGGTCCCGGATCTCGCCGCGGTCGCCGGGGAGGACGAGGTCGCGGGCGAGCAGCTCGCCGCTCGAGAGCTTCACGCAGATGCACACGTATCCGACGGGCTTCGCCTCGGTTCCGCCGGTGGGCCCGGCGATTCCCGTGATCCCCACCCCCACATCGGCATGGAAGCGGGCGATGGCCCCGTCCGCCATCGCCTCGGCGACCTCCGGCGACACCGCGCCATGGCGCTCGATCAGGTCAGGCGGTACGTCCAAGAGCTCCACCTTCGCCTCGTTGGAGTACGCAACGACCCCGCCGGCCACATACGCGGACGATCCGGGAATCTCGGTCAGCCGTGCCGCTAGGAGCCCAGAGGTCTCGGACTCGCCGAGCCCGATCCGCCTGTTCTCGAGGAGCCCTGCCACCTGCTCGTCGATCGAGGAGCCATCCCGGCTGAAGACGTAGCGCTCGAAGCGCCTGCCGAGCTCATCCATGAGGCGGCGCGCAGCCGGCTCGCCCCCGTCCCGGTAGCGCAGGTCGACCTCGAGTTCGGCCCGCCGCAGGCAGGTGGTGATCTCGAGCGACGAGAGGTCGACGTCGCCCTCGATCTCCCGTAGCGCCTTCGCCAGCTCCGACTCGGGGATGCCGAAGATGCGCATCGTGTCGGTCTCGATCGGTGTCGACCCGGCGAGCGCCGCCCTCGCATCCTCGGTGTCCAGCGCCTGCGACCACATCGTCCGGAGCTCGCGGGGCGGGCCCGGAAGCACGATGACCGTTGGACCGTCAGTGGGAACCACCAACCCCGGCGCGGTCCCGGCGGGGTCGATCGGCGTGGCGCCCTCCGGGACCAGCGCCTGCTTTCGGTTCGCCTCTCGCAGTGCCTCCGCGTCGAACCGCATACGGCGCGCGAAGCCGGCGAGGATCTCCGCGATGCGCTCCTCGAGCTGCGCGTCCAGTCTCATCGGCCTGCCGGCGAAGTCACCCACCACCTCCGCCGTCAGGTCATCCGCGGTCGGGCCGAGCCCGCCGCTCGTCACGATCAGTTGGACGTCGAGGTCCGCCAGGAACGTGAGCGCCGCATGAAGGTCCTGGGCGCGATCCCCTACACACACGATGTGCGAGACCTCGACACCCAGCTCGCCCAGCCGCTCGGCGATCCACGGCCCGTTTCGGTCGGATATGCGCCCGGTCAAAACCTCAGTGCCGGTGACGACGATCCCGGCACGGACGCGCCCGTCGCTCACGGACACTTCGACCCCTGGAAGGGAATCTCGCGGATGCCGCCGGCGTCGAGGTCGTAGCTGGCGGGCCGCTTGGACGCCACGCGGTGCGCCTTGCCCCCGAGGACCACGGTCGCCTTCCCGCCCGAGATCAGGTCCAAGCGGTAGTTCTCCGCGGGCGGCTCAAAGGGACCCTGCTTCGACCCTGCGATGAGCGTCTGGGAGTCGATCAGCGGTCGCCCGTGACCCGGCAGGAGGCAGACGACCATCTCGTCATGGGTGGTCAGGGACAGCGAGACGGGCCGTTCCCCGGACCCAGTGTTCTGCTTGCCGGAGTGCTTGTGGCCGCCTGCCCCGTGACGGTGCTGGCGGCTCTGCTTGCCCTTGCCGTGGTGCGCGCCTGCGCCGCCGAACCAGTTCAGGGGATCGAACCGAATCACCGCGACCACGGCGACCACGGCGAGAACCGCGACGGCGACCACACCGAGAACCTGTCCCCATGGGCGACGTTGGGGCTGGACCAGGCGGCGGCGTCGCTCGAGGAGGGGCTCGGAGAACATGTACGGTTGCTCCGCCGCGGGGGAGCGCTCGATCCTTCGCCGGTACTCGTCGACGAGCGCGTCCGCGTCAAGACCCAGGTAGCTGGCGTAGGTGCGAAGGAACCCCTTTACGTACGTCGGCCCCGGCAAGACGTCCCACTGCTCGTTCTCGAGCGCCTGCAGGTACTTCGCCCTGATCTTCGTCTCCCGCTCGACCGTGTAGATGTCCAGGCCTGAGCGGGAGCGAGTGCTCCGCAGGACCTCGCCGATCTCGAGCCGTTCGTTCCGTGCGACCATCGCCCGCACACATTCTGGCTGTCAGGCGGGGCGACCGCCTGCGGATCAGTCGACGGTCGCGCTCACCGACTCCTCGTCGGGGTCGGTGGCCGCCTCTTCCGAAACCTGCTCGGCGTCGCGCTCCTCGCCGCCACCATGCCGCGGGAGGGCGCGGGCGAGCTCGCCCTCGGTGACGAGGACCTGCCGCGGCTTTGATCCCTCGTAACCGGAGATGATTCCGCGGCGCTCCAGCATGTCGATGAGGCGACCCGCACGCGTGTAACCGACCCGGAGTCGGCGCTGCAGCATCGACACCGAGGCCGTCTGGCTCTGGACCACGATGCGCGCGGCCTCCTCGAGGAGATCGTCGCTGTCGGGCGAAAGGTCGTCGTCGCGCTCATCCCCGACGTCCTCGCGGACCTCCAGTAGGGCGGCATCGAACTCGGGCTCGCCCTGACGGGCCCAGTGCCTCGATATCCGGGCGATCTCGGTCTCGGTCACGAACGCCCCCTGCAAGCGCTGCAGCCGAGAGGTCCCCACCGGCCTGAAGAGCATGTCGCCCTGTCCGAGGAGCGTCTCGGCCCCGCCCTGATCGAGGATCACCCGCGAGTCGACCTGCGAGGCGACCGAGAACGCGATCCGGGCCGGGATGTTGACCTTGATCGTCCCGGTGATCACGTCGGTCGAGGGCCTCTGCGTCGCGAGGACCAGGTGGATCCCGACCGCGCGCGACTTCTGCGCCAACCGGATGATCGAGTCCTCGACCTCGGCCGGGGCGACCATCATCAGGTCGGCGAGCTCATCGATCACGCACAGGATGTGCGGCAGGGGAGCCTCGCCGGTCCGAATTCGCGCACGGTTGAGCTCAGCCAGATTCCGCGTTCGCGATTCCCCCATGACCGCGTAGCGGCTCTCCATCTCGCCGATCAGGTTGGCGAGCACGTTCGCGGCCAGGCGGGGGTTCGTGACCACCGGCGTCAACAGGTGCGGGAGCCGCTCGTAGTGGTTGAGCTCCACGCGCTTGGGGTCGACGAGCACCAGCCGGACCTCGTTCGGGGACGCGTGCAACAGGATCGAGCAGAGCATCGCGTTGATGGATCCCGACTTCCCCGAGCCGGTGGTGCCGGCCACGAGGGCGTGCGGCATCAGCGCGAGGTCCGTCCAGACCGGTTGGCCCGAGACATCCTTGCCCAGCCAAACCGCCAGCGGCGAGGATCCCTTGGGCCGGCCGTCGTAGATATCGCCCAAGCGCACGAGGCGGCGGCGCTGGTTGGGCACCTCCACCCCCACGGCCTTCTTCCCCGGTATCGGGGCCAGGATACGGATGTCCGTCGAGGCGAGGGCGTAGGCGAGGTCATCTCGCAGCTGGGCCACCTTCGAGACCTTCGTGCCCGGCGCGAGCTGAAGCTCGTAGCGGCTGACATGCGGTCCGCTCACCACGCCCAGGAGCCGCGCCTCGATTCCGAAGCTGCGAAGCGCCTCGAGCAGGGCGCCCGCGGTCACCTCGCGGTCACGCGTGTCCGGACCGGGATCGCCGCCCTTGCCGCGCTCGAGCAGTTTCGGGCCGGGCAGCTCGTAGTCGATCTCCTCTGACTCGGTGACGCCCGAGCGTTGGTTCCCCATCGGCGTCTGTGCCGGCGGGCTCGGGAACGTCGTGGTCGCTCGGAGCCTCGGCGTCCCCGGGCTCACCCGGCGCGTCTGGGACCGTGCCCGCATAGGCGAACTGCCCGGGATCGGGCGATTCCGGCTCATCGGCGTCCCAGCCGGGCTCGTCGTCATCGGTGAACCGCGCCGTCTCCATCTCGTCGAGGCCGGGGTCGGACAGGCGCGCGGTCGCGCTGGGCTCGGTCGGGCCGGCGCGGTTGATCGCGATATCGCGGCCATCGGCATCGAAGCCGGGGTCTCCCTGGCCGCTGGACAGCCGCATCGTCTTTGCCAGCCCGCGCGTTCCGGCGCCCGCACGTCGCGCCGCTCGGCCCGCCCGGGTGAGCAGGCCGGAGACCGTGGTCTGGGTGATGAGGAGCGCTCCGCTCAAGAACAGGAGTACCGCGAGGATCTGCGCACCCAGGCGGTGAAAGAGCGAGGTCGCGGCCCAGTAGAGGGCCTCCCCGAGAACGCCGCCGTGAACCGAGTAGAAGGGCTGGTCGAAGTACCCGTGCCTGGCCGGATGCGAGGGGCCGAGGCCGGCGGTCTCGGCCGCGAAGGCCAGGAGCAGGGACGCGAGCAGCAGGATCACCCCCGCGTTCATCGCCGCGGGCGCTCTGATGATCGGCCGCAGGATGAGCGCGAGGCCCCACCCGGCCAACGCGATGGGCACCAGATAGGCGACGCGCCCGGTGACGTCCGCGAGTGCTGAGGACAGCGATTCGCCGACCGGGCCACCGTCCCAGCCCACGTACAACACGCACCCCAGGTACACCGCAATGGCGAACAGTGCCAGCCCGATCAGGTCCAGATGACGCTGCTCCAGGCCGGCGACGAGGTCGTGCGGGCTCCGCCGATTCGCACGTGCCGGCCCGCGGGACTGCCGGCGTGGGCGCGCACGGGACCGCGAGGCCCCGCGCGTGGTGGAGCGGCGCTTGCGCGCAATCAACATGTGTGAGCAGGTTCGACGCGCATCAGACGTCCCCTCTCGGCCGCGCCCGCGGTACGCGGGCGGACCCCGCATAAAGCCGCGCTAAAAGATCCCGGTTTCGCGCCTGACCAGGGCTAATCTGTCCCTTGGATGTTGGACGCGGAGATCAATACCGGGCGGGTGCTCGTGGTCGAGGACGACGTGGAGATCGCGGACGTGCTGAGACGCACGCTCCGCCAGGAGGGCCACGAGGTCCGGTCGGCGGGGGACGGGGTATCCGCCCTCGAGGCCGCCGAGGACTTCGTCCCGGACCTCGTGATCCTCGACCTCGGGCTGCCCAAGCTCGATGGCGTCGAGGTCTGCAGGCGCCTGCGCTCCTCGGGGGACGTCTCGATCCTGATCCTCACGGCCCGCACGCAGACCGATGACAGGGTCGTCGGCCTCGACGCCGGCGCGGACGACTACCTGGTCAAGCCGTTCGAGCGCAGCGAGCTGCTCGCCCGCATGCGCGCCCTCATGCGCCGCCGCCCCCCGCGGGGGACCGCCTCGCTCACCGTCGGGGACCTGCGGCTGAATCCGGACACGCGGGAGGTCTACCGCGGCGACCGGCACATCGAGCTGACCAATCGCGAGTTCGAGCTGCTCGAGTACCTGATGCGAAACGAGCGCCTGGTGATCTCACGGGAGCGACTGCTCGAGGAGGTCTGGGGCTACGACCCGATGGCGATGACGAACACGATCGACGTCTTCATCTCCAACGTGCGGCGAAAGCTCGAGGCGGGTGGCGAGCCCCGGATCCTTCACACCAAGCGCGGCGCCGGGTACGTCATGAGGGCGCCCCGCGATGAAGCGGCTTGAGCGACTCGTCCAGGCCCTGACGCCGAAGCGCTGGCCGATCCGCTGGCGGCTGGCCGCTGTCTCGGCTGTCCTGACCTTCGTGATCCTGGTCGTCTTCGCCCTGGTTGTAGGCCGGCTCACGCAGAACCGGCTCCGTGCAGACTTCAACCAGGACATTCAGAGATCAGCGATAGCAACCGCGCAGAACACCCACCTGGGCCTCAACGAGATCGGCGCCCTCGAGGCACATGTCCTCGAGATCGTAGCGCTGCCCGATCCTGCAGCGATCCGTGCAGATCGTCCAGGCCAACGGACACGTGTGGGCATCTCGGCCTCACGACGCGCCGCCCCTTGGTCCGCCGGATACACAGTCGGTGCATCAGGTAGGGGATCTCGCCGTCGCATCCGCAGTGATCACCGACAGCCCGGTCGGTCCGCTCTTCGTCCAGTACGCGCGCACCACCGACAATATCGACTCCACCATCGGGCGGCTCTGGCTCTTCCTCGGCCTGGGAGTACTCGGCGGGACCGCCCTCGCGGCCCTCGCCGGCATGGCCATCGCCGGCCGGGCGATGCGGCCGATTGCAACGCTGACGTCCACCGCCCGCCGCATCGCCGCCACGCGGGATCCCTCCCAGCGCATCCCCGAGCCCGAGCGGGACGACGAGGTCGGGGAGCTCGCGCGAACCCTCGACCAGATGCTTCGCGAGCTCGATGCGGCGCGCTCGGAGACCGAGCAGATGATGCAGCTGCAGCGCGAATTCGTGGCCGACGCCTCCCACGAGCTGCGGACGCCGCTGACGAGCGTGCTCGCAAACCTCGAGCTCCTGCAGGAGCGGCTCACCCGCGCGGACGCCGGCACCGACGAGCACGAAATGGTGGATTCGGCCCTTCGCTCTTCGAAGCGCATGAGCCGCCTCGTGTCTGACCTTCTGTTGCTGGCGCGCGCGGATGCCGGCCGCGCCAGCCCGCGCGCGGAGGTGGACCTGGGCGAGGTCGCCACCGCCGCCGTCGCCGAGGTCCGGCCAGTGGCCGATGGGCACCGGCTCACGATTCGCGAAGCGGAGCCCGTCTCGGTGCAGGCCAACGCCGACGAACTCCATCGTCTGGCCGTCAATCTGCTGGATAACGGCGTGCAGCACACGCCGGAGGGAACCGAGATCCAGGTCGCCGTGGAGCGCCGAAACGGGGACGCCGTGCTCGAGGTCTCCGACGACGGGCCGGGGATCCCGCCGGGCATGGAAAGCCAGATCTTCTCGCGGTTCGTCCGCGGCGCCGGACCAGCCGACCTTGCCGGCGCTTCCGGCACGGGGCTCGGCCTCGCGATCGTGATGGCCGTCGCGACGTCGCACGGGGGTCGGGTGGAGGCTGGAACGTCTGCGGGTGGCGGCGCACGGTTCACCGTGAGGCTTCCCGTATCCGCCTGAGGTCGCTCGCGCTGATCGTATTCCCGATTACCGCCCGCTCTTCGCCCATTTCTGATTCTTAGGAGATCGGAGGCAAAGGTTTAACAACCGTTTATGCCGGGCATTTAGCTTTCCGCCTCGGACGAGACAACCCACCCGTCGGGGGCACCCCCCGACACCACCTCGACGGGTGAACGTTGGCCAGTCTGAGCCAAGCGACCCGCCGGTGTTCCCCCTCCCTGACACCGGCGGGTCAGTCTTTTCGGGGACGGATGCCCTCGCCGCCCGCTAGCCGAGGATCCCGCGCCGCCGCAGCTCGCGGTGGATCAGCGGGTAATCCCTGCCGTGGCAGTCTCCGGGCGCTCCCTTTGGATGCAGATCCTCGTCCGCGCAGAGCAGGGCATTGCCGGCGTCCCTGAAGCTCTCCCGCGCCGTGTAGAGGAACTGCGACGCCAGGTACACCTGGTCCATTCGCGCGCCGCCCCTGGGGCGGGCGCGCGCGACGAACTTTCTCCTGACGCTCCAGAGTGTGCTGGACCACACCTCGCCGACGCAGTGCGGATCGGGCACGAATCGGCCCCCGAACGGCACGCGTCGGCACCGGGTCTTGGCTTGATCGAGGGTTCGGGTCACGTCCGCGCGGCGGCCGCAGTGTCGTCCCGAGGTGTCGGGCGGCACCTTGGGGAAGAACTTGCCGTAGGTGGTCGCGTCCCAGTCGAAGATGCAGACGTCGTCCTCGTTCGACGTCTTCGGGGCGAGTGAGGACATGGCCGCGGCCCAATAGTCGGAGGATCCCTCGGCGAGCGCGGCCGGCTGGAAGGCCAGGCTGCGGCCGAACGCCGGCGATTCCGAGTCCTGCATCGCGTGGGCGTACTCGTGGAGGATGACGTCGCCGTCCTCGGCGTCGTCCACGCCACCGAGCCCAAAGGTGGCGGTCTGAGTCACGGCGGAGTAGAACGAGTTGTCCTGCCTGTAAGCGTCGGCGACGGCGCGCTGGACATGATCCGCGATGCCGTTGGGCGATGAGTTCGAATCAGAGAACCCGAGCGACTGGATGTACTGCTGGGACCGGTTGATCTGAAAGTAGACCATCAGAGCCTCGAAGCGGTTGTCGGAGCGGGTGGTCTTCGTCCAGTGGAGGTCGGGCTTGCAGGTCTCCCGCTCGCGGTGCCCTCGAAGCGCGTGCACCCAACGCCCGCGCAGGCAATGCTGGCCGTTGTCGAGGTTCGGCAGCCTGACCCGGCGGCGCAGATGCCGCAGGAGGCGGGTGTCGTGGTCGTGCCGGTCGCTCCAGAGGTGCCTCGCTCCGCCGTCCTGGACGACGGGGTTGACCTTGTAGAGCATCGCGGCGCCGGTGCGGAAGCGGCGCAGGAGGTCGGTGCGCGCGACGACCTCTCCGCTGGCGGCGTCGACGAGGACCTCGAAGTCGCCGAGCGGGTGCGCGGCCGGGACCAGGATCCTCCACACGAGCCGGCCCCCATTTCCGGGCTGGATCGCGAGCTTGCCCGAGATCGGGCCCCTGAGCCGCAGTGCGCCGACGTTCGCCTCCGCGATCGCAACCGCCCGTTCGCGCGAGAGCCGCGAGGAGGCGGGAACCTCGATTCCCGCCCTGGTCGTGTCGGCGGCGAGCCGCGCCGGAGCCCCGGGCGCTCGCTGGGTGACCGCCTGGGCGCCCAGGATGGGAACGCCGCCCACTCGCTGCTGGTAGCGCGCGACGACGGTGCCGCCCGGAAGCGTGACGCGCTGCGCCGGTCTCAGCTCGTGCCCGGGAGCGGCGGCCGCCCGGAGGTCGCGCGACGGGCTCGGGAACCCTGTGGCGGAACCCGTCCCGGGGAGCGCTAGGCCCGCGACGACCACAGCGAGCAGGGCGCTGTGGCGCACCGTTGATGCCGTCATTGCTCAGACCTCCACGATCACGGGCAGGACCATCGGCCGGCGACGCAGGCGCTCGTAGACGAACCCGGCGATGTCGTCGTGGAGGTCCTGCTGCAGCAGGCTTAGCTCGCGCTCCTCGTGCCGCGCCGCATCGGCCAGTGAGCGCGTGACGACGCCCCTGAGCTCCTCGACGAGCCCATCCGACTCCTCGACGAACGGCACCCCGCGAAACATGATCTCCGGGGGCGCGACCTGGGAGCCGTCGTCTGACGAGATGGTCGCCACGACGATGAAGACCCCGTCCGCCGACAGGGCTCGGCGGTCTCGCAGCGCGACGTCGTCAGGGTCGCCGATGTCCACGCCGTCGACGAAGATCATCCCGGCCGGTTCGTCGGGGCCCAATCGCGCGCCGGCGTCGTCGATGGCGAGCACCCCGCCGTTCCGCGACTTGAAAATCCGCTCCGACCCGATGCCCACCGACTCGGCCAGCTGGGCGTGCAGGCGGAGCCGCTTGTGGTCGCCGTGAAACGGCATCACGTAGCGCGGACGGGTCAGGTTGAGCATCAGCTTGAGCTCCTCCTGCCACCCATGCCCCGAGGCGTGAATCGGTGCGTCGGCCGCCGTCACCACCTCCGCGCCGATCTCGAAGATGCGATCGATCGTCTCGTTCACCGAGCGCTCGTTCCCAGGGATCGGCGTCGCCGAGAAGATCACCGTGTCGCCCGAGTGGAGCTCCACGTCGGGGTGGTCGGCATGCGCCATCCGCCGCAGGGCCGAAAGCGGCTCGCCCTGGCTGCCGGTCGAGATCGCAACCACCTTGTGGTCGGGAAAGGACTCGATCTCGCGAGGCGAGATCAGGATTTCCTCCGGGGCGTCGGCGATGCCGAGGTTGCGGGCGATGTTGAAGTTCTTCCTCATCGACCGGCCCACGAGCGCGACCTTTCGGTCGAGCTTGGCGGCGGCGTCGATCGCCTGCTGCACCCGGTGGACGTTGGAGGCGAAGGAGGTGACGATGATCCGCCCGCGGCAGCGTGCGAACAGCTCCAGGAGCGCCGGGCCGACGCTCGACTCCGACGGTGCGATGCCGGGCCGGTCGGCGTTGGTCGAGTCGCCGCAAAGGCAGAGGAGCCCCTCGGCACCGAGCGCGGCGAGCCGCGAGACGTCGGCCGGGTTGCCGTCCACGGGCGTCTGGTCGAACTTGTAATCGCCGGTGATCAGGATCGGCCCGAGATCGGTGCGCACGACGACCGCTCGGGAGTCCGGGATCGAGTGAGCCATGTGGACGAACTCGAGCTCGAAGGGCCCAAGCACCGTCCGGATTGACGGCGCGAGGACCTCCAGTGGCGCGTCCCGGATGCGGTGCTCCTCGAGCTTGGAGCGTACGAGGCCGGTCGTCAGGGCGCCACCGTAGATGGGCGGCATCCTGGTCACGTCCGAATCGAAGATCTCGCGCAGCACGAACGGCAGCGCCCCGACGTGGTCCTCGTGACCGTGAGTGAGCACGATCGCGCAGATGTCGCCGGCGCGACCGCGGAGGCCGGTGAAGTCGGGCAGCACCAGGTCGATGCCGAGCATCTCGCTGGTCGGGAACATGAGCCCGGTGTCCACGATGACGATCGCCCCGTCCTTCTCGACGACCGTCATGTTCTTGCCGATCTCGCCCAGGCCGCCGAGCGGCAGAATCCGGACCTCGCTCACGTGATGACTTCCCCGCCTACTCGGAACCCGATGGCACTACCCGGCGCCGCCCGCCACCAGCAGCCCGTGCCGCTCCAGCGCCGCCCGGACCTCGCCCCGCTCCTCATCGCTCGCGGGGACCAGTGGCAGCCGCAGGTGCGCGTCAATCACGCCGAGGAGCTCCAGCCCCGTCTTGACAGGAATCGGATTCGCCGTCACGACGGTCGCTTCGTAGATGGGCGCCAGTCGCTCGTCGATCTCCTGCGCTCGCTCGACGTCTCCCGCCGTCGCGGCGTCATAGATCTCGCGCATCTCGGGACCGACGAGGTGCGAGCTGACCAGGATCCCGCCGGTACCGCCGATCGAGAGACAGCGTAGGAAGATCCCGTCGTTGCCCGCAAGGACCTCGAGCCCCTCGATCGGGCCGAGCTCGTCGTCGTTCGCCTGCTTTACCGCGACCACGTTGTCGATCTCGGCTGCCAGCTCGGCCAGGAACTCCGGCGGCAGATTGATCACCGTCCGGGAGGGGATGTTGTAGAGGATCACCGGCGTCTCCCCCGCCGCCTCGGCCACGGCGGAGAAGTGCGCGCGAAGGCCGGCGCGGTTCGGCTTGTTGTAGTACGGGGTGACGACGAGCACCGCATGGGCGCCGGCGCCGCAGGCGTCGCGGGTGAGATGGGCCGAATGCCGAGTGTCGTTCGACCCAGTGCCGCAGATGATGGTGGCGGCGTCTCCGACCTCGTCGAGCACCGCGTCGAGCACGTCGAGCTTCTCCCTGTCCGACAGTGTGGGGGCCTCCCCCGTCGTACCCGCGACGACGAGCCCGTGCGACCCGTTCTCAACCAGATGGCGCGCCAGTCGGCGCGCCGCGTTCAGGTCGAGGCTGCCGTCCGTACGGAACGGCGTCACCATCGCGGTGATCACTCCGGAGATCGTCGCCATCTAAGTCCGCCGGAGAGTATGGCGGACATGACGGCAGCTGGCCCCGGGCGCCGGCCTTTCCACCGTCACCGCGGCGGGAATGCGGTCGGCCCAGGGGCGCGCCTCCTCGAGCTGGGCCGCGACGCGTAGGAGCGCGTCCTCGGCGCCGAACGGGGCGACGAGCTGGACCCCGATCGGCAGACCGTCCTCGGTCCAGTGGAGCGGCAGCGAGATCGCCGGTTGACCCGTGACGTTGAAGAGCGCTGTGAACGCCGCCGTCTGCACCCCACGCATCAGCGCCGCGATGGGGTCCTCACCGGAGTCGTCGAAGCTCCCCAACGGCGGCGGCGGCTCGCCGAGCGTCGGCGTGAGCAGCAGATCGAATCCCGAGTGGAACCAGCCCGCGACCATTCGTGACACCAGGTGGTGCTGGCTTACGGCCGCCAGGTACTGGCCCGAGGTCCTCCGCCTGCCCTCCTCGGCGAGCGCCCGGGTCAACGGCTCGACGTCGCCGGGTCCGATCTCGCGGCCGACGACGGCCTGGAGCTGATCGAGCGAAGCGGTCTGCGAGGCCATCCACCGCGTGAAGAAGGTGTCGACGAGGTCTATCTCCTCGAAGCCGCTGGGGCTGCTCTCCTCCACGCCGTGGCCAAGCGACTCCAGCAGCCGGCCGGCGTCGCGGGCAGCCTCCGCGACAACGGGGTCGGGCTCACCGTGGAGCATCGGCTCGGTGACCATGCCGATCCGGAGTCGACCCGGGTCCGCTCCCACCTCCTCGGTATAAGGCCGCTGCGGGCGGCGGCGCGACGTAGGGATCGCCTGGCGCGGGCCCGTGGACGGCCTGCAGGACCGCGGCGGTGTCGCGAATCGAGCGTGAGACGACGAGCTCCGCGGTGAGGCCCGACATGTTGTCGCCGATCAGCGGTCCCTCGGAGATCCGCTGCCTGCGTCGGTTTCAGCCCAACGAGACCGCACTCGCTGGCCGGGATTCGAATCGACCCGCCGCCGTCGCTCGCGTGCGCGACGGGCACCATGCCGGCGGCAACCGCCGCCGCCGGACCCGCCGCTCGACCCCCCGGTGGAGCGCGACAGATCCCACGGATTGCAGCTCGGCCCGTATGCCTTGGGCTCGGTCGTCGGCAGGATCCCGAGCTCCGGCGTGTTGGTCTTGCCGATCGTGACGAAGCCCGCCGCGCCGGAAGCGCTGCGCCAGATACGTGTCGACCGGGGACCGGAAGTCCGCGTCCTTCAGGTACTGCATCCCCATGTGAAGCGGCTGCCCGGCGAAGGCCGCGCCCAGGTCCTTCAGCAGGAACGGGACGCCCGTGAACGGACCGTCGGGGAGCTCACCCTCCGCGGCGGCCTCGCGCGCCTCGTCGAACAGCTTGTGGATGACCGCGTTGAGCTCGCCGTTGGACGCCTCGATCCGCTCGATTGCGGCGTCCACCAGCTCGAGCGGGCTCGCCTCGCCGCCGGCGGACGAGCGCCGCCTGTGCGGTCGCGTCCATCCGGGCGAGGTCCTCGCTCATCCGGAGGCGACTCTACTCCCCAGCCTGCGGCGGATTCATGGCCCCGCGTGTGATCGGGTCGCGGATGCGCGCGGGCAGCGCCGCCGCGAGCCGCGCCTTCGCGTACTCGATCGCGGGGAAGCCCAGCCGGTCACGGCGCTTGAGGGTCGCCACGTAGATGAGCTCGGCGGCATCCCGAGGCGTAACGAAATAGGTGTGCTTGAAGGCGTTGGCGCGAAACATCGGCGTATCGACGAACCCCGGGAACACAGCGGTGAACGTGACGCCCCGCGGCTCGAGCTCCGCCCGCGCCGAATCCGTGATCGCCGCGAGCGCGGCCTTGCTGCCGCTGTATGCGGCCTCGAAGGGCAGTCCCACGAGCCCGGCGAGGCTCGCGATCGCGGTCACATGGCCGCCGCCCGAGCGCGTCATCGCCGGGGCCAGGTGCGACAACAGCACCAGGTTGGCGAGCGCGTTGACGTCGAAGTCCTTCCGCGCCTGGCGCCAATCGAACGCGAGCATCGACTGCGCGCGGTCCACGCCGGCTGCGGCGATCAGCAGGTCGATGTCGGGGTGACCCTTCACGAGCTCGGCGGCCGCCCCGTCGAGCGCCTCGAGGTCGGCGAAATCCACCTCTCGCGTGGTGATTTCGGCTCCGTCGCCAATCTCGCCGGCGAGATCGGGCAGCGCCGCGCCCGGCCGGTCAACTAGCGCGAGCGATGTCCCGTCCTCGGCCGCGAGGCGGGCGAGCTCCCTGCCGATTCCTCCGGCGGCGCCCGTGATGACCGCCTTCCGGAATCGGCAACGGTCACGCAGCCGCGCCGGGGTGCGCCCGGCGAACGGCGCCACGCGCGGCGTCGGGTGGGCGCGAAAGCCCATCTGGCGCTCATACCACCGCTCCACGTGAAGGAGCTCGACGCTGAACCCCTGATCGTCGTTCACATAGATCACCGACCACGCCCCGAGGCGGAAGGGTGGCCCGTTCCCCTCGAATCCCGCTTCGCGGCACCGGCGGACCGTCGCCTCGAATCCCGCGCGATCGCGAAAGCCGAAGGCGATGTTCAGGATCCCCAGGTCGCTGATGCGATACCCGTCGGGCCACGGCTTTGGGCCGGGGTCCCTATACGAGGCCAGCTCGACCACGAAGTCGTCCGCCCACAGGCAAAGCCGCTGGGGCCGGGCGCCATCCAGTCCCCACAGCGCCTCGTGCTCAGGCTGGTGGAGTTGAAGGCCGTCGGCCATGGCCAGCCCCAAAACGTCCACGAAGAATCGGCGCGAGCGCTCCAGATCGGGCACCGACAGGGTCACCGCGCGCGCGACGCCGGAGATCTCAGGACGAGGGCGTGACCGCGGATGCGACGCGCGAGGATCGTCCTCCATCAGCTCGACCTGCACGCCGTCCGGGTCGCGCACACATGCGCGGCGCTCGCCGGGGACGCCGACCGGATCGCTGAGCGGCGGGCTGCCGGCTGATCGCGCCCGACCGATTGCGGCGTCCAGATCGCCGACCGAGAACGAGATGGTCGAGTAGCCGACGTCGCAAGGGCGCCAATCGAAGGGCAGCGCGCGCACCAGCGGGCTCCGGAACTCGAACAGCTCGACCTGAAAGAGCTCCTGGCGGTCGACAAGCCACCAGCAGGTCGAGGCCGAGCGGGGAACGCCCTGCACCATCGACGCTAGCGGGCCGGCGAACAGATTCGTGCCACCGGCGGGCTCGAGGCCGACCACGTCCCGGTACCAACGCTGGGTGCGACGAACGTCGCCGACGCTCAGGGCGATCTGCGAGAGGCGCAAGGCCGGGTCTCGCCAACCGGGGCTCCGGCGCCGCTGCTCAGAGGAGAGCCTCGAGTCCCACGGTGAAGCGGTCCTCGAGCTCGCCCACCCTCCGGACCGCGAGCAGCACCCCAGGCATGAACGAGCGGCGATCGATCGAGTCATGGCGGATCGAGAGCGTCTGCCCCTCGCCGCCGAAGATGACCTCGTGGTGGGCCACGAGCCCGGGCAGGCGAACCGAGTGGATCGGCTCATGGACCGTGCCGCCGGCCTCGCGAATCAGCTCGGCGGTTCGCTTCGCCGTCCCCGACGGAGCATCGCGCTTTCGCTCGTGATGAAGCTCGACGATCTCGCAGTCGGGCATAAGCCGGACGGCGTCCCGGGCCATCTGCATCATCAAGACCGCGCCGATCGCGAAGTTCGGGGCCACGAAGACGCGGGCTTCCGTCTCCCCGGCCTCGGCCGCGCGCCGCAGCGCGGCCAGGTCGAAGCCGGTCGTGCCGACGACGGCGTGGACGCCGGCGTCGAGGCAGGCGCGGACGTTCTGCGGAGCAGCAGCGGGCGTGGTGAAGTCGACGAGCACCTCGCAGTCGCCGAGAACACCGGCAAGCGGCATGTCCAGAGCCGGATCGGCGCGACCGGTGAGCTCCATGTCGTCCGCCTCGGTGACCGCCTCGCAGACGGCCTCGCCCATGCGGCCCGCAGCGCCCGAGACGCCGACGCGGATCACGCCGCAGCCAGTGCCTCGCTGACGGCGGCGCTCGCGTCTCGGAAGCGGTCCTCGGCCGGCCCGATGCAGGCGGCGGAGAGCCGGTCCGGGTCGTAGAGCTCGGCCGCGAGCGCCCCGACGTCCTCAGCCGTCACCCGCTCGGTCCGCTCGAGCATCTCGTCCAGCGACAGCAGTGGGATCTCGAAGAGAATCGAGCGCGCGAGCCGGGTCATCCGGGCGGCGGTCGACTCCAGGCTGAGCACCAAGCGGCCCTTGACGTGCTCCTTGGCGCGCTCGAGCTCCGCCGCCGACACGCCCGCGTCGCGCAGGTTCCCCAGCTCGCGGCCGATGATCCCGCACGCCTCGGCGACGTTGTCCCCGCGTGTCCCGAGGTACATCGCCACCATCCCCGTGTCCGCGTACTGCTCCGTGTAAGAGCCGACCGCGTAGGCAAGGCCCCGCTTCTCGCGAACCTCGCGGAACAAACGCGACGATGTGGACCCGCCGAAGATCGCATCGAGCACCGCCAGGGCGAACCGGCGCTCGTCGGCCCGCGGAATCCCCCGCCCGCCGAAGCAGATGTGGTACTGCTCGGTCTCCTTCGGCTGGAACAGGAACCGCGGCGCCGCACCATTCGCATCGCCCCCCGAGATCCGGTTCGGCTCGCCGGCGGGAGCCGCCAGGTGGACCTGTGCCAGCTCGACGATCGCGTCGTGATCGAGGTGGCCCGCAGCGGCGATGACGATGTTCGGGCGCGTATAGCGATCGTGGTGGTAGCGGGCGATCTCGGGAACGGGGATCGACCCGATCACCTCGGTCTCGCCCAGAATGCGGCGGCCCAACGGGTGCTTGCCGTGAACGGCCTGCGCCAGGACGTCGTGGACCCGGTCCTGCGGCTCGTCCTCGTACATGGCGATCTCCTCGAGGACGACCTCGCGCTCGGAGTCGACTTCGTCGGGCGGCAGGGACGGTGCGATCAGCATCTCGGCGAGCAGCTGAAACGCCTCGTCGGTGTGCTCGTCCAGGAAGCGGGCGTGGAGGTACGTCGATTCCTTGCTCGTCGCCGCGTTGGTGGCGGCGCCCATTCCGTCGAAGAGCTCGGAGATCTCGATCGCCGAGTGGCGCTCGGTCCCCTTGAACAGCAGATGCTCGAGGAAGTGGGAGACGCCGGCCTCCCCGGCCGCCTCGTCGCGCGAGCCGGTCCTCACCCACAAGCCGAGCGCGACCGAGCGGACCGAGGGCACGGCCTCGGTGACCACCCGGAGGCCGCCCCCGGGCTCGCCGTAGCGGACGCCCTCGGGCAGCGCACCCGCAGGGCTGGAGGTGCCGCGAGGGGCGCTCAATGGCGCCGGCGGCCGCTCCCGCTTCGGCCCCGCTCACGGCCGCCGTCCAGGCGCTCGCGGCCCCGACGGCCGCCCTCGCGGCCGCCGCGCGGCCCCTGGTCGCCGGTGCCGACATTCGCGAGCTCCTCCGGAGCCTTGCCCTCGACTGCCGGGTCGGTCGAGAGCCGCAGGCCGATCCGACCGCGTTCGCGGTCGACCTCGACCACCGTCACGTCGAGCTCGTCGCCCTGCTTCAGGACATCCTCGACGGACTCCACGCGCTCTCCGGGCTTGACGTTCGAGATGTGCAGGAGCCCGTCGGTTCCCTTGGTGAGCTCGACGAAGGCGCCGAAAGCGGTCGTCTTTACGACCTTGCCCTTGAACTGGTCGCCGACCTCGGCCTCCTTGGTCATCGCCTCGATTCGCGCGATGCAGGCGTCCACGAGAGCACCGCTCGGCGCGTACACCTGAACCGTGCCGTCATCCTCGACATTGATGTCGGCCTCGAACTCCTCCGACAACGCCCGGATGGTCTCGCCGCCCTTCCCGATGAGCGCGCCGATCTTGTCGGGATCGATCTTGATCTGCTCGATACGCGGAGCGAACGACGAGAGCTGCTCGCGCGGGCCTGGGATCGTCTCCTTCATCCGCTCGAGGATGAACAGGCGACCTCGGCGTGCCTGCTCGAGCGCGTCGCGCAGGATGTCGAACGTCACGCCTGAGATCTTGATGTCCATCTGGAGCGCCGTGATCCCGTCGGCGGTGCCGGCCACCTTGAAGTCCATGTCTCCGAGGTGATCCTCGACGCCGGCGATGTCGGTCAGGACGACGAGTCCCTCACCCTCCTTGATCAGCCCCATCGCGACGCCGGCGACCGGCGCCTTCACCGGCACGCCGGCGGCCATGAGCGCCATCGAGGACGCGCAGACGGATCCCATCGACGAGGAGCCGTTGGACTCGAGCGTCTCCGATACGACCCGAATCACATAGGGGAAGTCCTCATCCGTGGGGACGGTCGGAGCGAGGGCGCGCTCGGCGAGCGCCCCATGGCCGATGTCCCGCCGCTTCGGGCCCCGCATGAAGCCGACCTCGCCCACCGAGAACGGCGGGAAGTTGTAGTGATGCCAGAAGGTCTTCGACTCCAGGAGCCCCAGGTTGTCGATCCGCATGTCCATGCGGCTCGTCCCGAGAGCGACATTGGAGAGGATCTGCGTCTCCCCGCGGGTGAACAGGCCCGAGCCGTGAACTCGCGGCGAGACGTCCACCTCGCAGTAGATGGGGCGGATCTCATCCACGGCGCGGCCATCGGGCCGCCTCTTCTCGATGGCGATCCGACGCCGGATGATCTCCTTCTCGAGCTTGTCGAAGGCGCGCAGCGCCTCCCCCCTGCGCTCGGTGGCATTGTCGTCGTCCTCCTTCGGCCCGTACGCCTCGACGACTTCCTGCTCGATCGCCTTGGCGGCCTCCTGACGGGCGAGCTTCTCGGGAATCTGAGTCGCCTCCTCGAGCTTGGCGCCGTGCGAAGTGCGGATCTGCTCGACCAGGTCCTCGGGCACGACCGGCTCCTCCACCTCGAGCTTCTCCTTGCCGGCCTTCTGGCGCAGCTCCTCCAGCGCGCCACAAATCTTCTTGATCTCGCCGTGCGCGATGTCCAGTGCGTCGAGCACCTCCGCCTCGGAGACGCCGTCGGCACCGCACTCGACCATGAGGATCGCATCCTCCGAACCGGAAACGACGAGGTCCATCTCGAGGTCCTCGTAGACCTCCTCGTTGGGATTCATCACGAAGTCCCCGCCGAGCTTGCCGATCCGGACCGCGCCGACGTGAGTGGGCACCGGGATCTGCGACACCGCGACCGCGGCGGAGGCCCCGTTCATCGCGAGAATGTCGTACGGGTGCTCGTACTCCACCGACAGCGGTAGGCAGACGATCTGCGTCTCGTAGTGCCAGCCCTTTGGGAACAGGGGACGCAGCGGCCGGTCGATCATCCGCGCCGTCAGCGTCGCCTTCTCCCCGGCGCGTCCCTCGCGCCGGAAGAAGGAGCCCGGGATCTTCCCGGCCGCGTAATGGCGTTCCTCCACGTCCACGGTCAGGGGGAGGAAGTCGACGTCGCGCAGGTTGCCAACGGTCGCGGTCGAGAGCACCATGGTGTCGCCGGAACGCACGACCACCGATCCGCCTGCCTGCCGGGCGAGCTTGCCCGTCTCGAAGGAGATCTCCTCGCCGCCTACCTCCACCGAGACGCGGCTCACATCAAACATACTCATGTATTTCTTCCCTTCGGCCGTCCGGATGACGGCCCAATCGCTCAGAACTTCTCGTTCTTGTCAGCAAGCGATGTTACAGGGCGGCCTCGGGGTCGCCCTGGAGGAGCCGGCCGTCGACGAAGGTTGCGGGGGTGGCGGCGACACCGGCGCGAATGCCACCCTCGAAGTCACGGCGCACGCGTTCGGCGACCCCAAGCGAGCGGCGATCGTCGTCGAAGCGCGCCACGTCGAGCTCGAGCCTGTTCGCTCGCTCCCACAGGTGAGGATCGTCGATGCGGCCCTGGTCGCGGTAGATCGAGTCCACGAGCGCCCAGAAGGCGGGTTCGCCGGCCTGGAGCGCCGCGGACTCGGCGGCGGCATGCAGGGCGGGGGCACGCGGATGCTTGCTCGCTACCGGGAAGTGACGGAAGACGAGTCGGAGCCGTGAGACGGGGATCCGCGCCCACGTCGCGGCGCAGTGCGGGCACGCCAGGTCCATGTACAGGATCACCTCGCGGCCCTCACCGCGAACGTGGTCGTCCGGCATGCGCTCCGGAACTCGCGCGCTGGTGAGATCAGAGGCCATCGTCGAGCCCGACGTCAGCGCGCGCCGAGGCCTCGTCGTCGAAGGCGCGGCAGTAGGCGAGCCGCTCCTCGCGAATTCGGAACGCGTAGAAGACGACTCGATCGACCTCCGCGCCGCTGCCGGATCCCCGGCCGCGAAACCGCGCCCGGGCGACCACTCGCTCGTCATCGACGTGGAGGAATTCCTCCACGTGAATCGTCAGTTCGTCCCACGCCGAGCGAAACTGCGCCCAGAGAGCCCGCACCTCTTCCCGGCCCCGGTAGGTGTCCTTGCCGAGCGGCAGGTCCGGGAGGCGGAAGACCACGTGCCACTCGACGTCGGGGTGCATCTTCTCCAGCGAGTCCCCCAGGTCGCCGCGGCTCCAGGCGTCGAGACCGTCGAGCAAGAGCTGGACGTTCCGCTCGCGCCCACTCACCGCGTGGCTTCGAGGGCGTCGAAGATCAGGTTGGCGCCGGGGATCTCGACGGGCGTCGGCGACTCGTGAACCCACCGGACGACCCCGTCCTCGTCGATCAGGACGAGCGAGCGGTTGCCGTGGCCAACCTGATCCAGATACGCGCCGTAGGCGCGAATGGCCTCGCCCTTCGGCTCGAAGTCCGACAGCAGGGTCATCGTGAGGCCCAGCTTCTCGCGAAAGGCGCGGTGCGTCCACGATGAGTCCACGCTGATCCCGACGAGCTCCGCCCCCGCATCGGCGATCTGCGGCAGGACCTCCTGGTACACCGAGAGCTGGTCGCGTGCACACCGGGCTGAAGTCGAGCGGGTAGAAGACCAGGACGACCTTGCGGCCTCGGAAGTCGCCGAGGGAGAGCTTTTTGCCCTCATGGTTGGCGAGCGAGAAGTCGGGCGCCTTCTCGCCTGGCCGAATCACTTGGACGGCACCAGCCGGTCGCGTCGCCTACGGCTCCGCGACACGACTACCGCCGCAGGCCAAGGTCCGATACGACCTTGCGGTACCGGTCGAGGTCAGCGCGCTCGAGGTAGCGCAGGAGGCGGCGGCGCTTGCCGACCATCATCAGGAGGCCGCGCCGGGAATGGTGGTCCTTTCCGTGCTGGCGGAGGTGTTCGGTCAGATGATTGATGCGCTCCGTGAGCAGCGCGATCTGGACCTCGGCGGAGCCGGTGTCGCCATCCTTCAGGCCAAATTGGCCGATGAGCTCCTGCTTTCGTTCCTTGGTGAGGGTCAAGCTGTTTGCTCCGAAGCGAGTACTCGCATGCGGGTCTCAGGGAGGAACGAAGCTAGCACAGAGGTGCCGTGCCTCCTCGACGTCGCGATGCATCTGTGCGACGAGGTTCTCGGCGCTCGGAAAGCGCCGCTCGCCGCGCAGCCGGGCCACGAACGCGACGCGGAGCGTCTTGCCGTAGAGATCGCCGTCGAAATCGATCAGATAGGCCTCGATCAAGAGCCCGCGGCCGGTCTCGAAGGTCGGCCGGATGCCCACGTTCACGGCCGCGGGCCGGCCGTTCGCGAATGCCGCGTAGACGCCATGGCCCGGCGTGACGAGGTCGTCCGGCGGCACGAGGTTCGCCGTCGGGAAGCCCAGCGTCCGGCCGCGCCCATCCCCCTCGAGCACCGGTCCCTCGAACAGGAACGGTGCACCGAGGCATCGGTTGGCCGCGTCGATCTCCCCGGCGGCGACCAGCGACCGGATCCGGCTCGACGACACGATCTCGCCGTCCACCTCCACCAACGGCACCACGCGCGCCTCGAACTCCGGCCGGGCAGCGAGCATCGCGGGATCCCCCTTCGCCCTCGCCCCGAAACGGAAGTTCTCCCCCACCGAGACGTTCTCGGCGCCCAGGGTCTCGACCAGGATGCGGCGGCAGAAGTCCTCCGGCGGAATCGTCGAGAACTCGCGGTCGAAGGGGATCACGACCAGCTCCTGCACGTGCAGCCCCTCGATGACGTCGCGCTTGATGCTGAACGGCATGATCAGCTTCGGCGTCGCGTCGGGATGGAGGACCCGCAGGGGATGGGGCTCGAACGTCAGGACGGTGTCCGCCCGGTCGATCACCTGGCGGTGCCCGACGTGTACCCCGTCGAAGGTTCCGATGGCGACGTGCCGGGACCGGCGCTCGGCGTCCGGGAGGGAGGTCACCTTGATGCTCACGAGGAGGAGCCTTTCACGCCCGACGCGAGATCCGCGCCACGGCGTCGGGGAGCGGGAGCAGCGTCCCGGCGTCCTCGACGCTGAAGGGCCCGATCGCGGTGCGCCGCAGCGACTCGCAGTATGCATCGCCGAGACCCGCGATCAGGCTTCGCACGTAGGTTCCCGAGGAGCACTCGATCTCGAACGCTGCGCGGTCGCGGCGGCGCCACAGCTGCTCGAAGCGATCAACGGTCACCAGGCGCTCGGGCACCTGCACCTCCTCCCCGCGCCGCGCTCGCTTGTAGGCGCGGACGCCGCCCACCTTCACCGCTGAGTACGCAGGCGGCCGCTGCCTGATGTCACCCACGGGCAGCTCGAGCGGCCCCTCAGGCATCACCCCGGTCTCGGTGATCTCGCCCTCCGGGTCGCCGGTCGTCGACACGGCGCCGAATCGCGCGACGGCACGGTAGGTCTTCGGGAGGGCCATGAACCGGGCCTGACAGCGCGTCGCCTCGCGCCCGAGGAGGAGGAGCAGCAGGCCGGTGGCGAACGGATCGAGCGTCCCCGCATGCCCGGTCTTCTGGCCGCGGTCCCGTCGCACACGCGCAACGGCGTCGTGTGACGTGATTCCCGCCGGCTTGTCGAGAAGCAGCACGCCCGGCTCGGGAGCGTTGCCCGTCACGCTGCTGGGGCCCGTCTTAGGAGGGTCCGAGCTGCGCCTTGACCTCGCTGCAGAGGATCTGGAGGAGCTCGTCGTACGTCAGGTCGGTCGAGAATCCCGCCGCCCGGTGATGTCCGCCGCCGCCGTACCGCTGGGCAATGGCCGAAACGTCCACTCTTCCCGTCGCCGAGCGCAGGCTCACCTTGCGTGCGTGAGAGCCGCCGTCGGGTTTGTCGCGGACCATCGCCGCAACCTCCGCGCCCTCGAGCGCCCGCACGTAGTCGATGATCCCCTCGGTCATGGACTCGTTCGAGCCCGTCTCGAGGTAATCCTCGGCCGAGATATGGGTGACGGCGAGCGGGCAATCGTCCAAGCGCTCGATTCGCTGAACGGCGCGCGCGACCAGGTGGAGCTTCTCCAGCGGCACTCGCTCGTACAGTCGCCGATAGATGTCATGCACGTCGACCCCCGCCTCGATCAGGTCCGCAGCCATCCGATGCGTGTCCGCGCTCGTGTTCTCGTACATGAAACGGCCGGTGTCGGTCACGAGCCCGACGTAGAGCGCCGTGGCGATCTCCGGCGTGATCTCCGCACCCAGCATCCTCGCCAGCCGAAAGACGATCTCCGCGGTGCACGAGGCGGCGGTATCGACCAGGTTCAGCGTGCCGAAGCGCGTGTTGTCGTGGTGGTGGTCGAGGTTGAGGATCATCGCGTCGTCCCGGCGAAGGAAGTCCACCGGCATGCGGTCGATATTGCCGCAGTCGAGGAAGACCAGGACCCGGTCGACGACATCGACCGGTGGCTCGTGGAAGACCTCCTCGAGCGGCAGGAAGCGGTACTCCACAGGCAGCGGGAACTCCTTCGCGGCGAGGAACATGACCGAGTCCTTGTCGAGCTGCCGCAGCACTTTGTGGGTTGCGAGGAGCGACCCGAGTGCGTCACCGTCGGGACCCTCGTGGGTCGTCAGCAGGAATCGGTCGGCGGCTCGAAGCTCCTCGGCCACATCGGCCAGCGTCGCATCGGAGCGCTGCGCCACGGTGGCAGGGGCCTCACTCATCCTCGAGCAGCCTCGAGATCCGCACGCCGCGCTCGGGCGCGTCGTCGTAATGGAAGGTCAAGGTCGGCGTGCGCTTGATCCGAGTCTCGCGCGCGATCGCCGCCTGCAGCACACCGTGCGAGGAGCGAAGGCCCGTCAAGGTCGCCTCACGGTCGGCCGCGTCTCCGAGCACGCTCACATAGACGCGCGCTGAGCGCAGGTCCGCGCTTGTGTCCACGGAGGTCACGGTCACGAATCCAATTCGGGGGTCCTCGAGCTCGCTCGCAATAGCGGACCCGATTACTTCGCGCATGAGCTCGTTGACCCTTCTCATGCGCTGGGCCATCGGCCGGCGACTCTAGCGCAACGGTCGAGCCAGTTTGGCGGTTCTCACCCGCGAATATCGCTCAGCGTCAAGAGATCCCGGTCGAACGCGGAGCCGTCCGGGCACCGCGATGCGACGAAGCGCTCGAGCGCGTCGGCGCGCTGCCCGACGTCCGGGCCACCGACCAGGGCGCAGACGAGCGTGGTCCGCTGCCACGTGTCGTGGCCGTCGACCTCGGCGACAGATGCTCCGAACCGCTGCCGCAGCTGCGCCTTCAGGGAATGCAGGACCTTCCGTTTGCCCTTGAGGTCATGTGAGTCGTTGAGGTGCAGGCGCACCTCGACGACGCAGAGGTACGTGGCCACGTGCTCAGGATAGGCCGGTCGATTGCCCGGAACGGTCTTGGGCGAGTAGCGCAGGAGGATGGTGGTTTCTCATATGCGCGAGTTTTCGGCCAGAGCGGCTCCGAGGGGCCACGACCAGCCCGATCCCTCCCCTACTTGCCCTCCGCGTCGGCGTCGCCGATCGCCGGGGCTACTCCAGCGTCTGCTCGATCTGGCGGGTCTCGAAGAACTCGAGGACGTCGTCCACCTTCACATCCTGGTAGCCCTCGAGCACGATGCCGCACTCGAGGCCCTCCTCGACCTCCTGGACGTTGTCCTTGAAGCGGCGGAGCGATCCAACCCGGCCGGTCCAGACCACGGTTCCCTCCCGGACGATGCGGACCTGCGCGGTGCGGGTGACCCTGCCGTCGGTGACGAGGCATCCGGCGATCGTGCCGACGCGCGAGGCCCGGAAGAGCTGCTTCACCTCGGCCTGGCCGATGGCCTCCTCGACCTCCTCGGGCTCGAGCATGCCCTCGAGCGCGGCGCGGAGCTCCTCGGTGACCTTGTAGATCACCGAGTAGGTTCGAATCTCGACGCCCTCGCGCTCGGCCGCGCGGCGCGCGTCAGCCAGCGGGCGGACGTTGAAGCCGATGATGATCGCGTCCGACGCCGCGGCGAGCATGACGTCCGACTCGCTGATCCCGCCCGGAGCGGCGTGGATGACGTCGACGACGATTCGCTCCTGAGGGAGCTTGGCGATCTCGTCCTGGAGCGCCTCGAGCGATCCGGACACGTCCGCCTTTAGCACGACCGGGAGCTCCTTGACCTCACCCGCGGTCGCCTTCGAGAAGACCTCCTCCAGGCTCATCTTGCGCGCCTGCTGGCGGGCGAGCGACTCCGCCTTGAGCCGCTGGCTGCGCTGCTGGGCGAGCTGGCGGGCACGGCGCTCGTTCTCGACCACCTCGAAGCGTTCGCCCGCCTCCGAGACGTCGTCCATCCCGAGCACCTCGGCCGGATCGCCCGGCCCGGCCGAATCGACGCGCGAGCCGGTGAAGTCGAGCATCGCGCGGACCTTGCCCCAGGTCGAGCCGGCCACCACGGCGTCACCGACCGCAAGCGTGCCGCGCTGGACCAGCACGGTCGCCACGGGGCCCCGGCCCGGATCGAGATGGGACTCGATCACGTATCCGGAGGCCGGCGCCTCGGGGTTGGCCTTCAGCTCCTCGAGTTCCGCGGCGAGCCCGATCATCTCGAGCAGGTTGTCCAACCCCTCCTTGGTCTTGGCGGAGACGTCGACGAAGATCGTTTCGCCGCCCCAGTCCTCGGGCGTGAGCCCCTGCGACGCGAGCTCGTTGCGAACTCGGTCCGGCTGCGCGTCGGGACGGTCGATCTTGTTCACGGCGACCAGGATCGGGACGCCGGCGGCCTTGGCGTGGTCGATCGCCTCGACCGTCTGCGGCATGACACCGTCGTCGGCCGCCACCACGATGACCGCGAGGTCCGTGACCTTCGCGCCGCGGGCGCGCATCGCTGTGAACGCTTGGTGGCCGGGCGTGTCCAGGAACGTGATCCGGTTGCCGTTCTGGTGCACCTGGTAGGCGCCGATGTGCTGCGTGATCCCTCCCGCCTCGTCCGCGACGACCTCTGTCTCGCGGATGGCGTCGAGTAGCGACGTCTTCCCGTGGTCGACGTGGCCCATGATCGTCACAACGGGCGGGCGCTCGGTCAGCTCCTCATCGGAGTCCTCGTAGACCGGCTCGGCGACCTCCTCCTCGGCGGCGCTATGGATCTCGACCTTCTGGCCGAGGGCCTCGGCGAGCGTCTGGATCGCCTCGTCCGACAGCGTCTGTGTGAGCGTCGCCATCTCGCCGAGCTCCATCAGCTTCTTGATCACCTCGGCGCTCCCGATGCCGAGCGACTCGGCGACCTCACGCACGGTCGCGCCGGACGCGATCTTGGTGGCCTCGGGCTCCTTCTCCTCGACCGGCGCCTTCTCCGGCGGCTCCTCGAGCAGGGGCCGGCGCCGCCGGCCGCCGCGGCGCCGCGGCGGACGCGGGGGCGGCGTCTGGGGCATGTGCTCGCGGCGGGACGCCTGAGAATCGATCACGACGCGTCGGCGCTTGCGACCCGAGGAGGCTCCTCGGGCCGAGGATGTCCCGCCCTGACGCCGCACCGGCTGCGGCGGGGATGGTCCGCCGCTCGCTGCGGGACGCTCGGAATCATCGGGCTTCGCCGCCGGTTTCGCGTCCTCGGGCGCCTTGTCAGCGGGCTTCGGGCCGTCGACATCGCCGGTGGCGGGCTCAGCGGTCGCCTGCTCCTTGCTCGGTCCCTGCGGCTCGGCGGACCCGGCTCCGTCCCCACCAGTCGCCTCGAGAGCCTTGAGAGCATCGGCCTCCTCGACGCTGGACGCCGCGACCTTCGCCTCGATGCCGGCCGCGTTGAGCGCGGCAAGCACCTCCTTGCTGGTCAGGCCCTGCTGCTTCGCGATCTCGTGAACGCGCTTCTTCGGCACGCTATGCGCGGCTCCCCTCGGAGTCCTCACCGGGCGGGGTGGGCTCATCGGCTGGGTTCGCGCCGACCGCCGCCGTTTCCGGGGACGCCTGGTCGGCCTCGGTCGCGGCGTCCTCGGCCAGAGCCTTCTCGGGCTCCTCCGCCGATTCCGCCTCCTCGGAGGGCCCCTCGCCGCCGCCTGCGTCGCCACCATCGCCATCGTCGCCCTCGGGGGCGGCAGCGGCATCCTCGGCCTCGGCGCTCTCGACCGCGGCGTCCTCGGCCCGCTCCAGCTCCTGTTCGGCGTCGGCGACGTCCGCCTCCGCCTGCTTGGTCGCCTCCTCGAGCTCCTGTTCGGCCTCCTCGCGCTGCTGATCCGCCTCGTCGGCCTCGCCTCCCTGCTCGAAGGCGGCGGTGGCTCGCTCCACGAGCTGCCCGACCTGCGCTTCGTCGGCAGCGGGGTCGGCGAGCAGCGCGATCTCCTCGTTGGAGAGCGGGCTCAGCACCGTCACCTGATTGGTGTCGAAGCGGGCGAGCGCCTGGTGCTGGGGCAGACCACAGTAACGAGAGCCCTGAAGCGAGGCGTTCGGGCAGCGGCGACCGGCCGAGAGGACAGCGGCGCAGCGGCCATCCACCTCCTCGCCCTCCTCGTACGTAAGTTCCTCCTCCTCCTGGCTGAACTCGGTCTCGGACTTGATGTCGACCTTCCAGCCGGTGAGCTTCGCCGCGAGGCGTGCGTTCTGGCCCTCGCGGCCGATCGCCAGCGAGAGCTGGTCGTCGGGGACGATCACCGTCGCCTCCTGGGTCTCGTCGTCCACCAGCACCTCGCGGACGCGGGCCGGTGAAAGCGCCTTGGCGACGAAGCGAGCGGGCTCCTCGTTGTAGGGGATGATGTCGATCTTCTCCCCACGCAGCTCGGACACGACCATCCGCACGCGCGAACCGCGTGGCCCGACGCAGGCGCCCACGGGATCGACCCCATCGGCGTGGGAGATCACCGCGATCTTCGAGCGGTAACCGGGCTCCCGCGCGACGCCGACGATCTCGACGAGCTCGTCCGCGATCTCGGGCACCTCGAGCTCGAAGAGCTGCTTGATCAGCTCCGGGCTGCGTCGCGATACGACGATGCCGGGGCCCTTGCCCTCGGCGTTCACCTCGGTGATCACGGCCTTCACCCGCATGCCGTGGTCATAGCGCTCGTTCCAGACCTGCTCGGATCGAGGCAGCAGTGCCTCGATCCGCTCGCGGAGCTGCACGAGCGTGTAGCGGTTGTCTGACTGCTGGATGATCCCCGTGATGAGCTCGCCGACGCGGTCCTGGTACTCCTCGAACATCATGTGGCGCTCGGCCTCGCGGATCCGCTGCAGGATCACCTGCTTCGCGGTCTGCGCTGCGATGCGGCCGAAGTCGTCCGGCGTCACGTCACGGGTCGTGATCTGGTCCTCGTAGGGCGCGATGAGCTCAGGGTCGAGCTCCGGCTCCTCGGGCTCGCGCATCTCGCCCGTCTCCGGATCAATCGTCTGCTCCTGCTCGGAAATCGCCTGCTCCATGAGCTTTTCCTCGAGCTCCGGCGGCAGGATCAGCTCGAAGACGCGAAAGTCGGCCGTATCCCGGTCGAGGTCCACCCGGGCATACTTAGCGGCGCCCGGAGTCTTTTTGTAGGCGGAGAGAAGCGCGTCCTCGAGCGCCGCCATCAGCGTGTCGGCGTCGATGCCCTTCTCCAACTCGAGGCCCTTTATGGCCTCGACGATCTCACGGCTCATCTGCTCTCCTCCAGCGTGGTCGCGTAATCGGGAACGAGGTTCGACCGGCGAATGCGGGAGTGCGGGATCACGACCTCGCCCTCGCCGGCCTCGATCCGGACACCGCCCTCGTCGGCGGCGGTCAGTGTCCCGGTGAAGCTGCGCTGGCCCTCGATCGCCTCGCGGGTCCGCACGCGAACCCGACGGCCCATGAAGCGCCGGAAGTGCTCGAGCTTGGTCAGCGGGCGATCGGCGCCCGGCGAAGAAACCTCGAGCGACCACGCCTCGAGCAGGTCGCGGAGGTGGTTCGTGACGCGCTCGCAGAGCGCGAGGTCGACCCCGGCGGGGTGATCGATGTACAGGCGAAGCGTCTCGCCGGCTGGATGTTCCAGTGCGATCAGCTCGATCGCCGGATCAAGCTCGATGAATCCTGCTTTCGATCTGCCCGTAGAGCTCGTCCAAATCCCGTTCCGATGACTGCGTTTTCGACTGTCAGTGACCGCTTCCGCGCCGAAAAAAAGGCGGGCCCGGGCCCACCTCGAAAGGGTTCGGGTACGAAAGAGGTGGTCTGAGTATAGCCCCGGCTTCAGGTGCGACCGGGCACCGATCAGGCGTGAGAAACGTCCCTGACCGGGCGTTCGCGCCGTGCGGCCTCAGGTCTCCAGCATGAGGGTCACCGGCCCGTCGTTGATGAGCTCGACGGCCATGCGGGCGCCGAACTCGCCGCGCCGCGCGTCAAGCCGCTCGCAGAAGCGCTGATAGAGGGGCGCCGCGAGCTCGGGCGGCGCCGCGCCGATGAAGCTCGGGCGGTTGCCCTTGCGAGTGTCCGCGTACAGCGTGAACTGGCTCACGCACAGCACGTCCCGGTCTCGCAACGGCTCGTTCATCCGGCCATCGGCGTCATCGAAGATCCGCAGGGCCCGGACCTTGTCGGCGAGCCGATCGGCATCGGCCTGGTGTCGTCGGGCGCTACCCCGAGGAGGACGAGCAGCCCAGTGCCGATGTCGGCGACAGGCCCCCGTCGACCGAGACTGCAGCGCGCGAGACGCGCTGGACGAGGGCCCTCACGAAGTCTGGGCAGCGAGCCGTTCCCGGTAGATCCGGTAGTCGCGCCGCTCCGGGCGCAGGTTCGACGCGAGGGCGAGGTGATGGCGAGCCCGATCGACATGGCCGGTGAGGCTGAGCGCCCGCCCGAGGCAGAAGTGGGCGTAATCGTTGACGGGATGCGACTCGAGGACGGCCTCGAACTCGGTCGCCGCCTTCTCGAACTGGCGGTCGCGAAGTAGGCTCGGCCGAGCGCCTCGCGCACCGAGCTCTTCTCGGGGGCCTGCCGAGCGGCCTCCGCGAGTGGCACCGTGGCCTCGCTGAAACTGCCGTCCTCGAGCAGCTCGAGGCCTCTGCGGTAGAGGCCATAGAGGCTCTCGGCTTCTTGATCAGGCACGAGGGCAAGTGTACGGACGACAGGGCACTCACGGCAGCGTCCGAGGCGCTGTTGCCAGTCGTTTCGCACAGCGAAAAACCGTCACTCGCTGCCCGAGTGATCGGCCCCGCACCCGCGGCGCCCGTACGCCTGCTATCCCTCGCTGCCCTGTCCGCCGCCGAACGCCTCCACCCGATCGAGGATGGCGTCCGCCACCTCCGTTTGGGTGCCAGCCCCACCCGGTGCTCGCCATCCCGGTCGAGGATCACGACCTCGTTGTTCTCCGCGTCGAAGCCGATGTCCGTGCGGGATACGTCGTTGAAGACGATCGCGTCCAGTCCCTTGCGCTCGAGCTTTGCCCGGGCCCGCTCGATCGACTCCGCCCCATGCTCGGCCGCGAACCCGATCACGGTCTGGTCGTCGCGGCGCTCGGCCGCGACGCCCGCGAGGACGTCCTCCGTCCTCTCGATGCGGACGTCCAGGACCCCGATGCCTCGCGGGCGATCTTGCCGGCCTCCACGCGAGCCGGGCGGAAGTCGGCGACCGCCGCCGCCATGAGCAGGACGTGGCTGCGCGCGAACTCGTCTCGCAGCGCTCCCGCCAGCTCGCTCGGTCGTCTCGACGTCGACGCGGCGAACGCCGGGCGGCTCGGGAAGCGCCACGTTGGCCACCACCAGCGGTCACCTCTGCGCCGCGACGAGCTGCCTGCTCGGCGAGGGCGAGGCCCATGCGGCCGCTCGAGCGATTGCCGATGAACCGTACCGCATCGATCGGCTCGCGGGTCCCGCCGGCGCGTCACGACGACGCGCAGGCCGTCCCACGGCCCGCGCGGCGTCCCGCATGAGGGCTTGGACCTCAGCCAACAGCCGCTCGGGCTCCGGCAGCCGGCCGACCCCGTGCTCGCCGCGCGACGCCAGCTCCCCCTCCTCGGGATCGATCACCCGCACGCCGCGCTCGCGCAGCGTCGCCAGGTTCGCCTGCGTGGCGGCGTCCGCGTACATGCGGTCGTTCATCGCGGGGGCGACCGCCCGGGGCGCGGTGCAGGCGAGGAAGGCCGTGGTCAGCATCGAGTCCGCCATTCCGGCGGCGAGCTTGGCGATCGTGTTCGCCGATGCGGGGGCGATCAGATACACGTCGGCGTTCCCCGCAGCTCGAGGTGCCCGATCGGGTCGTGGTCCGGTCGGGATCGCCCGGGAAGCCACCGCGCAGCGGGTCGCGCTCGAACTCGTCGAGGAGCACCGGGGCGCCCACGATCCCCTCAAACGAGGCCGGGCCGACGAAGCGCGTCGCCGCCTGTGTCATCAGCACCCGAACGCCGTGGCCGCCACGGGTCGCCAGCCGCGCAAGCTCGAGCGCCTTGTAGGCGGTGATGCCGCCGCTCACACCGAGGAGGATGCGGGCCATCGCAGCGGACCCGTCGAGACGCCTCGCTCAGGCGCGGTAGTGGTAGTCGATCTTGCCCGCCGGCCAGCTCCTCGAGCGCGATCGTCAGGTAATTGCCCGAGGGCGTATCGACCATGGGGGGCGTGAACTCCTCGTAGCTGCCCTCACCGAGCGCGCGGTAGTAGCCGTTGAGCTGGCGGGCGCGCTTGGCCGCCACCAGGACGGCGGAGTAGTGGGAGTCGGCTCGGTCGAGGAGCTTGTCGACGCGGGGCTTGATCATTGCTTCGCGGCGGCGAAACTGTCGCCGCAGTAGCGGCGCCGTTGGCAGTGTCGCCGAGTCTAGGGGACGGCGCGTCCAGCTCAGCGCGCACGATCCGCTCCAGCTCGTCCGCCGCGCGCTCGATCCGATCGTTCACGACCACGTGCTGAAACTCCTCCTGCGCCGCCAGCTCGAGCTCCGCGGTCCGCAACCGCTCGTCGATCTGCTTTTCCGAGTCGGTCCCGCGGCCCCGGAGACGCTCGCGGAGGCTCCCCGCCACGGGCGGCGCGATGAAGACCTGAACCGACTCGGGCATCGCCGCGCGGACCTGCCGAGCGCCCTGGACCTCGATCTCCAAGACCACCGAGATCCCGTCGGCGAGCCGCCGCTCGACCTCGGATCGCAGCGTCCCGTAGCGGTGGCCGCTGTAGGTCGCGTGCTCGAGGAACTCGCCGTTCTGGGCGCGCCGGTCGAACTCCTGTCGGTCGAGGAAGTGGTAGTCGCGCCCGTCGACCTCGCTCGGGCGCGGTGGGCGGGTCGTCGCCGAGGTCGAGAGCTGGAGCCCAGGGACGCGGTTCAGCAGCTCGGAGATCAGCGTCCCCTTCCCGACGCCGGACGGCCCTGTGATCACGAACACCTTCGCCACCGGCGCAATCCTGAACTAAGCGGAGGACCCATCCGCTCGTTGTCAACCCGCGGGCGCGCCGGGGTGCCCCCGGCGCGGGGCGCGTAGGCGGCGTCCACCGCCCGCGCCGACCTGGGGCGAGTTGACCCTCAAATGCGGTGTCAAGTCGCCCCATGTCCTGGCCGGGGCCCGCCGTAGGGCTGCCCTGGGCGCCGCCGTTTTCGCGGAGGCCGCTAGCGCCGCATCTGGGAGACCAGCTCGCCGCGCTGACGCGCGGAGAGGCCGCCGATCGTCTTCGACGGCGAGATCCGGCACTGGGTGAGGATCTTGTTCGCCTTCACGCGCCCGTACTTCGGCACCGAAACGATCATGTCGAACGCCTTCGCCGACATGACGTAGTCGGGCGGGTCGAGGAGCAGCTTCTCGATCTTCGCCTTGCCCGCCTTCAGGTCGCGCTTCAGCTGCGCGCGCCTCGACCGGATCTCATTCGCCCTCCTGAGGGCCCGCATCCGCTGCTCGTGGCTTCGCTCGGGGACAGCGGTGGCGGTGTCGACGGAGGGGACCATCGGCGGCGGCGATTATATGCCCGCCGACGCCGGGCGCAAGGGGGGTTCGGGGCCTTTGCGCCGAAATTCGATTCGACCTCAGGTTGAGGTCCATGCTGCGATCTGTCCGCTGAGGTCATCCATCGAGGCCAAACCTATCGCGGAGAGGGCGGCCTCGAGTTCATCACGAACGCGGATTCCCGCGAGGGGATCCCTGAAGTTCGCGGTCCCGACGGCGACGGCGGCGGCTCCCGCCGCCAGGAAGTCCAGCGCATCGCCGCCGGACTCGATCCCGCCCATTCCGATCACCGGGATCGTCACGGAGGCGGCGACCGCGCGCACCTGCTCCAGAGCCACGGGGCGGATCGCCGGGCCCGAGAGGCCACCGCGTCCCGCGCCGAGCCACTGCCCCAGAGTCCCCGGAGCGACAGCGGTCGCCTTCAGCGTGTTGATGAGCGAAATCGCGTCCGCACCGCCCTCCCCCGCGGCGCTGGCGATAGACGGCGGGATCGGCGACGTTCGGGGTGAGCTTCACGATCAGCGGCTTCGTGGTGATCGGACGAACGGTGTGGAGGAGCGACAGCGTTTCCGGCGCCTGCTCTCCTACGATCAGCCCGGATTCGACGTTTGGGCACGAGATGTTGAGCTCCAGCGCGGCGACCTCGTCGCGCGCCGCCACGGCCTCGACGAGGTGGGCGAACTCACCGTGGCTCGTCGCCATGACCGACACGCAGAGCGGCACGGGGAGCTCCGCGAGTTGCGGGAGATCCTGTTCCAGGAAGCCGGCCAGGCCCTTGTTGGGCAACCCGATCGAGTTGATCATCCCGGCCGCCGTCTCGAAGATCCGTGGCGGGGCGTTGCCGGCGCGGGCCTGGGGCGTGATCGTTTTCGAGACGAACATCGAGAACGGAAACTGGTCCAGCAGGGCGTCGCCGAACATCCGCCGGGCGGCGACCGCATCGAAGGTCCCTGAACCGTTGATGACCCCGTGGTCCAAGCGCAGCCCCGCCACCTCCACGCTCGTGTCCATCAGTGGCCCGATCCCGGCACGAGGGCGGTCTCGATCTCGGCGGCGTTGACCACCGGGCCATCGGTGCACAGCCGCATGTACCCGCCCGCGGCCAGGGGAACGGCGCAGCCGAAGCACGCTCCGAACCCGCACGCCATCGGTGCCTCCATCGCGAGCTCGGCGGCCACCCCGCGCTCCGCGCACAGCGCCCGGACCGTCTCCAGCATCCCCGGCGGCCCGCACGCATAGACGACGGCGCTCGCGGCCTCGTCCCCCTCCACCAGCACGGCCAGAAGGTCGGTCACGTATCCGCGATGGCCGGCGTGACCGTCTTCGCTCGCGATCCGCACCTCACAGCACGAGAACAGCTCATCGACTCCGCCGGAATGCGCGCGGTCCCGAAAGCCCAGGAGCGTTCGTAGTGGGACCCCGCGCTCGGCGAGCTGACGGCGCAGGATGGCCAGCGGCGCCAACCCGATGCCGCCGCCCACGAGGATCGCGCCCGTGGCCTGTGGCGCCAGTTCGCGCGGCCGGGAGAACGGCCGCCCGAGCGGTCCGGCCACCCACAGCCCCTCCCCGGGCTGGAGGCGGCGAGCCGCTCGGTGCCGGGGCCGACGGCCTCGACGAGGAACTCGAGCCGTAATCCCGCGTCGGTCCCGATGGCCTCCGCGACCGAGAACGCCCGTGGCAGATAGGGGCGCCCGGTTCGCTGGCCCCACCCGTCCGCGGCGGCCAGCATGTAGAACTGGCCGGCGCGGGGCTCGGGACCCGACCGGTCCAGCGCGGAGAAGATTCGGTATCCGCCCGCCGCGCGGTTCTGGGTGACGTCGCAGAGGCGCCTGCCGGGCGGCGCGAGGACCTCAGACGCGGGCTTGCTGCCGGCTATCGGTGTCATGAAGCTCCTGGAGCGAGCGCGGCTCGGCGCCACGCTCGCGCTGCGCGAAGATCGCCCTCGCGGCGGCGGAGGCGCCCGTCATCGTCGTGATGCACGGGATGCCGCGGCGGACCGAGGCGGTCCGGATCTCGTATCCGTCGCTCCGCGCTCCGCTGCCCGTCGGCGTGTTGATCACGAGGTCTACGTCGCCGTTCCGGATGAAGTCGACGACATGTGGCGAGCCGTCGCCGATCTTGTTGATCGCAGTCACGGGCACACCCATCCGGGAGATGGCCTGCGCCGTCCCGCGCGTGGCAATCACGCGCAAGCCCAGGTCGTGGAAGCGGGCGGCGAGCTGTGTCGCCGCGGGCTTGTCGCGATCGGTCACCGTGATGAAGACGGTCCCCTGGGTCGGAAGCGAGATCCCGGCCGCCGCCTGAGCCTTTCCGAACGCGGTCGGGAAGTCGCTCGCGACGCCCATGACCTCACCCGTGGACTTCATCTCCGGGCCCAGCACCGAATCCGCGCCGGCGAAGCGGGCGAATGGAAGCACCGCCTCTTTGACGCTCACGTGATCGGCCGGTGCGGACGGAAGGTCCTGGTCGGCGAGCGCCTCGCCCAGCATCAGCCGGCAGGCGATCTTGGCCAGCGGCGCGCCTGTCGCCTTGGACACGAAGGGGACGGTTCGCGAAGCACGCGGATTTGCCTCGATCACGTAGAGCGTGCCGCCCGCGACCGCGTATTGGACGTTGATGAGGCCGACGACGCCGAGCTCCAACGCGATCCGCTCCGTGGTGTGGAGGATCTCGTCGAGCATCTCCTCGCCCAGGCTCATCGGCGGCAGCACACAGGCGGAGTCGCCGGAATGGACCCCGGCCTCCTCGACGTGCTGCATGATCCCGCCGATCCGCACCTCGCTGCCGTCCGCCAGGGCGTCGACGTCCACCTCGATCGCGTCCTCGAGGAAGCGGTCGAGGAGCAACGGGTGCTCCTGGTCCGCCTTGACGTTCTGCTCGAGGTATGCAGCGAGGCCCTCGGCTGTGTAGCAAATCTCCATCGCCCTGCCGCCGAGCACGTAGGACGGGCGCACAAGCAGCGGAAACCCCACCTCCTCGGCGATCACGACGGCCTCGTCGGCCGACAAAGCGGTGCCGTAGGGCGGGTGGGCGATCTCCAGCCGCCGCAGGAGCGCTCCGAAACGGCCGCGGTCCTCCGCGAGGTCGATCGCGTCGACCGGCGTCCCGAGGAGGCGCGCGCCGGCGCTCTCGAGGGCACCGGCGAGCTTCAGCGGGGTCTGGCCGCCGAACTGCACGATCACCCCCTCGGGGCGCTCGGACTCGATGACCGCGAGGACGTCCGCGGCCGTGAGCGGCTCGAAGTACAGACGGTCGGAGGTGTCGTAGTCGGTCGAGACGGTCTCCGGGTTGCAGTTGACCATCACCGCGTCCCGGCCCGACTCGCGCACGGTCATCGCGGCGTGGACGCAGCAGTAATCGAACTCGATCCCCTGGCCGATCCGGTTGGGCCCGGAGCCCAGGATCACCACCGACGGCCGATCGCCGCGCCTGACCTCCGACCCCGGCGCACCCTCATGCGCCGAGTAGAAGTAGGGCGTCTCCGCCTCGAACTCCGCGGCGCAGGTGTCAACCGCCTTGAACGTTCGGTGCTGGCCCTCGGTGCCGTCGCCCTCGAGCGCGAGCGTCCGAAGCTCGTCGAGGAACCACGGGTCGATCGACGTCCGCTGGTGGATCTCGGCGGGATCGATGCCGCGCCGAAAGGCCGCCAGGATCAGGTCGTAGCGGTCGGGCGCCGGGACGACGAGCCGCTCCAGGAGCTCGTCGGTGCCCTCTGGCACGTGCGGCGGTGAATCGAGCTCGCGCGAGCGCATCGCCTTGGCGAAGGACTCGCGGAAGGTGCGGCCGATCGCCATGGCCTCGCCCACCGACTTCATATGCGTCGAGAGGCTTCCCTCCGCACCCGGGAACTTCTCGAACGCGAACCGCGGGATCTTCGTCACGACGTAGTCGATCGTGGGCTCGAAGGCGGCCGGGGTCACCATTGTGATGTCGTTCGGGATCTCCTCGAGCGCATAGCCGACCGCTAGCTTCGCCGCGATCTTCGCGATCGGAAAGCCGGTCGCCTTCGAGGCGAGCGCGGAGGAGCGCGAGACGCGCGGGTTCATCTCGATGACGACGACCTCCCCCGTCTTCGGGTTGACCGCGAACTGGATGTTGGAGCCGCCGGTCTCCACCCCCACGGCGCGGATGACCCGGATCGCCTGGTCGCGCAGCTCCTGGTAGCGGCGATCGGTGAGCGTCTGCGCCGGCGCGATCGTGACGCTGTCGCCCGTGTGAACCCCCATCGGGTCGACGTTCTCGATCGAGCAGATGACGACGACGTTGTCGATGTGATCCCTCATCAGCTCGAGCTCGAACTCACCCCACCCCAGGACCGACTCCTCAACCAGCACCTGGTTGATCGGGCTTGCCGCGAGGCCCTCGGAGACGACCTGGCGCAGCTCGGTCGCCGTCCGCCCCACTCCGCCGCCCTCGCCGCCGAGCGTGTAGGCGGGGCGCACGATCACGGGGAGCTGGATCTCGCCGTCGGCGAGCCCACGCTCGACGTCGCTCACGCTGTGGACGATCTGCGACCACGGCACCCTCAGGCCCGCTTCCTCCATCGTCTCGCGGAACGCCTCGCGGTCCTCGGCGCGGCGGATCGCATCGTAGTTCGCCCCGATGAGCTCGACCCCGAGGCGGTCCAGGACGCCCTGGTCATGAAGCGCCGACGCGAGGTTGAGCGCGGTCTGGCCGCCCAATGTCGGCAGCAGCGCGTCCGGCCGCTCGCGCTCGATGATCGCGCTGACCGATTCGACGGTGAGGGGCTCGACGTAGGTACGGTCCGCAAACTCCGGATCGGTCATGATCGTCGCCGGGTTCGAGTTGACCAGGACGACCTCGTAGCCCTCCGAGAGCAGCACCTTGCACGCCTGGGCACCGGAGTAGTCGAACTCGGCGGCCTGCCCGATCACGATCGGGCCCGAGCCGATCAGCAGGACCTTGTTGATGTCGTCGCGCCTAGGCACGCGGCTCTCGACGCCCCCTGCGCCCGCGATTGTCGGATTCATCGCGCATAGCGCGGGAAATCCGACAATCGATGTCGTGGTGGTGAGACATCTCCCTCACCGCGCCGCCAACTCCACGAAGCGGTCGAACAAGTACCGGGAGTCGTGGGGACCGGGGCCCGCCTCCGGGTGGTACTGGACCGTCGCGCCGGGCACATCGCGCAGGACCAGCCCCTCCACCGTGCGGTCGTAGAGGTTCAGGTGCGACAGCTCGGCCGCCCCGAACCGCGTCTCCCAGCGCACCGGCTCGTCGCCCTCGATGCGCGGCTCGCCGGCCGGCCCCTGAACCGCGAAGCCATGATTCTGGGACGTGATCTCGATCCGGCCCGTCTGCAGGTCCTTCACCGGGTGGTTCGCCCCGCGGTGACCGAATGGGAGCTTGAAGGTCTCGAGGCCGACCGCACGACAGAGGAGTTGGTGGCCGAGGCAGATCCCGACCACGGGCCGCTTGCCGACCACGCCCCTCACCGCGTCGACGACGTAGTCGAGCGCCGCGGGGTCGCCGGGACCGTTGGCCAGGAAGACGAGGTCGGGATCGCGATCGAGGATGTCCTCGGCCGACGCGGTGCACGGAAGCAACGACAACCGGCAATCCCGCTCGCGGAATTGCCGCAGGATGCTGAGCTTGATCCCCGTGTCGATCCCGACCACGTGCGCCCCGGCGCCGTCGAGCTCGACCGGCTCCGCGGGCGTCACCTTCCGTGCCAAGTCGGCGCCCGCCATCGAGGGCTCGGCGCCCACCCGCTCGCGAGCCTCGCCCTCGGCGAGCTCCGTGGGGAAGATGCCGCCGCGCATCGCCCCGCGATCACGGATATGGCGCACGAGCGCCCGCGTGTCCACGCCCTCGATCGCGACCACGCCGCAATCGCGCAACCAGTCGATCCAGCCGCCCTCGGCGTCGGCGGCGTGCTGGGCGTTCTTCGCCTCGCGCATGATCACGCCGCGAGCGTGGACGCGGTCGGACTCCATACCGTCGTGGGCGACGCCGTAGTTGCCGATCAGCGGGTAGGTGAAGGTGATGATCTGCCCGGCGTACGAGGGATCCGTGACCGCCTCCTGGTAGCCGGTCATCGACGTGTTGAAGACCACCTCGCCGGTCGTCCCGGCGGCCTCCACCGCGCCGCGAAGGTGCCCGTCGAACCTAGTCCCGTCCTCGAGCAGCACGTAGCCGGGCGTCCCCGACCCGTTCGCGGTCGAGCTCGGGCTCATGCCGGATTGGGAGCGTAGTCGAGCACCACGCGCTGGATGGCCTTGAAATCGTCGGTCGCCGGCGCGGCCGACCAACTCGAACAGCGCCGTCTCGACGCTCGTGATCACGGCCCCGGCCCACCGAGCCTTCTCGATGCCTACCTCCTTGTTCTCGTCGAAGCGAGAGCCGACGGCGTCCACCGCCACGTGTACCTCAACGCCCTCGTCGAGAAGGTCGAGCACCGTCTGATTGACGCAGACGTGGGCCTCGATGCCGCACACCAGCGCCTGATCTCGCCCGTCGAGCTCGAACCCCTCGGCCTCGGTCCCGGAGAAGCACACCTTCTCGATCGGCGCGAGCCCCTCGGGCAGGTGCCGGGCGACCTCGTCCACCGTGCGCCCCAAGCCCTTCGGGTACTGCTCCGTGACGATGATCGGGATCTCCACGGCCTCGGCGCCGCGGATCAGCGCGGCAACCCCGCGCGCCACGCCATCGAAGCCGGGCATAGCTTTGCGGAAGGCCTCCTGTACGTCGATGACGACGAGCGCCGCCCGATCGCGGTCGAGCTTCGCGGGGGTCACGCGACCCCCATCGCGAAGCTCCGTTGCCGGTAGACGACCTGGCCCGCGACGACGGTGGCCAGTACCCGTCCCTGCAAGCGGCGCCCGGAGAAGCACGAGTTGTCGGACTTGCTCTCCCACCCATCCACGCCCGCCTCCCACTCGGCGTCGGGGTCGAACAGGACCAGGCTCGCCTCGGAGCCGGGCGTGAGGCTGGAGGGCTCGATGTCGAACGCCGCGGCGCCGATGCTCATCCGGTCGACGAGCACGGCAAGATCGAGCACCCCGGGCAGCACGAGCTCCGAATGGAGGACCGAGAACGACGTCTCGAGGCCGGTCACGCCCATCGCCGCCGCCTCGAACGGCACCTCCTTCTCCTCGGCCGCGTGCGGCGCGTGGTCGGTCGCCACGCAGTCGATGACTCCAGAGCGCAGCGCCTCGATGAGTGCCTGGCGGTCATCCTCAGCGCGCAGCGGCGGGTTCATCTTGAACCGTGAGTCCAGGCTGCGGACCTCCTCGTCCGTCAGCACCAGATGGTGAGGCGTCACCTCGCAGGTGATCCGTACCCCGGCGTCCTTGGCCGCGGCGACGGCCTCGACGGACTCGCGGGCCGACAGATGTTGAACGTGGATCCGGGCATCCTCGTAGGCGGCCAGCGCTGCGTCGCGCGCGATCATGGTGGACTCGGCCACCGACGGGACGCCCGCGAGCCCCAGAGCCGCGGAGACGACCCCCTCGTGCATCACCCCGCCGAGGTGGGGTGCATGGGCTCCGGCGGGGCGCGAGAGGTCATGGTCCTCCTCGTGCAGAGCGATGTTTCCGCCGACGAGGTGCTGGTACTGGAGCGCGCGGCGCATGAGGCGGGCGTTTGCGATGGGCAGGCCGTCATCCGAGAAGCCGACAGCTCCGGCGTCGCGAAGCTCGGCCATCTCCGCGAGCTCTTCCCCTCGAGACCGCGGCTGACGGTGGCGAGGAAACCGGCCGGAACCGATGCCTCGTCCGCCGCGTGCTCTCGCAGCGCCAGGACGTCCGCGGCGGAGTCCACGGGCGGGGTCGTGTTGGCCATCGCGAGCACGCCGCAGTACCCGCCCGCCGCCGCCGCCCGTGTCCCGGTCTCGATGTCCTCCTCGTCCTCGTTGCCCGGTACGCGCAGGTGGACATGGGGATCGAAGAATGCAGGGAAGACCTGCTTGCCCTCGGCCTCGATCACCTCGCCGGGACCGTCAGCGGTCCCCGGCGCCGCAAGCTCGACGATCTCGCCGCCGGCGATGACGACGTCGTGCGTGCCCTCGATCGCGGCGCGGGGGTCGAGCACGAACGCGCCGCGCAGGACGAGATCCCCCCCCACCGCCCCGGCCGCGCCAGTCGAGGGAGGAGGCGCGCCTGGTCACGCCGGCTCCTTGATCGGCGTCGGATCGGTCACGTCGTCCGAGCCGGATCGGTCGCCGGGGCGCGGACGTTCGCCGGTGAGGAGCTCGTACAGGATCGCCATGCGCACCACGAGGCCACTTTCGACCTGCTCGGCGACCAGGGAATTCGGGCCGTCGATCGCCTCGCCGGAGAGCTCGACCCCACGGTTGACCGGTCCCGGATGCATGAGGAGCTGCCTGGGGCTGAGGCGCCGGGAGTCGATCTGATACTTCGCGGCGTACTCGCGCATCGACGGGACGAACGACTCCCGCATCCGCTCCCGCTGCATCCGAAGCGCGTAGACGACGTCTGCTTGCTCGAGGTCCGTCAGCTCGTAGGAGACGGCGCACCCGAGCGCCCGCTCGATCCCCCGCGGGATCAGCGTGGGCGGCCCGCACACGGTCACCTCGGCGCCCATCATCCGGAAGGCGAGGATGTTCGAGCGCGCCACCCGGCTGTGCAGGACGTCGCCGACGATCCAGATCCGCCTGCCTTCGAGCGCCCCAAGGCGCCGGCGCAGCGTGTAGACGTCGAGCAGGGCCTGGCTGGGATGCTCGTGCTTGCCGTCGCCGGCGTTCACCACGGCCGCGTCGCTCCAGCGGGCGACCAGATCGGCCGCTCCGGCATGCGGCGAGCGGATGACGATGGCCTCGGGGCCATAGGCGCCGAGCGTCGCGATCGTGTCCTTCAGCGACTCCCCCTTTTCGACCGCGGAGCCGACGGACTTCACCGAGACGACGTCCGCCGATAGGCGCTTGGCGGCGAGCTCGAACGAGGAGCTCGTGCGGGTACTGGACTCGTAGAAGAGGTTCACGATCGTCCGCCCGCGCAAAGTGGGCACCTTCTTTATGTCGCGCCGGCCGACCTCCGCGAATCCCTCGGCGCGCTCCATGATCCGCTCGATGTCGGCTCGCTCGAGGTCGCCGATCGCCAGGAGGTGCCTCATCGGGTCGCCTCCACCCGATCCTCGATCATGACCTCGTCAACGCCGTCGATCTCCTCGAGGCGCACGTACACCCTCTCGCTACGAGAGGTCGGGAGGTTCTTCCCCACGTAGTCCGGGCGGATCGGGAGCTCGCGATGCCCGCGGTCCGCCAGGACCGCGAGCTGAACCCGGTCGGGGCGCCCGTAGTCGAAGAGCGCGTCGATCGCGGCGCGCACCGTCCGGCCGGTGAACAGGACGTCGTCGACGAGCACGACGGTGCGCTCGTCGAGGTCGAAGTCCAGGTGGGAGGAGTGAACGACCGGTTGCGCGCCGGGAGCGCGATCGTTGACGTCGTCGCGGTAGAAGGAGATGTCGAGATCGCCGAATGGCACCTGGGAGCCGGTAGCTCCCCGACCAGCGCGTGGAGCCGGCGGCCGAGGATGGCCCCTCGCGTATGGATGCCGACGAGCGCAACTCGCTCGGACCCGGGGTTCTTCTCGATGATCTCGTGCGCGATCCGCACCAGGGTGCGACGCAGATCGTCGCGGTCGAGGACGACCTTCTCCGTATCGCTTCGCAACTCGCCCCTTCCTGGCCTCTCCGGACCGGATTAAAGGAGAAATGTCTTGCGGCGCCTCGCGCCTGACCGGCGGGATCACAACCCAACCGGACGATCGTCAGCCTACCAACCGTCTCCGATCCCAATTCCCTCGATGCGTTACAAAGGGCGCTCTGCATGCGGGTCCCAGAGGCGACACGCGAGGCGATCGCGATCCACCAGGCGGCGGGGCGGCGCTTTACGGCCGGCGGGGTCCCCAGCTTCGTGCGCGACCAGGCCCCGTCCGTCGGGACGGGCGAGGCGGTGGTGCTGGTCCACGGCGTCCCGTCGAGCTCGTTCCTGTATCGCAAGATGATCCCGGCCCTGGCGCAGCAGGGGCTGCGGGCGATCGCGTTCGACTTCCCAGGGCTGGGATTTGCCGATCGCCCCGAGGGCTTCGACTACTCGTGGTCGGGGCTCGCGCGCTGGATGGGTCAGGCGATCGATGCGCTGGGAATCGACCGGTGCCACCTGGTCGTCCACGACATCGGTGGCCCGATCGGCTGCGAATGGGCGGTGCGCAACCCGGACCGGGTGCTGTCGCTCACCGCCCTCAACACGATGCTGGGCGTCGCCGGCTTTCGTCGCCCCTGGACGATGAGCCCGTTCGCGATCCCCGGCCTCGGCGAGGTCTGGCTCGCGTCGTTGCGACCGTTCGCGATGTCGCAGCTGCTCTACCTGCAGGCGATCGCCAACCGCGCCTCAACGCCGCGTCGCGAGGTCTATGCCTACTACTACCTCTTGAAGCGCGCCGACGGCGGTCGGGCGTTCCTGCGGATCATGCGGGGCTTCGAGCTGACCGCTGAGAAGCAGCGCTTCCTGTGGGAAGGGCTGGCGGAGCGGCCCTATCCCGCACGGATCGTGTGGGGTGAGCGCGATCCGGCGCTTGGGCTCGACCAGCTTCGCCTCGTCCAGGAAGCGCTCGAAGTTTCGGATCCGATCCTTCTGCCCGCCAAGCACTTCCTCCAAGAGGACCAGGCGATCGCAGTCTCTGGCGCGGTCGCGGATCTGGCGGCGCCGCTCGGCTAGCGTCCGGGCTCAGGCCGGTGCCCGGGCGCGGGCACCGCTCTCGATCAGGGTCGGCTCGCCCCGCTCCGGGAACGGCACCTCGACGACGTCGAAGTCGCGCGGCGCTGCGGCGGTCGGAAACACCTCCCGCGCCTCGGCCAGAACCTCGCGCACGTCGTAGCGTGAGGAGACGTGGACCAGGGTGAGGAGCTTCACGTCGGCCTCGCGCGCCAGCTCAGCGGCCTGTCGCGCCGTTGAGTGGCCGGTCTCGGCGGCCCGCTGGATCTCGGCGTCCGCGAAGCTCGCGTCGTGCACGAGGAGTTCGGCCTCGTGGGCGGCGAGGCGCGTCATCTCGCAGGGCGCCGTGTCTCCGCTCACCACCACCTTGCGGCCGCGCCGTGGCGGCCCCATCACCTGATTCGGGACGACCACGCCATCGGAGCCCCGCACCTCCTCGCCCGACTGGAGGCGACTGAAGTCCGGTCCGGGCCGGACGCCCAGCCGCGTCGCGGCATCCGGATCGAAGCGACCGGGCCGCTCGTCCTCGACGAGCGCGTAGCCGAGCGCGCGCATGCGATGCTCCACCGGGAACGAGCGGATCTCGTATCCGTCGTTCCGGACGGCGGCACCCTCGGCGAGCTCCACCAGCTCAATGTCGTAGCTGAGTCTTCCGAAGATGCGCGCGAGCACCGAGAACAGGCTGCGCAGCCCACCTGGCCCGACGACCCGAAGGGGGCGTCTCCGGTCCTGTAGGTCGTACGTCTTCAGCAGCCCGGGCAGGCCGAGGTAGTGGTCGGCGTGGTAGTGCGTCAGGTAGATCTCGTCGAGCTGGACGAGCCCGGTCGACCGGTGCATCTGACGCTGGGCGCCCTCTCCGCAATCGAACAGGATCCGGTCGCCGCCGATGCGGGTGAGCAGGCACGCGGTGGCCCGCCGCGCCGTGGGCACGGAGCCGCCGGTGCCGAGAAAGACGACCGAGAGATCCATGTCCGAAACGGTATCCGCGCACTCAACATCGTTTGGGCGCGAGTCATCAGAGCGCGACTAGACTGAGTTGCCCAGCGCCCGTAGCTCAGGGGATAGAGCGACTGCCTCCGGAGCAGTAGGCCGCAGGTTCGAATCCTGCCGGGCGCGTCAACTCACGGCGCCCGGGTCCGCCACCCACTACTTCTTGCGTCGGCGCTTTCGGGAGAGGTCGCGAATCGCGTAGCCAGCCTGCGCCGCGATCATCGCGTCGAGAGCGCCAAAGCCGAAGACAACCGGAGACATGCGATTCCTCCTTGATGGACCCTTCCATTATTCGACGTAAAGGAGCGGATTCGGGCCGGCGGGGCCAGGTTTTATGAACTAATTAGCCTCGCCGCGGGAGCCCGCGCCTCGGGGTGCTCGCGGTACCACTCGATGGTGCGCCGCAGGCCGTCCTCGAGGTTGACGCTCGGCTGCCATGCGAGCACCTCGCGGATCTTCGTCGCGTCCACGTATTGGCGGTCGATCTCGCCGGCCGGATTACCCCTCCCGAGGATCCGCGGCACCACATCGGTGCCGGCCAGGTGGGCGATCATGGCAACCACCTCACCGACGGCGTAGGGCCGCCCGCCGCCGGCGTTGAACGCCTCGCCCCTCACGTCGTCGCGATTCAGCCCGTCGGCGATGGCGAGGTAGGCCGCCGCCGCGTCCTCGACGTAGAGGAAGTCTCGCTGCGGCGAGCCGTCGGAGCGAAGGATGGGCGCGCGACCATCGAGCGCCGCGCTCACCGCTTCGGGAACGAGCCGGCTGAAGTTGGTGTCCCCTCCGCCATAGACGTTCGCGAATCGCGTCACCGCGACGGGTAGCCCGCACGATGGCCAGAAGCTCCGTGCGAGGACGTCGGCCGCAGCCTTGCTCGCCTCGTACGGCGCCGTGGGGCGCAGCGGAAGGTCCTCGCGGTACGGCAGCTCGTCCTGAGCGCCGTATGCCTTGTCGGACGAGGCCACGACCACGCGCTCCACCCCGTGCTTCCGGCAGGCCTCCAGGAGGGTCCACGTGCCGCGGACGTTCACCTCGAACGTCGCCGCCGGGGACTCGGCGGCGCGCCCCACCAGGGTCTGCGCAGCGAGGTGAAAGACGGCATCGACGTCGTAGTCGCCCAGCGTGGCGCGGACGAGCTCGGCATCCAGCAGGTCGCCCTCCACCTCCGTGACCTGCCCCGCGATCCCGAGCAGCTCGAGCACCGAGGGGCGCCCCTCGCGACCGCCTCGGTCCAGGGACACCACGAGGTCCCCGCGCTCCAGCAGCCGCCTGCAGAGCCAGGCGCCGACGAACCCGCGGCCACCCGTGACCAGGGCGCTACCGGGCACCAGCGTCGGCCGCCGGGCTCCGATCCCAGACGGCCCAGGGGGCGTCGCCGGCCATCCACAGGTCGTTCAGCGTCACCGCGTCCTTGTAGGTGTCCATGCAGTCCCAGAAGCCGGTGTGCCGGAAGGCGTGAAGCTCGCCCTGGGCGGCCGCCAGGCGAAGCGGGGTGTTCTCGAGGACGCTGTCCTGCTCCAGGTATTCGAGGAATTCCGACTCGAACACGAAGAACCCGCCGTTCACCCATTGCTCGAGTCGGGGCTTTTCCTCGAACGCAACGACGCGGTCGTCGTCGTCGAGCTGAGTCACTCCGAACGGGGCTCGCGGCCGGACGACCGTGACCGTGGCCAGCCCACCATGCCCTCGGTGGAATGCGCCGAGCGCGGCGAGATCGATGTCCGCGACGCCGTCCGCGTATGTCAGCGAGAACGGCCCGTTACCAACGCGATCCGCTGCAAGCCAGATCCTTCCCCCGGTGGGGGTATCGGGCCCGGTGTCCAGGCACTCGATGTCGACGGGCTCAGGCCACGATGCGGCGGCGACGAACTCCTCGATCGCCTCGCCCAGGTAACCGGTCAGAAGGAGGAAGCGACCGAACCCCTGAGCCGCGTAGATGCGGACGACGTGCCACAGGATCGGCATCCCCCCGATCTCGACGAGCGCCTTCGGGATCGCGTGCGTCCGCTCCTGGAGCCGCGTCCCCCGACCGCCGCAGAGGATTGCCACGGTGCCGCCGCTGGTCACGGCGGGAGCCTAAGGAATCGACGCTCGGACCGCCCGGGCCGCGCCTCAGCCGCCGGCGACGGCCGGGAGGATCGTCACCTCGTCCCCGTCCGAGAGCTCCGTCTCGAGCCCGTCGCGAAACCGGATGTCCTCGCCGGAGACGTAGACGTTCACGAATCGGCGAAGCCCACCGTCCTCCGTGATCCGCTCGCGCAGATCGTCGTGCTCCTCGAAGACGGCGTCCAGCGCCTCGCCGACGGTTTCGCCCTCTACCTCGAGCTCCCCCTCACCGTCGGTGACGGCGCGGAGCTGCGCGGGGATCTTGACGGTGATCGACATTCGGTCCGGGACTCTAGCTGCCGGCCGTTGCCGGCTCGAGTCCGGGATCGCCCGTCCGTCCGGGGATGTTCTGGCCGGGCACACCGCTCGTCGTCCAGCTTGACTCGAGCTCGGTCTCAAATCCCTCCAGCGTCGGCTCGATCTCGTGCATCCGGAAGCGGTCGCGCGTCGCATCCAGGGTCTTCAGGCCCTCGCCGGTGATGTAGGCGACCACGCGCTCGGCTGGATCGATATCGCCCCGCCGGGCGAGCTTCGCCAGCGTCGCGATCGTCACGCCGCCGGCCGTCTCGGTGAAGATTCCGGTCGTCTCCGCGAGCAGGCGGATGCCGTCCCGGATCTCGTCGTCGCTGACGGAGTCAATTCCCCCGCCCGTATCTCGCGCGAGGTCCAGCGCGTAGGGGCCGTCGGCGGGGTCTCCGATCGCCAGGCTCTTCGCGATCGTGTCCGGGCGCTGTGGCTTGCAGACGTCGCGTTCCTCCGCGAACGCCGTTGCGACCGGGCTGCATCCCACCGCCTGGGCGCCGTTGAACGTCGGCAGGTCGCCCTCGACCAGGCCGAGATCGAGCCACTCCGAAAAGCCGCGCCCCAGCTTCGTGAACAGTGATCCGGACGCGATGGGCCCGACGATCCGGTCCGGAACGGACCAGCCCAGCTGCTCCGCCGTCTCGAACGCGAGCGTCTTGGAGCCCTGCGAGTAGTACGGGCGCAGGTTGACGTTCACAAACGCCCACGGCCGCGTCTCGCTGAGCTGGGTGCATAGCCTGTTCACGTCGTCGTAGTTCCCCTTGACCCCGATGAGCTGGGTGCCGTAGACAGCGGTCGCGAGCAGCTTCTGCTCCTCGAGGTCCGCGGGGACGAAGACGTAGGAGGCGAGGCCCGACGCGGCGGCGTGCGCGGCGACGGCGTTCGCGAGGTTGCCGGTGGACGCGCAGGCGACCGTCTTGAACCCCAGCTCCCGCGCCTTCGCCAGGGCAACCGCGACGACGCGGTCCTTGAAGGAATGCGTCGGGTTCGCGGCGTCGTTCTTCACCCACAACTCCCGCAGGCCGAGGCGCTCCGCCAGGCGGTCGGCTCGGACCAGCGGGGTCAGGCCCGGCTCGAGCGGATCACGCGGGGGCTCGGCAAACGGCAGAAAGTCGGCGTAGCGCCAGATGCCCGGTGAGCCGGCCTGGATCTTTCGCCGCGCCTCGGCCGGATCGACATCAGTGAAGTCGTACGCGACGTCGAGGGGACCGAAACAACGTTCACACACGTACCGCGCCTCGAGCGGGTAGCTCGCGTCGCACTCCCTACAGACCAATGCCTTGGGAGCCATGCCTCTGGCCTCGCTTTCGTGTCGGAGTCACCTAATGAAAAACCTCTGCTGCCGGGTTAGGGAGCAGAGGTCCTGATGGGACTCCGCTCACATCTCCCAGGTCGTCCACCTGCTGGAATTGGCACCTTCCCCTCGCGGGGGGGTTGCCGGGGTTTCATCGGGCCAGTCCCTCCACCCCTCTGGATGTGGCAGCTATGTGGTTGCGCAATATACAGAAGCAAGCAACGGCACCGGCCAGTTTCGGGGCTAAAGCCCCTCACCTACCGGAACCAGCAACGGCACCGGCCAGTTTCGGGGCTAAAGCCCCTCACCTACAGACCCTGTCCGGCACGTTGCAGCCACGCCTGACGATGCGGGTACTCTTCGTCTCAGAGGCGATATGGACGAGCGATCGAGCGAGATGGTGACTGATGCCGAACCTCCCGAAGCCGAGGCTGCGCAGAGCCGGCCGAGCCGGTCAGCTCGTCGCGCCGGCGCCTGAGCCCGCCGAGCGCAAGCCAAACGTCGAGACGATCGCCGCCGAGGGCCTGCGCTGGGTCAACATCGAGCATCCCTCCCCGCTCGAGTGTGCCTGGCTCGAGGAGCAGTTCGGTTTCCACGCACTGGACCTCGAGGACGTGCTGTCTCGCAACCAGCGCCCGAAGATCGACGAGTATCCCGAGTACCTCTTCATCGTCCTCCACTTCCCCGTGTTCGACCGCACCGTGGGGCGCCTGAACGCGGGCGAGCTGGACATCTTCGTCGGTCCGGATTACCTCGTCACGATCCCGAACCAGCCGCTGCAGCCGGTCGCGTACCTGTTCGAGCGCTGCCGGCAGAAGGAGGAGCTCCGCGACCAACTCTTCGCGAAGGGCTCCGGCTTCCTGCTCTACCGGATCATCGACGACAGCTTCGACTACTGCTTCCCGATGCTCCGGAAGATCGGCAACAAGCTCGACGCCCTGGAGGAGGAGATCTTCTCCGGCCGCTCGGAAGAGGTCGTGCGCGACATCTTCAACGTCAAGCAGGAGATCATCAACTTCCGCAAGATCATCCGCCCGCAGCGCCCCGTGCTGCGCGATCTCGAGCGCACCAAGCAGCGGTTCCTCGCCGCACGTGAGGGCGATGACCTCGAGATCTACTTCGACGACATCGTCGACGCGCACGAGCGGATCTGGGACATGCTCGAGAACTACAAGGAGGTCGTCGAGGGCCTCGAGGAGACGAACGAGTCGGTGATCTCCCACCGCGTCAACGACATCCTGCGCTTTCTCACGGTGATCAGCGTGATCCTGCTCCCACTCACGCTGCTGGCGAGCATCATGGGCATGAACGTCCGGATCCCGGGCCAGAACGCGATCGGCGCGTTCTGGCTCGTCCTCGGCATCATGGCGGCGATGCTCGTGGGCCTGCTGGCGATCTTCCGGCGCCGCGGCTGGCTCTAGCTCGTCGAGCGGTGCAATATCCGCGCATAGCGCGGAAAACGCACCGCTCGACGTGGTGATGAGGGGTTGCGCGGCCCGCTAGCGCTTGACCAGCCTGAGCGACTGCGACTCAGTGGTCGGATCCGCGCCGGTGAGCGTGAACGTGACGTCCGCCGTCACCCTGACGTGACCTCGTCGCTCCAGCCTGCGCTTCGTCCTGCCCGTCGGCTTGACGGGGAGCTTCTCAAGCGCGCTACTGGACTCGATGGTCCGGGTGACCGTTTGCAGTCCCTTGCCGCTCAGAGCGAGCTCACCAGGCCCAAACACGTCCAATGGGAGGGTCGCGGTCCCGCGCCGCTTGTGGCGTATCGGCTTGTGCAACGCGAATGCCCGGAGCGCAGGGCGGGCCCAATAGATGTGCCAGGAGTTCACCGCCACTGCAGTGCTCGCTCCCGGGACGAGCACGCGCGCTCCGGTGCCGTCGGGGTGGGCGCGCGCGATTCCACCAGATGCTTCCCAATACAGATGCGAGGAGTCTGCCGCGAGCTGGTTGGGTTCGCCAGATCCGAATTTGGGGTCGATGAACGTCGGATCGACCCCGGTGCCGTTGCGGTTCGCCCGGCCGATCCAGGTCTCGTCGTCCACGCTGGACAGATGCGACCAGTAGACGTGCCGTCCCTGAACCGCAACCCCGTTCTGGTCATAGAAGCGGTTGTATTCGTCGATGAACTGCGGGCGGACGTCGCTCCCGTCGATGTTGGCGCGGCCTATGTACCAGCGGTGAGCCCAGTAGATGTGTGACCCGTCAACCGCGAGGCCGGCGGCCACGATTCCTCCGATGTTGGTGATGAAGTTCGGGCGGACCCCGGTGCCGTCGAGGTTCGCACGCGCGATGGTCGCATCACCCAAGCGACCGGACCACCGGATCCAGTAGACGTGGTTGGAAGCGGCCGCCACGCCGTACACGGAGTCCGCGGGCTGGGGGATGAAGGTCGGATCCACTCCGGTGCCGTCCACGTTCGCGCGCCCGATCGAGGAGCCGGCGCCGAATGCATGCGAGTCAGGAGGATGGTTGCTCCAGTAGATGTGCTCGTCATCCGCCGCCAGCCAGTACGTGTCCGCGGAGACGAGAGCGTAGTCCGGGTTGCTGCCGTCGAGGTCGGCGCGGCCGATCATGGCCGGGTACGCCCACGCGGAGGATGAGGCCAGGAGCGCGAGGGCCAGCCCCACTACGACCGGGAGCCACGGGCGGTTGACCTTGCCTCGCGGATTCCGCCTCTGAGCTCTGATCATCCCGACTAGATCCTTCTCCTCGACCGACCCCGTTCGAACCGGTCATCCCTGTCACGTCAACACCTGCATCCAATGAGAGTTTCGCCGCCGGCTCCGGCGTGCAATCTCGGGCGCGGCACTCGATCAGCCTCACGGTAAGCAACCGGACAGCGTCGGTCCGCCCACCTTGACATCCGGCATCGCGTATGTAGGGTCGGCCCGACGGGCATATTTCCCACCCTTTCTGGTAGGAGGCATCTCCATGCGCAAGTTCATCCTGGCCGCCGCCATAGCGTCACTCGGCGCGGCGGTGGTCGCGTCCCCGGCCTTTGCGATCGATCATCACTTCACCGTGCTCGGCAAGCAGAAGTCGGGTCATCGAGTGGGCCACAACGCGTTCCGCTTCAAGGACAAGCTTCTCGACCCACACAACCGCCACAACAAAGTCGGTCGCGATCGTGGCAAGTGCCGGTTCAAGCCCCAGAACCGCAAAGTCAAGTGCCGCGCGATCGTGCACCTGAACGGCGAGATCGGCGGGCTCGGCAATATGCGGGTCAGGGGTGACCTCGACCGCGGCCCCGACCACCTCGTGGTGCTCGGGGGTACCCGTCAGTTCGACGGCGTCGCGGGCAAGCTGACCATCCACAGCACCAGCAACCGGAGGATCGACAAGCTGCACTTCGATCTCGTGCGCTAGAGGGGTTGGGCCCTTCGGCCGCGCGAGCGGCCGAAGGGCCCGCTTACTACATCGACCGGGTGTGTATGAAAGCGAGCGACAGCCCTAAGAGGCTCGTGTCGACGGCGAGGCTTGCTCTGGGCCTGGCCGTCCTCGGCGTGCCGCTCGCTGCCCTCCTCGTGGCCTCGCCGGTTCGCCAGGCCCGCGCCGCCTTCCCGGGCCGAAACGGGAAGATCGCCTACTCGCGCCAGCTCGGCTTCGGTACCACGCACATCTTTGCCACGCGGGTCCGCGGCAGCCACCGGCGCCGCCTCACGCACAACCCTCGGAGGCCCGATTTTGACCCTGCGTTTTCCGCGAGCGGCAAACGGATCGCGTTTGAGCGGTTCGGCGACATCGCGGTCATGAAGGCAGACGGGTCAAACCCACATCGCGTGATCAAAGGCGACTTCAACCGATCGCCCGCGTTCACTCCGGACGGGCGGATCGTCTTCACTCGAATCGTCCACGCTGGGTCCCACGAGGACATCTACGTCATGCACGCGGATGGCAGCCATCGCCACCGCCTCACCCACAAGTGCGACTGCTTCACGCCCGCGGTCTCGCCGAACGGCAGGCGAATCGCCTTTGGCCGCGGCAGGGGGATCTCGGTCATGCGTGCCGACGGGTCTCACAAACGCCGCGTGGCGCGCCTCGGCAGCACTCCGGACTACTCGCCCCACGGCAAGCGGATCACCTTCGACCGGAAATTCCGCGGGATCTGGGTCATGCGCGCCGACGGCTCGCACACGCACCGGCTGACCATGCACCACGGCGACTCGGACCCTGCGTTCTCACCCAACGGTAAGCGGATCGTCTTTTCCCGGGGTCACCCGCAGCAGATCTGGGTCATGCACACCGATGGGTCGCACGCGCACCCCGTGACCCACGGTCGCGCCGACTCGAGCGAGCCTGATTGGGGCGTGCGGCACTAATACAAACCTGGTCGGCGCCGACGGGCCCAGCCCCCGTTTGAACTGCGGATAACGGCCCGGCGGGTTTGCCGATCTCTGCGCGGGTGCCATGCCTGACGCATACGCTGGGCGGTGTGGCCAACCTCCGCACGCTCGCGAAATGGCCTGCACACGGCCACCTTTAGCGACGCGTGGCTACGGGCATGGCTACGGGTCATCCTCCCTCCCGCTCTAGGTAGGCGTCGAGCCGTGCGCGTGCCTCAGCTTCGTTGCCGGGCATCAGGTGTCCGTAGCGATCCATGGTGATCTTGATGTTCGCGTGCCCCATGTACGTCGACAACGCCTTCGCGTTGACGCCAGCTGCGATCATCAACGAAGCGAAGGTGTGGCGTCCTTCGTGGAATCCAAGCGGCTCGATGCCCGCGTCCTTCCACGCCTTCGCGGCCCGGCTGCGAAGCCCGCCACCTGACAGTGGTCGGGTCGGGTCCCATGCACCGGGGAACAGCAGCCCCTCGGTGCGGTGGTCCATAAGGACGGCGTGATCGCCAATCAGCGTTGCGAGCCGATCCACGACCGGGATGCTGCGGTTCTGCCCGGCCTTCGTCTTCGCATCCTGAAACTGCTTCGACTTCTCATCCCATTCGTGGGTGACGCGCAGCGTTCGCGTGTTCAGGTCGATTGCCTCCCAACTGATCGCCAGAATCTCGCCCATGCGCAAGCCCGCGTAGACGGCTAGTCCGAGCGCAGCCTGGTCGTTGGCCGGAAGCGCGGCGATCTGCGCCGCCGCCTCGGCGGGTGTGGCGATCCGGTCGCGCGCCTGCTCGCCGGTCGGCAGTCGCAGGCCGATGCAGGGGTTGACGTGTGCCAGCCCCCGTGGAATCGCCCACGCGTAGAGCGCCTGCAGCGGAGTGACGACATTTCGGATCGTGTTCGGGGCCAGCCCGTCGCCGCTCAGCGAGTCGGCCCATATCTGCACGTCGGCCCTGGTCAGCCGCGCCAAGCGAGTTGCCCCGATCACCGGCACGATGCGACTCCGTAGTTCGCGTTCGTATCCGGTGACGACCGAAGGCCGGTAGCGGCGTCCGGATCGGTTGCGAATCGCCCCAGACTGAATGCCGGCCAGAAACTGGCGCGCAGCCTCGCGCAGGGTCGGTCCTTTCGCGGCGCTGAGCGTCCCGGCCTGCAACTTCGAGAGCGCGTCTACCCGCCATGCCCGAGCTTCGGCCAAGTGGGGCGTCCAGGGGCCGAACAGGTGGCGCTTGGCGCGCGAGTCATACGCCGAGCCGCGATAGCGGGTGTTGCCCTTGGCGTCCGTGCGTTCCTGAATGCCCAGGCGCTGCGGAGAATGCTTCGTCATCTCTTCCCCTTCGTTGGAGTCGTCGACCGCCTCCAACCCTACGCCGTCGGCAGACGAACGACAAGGCCCGCGACCTGGGGAAGTTGGTCGACGACCCCGATGGCCACGGGCCGTGGCCACCCTACTCGCCACCCGCCAGCGTCGCGTTCTCTCGGACCCACCGCTCCAGCTCGGCTCAGCGGTCGCGGTGGTCAATTCTGGGATGCCTCCCACGCACGCTTGGCGAGCAGGGTGTCCCGGACCAGCTTCACCGCGCCGGCGCGATCGGCGCCGTGACCTCATCGTCCAGCAGCTCGACCTCCAGGACGCAGAGGGTCGCCAAGGGTGGCCAATGCGTGATCGGGTCGCCCATCTCGTCCACGCGCGCGGCCATGACGCCGACGAAATAGTCAGCTGCCTCCGCGAACGCCAGCCGCTCGTCCGGCTCGACGTGAAGGGCCTCGATGATGTCGTCGATGGACTCGACGACGTCTGAGGTGGCTAGAAATTCGTTCATGCGGACGGTTCCGCTCCCTTCTCGGCGAATCGGATTCGATTCACCCGGTTTGAAGGCGATTTAGACGCGCTGAGAGGCTGTCTGAGCGCCTCGGAGGGCTACCGGGTGCCAGATATACCGTTTTTCTGAGGTCTACTAGCCGCCGTTAATTCAGCGTTCCGCGTCAAAAATCCATTGACAGCCGGCGAGGCGAGACATAGGGTCGGCTTCACCAGCTAGCGAAAGGGAGGTTTCGCGATGGGGAAATTCCTGACCCTCGCTGTGGTCGTCGGAGTGGCGGTCTTCGCCGCCGTCAGCTTGGCGAACACCGGCTCCGGTGGCACGACCCAGCCACCACTCCCATTTGAGCCGAAGACGCTCGACGCCCACCCGATGACGACGGCGCAAGGCAAGTCCCTTGGCTTCAAGGCGTCGGGGAAGCACAAGCGGTTCGGACTCCGCTACCTCTTCGCCGAGGACAGGGTCCAGGGGGGCATGTTGGGGGGTGGCGCGATCAAGTGCCCGAAGAAGTGGCATCCGATTTCGGGGCTGTTTTCGACCGATTCGAATCGAGTGGTGAGCGCGGGAGACGCGCCGCTCTCTAAACGCAAATGGGTTGTCATCGTGCGCAACGAGGCAATTGCCCCGACAGATGTCGGAGTAGGGGCTGTTTGCGAGAAGGGCCTGAACTTCCGCCGATAGCCCCAGAACAAGCGGGCAGGTGAGTTCGACTCACCTGGCGACCGTCACACCTCCACACGGAGTCCGTGTGGACGCGGGTGATTGGGATGACGGGGCGGCGTCATGGACAAGCACGCCCCGCATCCCTCTACACGACCAAGGACAAGCTCCAGAGCTTTGAAACGCAACGGCCATCTCCGACCATCTGGGCCGAAGTCTTTGAAGCGCAGGGGAAGGTGCGATGGCTACGCCATGGCTACGGGATGGCTACGGGACTGACCCTGACTGACCCTGACTGACGCCTAGCGCGTGCCTGCCGCTCGTGCCTGACGCATACGATGGGCGGTGTGGCCAACTACCGGATCTGGGCGCCCTGGCGCCTCCCCTACGTGAAGGACGCGTCCAAGGACTCCGACGAGGGCTGCATCTTCTGCACGGCGCCCGCGGAGGACGACGACCGCGGCAACCTGATCGTCCACCGCGGCGAGCGGTGCTTCGTGATCCTCAACAAGTTCCCGTACACGAACGGCCACCTGATGGTGGCGCCCTACGACCACCTGGCCACCCTGCCCGACGCTCGACGCCGAGACCGTCGCCGAGATGATGGCGCTGGCCCAGAGGGCGATCACCGTGCTCGACGAGGTCTACGGCCCTCAGGGCTACAACGCCGGGCTCAACCAGGGCCGGATCGCCGGCGCGGGCTTCGCGGACCACATCCACCTCCACGTCGTGCCGCGGTGGGCCGGCGACACCAACTACATGCCGGTGCTCGCGCGACACGCGGGTGATGCCGCAGTCGCTCGAGGACAGCTACGACGCCCTGGCGGGGCAAGTTTTGACCGCACGTCCCAGCCACGGCATCTTCAAGGCCTACGACGTCCGCGGCATCTACGGGACGCGAGCTCGACGGCGACATCGCCTACCTCGTCGGCCGCGCGTTCGCACGGGTGCTCGCCGGGCTGCGCGGCAAGGAGACCTCGCGAGCTCCGGGTCGGGCTCGGCCGCGACATGCGAAACGAGGCGCCGGAGATGAGCGGCCGCGTCCGCGAGGGCCTGGTCGCCGAGGGCTGCACGGTGCTGGACGCCGGGATGGTCGCCACGGAGATGCTCTACCAGCTGGTGGGCTCGCGCGAGCTCGACGGCGGCGCGATGGTCACTGCCTCGCACAACCCGAAGGACGTACACGGGCGTCAAGCTCGTGCGCGAGGGGGCGCTGGCGCTCTCCGGCGACGCCGGCATCGGCGACGTTCGCGCCACGATCGAGGCGGGGCTGCCCGGAGCCGCCCGGCGGCGGGAGCGTGGAGGCGGTCGACATCTACGACGACTACCACGAGCGCGTGTCATGGGCTTCATCGACGCCGGAACGAGGTGAAGCCGCTGCGGGTCATCGCCGACGGCGCCAACGGCATGGCCGGGCCGATGGTCGGCCCGCTTCTCGAGCGCCTCGGCCTCGACCTCGAGACGTTCTACTGGGTCCCCGACGGCGACTTTCCCGACCACGACCCGAACCCGCTCGTCGAGGAGAACCGGCGCTTCATCATCGCCAAGGTCCGCGAGGAGGACGCGGACCTCGGGATCGCATGGGACGGCGACGCGGACCGATGCTTCTTCATCGACGACACGGGCGAGTTCGTGCGACGGGCGACTTCCTGACCGCACTCCTGGCCCGCCAGCTCCTGCGAAAGGAGCCGGGCGCGCGCATCGTCTACGACGTCCGCGCCAGCCGCGCCGTGCCCGACACGGTGCGGGAGCTCGGCGGGACCTCGTACGTCAACCGCGTCGGCCACGCCTTCTTCAAGCAGCGCGCTGCGCGAGCACGACGCGGCGTTCGGCGGCGAGGTCTCGGGCCACTACTACTTCCGCGACTTCTGGTGCGCGGACTCGGGAACGATCCCCGCGCTGCTGGTCCTCGAGCTCCTCTCGACGGAGGACCGCCGCCTCTCGGAGCTCGTCGGCGAGTTTCGCGAGCGCTACTTCATCTCCGGCGAGATCAACTCCGAGGTGGACGACCAGGAGGCGCAAGATGAAGGAGCTCGCCGAGCGCTACTCCGACGGCGAGGTCTCGTGGCTCGACGGCGTCTCGGTCGACTACCCCGACTGGCACTTCAACGTCCGGCCCTCGAACACCGAGCCGCTGTTGCGGCTGAACCTCGAGTCCCTCGTCTCGCGGGAGGACATGGAGCGAAAGCGGGACGAGGTGCTGGAGTTGATCCGAGCATGATCTCGCTGGTCGCCCCGACAGGGTCTTGCCGCCGGCGACCATCGGCTTGACCCCGGAGGAGGCCCTCGAGCGGGCACGCGAGGCCGGCATCCACCGCCTGCAGATCCCGACCCCGTTCGCCGTCGGCCGCGTCAACTGCTACCTGATCGAGGACGAGCCGCTGACGCTGGTCGACACCGGCCCGAACTCCGGCAAGTCGCTCGACGAGCTCGAGCACCAGCTGGCCGATCTGGGTCATTCGATCGCGGACCTCGAGCTCGTCGATCCTCACCCACCAGCACATCGACCACCTGGGGCTGGTCGAGATCATCGCCGACCGCTCGGGGGCCGACGTCGCCGCGATCGACGTCGTGGTTCCGTTCGTCGAGAACTTCGGCGACGACATCGAGGCCGACGACCGGTTCGCCGCCTCGCTCATGCTCCGCCACGGGATCCCCGAGGACGTGGTGGTGGCGCTGCGCTCGGTCTCGCGGAGCTTCCGCGCCTGGGGCGCCAGGGCGAAGGTCACGCGGCCGCTTCACGACGGCGAGGAGCTGCGCTTCGGCGACCGCACGCTCGAGGTGCAGCACCGCCCCGGCCACAGCCCCTCCGACACGGTGTTCTGGGACGCCGAGCGGAAGATCCTGCTCTGCGCCGACCACCTGATCGCACACATCTCCTCGAACCCGCTCATCTCCCGCCCGCTCGACGGCTCCGACGAGCGCCCGCACGCGCTGATGATCTACATCGAGTCCCTGCGCCGGACCCGGGAGCTGCCGGCCGAGATCCTTCTGCCCGGCCATGGCGAGCCGATCACCGACCATCGCGCGCTGATCGACGAGCGCTTCGAGCTCCACCGGCGCCGTGCCGAGAAGATCCACGGGCCTGATCGTCGAGCGCCCGCGCACCGCCTACGAGATCGCGCAGGAGCTGTGGGGAAACGTCGCCGTGACCCAGGCGTTCCTGACCCTCTCCGAGGTTCTCGGCCACGTCGACCTGCTCGCCGCCGAGGGGCGCGTCCGCGAGGTGTCCGACGGCGAGCTGATCCGGTTCGAGGCGCGTCGAGTAACGTGGCGCGCGGAGGAGGCTCGCAGCGTGACGGCCGGCCCCGCAACCGATCGAGGCACCGCCTCGCCCCGAGGCGCGCACGAACGGCGCGCCCGCTTCCGCTCGGCCACACCAAGAAGCGGATGCTGATCATCGTCAACCCGTACGCGACGACCGTCTCCGACCGGCTGAAGAACCTGGTGGTCTACGCGCTCCAGGGCCGCTACGACGTCGAGGCGGTGTCGACCGAGGCCCAGCACCACGCGATCGAGATCGGCCGCGAGGCCCGCGAGGGCGGCTACGACATCGTGGTCGCCTTCGGCGGAGACGGGACGCTGAACGAGGTCGCCAACGGCCTCGCCGGCACCGACGTTCCCGGTCTCCGTGCTCCCCGGCGGCTCCACCAACGTCGTCGCGCGCACGCTCGGGATCCCCAACGACGTCGTCGACGCCACCGAGCACCTGCTCGGGCCTCGCCGACGACTTCCGGCCCCGCAGCGGATCGACCTCGGGCGTCGCCAACGGGCGCCGTTTCGTGTTCGCGTGCGGCGCCGGCCTGGACGCGACCGCGGCCAAGCCGGTCGACTCCCATCCCCGGATGAAGGCGCGGGGCGGGCGCTGGTACTACACCTGGGCGGCGGTCTCGGGCTTCTACGGCACTACCTGCGCAATCCCGATCCGCATGCGGATGCGAGGTGGATGGATCGACCGCGGAGGGGGTGACCGCGATCGCCCAGAACTCCGATCCGTTCACCTACTTCGGCAGCCAGCCGCTGCGCATCTGCGAGAACGCGGCGCTCGACAACGGCACGCTGTCGGTGGCGATGCTCCGCCGCGCGGCCCAGCGCGACGTGCCGACGATCGCGGCCCGGGTCCTGATGAAGAGCCTTCGCACCCCCGGCCACCGGCAGATCGAGCACTTCGACGGCGTCACCGAGTGCCGGGTCGAGTCGGTCTCCAGGGACGCCGCGGGCCGCATCCGCCCGTTTCCCGGTCCAGGTCGACGGCGACTACATCGGCGATCACGGCGAGCTCGAGTTCGGCATCGAGCCGGCGGCGCTGACGATCGTTGCCTGAGCTCGGAGCTCCCGGTCGATGGCCGGCGTCGAGGCTGCCGCTTCTGCGCGATCGTCGCCGGCGAGGAGCCGGCCACGTCGTCTTCGAGGACGAGGTCTCGCTCGCCTTCCTGGACCACCGGCCGCTCTTCCCGGGCCACTCGCTTCTCGTCCCGCGCGAGCACCACGAGACGATCTGGGACCTGCCCGGACGAGCTGGTCGGCCCGCTGTTCGCCAACGCTCGTCTGCTCTCGGCGGCCATCCGGACGCGATGGGCATCCCAGGGCGCGTTCGTCGCGCTCAACAACGTCGTCAGCCAGAGCGTCCCCCACCTCCACGTCCACCTCGTCCCGCGCAACCGCAAGGACGGCCTGCGCGGGTTCTTCTGGCCGCGGCGAAAGTACGACAGCGAGGAGCACATGCGCGAGACGGCGCGAGGATCCGGGCCGTGGTGGAGAAAGGGCGATGAGAGGCGGCCTCCGCGTCGTGATCCGCGGGTCGAGTCAATCCACTCCCGGAACCGGGGACTAGATTGCAGTGACCCTGCCAGCGCGGTTGCGGGTTGCATACCCATACCCGATGTGCCGATCAGCCCGAGCCCGTCGACCGCGCGGAACAGCGCCTCCTTCACATGCCTCGGACGAAGTCGGGCGGCGACATCCCGCGCGGCGTCGACACAGCCCATGCGCGAGCGGCCACGCGGGGCGACGATCCCGGGTAGCGCTCGTTCAGCCAGCGTGCGCCCGCCCCGTAGCGGGCGATCACGCCGAGCAAGCGAGGGCAGGCTCTCGCGGTGGCGGTGGTCGACGACGCGCTTCGGGGCGGAGCTCGAGTCGCCATCCGGCCGCCTGCAGGCGCCGGGACAGGTCGATGTCGCCACCGGAGCGGATGCCCTCCGCGAAGCCGCCGACCGCCTCGAACGCCGCGCGGCGGACGAGCACGTTTCCGGCCGCGGCCGCCTCGCCTCGGCGCCGGAGCAGGCCGTCGGCGTGGTCGAAGAGCCGTCGCGACCGCGCGTAGCGTGCGACGAAGCGAGCGCTGAGCCGGCTCGCCGACGATCTGGCCGGCGACCGCCCCGCAGCCGTCGCGGGACGGGCTCGGCGAAGTAGGCATCGAGGAGGTCCGGCTCCGGGCGCGCAATCGGCGTCCAGGAACAGGAGCCACTCGTCCGTCGGCCGCGTCGCGCGCCCGCGTTCCGGGCGTGGTAGGAGGAGCGCTCGCGTATCGCTCGGACCACGCGCGATCCCGTCGCCGGCGATCCAACCCGCCGTCGCCGTCCGCGGTGTTGTCGGCGACGATCAGCTCGATCGCCCTCCGTGCAGCGTCGAGGCAACGACAGGGCCGTCCGCAGGCGGTCGGCGGCCGCCCGATCGCCGCCGGAAAGGAACGACACACTACCGACTTCCGGACGCATTGACCGGGGTTAGGTACCCCATGGCGTACCTAACGCCGTCGATGTCCTGTGGTCTCAGGCGGTTGGCGTCACGCGGTAGGCGTCGAAGACCGAGTCGACGTTGCGCAGCCGCCCGACGCACTGGCGGAGCTGCTCCGCCGTCCCCGACCTCGACCACGAACCGGTTCTTGACCATCGGGTGCTTGGTGCGTGCAGAAGGCCTCGATGATGTTGACGCCCGGTCTCGGCGAAGGTCCGCGAGAGGTCCTCGAGCAGGCGGGTGCGATCCCAGGCGTCGACCTGGAGCTCGACCCGGTAGGAGGTGGCGTTGTCGCCCTCCCACGCGACCTCGGTGAAGCCGCTCCGGCGAGCGCTTCAGCGCGGTCATGTTCCTGCAGTCCTCGCGGTGGATCGTGATCCCGCGGCCGAGCGAGACGTAGCCGACGATCGGGTCGCCCGGGCACCGGCCGGCAGCACTTCGCCAGCCGGACCATCACGTCGTCGACGCCCTTGACCGTTGATGCCGTAGTCGGAGGCCTCCTGGGTGCGCCGCTGGCGCTCGTCGCGGCCCTCGAGCACGCCCGCCAGGCGCGCCTCGGTCTCGTCGCCGGCGACCGCCTCGCCCTGCTTGAGCCGCTGGAAGACCTTGTTGGCGACGGTCTTCGGCGAGATCTTTCCCTGGCCGACCGCGATGTAGAAGTCGTCGGCCTTGCGGAATCCCATCTCCCGGGTGACGTCGGCGAGGAGCGGCGACGCCGCGATGCGCTGCGGTGGCAGGCCGCGCTTGCGGATCGCGTCCTGGAGCTGCTCGCGGCCGCGCCGCTCGGCGTCCTCGCGGCGCTCGCGCTTGAGGAAGGCGCGGATCTTGTTGCGCGCGCGGCTGGTCCGCACCAGCGCCAGCCAGTCGCGCGACGGGCCGCGCTCCTGCTTCGCGGTCAGGATCTCGACGATGTCGCCCGACTTCAGCTGGTAGTGGAGCGGGACGATCTTCCCGTTGACCTTCGCGCCGACGCAGCGGTGCCCGACGTCCGTGTGGACGGCGTAGGCGAAGTCGAGCGGCGTCGAGCCGGCCGAGAGGTTCTTCACCTCGCCCTTCGGCGTGAACACGAACACCTCGTCCTCGAACAGGTCGACCTTCAGCGACTCGAGGAACTCGGCCGGGTCCTGGTCGCCCTCGACCTCGAGCAGCTGGCGCAGCCAGGTCATCTTCTCCCGCTCGGGGTCGCCCTTGGTGCTGCGGCCCTCCTTGTAGATGACGTGGGCGGCGATCCCGTACTCGGCCGTCTCGTGCATCTCGGGGGTGCGGATCTGGATCTCGAGCGGCCGGCCCTCGGGCCCGATCACCGTCGTGTGGAGCGCCTGGTAGAGGTTGAGCTTCGGCGTCGCGATGAAGTCCTTGAAGCGCCCGGGCAGCGGCTTCCAGATCGAGTGGATGATCCCGATCGCGCCGTAGCAGTCCTTGACCGAGCCCACGAGCACCCGCATCGCGGTGAGGTCGTAGATCTCGTTGAACTCCCGGCCCTTCTTCGTCATCTTCGAGTAGATCGAGTAGAAGTGCTTGGCGCGGCCCGAGATCTCGGCCTCGATCCCGACCTTCTCGAGCTCGGCGCTGAGGAACTCACCCGCGTCCGCGACGTAGCGCTCCCGCTCGGCGCGCTGCTGGGAGACGAGCTTCTTGATCTCGTTGTACTTGCGCGGGTGCAGGCGCTGGAACGAGAGGTCCTCGAGCTCCCACTTGATCGCGTGGATCCCCAGCCGGTGCGCGAGCGGCGCGTAGATCTCGAGCGTCTCGCGCGCCTTCTCGATCTGCTTCTGCTTCGGCAGCGCCGAGATCGTGCGCATGTTGTGGAGGCGGTCGGCGAGCTTGATCAGGATGACCCGGAGGTCCGTGGCCATCGCGACCATCATCTTCCGGTAGTTCTCCGCCTGGCTCTCGTCGCGGCTCTGGAAGGTGATGCCGGTGAGCTTCGTGACGCCGTCGACGAGGCTCGCGATCGCTGTCGCCGAAGCGCTGCTCGACCTCGTCCAGGCTGGCGCTCGTGTCCTCGACCGTGTCGTGCAGCAGCGCCGCGCACAGCGTCTCGGTGTCCAGCCGCAGGCCCGGCGCAGATCTTCGCCACCTCGACCGGATGCGTGATGAAGTCCTCGCCCGACTTGCGGCGCTGGTCGGCGTGGCGCTCGCAAGCGAAGGCGAACGCCCGCTCGACCGCCTCGGTGTCGATCGGCCGCAGTCCGTCGTCGCTGTGCTCCGCGATCACCGCCAGGAGGTCGCCGAGCAGCGCGCGCTCGTCGTCGGTGAGCTCGGCCGCGTTCGCTCGCTCTCGCGGCGCCGGTGGCGTCGCCGCGTCACGGCTCCGGCTCCCACCCGCGTGTGTCCCTCGCGGTCCGGCGGCGTCCCGTCCGCCTTCTCGACGTGCGCCGGTGCGCCGGCCGCCTGACCTTGACCTTCGGCCCGCTCGCCTTGGCCTGCTCGGCGTTCCGCTTGCCGTTCGAGCCGCCCTTCGGCGCGGCGCCCTTGGCGCGCTTGGCCTCGTCTAGCTCGGTTGTCTTCGCCTGCTTAGGAATCGCCTGCCCTCCTCATACCGTTCGCGGTAGGCGGCGAAGGACTCCGTCAGCTCCAGATCCTTCGCCACCGAGGATACGACGCGCAGGCGTTCGGGGGGTGCGAGGCAGGTCCCATTCGACGGCGCCCATCTCCTCGAGCACTCGGATGCGGCGGGCGCCGACCTCCGGCGCGCGGGGAGGGCGGCCCGGGCCGTGGAGGACCCCGCGAAGCTCGGTCTTCGCTCAGATCACCGAGCCCGCCCATCGGACGATGCAGCCGATCTCGAAGGACGCGGTAGAGGGCGGCCAGCGCGGCGCGGCGAGGCCACTCCTCCCCGTGCACGCGCAGCGACAGCGCCACCTCGGCCTCGCCCCATGCCAGGTGCAGGAAGCCGCTGCCGGCGGCGGCCGCAGTGCTCCAGGTGCGGCGAACGGCGGCGGGTCGACGATGACGACGTGCGCGAAGCCCGCGGCCATCGCCGGCGCCCGTTGGAGCGCGGCCCAGTCGGCGAGGGCCACGCCGCACTCCGATGCCAGCACCTCGGTCGATGCCCGGTCCCGCACTGCATCGTCGGCCAAGCCGCGCCGAGGCGATCGCGACCGGCCCGCCGCCGAAGCGCGCGGGCGCCGCGGCGCGCTCCACGAGCTCCCGCCGCCGCAGGGCGTCCGCGCACAGCACGAGCACGGGCTCGCTGCAGGACGCCAGCGCGGCGACCGCCGCCACCCCGGAGCCGCCCCGCCGATCCACGACCTCGCGGGCTTCCGTCAGCGGTCGCTCGGGCCTGTCGGGCGGCCACTCGCCGAGCGGCGCCACCCGCTCGGCGTCGAACCGGCGCCACCACTCCTGCGCGTCGGGATACGGGAGGGCACTGCCCGCCTCGGTGGTCTCGCCTCATCCGGTAGAGCTCGCCCAGGACGACGCGCGGCTCAACCGCTCCGTTCCACTCGTTCAGCTCGAGCTTCACGGAGACGTCGACCGGCTCGGCGAGCTTCGCCTCGGCCAGCTCTCCGTCGACGCCGAAGGCCACGCCGAGGCGCTCCGCGGCGCCGCTCTCGAGCCGGAACCGGGCGTGCTTGTCGCCGTCGCCCATCGGCCGCACGTCGCGTACCCGGACCGACGGCACCAGCAGCCGAACGCCGGGGTTTCCCATCCCGAACGGCGCCAGCCGCTCGAGCTGCTCGGCGACGTCGTGCCCCAGGCTCTCGCCGCCGACGACCGCGTCGATCGCCTCCGTGGGGACGAGGTGGTCCCGCTCGATGACCGCCGACTGCGTGCGCGACGAACGCCTCGCGGAACGCGTCGATGCGGCCGGCCTCGATCTCCAGCCCGGCGGCCGCCCGGTGGCCTCCGTAGCGCTGGCAGGTGCTCGCCGCACGCGTCCAGCGCGCCCAGCAGGTCGAAGCCCGGGATGCTGCGGCCCGATCCGCGACCGCGCCCCTCCGAATCGATGCCCGATCAGGACCGCCGGCACGCCAGTGGCGCTCCGCCAGCCGCGAGGCGGCGATCCCCACCACGCCCGGGTGCCAGCCGGTGCCGGCGAGCACCAGCGCGGGCGCCGAGGCCAAGTCCTCGCGGCAGCTCGGCGCGCGCCGGCTCGGCGGCGTCGACCACCTCCGCTCGGCGGTGCGGCGCTCGCTGTTGGCGCGGTTCGAGCTCGGCCGCGATCGCGTTCGCCCGCTCGCTCGTCGGTGGTCAGCATCAGCTCGACGCCGGCGTCGGCGCGGTAAAGCCGACCCGCGGCGTTGATGCGGGGCCCGAGCCGGAACGCCAGGTCGCCCTCGTCGAGGCGCTCGGGCGGCGACCCCGGCGGCGGCGCACAGCGCCCGGAGCCCCAGCCGCCTGCCGCCTTCGCGCCAGTCGCGAGTCCCGCTCGGACCAGCGCCCGGTTCTCGCCCCGGAGGGGACCAGGTCGGCGACCGTGGCCAGCGCCACCAGGTCGAGGTCCGTCTCGGCCGCCTCGGCCCCGAGCAGCGCCGCCGGCGAGCTTGTAGGCGACGCCGGCGGCGCAGAGCTCGCCGAACGGATAGCCGCCCAGGCGGGGGTGAAGGATCGGGCAGTCCGGAAGGCTCGGCGCCCGGCTCGTGGTGATCGGTGACGATCACCTCCATCCCGGCTCGCGCGGGCCGCCGCCACCTCCTCGCGGGCAGGTGATCCCGCAGTCGGCCGTGATCAGCAGGCCGGTCCCTCGTGCGGCCAGCCGCTCGACTCCCGTCCCGGTCAGCCCGTATCCGTCCCCGAGCCGGTCCGGGGATGTACCAGTCGCAGCGCGGCGCCCAGCTCGCGCAGCGCCCGCACCAGGATCGCGGTCGCCCAGACGCCGTCGCAGTCGTAGTCGCCGTGGACCGTGATCGTGCGCCCGGCGGCGATCGCCTGCTCGATCATCGCGGTGACCTCGCCCATCGAGTCGAACTCGAACGGGTCGTGCGTCTCCGCCGCCTCCAGGAAGGCCCGGGCCTCCTCGACGGTCCGGTAGCCGCGCCGCACCAGGGTCACGGCGACCGGCTCGGCCAGGTCGAGCCCCTCCATCAGCGCCCGCGCCTCGGCGTAGGAGTAGGGCTCGAGCGTGAAGGCTCGGTTCGGCGGTCGCCGAGCCGGACGCGGCACCTCGCCAGGCTAAGAACGGCCGGGGACGGAACTCTCCCCCGCCCCGCCGCAACCGCCCCCACGTCCACTCGCCGGAGCACTCTCCACGTCCACTTGCGAGAGCACTCCGGCGCCCACTCTCCGCAGTGACGGGGTTAGGTGGGCTATAGCCCCCTGAACCCCGTCAATCCGGGTAGAGGGCGGTGATTCGCGCTACTCGATGCCGGCCAGTCGCTCCCGGCGCACGCCGATCGCGTAGACGACCGCCAGGCCGATCAGCGTCCCCGGGACCGCGACCAGCACCGTTCCGATGTCGGTGTCGCCGATCGACCGCCCGGAGGCGATCTGGACGATCGCGCCGGAGATCATCGCGCCCGCGACCGCGCCGAGGAGCGCGCCGACGATCCCGGCCCAGAAGCGATCGGGCACGAAGACCGTGAAGTGCCAGAGCGCGAGCCCGACCGTGAACCAGACCACGGCCGCCATCAGGCTTCCCGTCCACTCATCGGTGCCTCCCGTGCTTGCGCCGGCGGCGCTGCTGGCGCCGGCGGCGCTGTGAGCGCTGCGCTGGCGGTCAGCCCTGGCGCCATCGCCCTCCGGTGCCCTGCTCATCGGCTCGGGCTCCCGCTCCGGCTCAGCCCCATCGGCGCCATCGACCTCTGCGGGCGCGCGGTCCGATCGCGGTTGCACGGGTTCCGCCTGCGGCTCCTCGACGGCGGCGCGCTCGGCCGTCGCGGACACGCCCGCGGGCACCGCCGCGGCGGGAGCGGGCTCGGGTTCGTCGCCCACCTTCGCGACGACGTTCTCCTCCGGGAACGTGGGCAGGTATCCCATCTCCTCGATCAGACGCTGACGGCGGGCGCGGTAGGCGGGCTCGCGCTCCTTCCAGTGCGTCAGCACCGGCGTCGCGATGAAGATCGACGAGTAGGCCCCCGAGGCGACCCCGACCATCATCGCGAACGCGAAGTCCTTGAGGGTGGCGCCCGCCGAAGATGTAGCAGCACGGCGACCAGGAAGACGGTCGAGAGCCCGGTGATCAGCGACCGCGTGAGCACCTCGCTCATCGACTTGTTGGCGATCTGCGAGAACGCGGCGCGCGGCATCCGCGGCACGTTCTCGCGGATGCGGTCGAAGACGATCACGGTGTCGTACATCGAGTAACCGAGGATGGTCAGGAAGGCCGCGACGGTGCCGCTCGTCACCTCCTGGCCGGTGAGCGAGTACACGCCCCCGTGATCAGGATGTCGTGGAGCAGGGCGATGATCACCGGGATCGCGTACTTGGCCTCGAACCGGATCGCCATGTAGGCCGAGATCACGAGCAGCGAGAAGATGATCGCGATCACCGCGCTGCGCGCCACCTGGGCGCCGAAGGTCGGGCCCACCGTCGTCGCTGCTGAAGCCATCCGCGCCGCCCTGCAGGCCGAAGTTCTGCTCGAGCGCCTTCTGGACCGTCGAGTTGACCTGCTTGATCGGGATCTTGCCCTGGATCTCGATCACGTTCGGGCCCAGCTTCGGGTTGTCGACGGTCTGGATCTCGGCGCTCGACGCGTTGTCGACGTTCGCGTTCTCCAGCGCGTTCCGCACGTCGTCGATCGACGCGGGCTCTGGCAGGCTCGCCGTGATCTTGGCCCCGGACGTGAAGTCGATCCCGAGGTTGAGCTGCTTGGTGGCGAGCGAGATCGCGCCGATCGTGAGGATGCATCCCGAGATCGAGAAGAACCACCGGCTCGCGCCGCTGAAGTCGAAGTGCCAGCGCACTCGCTGCGGGCCGGCGCCGAGCGCCCGCGGCGAGTGCAGGATCGACGATCGCCCCGTGGCGCCCGAGCACCGCCTGCGTGAACAGCACCGCCGTGAACAGCGAGACGAGGGTGCCGACTCCGAGCGTGAAGGCGAAGCCCTTGACGCCCGCGGTCGCGAGCACGAACAGGATGAACGCCGTGAACAGGGTGATCACGTTCGCGTCGATGATCGTCGCGATCCCGCGCTTGTAGCCCTGCGCGATCGCGGACAGCGGCGATCGCCCGGCTCTCGCCTCCTCCTTTATTCGCTCGAAGATGACGATGTTGGCGTCGGCCGCCACCCCGATAGTCAGGATCAATCCGGCGATCCCAGGCAGGGTCAGGGTGATCGGGATGAGCTTGACCAGAGCGAAGAAGATCACCCCGTAGACCGCCAGACCCAGGACGGCGACGGCGCCCAGCAGCCGGTAGTAGAGCAGCAGGAACAGCACGATCACGGCGAGGCCGACCACGCCCGCCTTGATCCCCTGGTCCAGCGCCTGCTGGCCGAGGGTCGCCGAGACCGTGCTCTGGCTCACGAGCACGAGCTTCACCGGCAGCGCGCCCGCCTGGAGGATCGTGGCCAGATCCTGCGCGGAGCTGATGGTGAAGTTCCCCGAGATCTCGGCGCCGTTGCGCGCCGTCGATCCCGGTCGGGTTCTCGACGAAGTTGATGATCGGGTGAGGAGAAGACCTGGTTGTCCAGGACGATCGCGAAGTGCTGTGAGAACTGTTCGCGGCCGATTGGCGTCGAGCGTCCCGATCGGAGCGCTGGCCCGGCCGCGCTCGGCGATCGTCTCGCGTCACCTCCTGGAACGCCGATCTGCCCGTCGCCCGTGAAGTCGAAGGTGACGTTCGGCTGGTTGGTGGTCGGGTCGAAGTTCTGCTCCGGGTTCTTGATCTCCGTGCCGTTCAGCGCCGGGCGGTCCTTGAGCACGTACTGCCGCGACTTCGCGAGCTGCGCCTGCGGGAGCGAGAGCGATGGACTGGCCGGAGCCGCCGCGACGCACCGTCCCCTGGGGCACCGTCTTGATCACCGAGCCCTTGGGCTGCTTCTCGTTGTTGAACTGGACGAAGAGGTCCTTCTTCCGCTCCGCGGGTCCCGCCAGAAGCTTGTGCGACTTCTGGTCGAACAGGTAGTAGGTCGGCCCGCTGCGTCGTGCAGCCGTCGGCACTCCGGCTTCTGCTTCGAGGCGAACTTGCACCGCGGCCCAGAGGTCCGGGAGCGTGTAGGCCTCGGGCGGGACGGGTTGGCTCGTGTCCGGATGGGCCGGATCCCGCGGAAGTCCCTTCTTGGGCGGCGGGATGATGTTCGCCTCGAGGTCGTAGAAGTAGAGCTGCGCGGTCTTCCCGACGAGCTGGATCGCCTGCTGGGCGTTCTGGACGTTCGGCAGACCGACCTGGATGCCGTTCTGCCCGATGCGCGAGATCTCCGGCTCGGAGACGCCGAACTTGTCGATCCTGGTTCGGATGATGTTGATCGCCCGGTCGATCGCGCTCGGCGTCGACGTTGGGCGTCTGCGGGGTGGGCCGCGCCTCGTAGACCAGCTGCGTTCCGCCCCTCAGGTCGAGCCCGAGCACCGTCGGCTTGGTCGCGATCACGATCGCCCGAGGCACCAGGAGCCCCAGGACCAGCGCGATGATGAACAGGTTTCGCCGCCGAGATCCCATCAGCCTCGAACGTCAAGTTGGTGCCTTCTCTCCTCGCGGTCGCGAGCGCGTGTGCCGGGGCGGCGCCCGGCACTCAAAACTACCGCGGCGTCAGGACCAGCAGCAGCCCGCCGTCGTCGTCGTAGGCCGGAAACAGGTCCGCGACCGCCTCGGCGGGCAGGTCGCCCTCCGCGTTCACCTGCACGCGCTTGCCCAGCGACCGGACCCCCCACTCGAGCGTCGTCTCGATCGGGTCGGTGACTCCGTCGTCGTTCATGTCGGCCGTCTCCCCGCCGTCGCCCTCGTCGACCCACTCCAGCCCGAGCACGTCCTGGACCGGCCGGCCGATCACCTGCTCGTCCTTCAGCCCGGTGAGCTCGAATCCGCCCTTGCCCACGTCGAGCACCCGGCCCTCCTGGTCGCAGACGAAGAACGCGGCCTCCGGCGCCGGGTAGTAGTCGTCGAGCAGCTCGAAGATGAAGCCGAAGCCGCACTTCGAGCAACCCTTCGGCCTCGCGGACATCCCTGCGGTGCGCTCGGAACTCAGCTCGCGATTTCCGCAGTTCGGGCAGATGAAGAACGGCACGCGCGTAAGCGTAGCGATGGCACCTTGCCCGGCTCAGAAGAGGCTCGCGGCCGCGCGCTCGGGCACGGGCAGCCCGAGGTGCTCGAAGCCCCGCTCGGTGATCACCCGGCCCCGCGGGGTGCGCTTGATCAAGCCCTGCTGGAGCAGATACGGCTCGTACACGTCCTCGATCGTGTCCTGCTCCTCGTCCACCGCGGCTGCCAGGGTCGAGAGCCCCACCGGCCCGCCGCAGAACTTGGTCGCGATCGCGTCCAGGATCGCGCGGTCGTGGCGGTCGAGCCCCGCGGCGTCGACCTCCAGCAGCCCGAGCGCCTCGCGTGCGACGTCGCCCGTGACCACGCCCGTGCCGCGGACCTCGGCGAAGTCGCGCACCCGCTTCAGCAGGCGGTTGGCGACCCGCGGCGTCCCGCGGGAGCGCTCGGCGATCTCGCGCTCGCCCTCGGGCTCGACCTCGACGCCGAGGATCCGCGCCGAGCGGCGGACGATGCGCGCCAGGTCCTCCGGGCCGTAGTGCTCCAGCCGGTGGCAGACGCCGAACCGGTCGCGAAGCGGGGTCGTCAGGAGGCCGGTGCGGGTGGTGGCGCCGACCAGCGTGAACGCCGGCAGGTCCAGGGTCACGGTTCGCGCGCCGGCGCCCTGGCCGAGCACGACCGGCAGGCGGCGCTCCTCCATCGCCGGATAGAGCGTCTCCTCGATCGCGCGGCAGAGGCGGTGGATCTCGTCGATGAAGAACACCGAGCCCGGCTCGAGCGCCGTCAGGAAGGCGGCGATGTCCGCCTTTCGCTCGAGGGCGGGGCCCGCCGTCTGCACGAGCGGCGCGCCGAGCTCGGCGGCGACGATGTTCGCGAGCGAAGTCTTGCCGAGGCCGGGTGGGCCGGCGAGCAGCACGTGGTCCAGTGGCTCGCCCCGCCGCTTGGCCGCCTCGATGAAGACCTCGAGCTGGCCGGTCACCTGCTCCTGGTTGACGAAGTCCGAGAGGCGCCTGGGGCGGAGCGAGGAGTCGAGCTCCTCCTCGCCGCCGGCCAGGTCGGCCGTCGCCGAGCCGCTCGCCCGTCCGCTCCGTCGAGCCCGTTGGCGGCGGCGATCCCCGGATCGCGCGCGACGCTCATGCGCGGGCTCCCTGACGTCGGCGGCCGGCGGAGCGCGGCGTTGATGAGCTCCTCGGCGCTCGAGCCATCCGCGCCCTCGAGCAGCCCCTCGGCCTCGGTGAGCGTGTAGCCCAGGTGCATCAGGCCGTCGCGGGCGAGCGCGCGCGGGCTCGCCGTCCTCGGATTCCCCACCGGCGGCCGGGATGCCCTCGGTGAGCTCGCCCGCGACCTTCTCGCGCAGCTCGACGATCAGCCGCTCGGCGGTTCGCTTGCCGACCCCGGGAGCCGCCTGAAAGCGCTTCGCGTCTCCGGCGGCGATCGCGCGCAGGAGCTCGCGCGGCGGCGCCGCCGGAGAGGATCGCGATCGCGACCTTCGGGCCGATCCCCGAGACCGAGGTCAGATGCAGGAAGAGGTCCCGCTCCTCCTCGCTCGCGAACCCGTAAAGCGACAGCGAGTCGTCGCGGGCGACCAGGTGGGCGTGGAGCGTCGCCTGCTTGCCGCGGCTCGGAACGGCCTTCAGGGTCTCCGCGGAGACCGCGAGGCGATAGCCGACGCCGCCCGCCTCGATCACGACGTGGTCCGGCCGCCGGACCAGCACCTCGCCGCGAACCGAGGCGATCACGCCGACCCCACCTCGGTCAGCTGACGGCTGATGCGCATCCGCGGTTCCGGCGTGCGCCGCGTGGCAGATCGCGACGGCGAGCGCGTCGGCCGCGTGGTCGGACTCCGGAGGCTGCGGGAGCCCGAGCAGGGTCCCCACCATGCGCTGGACCTGCTCCTTGGCCGCCGCCCCGGTGCCGCAGACCGCCATCTTCACGGCCTGCGGCGTGTAGTCGAAGCACGGGATGCCGCGCTTGGCGGCGGCGAGGAGCGCGACGCCCCGCGCCTGTCCCACGCCGATCGCCGAGCGCACGTTCTTGCCGAAGTAGACGTCCTCGAGGGCGAGTGCGGCCGGCTCATGCCAGGTCGATGAGCTCCGCGAGCTCGTCGTGGATTCGCAGCCAGGCGCTCTTCGATCGGCTCCCCCGGCGGAGCCTCGATCACGCCTCCGTCGACGGCGCTCATGCTGCCCCCGGCCACGCGCACGACGCCGAAGCCCGTGTTCGCCACCCCGGGTCAATCCCCATGACGACGATCATGCGTAGTGATTCTGGCGCCCGCGCCCGGATGCCTTCCATGAGGACGCACCGGGTGCGGAACCGGGAGGCCGTCAGGCCGCGATCTCCTCCAGCACCTCGGCGGGGATGTCGAAGTTCGCGTGGACCGCCTCGACGTCGTCGTGGTCGTCGAGGGCCTCCATCAGCCGCATCACGGCCCGCGCATCGGCTCCCGTCACCTCGACCACGTTCTTCGGCTCCATGGTCAGCTCCGCGGACTCGATGTCGACGCCCGCGCGCCTCGAGCGCCTCGCGCACCGCCGCCAGGTCCTCCGCGGCGCTCACGCACCTTCAGCGAGTCGCCCTCCTCGCTCACGTCCTCGGCGCCGGCGTCGATGGCCGGGATCAGGTCGTCCTCGGAGTAGCGGTCCGGCGTCGACCATCACGACGCCCCGCTTCTCGAACACCCAGGCCACCGAGCCGGGCTCGCCAAGGCTGCCGCCGTGCTTGTCGAACGCGTGGCGTATGTCGGCGCTCGTCCGGTTCCGGTTGTCGGTCAGCGCCTCCACGAGCACGGCCACGCCCGGCTGGGCCATAGCCCTCGTATACGACTCGCTCGATCGTCTCGGCGTCCGCCGCCGGCGCCGGTCCCGCGATCGATCGCCCGCTGGATGGTGTCCTTGGGCATCGAGAAGTCGCGCGCCTTCTGGACCGCCGCCGCGAGGGTGAAGTTCGATTCCGGGTCGCCGCCGCCCTCCCGCGCAGCGACCGTGATCGCGCGCGCGAGCTTCGTGAACAGCTGGCCGCGGCGCGCGTCGGTTGCCGCCTTCTTGTGCTTGATCGAGGCCCACTTGGAGTGACCCGACATGGCCTCCCACATACTAGGAATGGGACAGGGCTGCTGCGCGAGAGCATGTGCGCGAACGCCGGTACGGCGAGGCGGCCGGGCCTCGCTGCCCGGCCGCCACGGCCTCGGCATCCCTATATGTACGCCCGACACCGAGCCCCTGGCACGAAGCTTTGAGCGGTGTCGCTGCCCTAGGAACAGTCCGGCGCGGCGAAAGTTGCGGGTCGGCGTTTGCCAGATCGCTGACGTCGCCTCAGGCGACGAAGCGGCCATCCTCCTGGAACGGCTCGCCGTCGACCTCGATGCGGCCGCCCCGCCGCAGGTCGCAGACGAGGTCGGTGTGCACGGCGCTCTCGTTCCTGCCCGCCGCACTCGGGATAGCTCGCCCCGACCGCCATGTGGACGGTGCCGCCGATCTTCTCGTCGAGCAGCACGTCGCGAGTCCCGCGGTCGATGCCGAAGTTCGTGCCGATTCCCGAGCTCGCCGAGCCGGCGCGAGCCCTCGTCGGTGTCGAGCAGGCTCACCAGGTAGTCCTCCCCACGCTCGGCACTCGCGTCGACGACCTTGCCTGAGCTCGAACCGCAGATGCGCGCCCACGACCTCGCGTCCGCCCACCATCGCGGGAAGGTGGAAGGAGACCTCCCCCTCCACGGAGTCCTCGACCGGCGCCGTGAAGAACTCGCCGTCGGGCATGTTGTGCTCGCCGTCCGCAGCGATGAACTTCCGCCCGCCGATCCCGAGCGTGATGTCCGTACCCGGGGCCGTCACGTGGACCTCCTCGTGGCCCTCGATCCAGTCGGCGAGCCGCTTCCACTCCTCGGAGGCCGTGCGCCAGGCCTCGACCGGGTCGTCCGAGTCGGCGAAGCAGGCCCCGAAGTAGAAGTCCTCGAACTCCGCCAGGCTCATCTCGGCGTCGGACGCGTAGGCGGAGGTGGGGAACAGCGTGTAGACCCAGCGGAAGCTCGCCCTCGGCGCTGCGCCGCATGCGTCGTCTCCATCAGCTCCCGGGTCGCCGCCCGCCGCTTCGCCTGGCGCTCCGGCGGCACCTGGGACAGCTCGCGCGTGTTGGTCTCCGCGCCGATGACGATGTTCGCGTCGCATTCCTCCGCCTCCCACCGGGCCACCGGCGAGACCCACTCGAGCTGCGCGTCGGAGGCGTTGCGGAAGTACGCGGCCGACTGGCCCTCGAACGAGAGCGCCACGGTCGGGTTGGCGCCCGGCGCGCAGGGCCTCCTCGTAGACGGCGGCGATCAGCGGCTCGCCGGCGCTCTGGCCCGCGGATCGCGCAGGTATCGCCCTCCTTCAGCTTGATCGAGTAGCGGACCAGGATCCGGGCCAGGTTGTCGACCCTTGGGTCACGCATCGTGTCGGCCCCCGCTCGCAGCCGCTCCTGCTCGCTCGCGGCGCTCGCGGGCGCCCGTCGCCAGCGCCATCAGCAGCGCGTGCATCCGCGAGTCGTCCGTGAGCTCGGGATGAAATGCGCAGAGCACGACCTGGCCCTGGCGCACGGCGACGGGATGGCCGTCGACGCTGCGCGAGGACCTCCACGTCGTCCCCGTGGCTCCTCGATCCACGGCGCCCGGATGAAGACGGCTCGCACCGGGTCGGGCCCCAGCCCCTCCACCTCGAGCTCGACCTCGAAGCTCGCGATCTGCCGCCCGAAGGCGTTGCGCCTCGGCCGTCGCGTCGACCAGGCCGAGGTGCTCGCGGTCGCAGACGATCATCCCGGCGCAGGTCCCGAGGATCGGCCGGCCGCCCTCGGCGTGGGCGCGGATCGCCGGCTCGAGGCCGTCGCGCTCGATCGCCTTCGTGATCGTCGTGCTCTCGCCGCCGGGGATCACCAGGCCGTCCAGCCCCTCGATCTCCTCCGGCGTCCGGACCTCGACCGGGCTCCGCCCCGAGCGACTCGCAGCATCTCCGCGTGCGCCGCGAAGTCGCCCTGGCTGGCCAGCACGCCGATCCGCAGCCGACTCGCCGGCCCGGCGTCGGGCGGCACGCGCACTGGAGCGACTCACGCCGTCGACTAGACCCCGCGCTGCTGCAGCAGCTCGCCCTCCGCCGCGAGCTGCGCGATGTCGTCGCCGCGCATCGGCTCGCCGAGCTCGATCGACGCGGCGGCGACGCGCTCCGGATCCTTGAAGTGCGTGGTGGCCTCGACGATCGCCCGGGCCCGGCGATCCGGGTCCTCGGACTTGAAGATGCCGGAGCCCGACGAAGTTGCCCTCGGCGCCGAGCTGCATGACGAGCGCCGCGTCGGCGGGCGTCGCGATGCCGCCGGCGCAGAACAGCGGCACCGGGAGCCAGCCGCGTCTCGGCCACCTCGCGGACCACCTCCATCGGGGCCCGCCGAGCTCCTTGGCCTCGGCGCCGAGCTGCTCGCTGCCGAGCGTGCCGAGCCGCTTGATGCCGCCGACGATGCCCGCGCAGGTGGCGGACGGCCTCGACGATGTTGCCCGGTGCCGGCCTCGCCCTTGGAGCGGATCATCGCGGCGCCCTCGCCGATCCGGCGAAGCGCCTCGCCCAGATTGGTCGCGCCGCAGACGAACGGGACCTCGAACGCGTGCTTGTCGATGTGGTGCGCCTCGTCCGCGGGTGTCAGGACCTCGGACTCGTCGATGTAGTCGACCTCGAGCGACTGGAGCACCTGCGCCTCGGCGAAGTGGCCGATGCGGGCCTTCGCCATGACCGGGATCGTCACCGCCTCCTGGATCTCCTTGATCACCCGGGGGCTCGCCATGCGCGCGACGCCGCCCGCCGCGCGGATGTCCGCGGGCACCCGCTCGAGCGCCATCACCGCCACGGCCCCGGCGTCCTCGGCGATCCGCGCCTGCTCGGCGGTCGTGACGTCCATGATCACGCCGCCCTTGAGCATCTCGGCGAGACCCCGCTTGACCCGGAATGTCGCTCTCTCACTCATTGCCTGGAATATAGGGGAGCGACTGCCGCGCTCGCCCCGTGCGAGCGATGATTCCGGCGGGTCGCGTACTACTCCGTGGCGAGCGCGGCACTCGGCGCGGTCAGGCCGCCTATCGCGCCGGTCGTCGCCTCGTCGGCGTCGACCTCGCTGCCGCGGACGCTCGGACTCGCCGCGTCGGCGGTGCGCTCGCCGATCACGTCGAGGCGCCGCCGGTCGAGCCGCCGCCGAGGCTATGACGCCTCCAGCGCAGGGACGCGGCCGGCGCCGGGCGGCGCAGGTCCCGGATCGCCACGATCAGGCCGGTGAGCAGCACGCCGCCGCGGCGGCGAGGATCAGGGCGCCGACCAGCCAGGTGGCCCACGGCAGCGCCTCGTGCCAGAACGTCCCACCGTGGGCGTTCGCGCACTGAGCGGCCGGCGGCCAGACGGAGATGCCCTTGTCGAGCCCACCCGTCGTCTGGCTCGGGTTCGGACACGAGCCGCCCCAGGACGACCCAGAGCGCGACGCCCCACAGGACGAGCGCAGAGACGGCCGAGGACGACCGCCGACCCGACGGTCGGCCCGAGCAGACGCCTGGGTCTGCCTCCCGTCACCGGCGGAACGTTAAACGCGCGACCCGTCGGAAGCGCGGGTTCCCCACGGTCAGAGCCGCAAGTTGCGGGAAAACGAGTCGCGATCGGTCGGCGCTACTTCAGCTTGAAGGCGCGGATGCGGTCCTTGAACGCCGCCTTGTCGCGGGCGTAGACGCCGTAAGCGAGCGCCTGGACGATGCCCAGCAGCGCCGAGTTGGACCGCGTGAACGACGGGCTGTTCGACGAGTAGTAGAGCGTCAGCTCGGCGTGCTCGCCGACCTCCGAGAGGGTGGCGTCGCTGATCGAAAGAGTCCGGGCGTGGCGGTGGCGGGCCAGCTTCATCGCGCGGACCACCAGCGGGTGCGCCCGGCCGGCCGAGAAGGCGATGACGAGCGTGTCCTCGTCGACCCGGCTGAGCCTCGTGATCGAGTCCTGGCGCGGGCTGGTCACGACCTCGGCGCGGATGTCGAGCAGGGCCAGCAGGTGGCGCAGGTAGCTCGCGAAGAACGCCATCTGGTCGACGCCGACGAGCATCACGCGGTGCGCCGAGGCGAGGGCTGAGACGCACGCCTCGACCTGCTCGCGGGTCAGGTTGCGCGCCGTGTCCTCGACGTTCGCGTGGTCGGTCGCGAGCGAGGACTCGAACTCGGAGTGGTCGAAGTCGAAGAGCTGGCCACCCGCGCCGGTCGTCCTCCTCGGCGGTGCGGTTGCGGTACTCCTCGATCGCCGCCTGCTGAAGCTCGGGATAGCCCTCGAAGCCGAGCGCCTGTGAGAAGCGCACGACCGTCGACGACGAGGTGCTCGCGCGGCGCGCGAGCTCCTCGGCGGTCTGGAAGGCGGCCTCGTCGAGGTGGTCGACGATGTAGCGGGCGACGTCCTTCTGGGAGCGCGAGAACTCGTCGAACCGCTCCGTGATGTAGGCCGGAGAGCGTCTTGCCGTTCTGGCGGGCCGGACGCCCGTTGCGCCGCGGGCGCGCCTGCGCGGCCCGCGAGCGCGTGACTGAGTCGGACGAGACTTCGTGGCCGTCTTGCTCACGGCCGCATGTTTCGCCCCCCTGGCGACTTTCCCTGCTAGCTGGACGAATCGTGCACTCCGGTCCGGAGGCTCGCCCAGCCAGTGGCGCGAGTGCTACCCCTTCGGGGTCACTGGCCGCTGGCGCTGCCCGGGGCGGTACCCGCAGGTCGGCTGCACTCCTCGAACCCCACCGCCCGGGCCAGCTGGAGGCGCTTGACCTGCTCGCTCACCGTCTCCGCCTGCGCCTTCGCGTAGCCGGTCGCGTCGTTCTGCTGGGCAGCCTTCAGCCCTTGCTTCAGAACACGGATGTTCTTGTCCAGCGCCCCGACGTAGTCGTCGAGGCTGGATTTCAGGGATGCGGGCGGGTTGAGGTCGCGCAGCTGGCTCAGCTCGGTCTCGGAGATGTCGATCAGCTTCTGGGTCAGCGTCGCGGCGCCCTGCGGTGTGGTCGGCGGATTTTGCTGCAGCTGTTCGAACTGGGTCCGGGCCTGCTTGCAGATCGCGTCGCCCTTCGCGATCAGCTCCTGCTTCGTCAGCGGCTCCCCGCTCGCCGTCGTTGACGTGCTGCTCTCACCGCCGCCCCCGCAGCCCGCCATGGGAAGCGCCGCGGCGAACGCAGCGAGTACCGCACAGGTGATCCCCTTGCCCGCGAGCACGGGCGCAGGGTAGCTGCCGGCGTCCTCCCGCCGGGAAGGTCTCCAATGCCGCGCCGTGAGCGTGGATAGGGTCGGCGACCGTGACGGCCCGTGAGCTCTACGTCCGGACGGCTCGAGTCTCCTGGCGGCGCGCGGGCTACCTGCTGCTCCTGGGAGCGGTGATCTTCGTTCCGCTCGGCCTCGTGGATGCGCTCACTGACAGGATCCGTGAGCTCCACGCCGAGAGCCCCGACGAGGTGTTCGACCTCGGCACCGTGGCCGTGATCGCCGGGCTCATGGTGCAGGCGGCGACGACGCTGCTGGGCGAGGTCTTCTACGCCGGCGCGGTTGGGCTCGCGATGCGCGAGGGCGAGGACTCACCGCCCCCGGCTCTGCGCAACGTCGCGCGCCGGCTCTCGTACGGGCGCCTGATCGCGGTCGACATCCTGTTTGGACTCGGCACCGCGCTCGGGCTCCTGCTGCTCATCGTCCCGGGAATCGTCTTCTTCGGCTGGTTCGCGCTCGCCGGCCCGATCGTCGAGATCGAGGACCGGGGCGTGCGAGCGGCATTCGCGCGCAGCCGGCGGCTCGTCCGGGGATCGTTCTGGACCGTCGTGCTGGTCCTGGTTCCGATCGTCGTCGCCAGCGAGCTCCTGGCCGAGGGGCTGCTCCAGCTTCCTCACCTCCTCATCCACAACGCCCTGTTCAGCGACTGGTTCGGCGAGGCGTTGTCGAACATCCTGGTGTCGCCCCTGTACGCGGTGGCGGCGGTGCTGATGACGCTGGAGTTCTCCGCGCGCAAGCCCGACGAGACGCCGGAGACGGATGAGGGTCGGACGAGCGTCGGTGAACCCTCGAGGTCATCGCGTCCGTAGACCCCGCAAATGGCTCCCGTCGCATCGCTTCCGGACGCGCCCCCGCGACCAGGGTGCACGGCCGTGGGCGAAGGAGCGGAATGGAGATCAGTCAGCGGCTGTTCGACGTCTTCGAGCTTCGCGAGGGCAAGGTCCTACGGGTAACCGAATACCTCGATCGCGAAGGGGCGCTTCAAGCCGCGGGGCTGCTGCAACCTCGGGGCGGTGGAGCAGATCCGATTACGCCGCACGTTGGGACAGCGCATCCAGATCGAGGATGGTGATCCGTCGTCGCTCGGTTCGAATCCAGCCGAGCTCTCTCATCATGCGCAGCGCGGCCGCCACGCCCGCGCGTGAGGAAGCGGTCCAACCGCCCAGTTCGTCATGGGTGATGGGAAGTTCGATCCGGGTTCCGTCGTCGCTCTGGACCCCGTAGCGCTCGCAGAGCTCGATCAGTCGCGCGGCGAGTCGGCCGATCGTGTCGGAGGCACCGAACTGAACGCGCTTTCGGTCGGCATCGCGGAAGCGATCGCTGAGGACATCGAGCAGGGTTAGTGCCGCGGTCGGTCGCCGCCTGAGATAGCCGCGGAACTCGGACGCGGCGAGCGCGCGGGCCTCGGCGGGCTCGATCGCGATCACATTGCTGGACCTCGGCCTGGTGTGGGCGAACGAAAGCTCGCCGAGAACGTCACCCGGACCGAGAAAGCTCAGAACCATCTCGTGCCCTCGGTCATCGAGAAAGGTTGCCTTGACGTGGCCGCGAAGCAGGATCAGCACGCGATCGCCGGGCTCGTCCTGGTGCATCAGGTGCTCCCCACGTGCGAACCGGCGAAGGCCGCCGAGCTCCAGGAGGTCGGCGCGATCGGAATCCGAAAGCAACTCGACGAAGGTGCCGCGCTCGACCGGTCGCGGTGCGGGCTCGCTGGGCTGACTCATTCCGGACGGCATCCAGAATTGGACCTTACGACGGTCCAGAGTTGAGTTGTCGGTCACTGCGGGGCCCAGGAAACTCGTCGGCATGGATCTGGATCGCAACGGCAACCCAACGGCGCTCGTGCGATCGAGAGATCACCACAGCCTCAACCAAGGAGGAACCATGAGGATGCACGACAACCGGCGCAACCGTCTGATCGGCGCTTTGATCGGAGGGGTGGCCGCGATCTCGATCGCCGTTCCCGCCACGGCTGGTGCGGCTCCCGCGACCGAACCTGCGCAGGTCGGCGCAGCGGCGACCGAGCACGCACAGCCCGCTTCGTCGAATACCGTGTTGCGCCGCGACGGTTCCCAGGCCGTGCCATTCGTCGCAAGCGCAGGCTCCACCACCGGTGGCGGCTTCAACTGGGGGGATGCGGCGATCGGCGCAGGCGCGATCACCGGCGTCGTCGTGCTGGGGCTGGGCGGCGTCCTCGGTGGCCGCAGGCTCAAGTCCGGTCCGCACCGTCAACGGATGCCGGCCGCGACCAGCAGCTGACCCACCGCGGCCACTGCACCGGGCGTCAGGCCTGGAGAAGCCCCGGTCCCTCGCGGGATCGGGGCTTCTAGCTACCCTCAGCTGAGTCGGGGAGGAGCGCCTGGAACTCCGGCTCGTCGCGGAGGGGGTCGAGGTCTGAGTCCCCCGCCAAGTACGACCGAACGCTGTCCGACCTCTCGATCGCGAGCCGCAGATGCTCGATCGCGTCGGCCTTCCGCCCGGCCAGGCTCTCGCAGCAGGCCACGTTGTAGAGCAGCCCGGGGTACTCGGGGTGGGCTGAGGCCACCTCGCGAGCCTGGTCGGCCGCCTCCGCGTACCGTCCCTCCTGATACAGCCGGCCGAATGGTGCCCAGAGCTCCCAGCCCAGTGGCTCATACGCCTGCCCCGGCGTGGCCCCCACCGCCAGGATCGTCGTCTCCGGCTCCTCGGCGAACGCCGTCCGCTTCACGCTGGGGCGGGCGAAGACGAACGTGCCCGCAGGCGCGTCCACACGTTCGCCGTCGAGCTCGAACCTGGCTCGGCCGCTCTGGACGAAGTAGAGCTCTTCGTCTTCCCCCTCCTCATCGTGCTCGTTGATGACCCTGTCTCCTGCCTTGCGACCAGTCCATGTGTTGACCCCGAACGACGTGATGCCGAAGTGGTGGCGCACCGGACGCCAGGGGCAGCGGGCATCGGTGATCTCGCCGATCTCTTCCAGGTGGGCGACTGCGTACTCGCTCATCGGCACTCCCTCGGGTCGTGGTCGTCGACGCACCGGTCCGGCCGCCTGAGCCTAATCGGCTCCCGAGAGAAGGGCTCCTTTGGGGCTGGTCCTGTGACCGTCGCCGGCTATGCAGCAGCCAGATCGGCTCCAGCTTCCGATGCCTGCGATGGCGCGCCGACGAGCTTGAAGCGTCGAAACAGCCCCCGTTTACGGCGAAAGCGCTGGGAAAAGGTCTCGACGTTCCGTCCGCCCACCCGGCCCAGCTCGATGACGATTTCGCTCGGACCGTCGGCGGCGTCGGCGAGGTGCGCCAGCGCACAGTGACCGATTGACGCCGCCCCGTTGAGGAGTTCGTCGAACCGTGCGCGCGCTTGCCCCAGGCCGCCGGAGAAGCGCTCTACCTCGCAATCGCCCCAGCCCTTTGTGACGACAAAGGGAGCGAGTTCGGCGCTGGCTTCCAACTCGGACCTGGCGATATCGACCGCCTCGTCGAGCACGACGCGGCCACCGAATTCCGACGAGGGTCTGTTGTCGTTCGCGTTCATTGCAGCTCGCACACTCCTGATGGCTCTCTCAAACCACGGCAAACGGTAGGTGGGAGAAGCGGAGGGCGGTATGGGCCCTGGAGACCATTTTTGACATCCAGAGGGCCCGCCAGGCCCGCGTCCAATGGATGAGAGACCCCATTTCCCCATGGTCACTTCTGCGTCAAGATGATTGTTCTCATGGTCGCCCGTCGACCCAAACTGCCGCTCTTCTGGCAGATCTTCCTGCCCAATGCCGCATTCCTCGTGATCGCCGTTTCGGTGCTGGCATTCACTCCCAGCCGCGGTCAACGACACGCCAACGGCCAGTCAGGCCGTCGGGTTGGCCGTCGGCCTGCTCGTCCTAGTGCTCATCAACGTGTTGTCGATCCGCCACGCCGTAAAGCCGGTCGAGCACCTGACCCGGGTGATGCCGGAGGTCGATCCTCTCCGGCCCGGAAAGCGCCTCTCGAGCGTTGGCGGCAGCTCCGAAACGGCGAAGCTGACCGCCGTGTTCAACGACATGCTTCACCGCCTCGAGACGGAGCGACGCGAGAGCGCTCGGTTGATGCTCTCGGCACAGGAGCGTGAGCGGGTGCGACTGGCCCGCGAGCTTCATGACGACATTGGTCAGGGGCTTGCGGGCCTGATGCTCGAGATCGACTATGCCGCCGGGCGGACTCCCCCGGGAGTGCGCGAGGAACTGCGCGAGATCCGGGAGGCGAGTCGGCAACTGAGCGTCCGCCTCCGGGAGATCGTCCGCGGCCTGCGTCCCGAGGCACTCGACGACCTCGGCCTGCGTAGCGCCCTGGTAACGCTAGCCAAGGGCTTCGGCGAGCAGACCGGGATCACCATTCACAGGCGCATTGGACAGATTCTGCACAGCCTCTGAGCCCCGACGCCGAGCTCGTCATCTACCGGATTGGCCAGGAGGGTCTCACCAACATCGCCCGTCACGCCGGCGCGTCCGAGGCGTGGCTTGAGCTATCGAGCCGCGAATCCAGGGTGTTGCTGCGCGTCGCCGACAACGGCGGCGGGCCCAACGGCGGCCCACTCCGGCACCGGCAATGGCATCCGGGGAATGCGCCAGCGCGCGATGCTCATCGGCGGTCACCTACGCGTCGGACAGGCCCCCGAGGGGGGCGTAGCCGTCGAACTCGAGCTCCCGGCTCGACGCGATGAGCATTCCGCTCAAGAGCAGAGTCCTCCTTGCCGACGACCACGCGATGGTTCGTCGCGGCCTCCGCCACATCCTGGATGCGGAGCCCGATCTGGAGGTCGTCGCGGAAGCAGGTGACGGTCGCTTCGCCCTCGCCACCGCGCTCTCGGAAGACATCGACCTCGCGATCCTCGACGTGGCGATGCCGCGCCTGACCGGGTTGCAGGCCGCTCGCCAGATCGTGAGGCAACGTCCGCGCGTGAAGGCACTGATGCTCTCGATGCACGACAACGAGCAGTACTTCTTCGAGGCCCTGCGTGCCGGGGCATCAGGCTACGTCCTGAAGTCCGCCGCAGATCGCGACCTCATCGTCGCCTGCCGCGCCGCGATGCGAGGCGAGGCGTTCCTCTATCCGGCACCGAGCGCACCCTTGTGCGCGAATACCTCCGCGACACGGCAGCGTTCCAGGATTCCCGCTCGGATGCGCCGGGCCTGACCCAGCGGGAGACCGAGGTGGTCAAGCTCGTCGCCGAGGGGCTCAGTACGCGTCAGATCGCCGAGGAATTGGTGATCAGCGAGAAGACGGTGCAGCGACACCGAGCGAATTTGCTGGAGAAACTGGGCATGCATGACCGGGTCGAACTGACCCGCTACGCGATCCGAAGCGGACTGGTCGAAGCTTGATCCGCTGAGCCCGGAGCCCGGATGAGAAATGGGCTCCACCGTGTATTGAGCCGGCCCGGGGACGTTCATACCGTCCGGCCATGGACGGTCCTCGCGTGGCGAACGGCTCCATGCGACGCGGCAACGCAGCAGCGCTGGTTGCGGCGTTCGCGCTTGTCGTGGCCGGCATCTCGGTCGGCCTGGGTGCATGCTCGTCGTCGGGAAGCATCCTGCCGAAGATCAAGCCGATGGCCGTGCTCGGGGGCGATGAGCGCCCGAACGTCGTCGTGGTCCAGGCCGACGACCAGACGGTGGCTCAGTTCGACCGCCAGGTCATGCCCAGGACCTTCAAGCTCCTGGTCGACAGGGGCACGAGCTTCAGCGACTACATCGCCACGACGGCTCTGTGCTGCCCATCTCGGGCGTCGCTGATCACCGGGCAATACGCCCATAACCACGGCGTTTACGCGAACCGGGGCGCTCGTGGCGGCTATCAGGCGTTGAGGGACAAGCAGAACGTGCTGCCGGTCTGGCTGCAGCAGAGCGGCTACAGGACTTTTCACGTCGGCGCCAAGTACCTCAACGGCTACCGGGAGGCCGCCGGAACCCAGGTCGCGCCCGGATGGAGCAAGTGGTTCACGGTCCTCTCCCACACGCAGTACTACGACTACACGCTCTCCCGCGACGGCCACCACCAGAGCCGCGACGACCGGCCCGGGAACTACATCAGCCGAGTTCTCGGGAACCAGGCCAAGCGGCTGATCGACCGCCACGCGCCGCAACAGCGGCCGTTCTATTTGCAGCTCGACGAGCGAGCTCCACATGTCTCACGGACCGTTGACCCGCACGGTGACTGCAACAAGAAACCAGTCCCGGATCGGCGCGATGAGGGTGGGTTCGCCGCGGCCCGCTTACCTGATCGGCCGTCGTTCAACGAAGCCGACATGAGCGACAAGCCGACGTTCCTTCGGCGCGTAACACCGCTCCACGGACCGGGCAAGGCGCATCTCCTGGCGAAGTGGCGCTGCGCGCTGGGGTCGTTGGTCGGCGTCGACCGCGACGTCGGCAAGGTTTTCAGAGCCGTCAAGCGATCGGGCGAGCTGAATCGGACGGTGTTCATCTTCCTCTCCGACAACGGCGTGTTCTATGGCGAGCACCGGCTGCTGCAGGGCAAGGTTCTTCCTTACGAGGAAGCCATCCGCGTGCCGCTCGTGATGCGGGTTCCGGAGCGCTACCGCGACGGCGCCCCCAGGGTGTCTCGAATCAACGAGCCCGCCGGGAATATCGACCTGGCGCCGACGATCCTCGATCTCGCGAACGCCCACCCCTGTCCATCGAACGAGGAGTGCCGGACGATGGATGGCCGTTCGCTGATGCCGCTCCTCACGGGACACGGCCAGTGGCCGCAGCGGCGTTCGATGCTGAGCGAGTACTGGGCATTCGCGTCGAGCCACTACAGCACCTGCAAGTTCGCGGCCGTTCGGACCCGCACACGATGTACGCCGAGCACTACGTCGTCCCCGATTCCACGGGGCGCGGGTGCACGACGGCCAATCCCCCGGAGGTAGAGCGCTACAACCTGAATCGGGATCCGTACGAGCTGCGGAATCTGTGCGTTGGCGGCAGGGCTTCGAATTGCCCCCACGACCCGTCGCAGAAGCGGCTCAAGGCCCAGCTGCGGCGTTTGCGCGACTGCGCCGGCGTCAAGGACCGCGACGACAGGGTCGATGGTCGTCCGTTTTGCAGCTGATGACCGGGCGGCGCGATGAGTCTCGCGGCGCCCCACGGTCTCACTACATTGCGGATCAGGAAAGGAGACGCCGTGTCCGCAACCGTCCTGTACATGTCCATGTCCCTCGACGGATTCATCGCCGGGCCCAATGAGGGACCCGGCAACGGGCTCGGGGACGGCGGGCACCGTCTGCACGACTGGTTCCTGCCGGGTGCCGACGCCGATCGGACGACCATCTCGGGTCGCCTGCCCGGCGTCAATGGCCAGGTGGTCGACGAGTTCATGGGAACCGGGGCGGTCGTCGCCGGCCGGGGGACCTTCGAGCCGGCCGGCGGCTGGGGCGGCGACCACCACGACGGCGTGCCGATCTTCATCCTCACCCGCCACGACCCCGACGACATGAGGCAGTGGCCGCTGGTCACCTATGTGAACGATGTCGCGAGTGCGATGACTCAAGCCAAGGAGGCTGCGGGCGACAGGAACGTGCTGGTCCACGGCGCCGGCACCGCGCAGCTCGCGCTCGCCGCCGGCGTCCTCGACGAGCTCGAGCTCCATGTCATCCCGGTGCTCTTCGGCCAAGGGCGCCGTCTGTTCGAAGGCCTCCCTGCCGAGCAGATCGAGCTACAGCGCACCCGGATCCTCCAAGGGGACGGCGGTGTCACCCACATGCACTACCGGGTCCAGCGCTGAACGCGGCGTTCTCCCGCCCTCTTCCTCTGGCTGGAGCGGCCCTCGTGGCGGCTCAGGCGTCGACCCGGCGTACCCGTCGACGCGCCAGCGGTGGCTAGAGCCCCGGCGGGCGGTAGGTGACCGCGCGGTCCGCCGCCTCGTCTATCTGTTCGGGTGTGAGCAGCACGGTCGTCTTCACCGTCACGCCTCCTGAGGCGTTGCCCATCAGCGACGCGGCCGCGGCGGCCTCGTCGTCCGGAAGATCGGCGATCGAGATCACGTCGCTGTCGCCGAACGCGTAGTAGAAGCACTCCAGCTTCCCGCCCACGCTCTCGATGGTGTCGGCGACCGCCTTCCGCCGATCGGTGCCGCCCTTGGCGCGAACGCCCTCCTCACCCCGAACGGTGTATGACGACTGGAATAGGTACTTCGGCATCGGGCGCTAGTCGTTCCTCACGGCGTGCTGGGCTTCCCCGATGCCGGGCCCGGTGGGCTGCCCGCCGGTCGGCGGCCCGCGTGGCCTGCGCAGCGCCCGCGACGGAGAGCGGCGTGCTCGGCGCCCACATGCCCTCGTCGAACACGGTGCCGGTGTGCGGCTTGCCGATCGCGAACACGGTCGCCGCCGTGCCGGCATCATTGAACGAGGTCGAGATGTAGTCGCCGACCATCGGCCCCTGCGAGGTCGCCGCGATGTCGCCGAGCTTCATCGGCCCGGCGAGCTTAGTTGGGGCGCTCCAGTGCGCGCCGCCGTCGGGCGAGGAGGTGTAGCCGACGTCGAGCTCGCAGGTGTCGGGGGTGCAGGCGGCGTCCGGGTAGTAGTAGTAGGTCAGCGCCAGGTGCGCGCCTGACCCCGAGGTGGCGGGATCGACGCCCAGGCCCGGGATGAAGTGGTCAACGCCGCTGCCGACATCGTCAATCGGGATCCGGTTGACGGCGCTCCAGTCCACGCCGTCGGCCGAGCTGCTGAAGACGATGTCGTTGGCCGAGCACTTCGGCTCGAACCCGCAGTCCTCCCAGGCGACATAGACGTTGCCGGCGCCATCGATCTCCGCGCTCGGCAGCGGGCTCGTCCGCAGCCCGCCGGAGTTCGGGTGGAACCGGATCTTCGAGACCACGACCTCCTTCGACCAGGTGGCCCCGCCGTCGGTCGAGCGGAACGCCCCGATCGTGCCCTTGAGGCTCTCGAACGGCACGATCACGGTGCCGTCGGGCTGCACCACCGGCTGACCGCCGAGCCCATGGGGGTTCCCCGCGGGTGCAACCGGCGTTCTCCAGGTCTTGCCGCCGTCCGAGGACGTGCTCATGTATTCGAGGTCGCCCTGGCCGAAGTTGTCGAATTCCGTGTAGCAATTTCCGAAGAAGTCGGCTGTCGCGGGTGGTTGTCGCAGACCGTCCAGTTCTTGTCGAGGTCGACCTTCTTGACGGCCGGGGGCGGGATCTGGTTCGGGTCGTCGAACGTCTGGCCACCGTCGGTGGAGCGGCTGACGAAGATCGTGGGGACGGCGGTGTTCGGTAGCAACGGGATCGAGGAGATCATCCACGTGTTGTGCTTGGCGTCAAAGGCGACGCTCGGGTCGCTGACCCGCGTGAACTGGCTGTCCGGGTCGCCGAACGGGCCCGCGTTGCGCGTCAGGCCGGGCAGGAAGCTCAAGCTCGAGTCGTCCCAGGTCGCCCCACCATCGCTGGAGCGAGCCCAGCCGATGTCCGAGGCGCCGCCGTTGAAGAACCGGCCGACCTGGAAGGTCGCGAGGACGGTCGAGCCGGAGGCGAAGGTGTCGGGCTCGACCTCGGTGGCGTGCTGGCTATCGGAGTTGGTGAACGGGTCGGTGCTTACCGACGTCAGCGGGACGTCGGCTAGGGCACCGGCGGCCGCGACGAGCGCGACGGCGGCCGCAAGAACCGCAACGACACCGAACAGACTGGTTGGCCGCACAGCAACCCGAATCATCATGGCACCCTCCGCCCGTATCGATCGTTAGCAAACGATGAGCTTGTGCTCACAGTATGTCACCAACGGCCGTTGCCCGCGCGGACGTTTCTCCGCAGCCTGCCGCATGCTGACGACCTCCCCTCCCGCGAGATACTGCGCGGGCGATGTCTGAGGAAAACCTTGAGATCGTCCGTCGGATCTACTGCCGGCCGCTGAAGCTTGACCCCGACCTGCTGGCCGCGCTCGCCGAGTTTGCGACACCCGATGCGGTCTTCGATTTCACGGACGCTTACCTCGATGGAGCCGTGGTGACCGGGGTCGAGGGGGTCCGTCGGATCGCTGCGAACTGGCCCTGGGAGGCGCTGCACTTCGATCCGGAGCGGTTCCTCGACGTTGATGGGCGGCGGGTGCTTGTGTTCGTGCGAGCGACCGCTACGGGAAGGGGAAGCGGTGTTTCGGTCGAGCGCCGCACTGCCCACGAGTGCACGTTCAGCGACGGGTGCCTGGTGCACTTCAAGGTGTACTCCGACCGAGAAACGGCCCTCGAAGCCGCCGGGCTGCGGGAGTAGGCGGTGCCTCTAGCAGCGGGGTTGGTCGTCGGCGCCCCGGCGCGGACTCCCCTCAGTCAGTCGCTGGGAGGTGCCCTCCTGATGTTCGGCCGTCCTCCGCCGCTACCGACCTTAGCCAGCTCGTCGGGAAGGTGTCAGGGCACCGCCAACCCGATCGATCATTCTTGTTGTGCGGGCAACCGAATAGGTGCGCGTACGGCTGGCCGCAGATCCAGCAGGCTTCGTCTCTCATCCGTGATCCCCTTCTTTTCCAATCCCGGACACCGAGGCCCCCGGGTCTTCCAACGATTGGTCCATCCTCTGCGACTTCAGACCCGGAGTCAAGGGGCGCGACACCATTCCTCGGCCATTCATCCCCGCTTGAGTGGTTGACGCATCTTCGGGTTTGCAGGGGGCGCGGAGTACTACACGCACGCGACGGTGCCGGTTCCGTCAAGCGCCTACTTCAAGCCGAGCGTCACCCCCCTGCCGACCCCCTGCGGCTGACCACAGGCCGCCCGCCAAGCTGCCCTAGACCCGCCGAGCTCGGGTGAGAGGCTCGCCCAGATGCGCGAGCTTCAGCCGGAGCTGGACGGGTTCGCCCCGGCTCCCTGAGCGCTGAGCGTCCCCTCGAGGATTGCCTCCTCCAACCCCCGAGGGCCGAGACAATCGCCCGCCTCGTGGACCTCGAGGCCGGCGTCGGCCAGCGCTTCGGCGGGTGCACGCTCCGGCACGCGACCCAGTGCGAGCACGAGGAGATCGGCGGGAAGCTCGGACTCCAGCTCGGGCGCGAAGAGGTTGCGGAAGCGCACCTGTCCGTCTTCCGCGCCAACGAGCTGAAGATGATGCACGACCCGCATGCCGGCGCGGTAGAGGCGCGCTGCGTAGAGGTTCCGCTGGTACTGGTGCAGCGTCTCCCCGAGGGCGGCCGAGCCCACTACCACGGTCACGTCGTTCCCAGCCATGTCGAGAAGCTCGGCGCTGGCCAGGCCCGACGCATCTCCGCCCCAGTCGGCGACGATGACGCGCCGGCCGCGGGGCCGAGGGCCGCGGAGCGCATCCCAGGCCTGGACGACCTCGACATCCGCGAGCGGCAGATCGGGCTCGTAGGGCCGGGCACCCGCGGCGACGATGACCGCGTCGGCGGCGAGCGCCGCGACGCTCGCGGAGTCGGCCTCGGCCTGGAGGCGGATCTCGACGCTCGCGGCCGCGAGAAGGCGCTGATAGTTGCGCCCCAGACTTCGGGCGAGCTCGGCGTGCATCGGCGCTGCCTCGGCGATTGCCACCTGCCCGCCGAGCCGGTCCCGTCGCTCGAGGAGGACGACCTCGTGCCCCGCCGCGCCCGCCTCGGCAGCGGCGGCGAGGCCCGCCGGGCCTCCGCCCACGACGGCGATACGACGCCGGGCCGCGCTTCGGGCCGGCGAGCCCATTGTGCGCTCCCGGCCGGTGCGCGGGTTCTGCGCGCACGCGATCGGCGTGCCGGCGTGGTAGTGCGCGATGCAGGCGTTGCAGCCGATGCAGCGGAGGATGTCGTCGGTGCGGCCTTCCCGCGCCTTTCGCGGCAACTCGGGATCGGTGATGAGAGCGCGCGTCATCCCGGTCGCATCGCAGCGTCCGCCGGCGATCAGCCGCTCCGCTTCGACGGGGTCGACGATGCGCGACGTGGCGATCAGCGGCGGGTCGACTAGGAAGGGCGAGGCCTGCGTCGCGATCGCGTTCTCGGGCACCGGCGGGGGCGGGACGATGCCGGTCGAGCCCCGGTATGTGGAGGAGGCGCCGAGGGCGATGCTGAGGTAGTCGGCGTGGGCGGCCACGTCGGTGGCAACCGCCTCCGCCGCCCGTGAGTCCGCGGAGAGGCGGACGCCGAGCGCGAGGTGCGGCGCGGCCCCGCGCACGGCCGCCAGCACCTCGAGCAGGAAGCGGGCGGGCTCGGCCCACTCGTCCTCCCGGCGGTTGAGCGCAGGTGTGAAGAACTGCGCGGCAAGGTACTCATGCGCAGCGGAGATCTCGATTCCGTCGAGGCCGGCTTGCGCTGCCAGCGCCGCCGAGCGTGCGTAACCCTCGACAATCGAATGGATCTCCTCGGCGGAGAGCGCGCGCGGCTCGACGTGGAAGCGAAGGCTAGGGATCGCGGAGGGAGAGAGCGCGGGCGGGCGTGGAGAGCCGGAGATCTGCTCCCGCCCGCCGTGAAATAGCTGCACGAAGAGGCGCGTGCCGTGGGCGTGCACCGCCTCGGCGACGCGGGTGAGTTCCGGCACGATCTCCTCCCGGTAGCCGGCCAGGGTGTGCGGCGTCAGGAGCCCCGATGGGTGAACGGCGGTCGCCTCGAGGACGATCAACCCGGTGCCGCCGCGGGCGCGGGCCTCGTGGTAGGCGAGGAAGTCGTCCGTCGGGACGCCCCCTTGGACGAGAGTCGTCTGATGCGCGGTTGAGACGATCCGGTTCGAGAGCTCGACCGGCCCAATGCGAAGCGGGCTGAAGAGCCTTTCGAGCACGTTCGGCCTCCTTGCTCACGGACGGGGTGGGGAGAATAACGTCCGGCATGAGGAGGGCTCGACGGGGCTGCGCGCGATAGTCCGAGCCGACTTGCCGAGACCGCCGGAGCGGAGGTTGCCACTTCCTGAAGAGCGCATTACCCCTGGGGTGCCCCTGCGCGAGTAGTAGGGTCGAATCAGCATCCATCGCCGGGATCGTGCAGTCCGAGAGGAGGATCAATGGCCACAGCCACCCTGTTCAAGGAGATGCTCGAAGCTCATCCGTGGCCCGCTCAGATCGAGCGCGATGTGCTTGTTCGCTGCATCGACGAGTGCAGTGCATGTGAAACGTCGTGTACCGCGTGTGCTGATGCCAGCCTGGCGGAGGAGGACGTCGCCGATCTCCGCAAGTGCATCCGCCTCTGCCTGGACTGCGCCGACATCTGCGATGCCACCGGCCGCCTTCTCACGCGGCAGACGGAGTACGTCGCGGCGACCGCGAGGGCACAGGTGTCCTCGTGCATGGAGCAGTGCGCCGCCTGCGCGGAGGAGTGCGAGCGGCATGCCCAGCATCACGAGCACTGCCGTATCTGTGCCGAGGAGTGCAGGCGCTGTGAGGAGGCCTGCTCGGCGGTGTTGGACGCGATCTCCTAACGCGGCGGCCTGGCCACCACAGGCGACAGAACCCCGCTTGTCAGCTGGAGTCTTGGGAGTGGGCCGGGGTGGATTCGAACCACCGACCCGAGGGATTATGAGTTGAGCTCAGCTGCCGCTGCTTGGGCTCGCCACGCACAAAGGGAGCGCTCGCTGTGGGTTGACGCACAGGGCGGGACCGAAGCAGGTCAGTACGGAGTCCGAGCCAGTCTGGCCAGAGGAAGGCTCTGGATCGCGCCCAAACCTCCTTCTCAGCCGTCTCAGAGCTAACTAGGCGACGTGGCGGAACCGCTGACCGGTCACCCGTTCGCGCCGATCAGCTGCATGCGATGTGCGTGCACTGGCGGGGGTCGCCGTTGCCCCTCGCCTTGTTCCCGCCGCCGTCGATCACGCCGCGCACGGCCGCGATGCCGAGGTCGGCGTTGCGGTCGGCCTCATTCCCGGTCAGGGTCGTGGATGCGCTGGCGACGTCGATCCCGTCGTCACCGGAACGGAAGACGTGATTTCGCCGAACTTGAGTCCGCTTCAGTGTTTTCATGACCGACCTCACAGCCAGGCCGTCCTTGCCCGCGTCGCGGACGTGGTTGCGCCGAACGACGGTGTCCGCGACGTGCCCGTAGCTCGCGACGTCGATACCGAGACCCTGTGCGTTTCGAACGCGGTTGCGCGCAACGAGGTTGCGCTTGCCCCCGCCGACTTGGAGTCCCAAGTTGGTCGAGTGGGCGACGAGGTTCCGACGGAGGATGTTGTCGTTGCCGCCTACGCCCACGCCGGCCCCATCGCGAAAGCGATTGTGGGCGACCAGGTTGCGGTCGCCGTTCACGAGCGCTCCCGTCTCGGGATTGCGGGTGAACGTGTTGCCAATGAGGCGGCTGCGGTCCAAATTCTCGTCGTACAACCCGATGTCGCCATTCGCCCGCAACCTGCTGTCCTCGAGCCGAAGGTGGTCCGTATCGAAGACCGCCATACCCGACTGGTCCGTCGTGAGGCCGCCGGTCTGCGCTAACGGAACTCACGCCGAGCGGCGGCTACTCGTGGCGCGTCGGGCCGAATCTGAGACCATCTGCGCCACGCCGACGCTGACACTGCCCGCGAGGAAGATGGGAGGACCATGACCAAGCTCGTCTGCGCGTTCGCACTGACCGCGGTGACCTCGCTTGCCCTCGTCGCGTGTGGCGGCGGAGGCGACTCGACCAGCACCGAGGCGGGAGCCGGCGGTGGCGCCACAGGCGCGACCGTCGACCTGGCCGCCGATTCTGGAAACCAGATCGCCTATGACACCGACTCCCTAAGCGCCAAGGCGGGCAACATCACGATCGACTTCGACAATCCGAGCGACGCGCTCGGGCACGACGTCTGCGTCGAGGAAGGGGGCGGGAAAGAGCTGGGCTGCTCGGACGTGGTCACCGGGGAACAGACGAGCCTCGACCTCAAGAACGTGAAGCCTGGGACCTACAAGTTCTTCTGCAGCGTCGATGGCCACCGGGATGCCGGGATGGAGGGGACGCTCAAGGTCGAGTAGGCCGACTCGTTCACGCCGCCGGCGGCACCTCGTGGCGGATGCTCGGCGCCAGCGGTCGCGCGCACTTGACGCAGCGCCAGCGATCATCCTCGTCCAGCGCCGACAGCGGCCACTGACACCGGCAGCACTCGGCCCTGGGCGCCCTCGGCGCTCTCCGAGGACAGGCGGGCGGTGAGGCGCCCGGTGGGGTCCTGCTTCGAGGCGATGTTCTGAATGCCCACCAGGGCGAGCAGGCCCATGGCGCGGTGCGCATCGCCGCGAATGTCGATGAGGTAGTGCGACATCGCCATCACACTAGGCCGGGCCTCAGACGGCGGGCGCAAAATCGCGCCCATGTGAGGGTGTGTGCGGGTCGCTGGCCGGTCGCTGACCCCTGGTGCGCTTAGCGGGCTGCACCTCCGTTTCGTGCCGACCTACGGGGAGTTCTGCTTCTCGCGCAAAGCAGAAGTGAGGGAGCCCGCACCCGCCTTAGCCGGGGATTCCCGAGTGACAGCCGACCTCTGCGTAGCCGAGATCGCCGGGGCCGGTGGACGCAAATACGTTCGTTCCGCTCCCGGGACATACCCCTCCAAGGGCTTCCACGTCGGCGTCGAACTGCCACTCCGGAAGAACGCCCCCGTTCTTGGTGAGGGTTCCCCAGGTGCAGAGCCAAATCACCTCGCCGTTGTCGACCTCGGTGCTGAAACTCCCCCCGAGCTGGCTGGTGCACATCTGCTGAAAGCTCGGCAGCGGCCCCGGGGTTACCCTGTGCCTCATCACCCCGCCGTGAATCGCATAGGAGTGGCAGGCACGCGGGCTGTCGAAGGCGCTGCCGTCGGCGCGGAGCCAGTCGAGGTAGCCCGTTCCCTTGCAGGCCTGGGTCCTGGTGCTGTTGCCGCCGTTCGCCGCCCCCGCGACGCTCGCGTCGAGGGCGAGGGCGAGTACCGCCAGGACCGCGAGACCTACCCAGAGCCGTCGAGTGCGGTGTATGTTCCTCCTCCCTCGCTCAGCTTGCGAGTGAGTGGTATGTGCATCCTCTCACCCGAGCGGTCGCTTCGCAAGCACTCTCGGCCGCCCGACTGTCGCGACAGATAGCCCACTTCTGCTTTGGCGTGAAAGCGGAAGCGACACACCTCAGCGGGAGAGGCTCTGCCGCCACGCCTCGCGAAACCTCGGCCGGGTCGCAGCGGTCGAGGTCCCACCACCCCGGCCCCCCGGGATGGAAGCGGCCGTCGCCGTCCACGGGGACCTCCACGCTGCCGTCGCGATCGAGGCGCTCCAGCATCCTCAACGCTTGGGCCTTCGCAAGCGCCGCGCGCCCGCTTCGGGCTTCGGAGAGCGCTAAGCGCTCCAGCTCGTGCCGCGCCTCATGGTCCATGGGGTTCATCCCCAGAAGTTCTCCTTACAGGGAGTCACTCGACGTTGACTTTGACTCAGCCCGCCCATCGCCACCCTCCCCCCGCCACTTTCCCGCGAGATACTGCGTAGGCAATGTCGCAGGAGAACGTGGACCTCGTGCGCCGGGCTACCGAGGCGTACGCCCGCCGTGACTTCGACGGGTGGCTGGAGGAGTGGGCGCCCGACGCGGTGGTGGACTGGTCCAACTCGCGCGGGTTCGATGCCGGCGTCTATCGAGGCCACGAGGAGATCCGGGCGGCCGCGAAGCGGTTCGTCTCGGCATTCGACGAAGTTCGGATCGAGCTCGTTGACCCAGTGGAGGTCGAGGAGGGCGTCGTGGTCGCGGAGAACCTCGCATACCTTCGAGGGCGAAACGGGATCGAGGTTCAGGCTCGAAGCGCCTGGGTGATCACGATCGAGGACGGCCAGACGACCTCGCTCACTCTCTACCAGACGAAGCGGGAGGCCCTCGAAGCCGCCGGGCTGCGGGAGTAGCGAGATACTGCTTAGGCGATGTCGCGGGAGAATGTCGAGATCGCGCTCGCGGCCGTCGACGCATGGAATCGCGGCGACCGCGAAGCCTGGATGGCCCTGTGGGACGAGGAGGCGGAGTTCTATCCCTTGCGCGCTCAGTTGGAGGGCGAGTCCTATTGGGGCCATGACGGGCTGGAGCGGTTTCTCGCCGAGATGACGAAGGAGTGGGAGGAGGTGCGGTTCGAGATCGACGAGACGCGAGACGCCGGAGAGCAGGTCGTCGGCATTGGCCGGTTCCAGGCTCGTGGGCGAGCGAGCGGCGTCGAGCTCAACGTCCCGCTTGGCGTATTCACGAGGGTGCGACGGGGAAAGATCGCTTACACGCGCTTCTTCTCGGAGCCAGCGGAGGCCCTCGAAGCCGCCGGGCTGCGGGAGTAGGCGATGTCGCAGGAGACGTCGAAGGGAGTTCAGCGCTCACGACCCAGGCACCCCGGGCAGGAGTACGCTGGTGGCCTTGGCCCCGGGTTCCCTGGCTACCGCCTGGGTCTAGCGGCCGGGGCCCTTCGCAAACCCTCTCCGTGCGCGAGATACTGCGTAGGCGATGTCGCAGGAGAACCCGAACCCGGAGGAAGCCCTCGGAAGCCGCCGCCCCTCCCTAACAGGAAGATCGTGTACGCCCTATCTCAGAAAAGCCAACGGGAGGCCGCCGCGAGGAGTCCGGCTCCGACCATCGCCCCGGCGAGAATCCATAGCGAGGTGCCGATTCCGACCACGGAAATGGTGAACAGCGCCAGCATCAGCACCCCAACCACCAGCAGTGGGAAGCCGATCGACACGCCGACACTGACCTGCTTGATCCCACCAAAACCGGACGAGGTCTTACCCATGGCTTCAGCATACTCGCGGGGAAGCGAGGCTGAAGCCCTCGAAGCCGCCGGGCGGCGGGAGTAGGTCAGTCACGTCGCCTGACCTCGGTCCCACCAGACGAACAGCCCCGGCACACGGGAGCCTGATCCCCCCGCTCCCGCAGCCGGGGCCGTGAACCAATGCGAAGTGCCTCTCCATTTCACACCCTCAGTTCCTCGGCTACTCCGCCGCCTCGAAGGCGCCGGGCTGCGGGAGTAGGCCCCGGTTTCTCTTTAGGGCGGTGTCCCGGCTCACTCTTCGTCTGCGCCTGCCAAAAACGCTGCGACTGAGCGACGCACGCGATTGAACCATTCGGCTCTGGTGCCGGTATCCCCAAGGTCGGGGGGAGACCGACAACTGCCGACCTAATGGTCGGCCAGACAAAGTGAGGATCAGATGCGTAGATCCATCGCAGTTGTAGCCGTCTCCCTCGTATTCGCCGCCCTGCCAGCGAGTGCCGCCTTCGCCGCGAACCCACACCTGGCGACGGGCACCACGGGCCAGCCGAGCCAGGACTGCGAGATGCTGGGTATCGACCACAACGGATTCACTACCAGCAACGGGTTCGCCAACGCGGAGGACCACTACGCGGACCCCAGCATCCTGCCGCCCACGGCCAACCAGACGCACACCGTCTCGCAGTACGACGTTGCCTGCTTCCAGCAGGCGAGCCATTGAGGCGTAACTAGCCCGCCGTAAAGCGACGCGGCCGTGTCACGTGCGGTCGCGTCGGTCGCGGCCAGGCGAATCTCGGCGCCGACCCCGACTGCACCGGGCGCACGCGGTCGCAGATTTGCCAGTGAATCGGTGCCACCGGCGGCGATCGGGATGAGATGGTCGACATCGGTGGCGGGTCCCCCGCGGTAGACGCAGGCGCGGCCGTCGCGGTCCGGCCGGGAAGTGCCGCTCGTTGTCCGCGACCAGCCGCTTTCTGGCAGCTCTCGCGTGTTCGGGCTGTCAGTCGGAGTCCTTCGGTTGAGGGCGCCGCGGGCGCAAAAACTTCGGCGCGAAGGTCACCTCGGTTCGCCCGTCCTGGGCGTCCACGGCCTCGGCGTCGCCGTCGATGAAGCGGTCACCAGCGCGGATCTCGTCGCCGGTCCTCCGCCTCCCGCAACTCGGGCAGGTCGGAGCATCGGCCGGGGGCCGGGCTCCGCATCGAGGGCAGGGTCGCTGGCTCATCGCCGCTCCGTTCGCTGGAGACATTCAGGTGAAAGATGCCGCTTGCGGCGGTACTCGGGCGCGCTCTGCAAGTACCACTTGCAGATCCGTTCGAACTGACGGCCCGGATGTCGGGGCGAGGGTCGAGTTGGTGGAGCAGGTCGGCGAGAGGCACTGGATGACAAGGCTAGGTCGAGCCGCCGCTCACGCTAGCCGTCACCGGCGCGGGAATCGGACCCAGGATCGGCAAGGGCTCGTCTAGTACCGCCTGCTGGCGCTTGGCTGCGCCGGTGGCTGCCGACTTGCGTCAGCGTCCGAACCGCTTCGGCACAATCCGCACCCTGGCCGCCCCGGCTCGCTCCATTCCCGCGACATCCGCGGAGTCGCACGACTCACCGCTTTCGATCTTCCTCCGCTTCCTGAAGTTCGGGGGGTTGGCCTGGGGCGGCCCTGCGGCGCAGATCGCGATGATCAAGCACGAGTGCGTCGACGAGAACGGGTGGGTCTCCGAGGAGAGCTTCAAGAAGACCCTCGCCGTCTTTCAGATCCTCCCCGGCCCCGAGGCGCACGAGCTCTGCGTCTACTTCGGACGCGTCCGCGGCGGCAAGTTGGGCGGGTTCCTTGCCGGACTCGGCTTCATGCTGCCCGGCTTTGTCCTGATGCTTGCCTTGTCGATCCTCTACGTTGAGGCGAACCTGGCCGGGCACCTCGACGAGCTGTTCTACGGTCTGAGCGCCGCAGTCGGCGCGATCGTCGCCCGCGCGGTCGTCCGCCTCAGCCGCACCTTCATCACCGACGTCCCGTTGGCGCTGATCGCGGTCGCAGGCTTCGCCCTCACGCTATTCGTCGATGCGAGCTTCGTCCTGGTGTTGCTTGGTGCCGGGCTCGCGTACGAACTCTGGACCAACACGGGGCGATGGACCCGACGCGCAAACTCGCTCTCGCTGGGACCAGTCGTCCTCGTCGTCCTCGTCGGAGCGGTGACGGTCTCGCTGAACGCGGCGATCTTCTGGGAGGGGCTGAAGGCGGGGTTGCTGACGTTCGGTGGAGCCTTCACCGTGATTCCGTTCCTGCAGCAGGGATCCGTGGAGGTCCATCACTGGCTCACCAACAGCCAGTTCGTCGACGGCCTGGCGATGAGCGGCGTGCTACCGGCACCGCTGATCATCTTCTCGACCTTCGTTGGCTACGTCGCGGGCGGGCTGACCGGCGCCCTCGTAATGACGCTTGGGATCTTCCTTCCGGCCTTCGTCTTTCCGATTTTCTTCCACCGCCAGCTGGTGGCGGTGGCCGAGAATGTGCGCATGCATCCTTTCCTCCTCGGAGTCGCGGCCGGGGTGATTGGCCTGATCGCCTCCGTGACCATCCATATCGTCGACACCAGCGTGGTCGACGTCCCGACCGCGCTACTTGCCATCGGCGCTTTCTTGGCGCTCAGCTACTGGCACGGCAAGCTGACCGTGGTCTACGTTGTCCTCGGATGCGGGCTGATCGGTGTGCTGTTGCAGCTGACGGTCGTGTAGGCCGGGACGACCAAGAGTCACCGCCTACACGGGTTTTGGCTCGCGCCCGGTCACTCTGCCACCGCGTCGCGCAAAAACGTCGTGCCCATCCCGCGAGATACTGCGCGGGCGATCTCGCAGGAGAACGTCGAGCTCGTACGGGGAGGGATCGATGCTTTCAACCGACGCGACGTGGATGCCTTTGTGGCTCTCCTTGCGCCCGATGTTGTTTGGGAGGAGAACCCCGAGCTTCCGGGACTTCGAGATGTCTACCGCGGGCGTGCGGAGGTGCGAGAGTGGTTCAAAGAGGCGCTCCTCGAACCCTGGGAGAGCTTCCACGTCGCCATCGAGGAGATCACGGAACTGAGTGGTGATCTGGTCTTCACCGAGACCGTTCTCACCGCGCGCGGCACCGGCAGCGGCGCGCCGGTAGAGCTCCGCTTCTGGTCGGTGCTTTGGGTCGCGGAGAGCAAGCTCGCAAGGCGTCAGGTCTTCTGGACGAGGGACGACGCACTTAAAGCCGCCGGGCTTTCGGAGTAAGGCGATGTCGCAGGCTGCGCGCGCTCGGTTGAGGTGCTGGTGGTGGTGATGGGGGTCCCCCCCTCGCTCGGCCATTTTCTGACGACTCATAGTGCACCCCCGCGGGAAGGTGAACCGCTACTTCGGCACCGGCCGCCGAGCAAGCCGCCTCCACCATCGCCGCTCATGTTGCTTGCGGCGACAGACTTCCGCGTGTCAACGATCTACGTCTCGAAGCCTTGACGCGCAAGACCGACCCGGTCCTAGAGTCGTGCTCGTGCGCCGAATCGGGATCTGTCTCGCCCTGCTGTTGGTGGGAGCGGCTCTCGCCTCCGCGACTGCCGGTGCGCGCCCAACCTATGCCCCGAAGGACTGCCAGGTCCCAAAGGTAAAGCAGTGCGAATCGTGTTGAGCTGCGGTGATGTCGGGGCGTTCATCACGAACAGGCATTGGCCAGGATGGGGACACCGCCACGCGAAGGGGGTAGGTCGTTTTCATCTGAACGACTGCAAGCCCTCCTGTGGCGAGGGCGACTTCCACGGGTATCGGGTGCGTACCAAGCTCATCCGACCGGGCAACACGCACTGCGGTGGCTGCGCCGTCCGCATGTTCAAGCAGGCCCGGCTCCGCTTCCCCGGCAAAAATCCGCCTCACGCGCACTTCTGGCGGAAGTCCAAGCTCTTCTGCGACTAGGGCCGAGCTGAACGCGCCGATGAGTCGCCCTCGCCGTTCCGGGTGAGCTGCCGCTCCCGGCCCTCATCGCAGGTATCCAACACCCCCGCGTTGCCCAATCCGTTGCCCACTGGGGGTATTCGAACTCCGGAGGGCTCCTCCCTCGCCATCAGGAAGTCCTGCCCATGCAGGGGTTTTGAGGAGTGGGCCGGGGTGGATTCGAACCACCGACCAACGGATTATGAGTCCGCTGCTCTGACCACCTGAGCTACCGGCCCTCGAGGCCCGATCGGGCCTCGTTGCCGGGTTCACGATAGCCCTGCTGCCTCCTCCCCAGGACCTGGTGGCTGCGGCTACTGGACGACGACTTTGCCCGTCATCCCGAGGCTCCGGTGGAAGCGACAGAAGTACTTGAAAGTGCCCGCTGTATTGAAGGTGCGGGTGCGGGTGCGGTGGCTTGTGTTCAGCGACTTGTCAAAGGAGCCCTTGACGAAGGTGACGGTGTGTCTGCCGTTGACCCACTTCCAGTTGACCGTGGCGCCCTTTTGGATCGTGATCGTCTTCGGCTTGAAGCTGAAGTTGGATCCGCTGACCGTGCCGCCCCCCGCCTGCGCGACCCCGACACCGAGGGTCAGGGCGGCCACCGCTGTGACGGCTCCGAGACTTCGCATGCGACTTCCGCGATCCATCTGACCTCCTCCGCTCGCTGGTCCTTTAACGATTACCGATGACAGGCCGGCAAGGTTCAGGCGATGCCACACCGGCCGGTAGGGTCCGGCCCGCAAAGAGCGACGAGAGGAGATGTCGTGGCGGCGCGAGCGGCGCTCATAACGGGCGGATCGAGCGGGATTGGCCGGGCGATTGCCCGGGCTCTGGGCGAGGACGGCTACGGGTTGACGATTGCCGCGCGGCGGCCGGAGAAGCTGGAGGCGACCGCCGAGGAGTTGCGGGGCGCCGGCCTCGACGTGAATTCGCTTCCGGCGAACATGACGGACGAGGACGCGTTGGCGGAGGTCGTTCGCTCGCACAGGGAGCGGTTCGGGCGCCTGGACGTCCTCGTGAACAACGCCGGTGTCGGCATCGGCGAGGCGATGCACGAAATCACGACGAAGTACCTCGACATGCAGCTCGGGGTGAACCTGCGCGCTGTGATCATCGGCACCCGGGAGGCACTGCCGCTCCTGCGTGAGGCCGGCGCGGAGCACGGGAAGGCGCTGATCGTGAATACGGCGTCGATCGCGGGGAAATCGGGACAGCCGTGGCTCTCGGTCTATTCGGCGACCAAGGCGGCGGTGATCGGGTTCAGCGAGGCGACCCAGAAGGAGGTCTCCGGGCAGGGGATCCAGGTGACGGCCCTCTGCCCCGGGTTCGTGGATACCCCGATGACGGAGTACGTGCGGGAGATGGTGAAGCCGGAGGACATGATCCGGCCGGAGGACATCTCCGAGTCGGTGCGCTTCCTGCTGCGGACGTCGCCGGGGTGCCTTGTGCCGGAAATCGTCTTCGCGCGCCCGGACGAGCTGTCGGGTGCGGTGGCGTGAGCGGGCGCGACTGAAGGCTACGCGGGCCGCCAGGCGGAATGCTCCGCGTCGCTGGTCGGATCGCCTGCCGTGAGCTGCTCCTCGGCGGCGGCGAGAAGATCCTGGAACTCCTCGTACCGGCGCGCCGGCCGCATCCACGACCAGCGGAGCCGGTCGCGGAGCTCGCCGGTACGGTTGCGCTCGCCGGTCTCGGCGCATCGCCGGATGCGGATCGGCGCGTCGGCGGGCTCGGTGATCGCCGGCGCCTCGGGCTCAGGACAGCGCGCCCGGCGGGCGGCCAGCTCTTCCCGTTGGGCGCGGATCTCCGCCGCGGCGGCGGCGATCGAACCGCTCCCGGTGATGCCCTCGGTGAGCGAGGATTCGAGCAGCGAACGGAGGGTGCGGAGCTCGCGCCGCGTCGCGAGGCGGGGCCGCTTGGCGCCGGTGTAGCGGTCCCAGGCGCGAGCGAAGCTTGCGAGGCTGGTGCGGCCGCCGTTGCGGTGCGCGGCCAGCATCGGGCAGATGCCGCCGGACTCGCGGTCCACGTAGGCACCGACGACGATCGGGTTGGCGGCGATTCCGCGCAGCATCGCGTCGCGGGTGGGCCTCGGGAGTGCCTGGACCGCCAGGCGGAGGCGCTCGGCGGGATTGCGATCGCGTCGTCGCATCGGCGAAGGGATAGCGCGGTTCGGTGGAGTACGCGCGCCTGCGCGGCGCCGGCGCAACTGGGTTTGCAGTGAGTCGGCGCAGATTCCTGGTGGCGGCGTTCGGGGATGCCGGCCACGCGTTTCCGGCGATCGCGCTGGCGCGGGCGCTGTGGGGCCGCGGGCACGAGGTGCTCGTCGAGACCTGGGAGCGGTGGCGGGATGCTGTCGAAGGCGAGGGCTTGGGGTTCACGGCCGCCGAGGAGTACAGGACGTTCCCGCCGTCGGAGCCGGGCTCGGCCGGCGGGAGGACGGCCGCACACGCCGCGCTCGCCCTGGAGCCACTGATGGACGACTTTCAACCCGATGTGGTCGTGAGCGACATCCTCACGCTGGCGCCGGCGCTGGCGGCGGAGCGAGCGGGCCGGATGCGAGCGACGCTGATCCCGCATGTCTATCCGGTCCACGAGCCGGGGCTCCCGTTCTTCGCGTTCGGACTGCAACCGCCGCGAACGCCGATTGGGCGGGCGGTCTGGCGTGGGGCACTGCCGGTACTCGAGAGCGGGCTGCGGCGCGGGCGGCGCGAGCTGAACGAGACGCGGACGGCGATCGGGCTGCCGCCTGTGGAGCGGTTTCACGGGGGGATCAGCCGTGAGCTGGCACTCGTGGCGACATTCCCGCAGCTCGAGTACCCGCGGCGGTGGCCCTCGGAGGTTCACATAACCGGCCCGATGCGGTTCGAGCTCCCGTACCCGGACATCGAGCTTCCGGACGGGGACGAGCCGCTCGTGCTCGTGGCGCCGAGCACCGCGCAGGACCCCCAACTGCAGTTGGTTCAGACGGCGCTCGAGGCGCTCGCGGATGAGCCGGTGCGGGTGGTCGCGACGACGAACCGGCGCGGCGAGTCGCCCCAAGTCACGGCACCCGCAAACGCCGTGGTGGTCGACTGGCTGTCGTACTCGCAGGCTATGGCCCAGGCGTCGCTCGTGATCTGCCACGGCGGGCACGGAACGGTGGCGAGAGCGCTGGCCGCGGGCGTGCCGCTGTTGTGCTGCCCGCACGTCGGGGACATGGCGGAGAACTCAGCGCGAGTGGCGTGGGCGGGCGCCGGCCTGATGCTTCCGTGGCGGCTGGTCGCCACGGGCCCCTTACGGGTGGCGACGCGACGAATCCTCGGCGATGCATCGTTTGGTCGGCGAGCAGAGCACTTCGCGAACTGGACCCGAGCAAACGACGGCGCGGACCACGGCGCCCGCCTGGTCCAAAGGCTGCTCGACGAATGAGAAGAGGCCGTGGAGGCCGGCCTCTCGAAGCTCCGGGGGCGGGACTCGAACCCGCAACCTTCGCGTTAACAGCGCGCCGCTCTGCCTAATTGAGCTACCCCGGACCGTGTTTGCCGCTGAGCTAGCCGGCTGCCGTGCCAGAACTGTAGCGACGCATGCCCCATCCCTTCGAGCGTGGGATTCACCACGTTATAAGTGTTCTCTCGACGCGGATCCGGAGTCAGAGCCGGCTCGTCGTCGCCTCCCAGTGGGCGATTCGTTCCGCCAGCTCCGCGCGGTTGCGCTGGAGCTCGACCGGTGGGTCTCCGCCGGAACGACGGACAGCGTCGATTCGCCCCTCGATCGCCGCTTTCTCGAGTTGGAGGAAGTTCAGCTCCATTGCATCGCGACCGCCCGGCTCCCGGTCCGCGCGCGTGTAGACGTAGGTGACGAGCGAGACGAGCTCGTCGTCGTCGCGTGGAAGGCCGGCAAGCGGCTCCTCCAGATGCCCGAGCAGCCAGTCCCTCGCCCGCACGACCGCGGGTCCCGACAGATGGTCCGGTGTGAGTCGCTCGAGGAACTCGCGGCCCTCGCCCGGCGAGGCGACGCACATCGCGAGCAGCGCGCGCTCCTGAAGCTCCCGGGCGCTGAGAGGGCGAGCCGGAGCGCGCGGTGGCGTCGGCCCATCGGCCGGCGCTGCCGGCTTTGCCGGCGCCGCCCCCCGGCCCACAGCGCCCGACGTCGCCAGGCGCCTCATCACGAGGCCGGGATCGGCGTTCAGGCGATCGGCCGCCACCCGGGCGAGCTCGTCGCGGCTGATCGACTCCCCCATCGCCGCGAGCACGGGCACCACCTCGTCGAGCGCGCGGTCGCGGCCGCCGGGCGACGAAAGGTCGGCCTCGTCGAGCGCCACACGGACGTGGAACTCCGGCAGCTCCACCGCGTCCAGGACCAGCTCCCGAAACCGGTCAGCGCCGCCATCCGTGAGCATGTCCGCCGGGTCCTCGCCGGCGGGGATCGACGCTACGCGCAACCGCAGCTTCCGGCCCGCCGCGACGCGCTGCGCGCGAAGCATCGCGGCGCGGCCCGCCCGATCGGCATCGAGCGCCAGCACGACCTCCTCCGTGTACCGGGCGAGGGCCTGGAGCTGGTCGGGTGTGATGGCCGTCCCCATCACGGCCACCGCCTCGGCGATGCCGGCCTGGTGCGCTGCCAGCACGTCCGTGTATCCCTCCACCACTACCGCTCGCCCGACCTTGGCGATCGCGCTTCGAGCCTGATCGATCCCATACAGCGTGCGGCTCTTGCGGTAGAGCTCCCCCTCAGGCGAGTTCAGGTACTTCGGCTTCGTGCCCGAGCGCAGCGCTCGCGCGCCGAACCCCTCAACCCGCCCCCGCGGGTCGCGAACCGGGAACATGATCCGCGCCCGGAACCGGTCGTATTGCCCGCCCTGCCGACCCTTCTGGACCAGCCCGGCGGCGGAGAGCTCGCGTAGGTCGTAGCCGGCCTCCTGGCCGTTCTTGAGCACTCGGTCCCAGGCGCTCGGCGCGTATCCGATCCCGAACCCTCGCAGCACCTCCTCGCCAAGGTTCCGCGAGCTCAGGTACTCGCGCGCCTTCGCCGCCTCCGAGCTCTCCCAGAGGTACTGGGCGTAGTAGCGGGCGGTGCGCTCGAGCAACTCCCCGAGCCGCGCCCTTCGCCGGCGTCGCTCCTCGGCCTGCGGATCCGCGCTCTCGCGCTCGATCTCGACGCCGTAGCGCTCCCCGAGTGCCTCGAGCGCCTCTGGGAAGCCGAGGCCCTCCTTCTCCTGGACGAACCGGAACACGTCTCCCCCGGCCTCGCAGCCGAAGCAGTAGTAGAGCTTCTCGCGCGGATCGACCGAGAACGACGGTGTCCGCTCCTCATGAAACGGGCACAGGCCCGTGTAGCGCTCACCCGCGCGGCGCAGGTCCGTGTACGCCGAGACGATCTCGACGATGTCCGCGGCGTCCTTGACGCGCTCAACCGTCTCGTGAGTGAACTTGCTCAGAGACGACTCTCCTCGGGCAGCGCGATCCGCTTGAAGGCCGCGATGCAGAAGCGGTCCGTCATGCCGGCGATGTAGTCGGTGATTCGCTGGATATCGTCGGCGCCGGCTGCACCCTCCGGGATCTCGTCCGGGTGCTGCACGTAGTGCTCGAACAGCCCGCGGACCGTGCGGTGTACCCGCTCGTGCTCGCTGCGCGCCTCAGCGCCCAGGTACACCCGCTCGAACATGAACTGACGCAACACCCGCATGGCCTGGCCGACATCCTCGCTCTGGGTGATGTCGCCGGCCTTGCGAGACTGGTCGACGAGGTCCGTCGCCAGCTTGTCGATCCGCCGGGCGCCCGTCGGCCCCAGCAGCTCGAGCTCGGGTGCGGGCAGATCGTCGGGGCGGATGATCCCGGCGCGCACCGCGTCATCGAGATCGTGGTTGATGTAGGCGACACGATCGACGAGCCGGACAACCCGCCCCTCCAGGGTGCTTGGTAGCTCCGCCCCGGTGTGGTTGAGGATCCCGTCCCGGACCGGCTCGGTGAGGTTCAGCCCGCGTCCGTCGCGCTCCAACACGTCCACCAGCCGCAGCGACTGCCGGTTGTGGCGAAAGCTTCGCCCGGCGTGCTCGCGAAGCGCGGCGTCGAGCGCCTCCTCGCCGATGTGGCCGAAGGGCGGATGCCCCAGGTCGTGGCCCAGGCCGATCGCCTCCGCGAGGTCCTCGTTCAACCCCAGCGCCCGCGCTACCGTACGCGCGATCCCGCAGGTCTCGATCGTGTGGGTCAGGCGCGTCCGGTAGTGATCGCCCTCCGGCGCGATGAAGACCTGCGTCTTGTACTTCAGCCGCCGGAACGCCTTCGAGTGAACAACTCGATCCCGGTCGCGCTGAAACGGCGTGCGCATCGCGCTGTCGGGTTCGGGCTCCCGTCGGACCGCCGGATAGGACGGCGTCGCGAGCTGCCACAGGTACTCGCTCTCCCAGGCCCGGACGCGCTCCTCGAGCGACCTGGGCTCAACTGCAGCGGACTGTGGCGGGACGGCCGACACCTCGAAAAGAGAATAGGGTCAGGACATGCCCGAAACAGCGCTCGTAACCGGCGCATCTTCGGGAATTGGCGAACAATTCGCTCGCCAACTCGCCGCTCGGAGTCACGACCTTGTGCTTGTCGCGCGCCGCGCCGACCGCCTCGAGCGGCTGGCGTCCGAGCTGCCGACCGAGGCGAAGGTGGTCGCGTGCGACCTCGCCGCCGACGCCGTCTCCCTGGGCGGGCGAGTTCAGGAGCTCGGCGCCCAGGTCGATCTGCTCGTCAACAACGCGGGCTTCGGAACGTCCGGACCGTTCCTCGAGCACGATCCTGCGCGCGACGCGGAGCAGGTGCGCCTCAACTGCGAGGCGGTCGTGACGCTCTGCCACGCGTTCCTGCCCGGGATGGTCGAGAGGCGTCGCGGCGGGGTCATCAACGTCGCGTCGAGTGCCGGCTTTCAGCCGATCCCGTACGAATCCGTCTACGCCGCGACGAAGGCGTTCGCGATCAGCTTCACCGACGCGCTTCACATCGAGCTGCGCGGGACAGGCGTGCGCGCCATGTCCGTGAACCCGGGGCCGGTGCCCACCGAATGGCAGCAGGTGGCGGGCTACGAAACCGGCCGAAGCGCCCCCGCGCCGGGCGAGATCCCAGCGGAGCAGGTCGTCCAGGAAGCGCTCGAGGCCTGGGACAAGGGCCATCGGTCGGTGATTCCGGGCCGCACCATCCGCTGGTTCATCCGCGCCACCCGCCCGAGCCCACGCGCGATCCAGCTGCGGGTGACCGAACGCTTGTACCGCCCCAAGCGCTAGTGCCGCGGCTGAGCCCATGAGCGAAGGCGCCGTGGTCATCCCGCCGGGGCAGGGCCACCGGATCGGCAACGTCGAGTTCCTCGCGCGCACCGCCGACACGCCCCGGTTCAACTTCTCGATCATCGAGATCGCCGCCGGCCGGGAGCTCGAGGCGCACGTCCACGAAGAGGAGGACGACGCCTTCTACATTCTGGAGGGGGAGATGATCTTCACCGTCGAGGGGAGGGACGTCGCAGCGCCGCCCGGGACGTTCGTGCTGGTGGCGCCGGGCACGGAGCACGCCTTTCGCAACGAGGGCGCGACCCCGGTACGCATGCTGAACATCCATGCGCCCGGCGGCTTCGACCGTCGCATCGGGCTGAGCGACGAGGGCTGACCCCGGCGAGCGGCGGATTTCCACCGTCCGGGTGGAAGCAATGCCGTTGGTGTCCGCGCATCGGGGGGAGTGGACCCTGAAGGCGGGGCTCGCGCGCCTCCACCCAGGCGGGCGGCAACCGGTCGAGGCCAGAGATCGTGGCCTCGGGGGTCAAGTCGGGCCGGGCCGGTGCCCGCGTGAAACCAAAGCGCTCTCTACCGTCAGCCAGGCACGAGCTCATCCTACGCCGGCGGTCAAAGGCGACAACGGGCACCGGTCCTCGAAGCCCAATTCCGGGAGCGCTAGTCCGGATCCCAGGAAACCCGGACCTCCGCGCGCGAAAGCTCGGCGAACCGGCGACGTGCGAGCCGGAACGACGCGGCCGTGATGACCCGGTATGCGGGGCCCCAGAGTGCGACCCATGAAAGCACCACGAAGACCTGGCCGAAGAACGAATCGCCGGTGTCGCCATAGTCGAACAGGGCCGCCAGCACAAGCGCAATGAAGAACAGCGCGATCCCGATGCGGCTCTCGCGTGGACGCAGGCTGCGCCGAATCCAGTGACGGCGTGAGTCCACCGCCATCGTCTCCAGGTCGTTATGGACGGCCGCCACGATGGTGGCGTCCAGCCCCTCCCGGCGCTCGGCCTCGGGGAGCCTCAGCGCCACGGTGGGCGGCCCGTCAGCGCCCTTGCGTGCGCGCGTCCACTTGTCGACGATCCGCTCCCGAGCCTCGTCGCTCAACGGTCGGCGGGCCAGCGGCTCGGCGCTCCAGGCGTCGAACAGCGCCTCTACCGACGGAACCCGGATGGCGAGCTCGGCCAACTGCCGGTCCCGAGCACTACGCCGCGGCTCGCAGCCGCACGTGTGCGTGGTGCTCCAGCGTCTCCGAGATCGCGCGGTCGACCTGACGCAGGTCGCGCTCCGATGCGCTCGGCGTGGCGGCCAGTGGCTGACCCAACGCCTCGACCATGAACCGGTGTGCCTCGGGCGACAGCTCGAAGCCGCCGCGCTCGCATGCCGCGCACACGACGCCGCCGGCGGCCCCCGAGAAGCCGACCAGCCCATCGGATTCGCCGCAGCGCGCGCACGAGGAGAGCTCGGGGCTGAAGCCCGCGGCCAGCGCCAGCTTGAGCCTGAACGCAAGCGCCGTCGCCCGGCCCGCCGCGCCGTCAACGATCGGGAATGGCGACACCCCGCTCGGAGGCTCCTGGCCGTCGAGCAGGACCAGATAGCGGCACAGCAGGTTGTAGGCGGGCGGGTTCGGCTCCTCGGAGTCGCACAGCCGCAGCACCGCATCACAGCCCCGCGCAGCGGCCATCAGCGCCGGCCCGTTCGAGCGCAGATCGGGGTGCGCGGCGACGGTCGCGCCGACGTCACCGTCGCGAGCTCCCCCCGCCCTTCATAGAGCACGAGATCGAGCCGAAAGTACGGTTCCAGGCGACCGCCGAAGCGCGATTTCGGCCGCCGCGACCCCTTGGCGATCGCGTTGATTCGCCCGCGCGTCGCACTGTAGAGGTGCAACACACGGTCCGCCTCCCCGTAGCGGATGCTGCGAAGGACGATCGCCTCGGTCTTGTAGCTCCCCGGCATGGGCCGGGAAAGATGACTCGGGCGTCGGACGCAATGCCGGTTCGAGCCATGTGGTTTTGGGGATTCAGGTACGCCATAGCAACCCCAACACCCCAAGGTCGTGGGGCGGGAGACGGGGCCGCGTCAGGAGGCGGCGCGAACCGAATCTCGGATGGCCGCCGCCGTCACCGTCGCGGCGAGCGTGCCGATCGAGATCGGGGTGAAGCGCTCGGTGTCGCCGGTGCCGGACGAGAGGCAGAAGACGACGTCGCCGTCCACGTCGGAGAACACCGGGTCGATGGCGCGCGCGACGCCGCCGCTCGCCATCCGCGCTACACGCGCGCAGGCCGCCTTGTCCAGCGTCGCGTCCGTCATCACACAGACGAGGGTCGTGTTGCGCTCCTCCAGCCGCGTCCAGTCGGGCGGACCCTTCATCGCCGCGATCGTCTCGGCGGTCGATACCGGCTCACCGTCGGCACCGACCGCGCCGGCGAGCACCCGCCCGTCCTCGCCGATCACGTCGCCGAAGGCGTTCACCACCGCCAGGGCCGCGACCGTCTCGCCCGCGCCGCTGCGCCCCGCCGCGAACCCGATCCCGGCCGCCGTCGAGCGCTCGCGTCCCAGGATCTTCCCCACGGCCGCCCCGGTCCCGGCGCCCACCCGGCCGCGCTCCGGGATGTTGCCGGCAGCCGCCTCGCATGCCGCGTATCCGGCGTCGGGACCCGGCCGGGCTCCCGCATCACCCTCGACGAGGTCATACACGACCGCGGCCGGCACGATCGGGACCCGGCCGGCCGGAGTCGCGTAACCGCGTCCGTGCCGCTCCAGCCAGCGGACCACACCGTCCGCGGCGGCGAGGCCGAAGGCGCTGCCGCCGCACAGCGCCACGCCGCTGACCTCGCTCGTCCCGGCGAAGGGGCCGATGACGTCGGTCTCGCGAGTTCCCGGGCCGCCGCCGCGAACGTCGACGCCCCCGCGAGCTCCGGCGGGGGCGAGAACCACCGTGCATCCGGTCGCCCCCTCGGTGTCCGTGCAGTGACCGATCTCGAAGCCCGCAGGTGGCTCCACGCCACTCGATGCGTTGACGTCGCTCACCGCGCCTGCCTCCCGCGGGCGCCGCGGCGCGGCCGGCGCCGAAGCCGGCGTTGGCACGACGGGCAGAAGTACGTCGACCGGCCGCCCAGCGTGATCCGCTTGATCTCCGTCCCACAGCGCGGGCACGGCTTCCCCTCCCGCGTGTGGACGAGGAACTCGTCCTGCATCGCTCCTTGGTCGCCACGTGTGTCGCGATAGTCGTCGATCGAGGCGCCGCCGCTCCGTAGACCGGCCTCCAGCGCCCCGACGATCCCTAGGCGCAGTCGCTCGCAGTCATCGGGCTTCATCGATCCGGCCGGGGAGAGCGGGTGAAGCTCCGCGCGGTGCAGCGCCTCGTCGGCGTAGATGTTCCCGATTCCGGCGACGCCCAGCTGATTCAGCAGGAACGACTTGAGCGGCGCGCGGCGGCCTGCGGCCCGCCGGCAGAGCTCCTCCGCGGTCAGCGAGTCCGACAGTGGCTCGACCCCGAGCCGCGCGGCGAAGTACTCGTCGAGCTCGTGGTCGTGCAGCACGACGGCCTGGCCGAACCGCCGCGGATCGGTGAACATGAGGCGCCGCCCGCCGTCCAGGCGCAGCTGGGCTCGCAGGTAGCGCAGCTCCGGGCTTCCTTCGTACAGCCGCTCGCCGCCGAGCCGCCGCGGATCGTCACCGTCGTCGTTCGCGTCCTCGTCGAGCAGGAGATTGCCGGTCATTCGCAGGTGCATCGCAAGCGTAATGTGGCCCTCCAGTCGCAGGAGCAGGTACTTCCCCCGCCGCTCGACGGCCTCGATCGTCCGCCCCGCGATCGCCTGCTCGACCTCACGCGGCGGCTCCGGCCGCGTCCAGCGCTCGTCGAGCACCTTCGCGTCCAGGATCCGCCGGCCGGTGATCTCCGGCTCGAGCTGGCGGCGAATCGTCTCGACTTCGGGAAGCTCCGGCACCACCCTGATTCAAACAGGGCGCCCTGCCGGCCGAGCTACGACGCGTTCGCCCGGGGGTGCGCCTTGAAGTAGACCTCTTTGATCCGGGTGTCCGAGAGGTGGGTGTACAGCTGGGTCGTCGCGACATCGGCGTGGCCCAGCATCTCCTGGACGGATCGCAGATCGCAGCCACCGGACAGCAGATGGGTCGCGAAGGAGTGGCGCAGGGTGTGCGGGCTCATGCGTCCGGCCAGCCCGACCTCCGCAGCATGGCGCTGGATCACCTTGTACAGGCCCTGGCGGGTGAGCGGACCGCCGCGGAAGTTGACGAACAGCCTGGATACCGGCCGCGTGCCCACCAGCTCCGGCCGTCCCGAGCGCAGGTAGCGCGTGACCGCGGCCGCTGCCTGGCGGCCCAGCGGCACCACGCGCTCCTTGTTGCCCTTGCCATGGGCGCGAACGAAGGACCGTCGCAGGTCGACGTCGTTCACGTCCAATCCGACGGCCTCCGATGCGCGCAGACCACATCCGTACATCACCTCGAGCAGCGCCCGGTCGCGAACCGAGATCGCATCTCCCGCGTTGACGCTCTCGAGCAGTCGCTTCACCTCCGCGTAAGTCAGGACGCGCGGGAGCTTGCGGCTCTTGGCCGGCGGGCTGAGCGCCGCCGTCGGGTCCTCCTCGATGAGCTCCTCGCGGCGCAGGTGACGATAGAAGGAGCGAAGGCACGCGGTCTTTCGATTGACGGTCGCCGGCGAGCAGGCGGGTTGGCCGTTGCCTGTGGCGAGGTCGGCAAGGAAGTCCGCGACATCGCCGCGGTCGGCCTCGGTCGCGCCGCGCCGCCGCTTCGCGAGGAACGCCCCGTACTGGAGCAGGTCCGTACGGTAGGCGTCAAGCGTGTTGCGGGAGAGGCCGCGCTCGAACTCGAGGTATGCGAGGAAGTCGAGGACCAGCGCCTCGAAGCGCGCCTCGACGCCCCCCTTCCGATCGTCTCCGGGCCTGACCGCGACGGCCATGGACTTACGATTCGTCTCGGCGCCCGGTCGCCCTGCCGGTGCAACCGGACTGGCAGCCTGCGTCAGGCGCGTCGACGCTCGCGGAACAGCAGCATGCCGATCAGCGACTTCGCGTCACGGCACTCATCGATCGCGCGGTCGAGCTCGGCCAGCGGCCACGCCACTATCTCCAACCGCTCCTCCTCGTCCGCCTCGGCGCTCGCGTCGTCGAGATCGGTCGCGAGGTAAACGACGACCTCTTCATTCGCGAATCCCGGGCTCGTGTAGAAGCGCTTCAGCTCGCGCCACACGGAAGCGCGCTTGCCCACCTCCTCCGCGAGCTCCCGCTTCGCGCAGTCGAGCGGCGATTCGGACGGAACGTCGAGCTTGCCGGCCGGAAGCTCGAGCAAGGACTCCGCCCCCACCGCCTCGCGCGGCTGGCGCACGAGGTAGATGTGGAGGTCGTCGTGGGCCACCATCGCGACCGCGCCGGGATGCCCGACGACCTCGCGCGTCGCCGTCGACCCGTCCGGATATCGGAACACCTCCTCGCGGACGGTCGCGATCTTGCCCTCATACACCGCCCTCGAGTCGATCCGTTCCACGTCCGCCCCATATACCCGATCTACGCCCGCACCGCCAGGGCCAGGGCTCGACCCGCAGCGAGCGGTGCCGCGAAGAACAGCGGATCCTGGTCGAGCGTGCGCCCCATGGTCTGACTGGGCAGGCCACTCGCACGGTACGCCTCGAGGTCCACCGGCTCCACCTGCACGTCGTGCGCGTCGTCGCACACGCGGTGAAGCGCGTCCAGGACGCTGGGCATGTCAACGCCGCCGCCCTCCTCCCCCGTGGGCCACCCGGCCAGCTCGATCTCGGGAACCGGCACCCGCACCGACGCGAGCAGCAGCTCGAGGACCGTCTCGGTGTGGTGGCTGAGCCCGCGGTGGCGTTCGCGTGGATCGGAGGCCGAAAGCCGTGGCGAGATCAGGGTTGGAAGCCCGAGCGCCAAGGCGGCATGCGCATTCTCCAGCGCGGTGATCCCGCCGTGCCCGTAGAGCGTCGCCGATCCCAGGATCCCGGGACCCGGCCCGCAGACGATCGCGCCCCAGCGGAGCCCCCTGGCGGCGGCGTCGAGCGCGCCGAGCATCGTCACCCCCTCGTGCTCACCGCCGTAGGCCGCGCCCGCGGTCACATCGCCCACGAGGAGTCCCAGGTCGCGCAGCTCGGCCACGTCGCGCGACAGGGTGCCGGGCAGCGAGCCGCCCGCGGACTGGACGTATCCGATGCGGATCCCGGGGCGCGCCCGGTTCGCCGCCCACACGCTTGGCGCGAGGTGACCGTGAAGCGGCAGCACGAGAACCGGCGGCGCCGGCATACCGTTGCGATCGCGCGCTTCGCCGGCGTCTCCCTCGCCAACCTCGACCGGATCGATGGAGTGCTGCAGCGACGTGTAGTTCAGCTTCATAACGTGGCCGCCCTCCCCGGGCCCGGGACCATCGAGGCCCCGGGTGAGGTTGACGTGCACGATGTCGAAGCCGCCCGAGCCGAGCCCCAGGTCGGCGGCCTCCGTGTTGACGACGACCTCGTCGCCGGCGACCACCTCGCCCACGAGCGCCGCGTCCGCCCAGGCCGGCCGTTCCTCCTCCCCGATCCGCACCCTCAGTGGGTCAGTTGAGCTGACCACGCCCCGGCGCAGCTTCAGCATCGAGCGGCGGCCTCGTCGACGATCGCTTCGCAGATCCGGAGCATCTGGGCGATCCGCTCGGCAGCGACACTCTCCTCAGGGGTGTGGTTCGCCTCGGTGCCGTTCGCCAGCAGGACGGCCTCGAAGCCGCGGGCGTTGAGCGCGTTGGCGTCGCTCCCGCCGCCGGTGGACGCTCGACGGACCTCAACGCCGCAGCGCTCGAGCGCAGCGCCGGCGATGGCCACCGACGACGCCCTCGACGGCAGCTGGTAGCCGCGGAACATCTCGGTCACCTCGACGTCGACGTCGCACTCGTGCTCGCTCGCAGCCCAGGTGCAGGCGTCGACCATCGCCCCAACGGTCTTGCTCGCCCGTCCGTCGTCGAGGCTTCTGGCCTCGCCCTCGATCCGGCAGCGCCCGGGCACGACATTGGAGGCGGTGCCGCCCTCGATCAGCCCGACGTTGGCGGTCGTCTCCTCGTCCAGGCGCCCAAGCTCCATGCGGCTGATGGCGACGGCGGCCGCCTCGACCGCGCTTCTGCCCTCCTCCGGGCGAATCCCCGCATGCGCCTCGGTCCCCTCGAACTCCGCCGCGAGCCGCTCGTAGGTGGGCGCGGCCGTGATCACCTCCCCGATCGGGCTCGCGTGGTCGAGGATGAAACCGAACTCGGAGCGGAGGCCCTCCAAGTCGAGCTCCTTCGCCCCCCGAAGCCCATCCTCCTCTGCGACCGTGAACACGAGCTCGAGCCCCATCGGCGGCTCGACGTTGCGATAGCGAGCCGCGAGCTCCACCAGGACCGTCACGGCCGCCTTGTTGTCCGCCCCCAGGATCGTGTCCCCACGCGAGCGAAAGACGCCCTGATCCAGCATGACCTCGATCGCGCCCTCATGGGGAACCGTGTCCAGGTGGGCGTCGAACATCACCCAGGCGTCGCGCCGCCCCGGGATCCGGCAGATGATGTTTCCGGCGCCGGCGCGCGCCGGCCCGGCGGCGTCGTCCTCCTTCGCCTCGACGCCCAGCGAGCGGAGCTCGCGGAGGACCTCGTTCGCCACGGCGCGCTCCGAACCGGTCGGGCTCGCGATCTCGCAGAGCCGCGAGAACCGGTCGAACATCCGCTGCCCATCCACCACGAGCCCAAGGCTATGCCGAAGCCCTTGACCCTGCTGAGTGGCGGGACTAGGGTTCCCCACCACCAGGTACCGACGGCGTCCGCAACGAAGGGCGCGGGAGCGGAAAGGAACGACCATGGCTTGGCGCATTGCGGGTTCCTACGTGGCGACCTGTTCGTGCAACTTGAGCTGTCCAGCCAGCGAAGGGCCGGACGAGGCTCCGGCCGGGCGCGTCTAGCCCCAGGCGAGAGGTCGCATGGAATCGGCCTCGATCCGCAGAGCGCCGCCGCTTCCCGGGCTGATCCAGTCCGGGCTGATCGCGGCGCTGTTCCTGCTCGCGGCGATCGCCTGGCTGGTGACGGACGACCAGATGGGCGGGATGGACGCCGGCCCCGGCACGGACCCCGGGACGCTCGGGTTCTTCCTCGGCGTGTGGGTCGTGATGATGGCCGCGATGATGTTCCCGTCCATCGTCCCGATGGTCGTCATGCACGTGAGGATCCAGGAGGGGCGCAAGGCTCGGGGACGGTCGGCGCCGATCGGGTCCACGTCGCTCTTCGTCGGCGGCTACCTCGTCACCTGGACCGCGGCCGGGCTGGTGGGCTTTGGGATCTTCGAGCTTGGGAAGGCCGTGACCGGCGACGCGTTCGCATGGGACAACGCCGGTCCGTATCTGGCCGGAGGGATGATCTTGGCGGCGGCCGTCTACCAGCTCACCCCGCTCAAGGACACGTGCCTGCGGCACTGCCGGAGCCCCTTCACGTTCCTGATGGAGCATTGGCGGCCGGGGCGGCTCGGTGCCCTTCGGGTGGGGATCACGCACGGAGGCTGGTGCGTGGGCTGCTGCTGGGCGCTCATGGCCGCGCTGTTCGCGCTCGGGGTGATGAGCATCGGCTGGATGGCCTTCATCGCGGCCCTGATCGCGGCCGAGAAGCTCCTGCCGTGGCGGGTCTTCGCCAACCGCGTGATCGCGCTTCTCCTACTGGTGCTGGGGCTTTCGGTGGCGATCACCCCGACGAGCGTCCCAGGGCTCACGATCCCGGGCTCGCCCGAGGCGATGAGGGCGATGCAGAGCATGGAGGGCGGCTCCATGAACGGCAGGTCCATGGGCGGCGACAAGGGGATGAAGGGCATGAAGCGGCAGTCGATGGGCGGCGACAAGGGGATGAAGGGCGGGGGCCATGAACTGCCCAGCATTCCGGTGGGATGAAGGGCGGAGACAATGCATAGCTCCGTCGAAAGGTGCATTTCCCGCGCTGAGCGCGGGTTTTGCACCTCCCGTCGCTTGCGGGTCAGGCGCGCCGGCGGACCTGGATGTCCTCGGCTCCTCGACGTCGGTCGAGGGCTCGGGCGCGGGCTCGCGCTCAGCCGCCCGCCGGGCTGCGGCGCCCACGAACTCGCGGAACAGCGGCTCCGGTCGGGTCGGGCGCGAGTTGAACTCAGGGTGGAACTGCGAGGCGACGAAGAACGGGTGGTCGGGTAGCTCGATCATCTCGACCAGCCGCTCGTCGGGCGAGGTTCCGCTCGGCGACCAGGCCCTCGTCCTCGAGGCGGCGCCGTAGCATGTTGTTCACCTCGTAGCGGTGGCGGTGGCGCTTGTAGATGACCGCCTCGCCGAAGATCTCGCGAGCCGATGTGCTCCTCGTGGATCTTCACCGGGTCCGCGCCGAGGCGCATCGTCCCGCCCATGTCGGTGACCTCCTTCTGCTCCGGAAGCAGGTCGATGACCGGATAGGGCGTCTCGGGGTCGAACTCGGAGGAGTTGGCCCCGTCCATCCCGGCGACGTGGCGGGCGAACTCCACGACCGCGATCTGCATGCCGAGACAGACCCCGAGGTACGGGATGCCGTTCTCGCGCGCCAGGCGCGCGGCCTCGATCTTGCCCTCGATCCCCCGCTCGCCGAAGCCGCCCGGGATGAAGATCCCGTCCGCACTTTCGATCTCGTCCGAGGTCGAAGTCCTCGGAGTTGACGAGCTGCACGTCCACGTTGATGCCGTGGTGGTAGCCACCGTGGTCCAGCGCCTCGACCACCGACTTGTAGGCGTCCTCGAGCTGCACGTATTTGCCGACCAGCGCGATGCGGACCGCTCCCTCGCAGGCGTCCGCCCTGCGCACGAGCGCCTCCCACTCGGCCAGATCGGGCGCCGGCGCCTCGATGCCGAAGTGGTCGAGGATGAGGTCGTCCATCCCCTCGGCACGCAGCACGAGCGGGACCTTGTAGATGTTGTCGACGTCCCGCGCCGAGATGACGGCCTCCTCCGGGACGCTCCCGAACAGGGCGATCTTGCGGCGGATGTCGCGGTCGAGGCCGCGCTCCGAGCGGCAGACGAGCGCGTGCGGCTGAATGCCGATCCGCCGCAGCTCGTTGACCGAGTGCTGGGTCGGCTTGGTCTTCAGCTCACCCGCATGCCCGACGTACGGCACGAGAGTGAGGTGCACGAACATGCAGCGCCGCGGACCGAGGTCCGTGTAGAGCTGGCGGATCGCCTCCAGGAACGGCAGCGACTCGATGTCACCGACGGTCCCGCCGATCTCCGTGATCACGAAGTCCACCGCCTGAGACTCGGCCAGGATCAGGATGCGCTGCTTGATCTCGTCGGTGATGTGCGGGATCACCTGGACGGTCGCGCCGAGGTAGTCGCCGCGGCGCTCCCGACGGATCACCGAGTTGTAGACCGCGCCCGCGGTGACGTTCGAGGCCCGCGATGTGTTCTCGTCCGTGAAGCGCTCGTAGTGGCCGAGGTCGAGGTCGGTCTCGGCCCCGTCCTCGGTGACGAACACCTCGCCGTGCTGGAACGGGCTCATCGTCCCCGGATCGACGTTGATGTAGGGGTCGAACTTCTGTAGCTGGACCCGGAAGCCCCGGCTCACCAGCAGCCGCCCGATGGAGCTGGCGGCGATGCCCTTGCCCAGCGACGAAACGACGCCGCCGGTGACGAAGATGAACCTGGTCTCGCCTGGCTTCATCCGCAGGTCTTGCGCGTTCTGGCGCCTAATCAACTCTGCCGAGCGAGTCTAGAGAGCGAAGCAGCGGAACACCCTCGATCGTTCGCGAGATCGACCGAAACTCCCCGTAAATGTTGAGCGCGACGACGATCGCCGAGGCGCGACGTAGCGCGCCGTCGTCCCCCAGGGTCACCAGAAGCGACACCCCCGCGAGCGCGCCGACCAGGTTGGCGCCCGTGTCGCCGAGCATCGCGCGCTCCCGAAGGGTGAACGCGGCGCACCACCAGCACCGGGCCGATGAAGACGCCGAGCAGCTCGATGGGCACCGACGGTCCACGCGCCGATGCAAAGCGCGGCGAGGAGCGCGATGAAGACCTTCTCCACGCGCCCGGGCCGCAGGTCGAGCAGGTTGAAGAGATTGGTCGTCAGGAGCAGCAGCGCCAGGTCGGCGACGTAGGCGAAGTCGTGCTGCCCGAGACCCGAGGTCGCGTAGGCGGCGAGCGCCAGAGCGCCGACGGCCTTGATCGCGCCGGTCGAGAACCGCCCCGCAGCGACGCGCCCGCGCGTGGCCGCGCCAGCCGCGGGGCGCCCAGGCGTCCGAGCCCCGGCCCAGCGCGTCGTCGATCAGCCCGAGCAGGGCCACGCCGAGGACGTAGACGGCCCAGCGCCGCAGGTCGGGGTCGAGCAGGTCGAGGTCGGCGCGGTCGTCCAGGATCGCCAGTGGCGCGAGCGCGACCAGCGAGCAGGCGACGAGCACCGCGCCCGCCGGGAACGGCGACCCGCCGCCCGCGGTAGTTCTCCCGCGCGAGGCCGTGCGCGGCGCATGTCGGACAGCCACGGGCCCGCGAATAGCGCCGGCGACCGCGAACGAGAGCGCGAGGCCCGACGAGCCTCACGGCGCGGCCGCCGGCCGCGAAGCGCCGGCGGCCGCGGATGGCGCAGAGCGGGGAGCAACCGGTCCGCCGTGGCCTTGACGCCGTAGTTCCCCTCGCTCCCGTTCAGCGCGTACACGAGCGCCACCCGCCCCGAGACCAGATCGACGCTGTCCACGGTGGCGGTGGCCCCGTCGCTGTTGAAGAAGCCGATCGAGGACGGTGTCGGCGTCGGAGCGCTCGACTCCCACGACCGGCATCGCGCCGTGTCGCTCGATGCCGCGAGCATGATCCCGACTCGAGTGCGGCGGTCTCCGCGGCCTGGTGCGGATTGAGGTTTGTCGGGCTGCTGCGCGAATGACGATCACGCCGTCGATGCCGCCCGGGCGCCCGCTGACCTGGTCCGAGCATCGCGTCCGCGAAAGCGCTTGAAGGTGGGGCCCGCCGACGACCAGGGCCGCCCCATCCGCCTTGCGACGGAGGTCAGCGCGGTCCGTCGCGGGCGACCTTGCGGCCCTCGCTTCCCTTCGGCGCCGCCGCCGCGATCGCCGAGCAGGTCCGGCGGCTCGCGCACGACCGCGACCTCGGCGAGCGCCGCCCCGGTGGGGCTGTCCGGCCCCGACCACCTCCTGGACGTCCCCCTTGATGTCGTCGGGGAGCGCCCCGAGCGCGACGACGGCGATGCGGTCGCCGCGCAGCACCCGGCCGGCCAGCGCCGGGAAGACCTGCTGCTCGAACTCGTTCTGGCGGTTGAGCTGGCCCTGGAGGTCGTCGGCGCGGCCGCGCGCCGACGCGAGGTCGCTCTTCAGGCTCTGCTCCAGGTTCTTCGTCGTCCCGGAGACCACGTTGTGCCCGAGGCCGACCCCGATCAGGATCCCGATCGCCAGCGCGATGAACACGGCGGCCAGCGAGGCGGCGTGATAGCGCCCTGAATACCCCATATCCAGCCGTCGAGGATAGGAGCTGGAGCGCCGGTCGGGCTGACCGCGGATCAGATGCCGAGGATGATCTTGAGCTTCAGCCAGATCAGGTCGACCAGGTCGCTCAGCGCCGGCGTGTTGATGATCACGATCGCCAGCAGCACGAGCGCCGCGGCGAAGAACAGCGCCAGCTGGCGGCCCGTGACGCCGGGGTTGTAGAGGCGGCTCACGCCCTTGGCGTCGACCAGCAGCTCGCCCACCCGCAGTCGGGTGAGGAACGTCGACGACATCCCTGCCCGGCTTCGCTCGAGGAACTCGACCAGGTTGAAGTGGGCGCCCACGCTCACGATCAGCCCGGCGCCCTTCTCGTGCGCGAGGAGCATCGCGACGTCCTGGCTCGTGCCGACCGGCGCAGCACCATGTTGTGCTCGAGTCCCAGGCGCTCGAGGCGCTCGGCGCCCGGGCGCGCGGCCGTCGGGATAGGCGTGGACGATCAGCTCGGCGCCGGAGCGAAGCGCCTCGTCGCTCGCCGAGTCCATGTCGCCCAGCACCACGTCCGGCTTCCACCCCGCCTCGAGCAGCGCGTCCGCGCCACCGTCCACGCCGACCAGCAGCGGACGGACGCCCCGGATGTACGGCGCCGAGCGCTCGCAGGTCCTTGCGGTAGGTGCTTCCACGAACCACGATCAGCACGTGACGGTCGCGGAACCTCGTCCGCGTCCGGGGCAGCTCGATGCCGTCGGCGAGGAGCGCGCCCTCCTCGCGGAGGTGCGTGACCGTGTTCTCGGCGAAGTCGGCGAGAGCGGCGTCGATGCGCGCCGGTGCTCGGCGAGCTGCTCGGCGAGCTCGGCGGACGACAAGCACGCGGCCCGATGGCGAGCGACGCTTCCGTTGCGGCGAATCTCGCCCGCCGGCTGATCGCGATCGGGTCGCCGTCGCGAAGCTCCTCGAAGAGCGGGGCGTCGGGCGCCTCGATCAGCCTGACCCCGGCCTGGGCGAGCGCGAGCGGACCGGCGTTCGGATAGCGCCCGGTGGAGAACGGCGAGACGTTGATGACGGCGGCGACGCGGGTGGCCGCGAGGTCCTCCGCGGCGATCCGGTCGAGGTCCGCATGGTCGATGATCGCGATGTCGGCGGGACCGAGGCGTCGCACCAGCACCTTGGTGCGCCGCCCGAGTCGCGCGTGCCCCTCGATGGTCGTCTCCGCGCGTGGGGGACGATCGCGCCGTCCCCGGAGCAGGCTGCGAGCACGGCTGCGCACCGAGGTCTCCATCGACTTGATTATCCGCGTAGGCGCCGCTCTATGCGGCCTCGCGCAGCGCCGCGATCTCGCGCCGGCTCGCAAGCCTGCGCAGCGCCTGCGCCTCCAGGCGCTCGACCTGCCGCCCGGGAATGCCCAGCTGCATTCCGGTCTCGCGGATCGTGGTGGGCTCGGTCCCGTTGATGCCGTAGCGCAGTCTCACCACCTCGCGCTCCTCCTCGGGAAGCCGAGATACGGCCTGCCGCAGCGTCTGCTCCTCGAGGGTCACGCTGACCTCCTCTTCGGGCGCGGGCTCATCGCTTGGCAGGAGTGCTCCGTACTCCGTCTCGCCCTCCTCGCCAATCGGCCGGTCGAGGCTGGTGACGACGCGGCTGGCGCTGCGTATGCCCTCGAGCTCCCCGAGATCGATCTTTGCGCGGTCGGCGACCTCCTCGTCGCTGGGCTCGCGGCCCAGCTCGGTCGCCAGTTCGCGCTCCACGCGGGCAACGCGGCGCTCGCGCTGGGCGAGCTCCGTTGGCACCCGGATCGTTCGAGCCTTCTGCTCCAGCGCGCGCTGTATCGCTTGGCGGATCCAGAACGTCGCGTAGGTCGAGAACTTGTAGCCGCGGCGCCAGTCGAACTTCTCCGCGGCCCGGATCAGGCCCAGGATCCCCTCCTGGATCAGATCGAGCAGGGAAAGCCCCTGGCCCTGGTAGCGCTTGGCGTTGGCGACCACGAGCCGAAGGTTCGAGTTGATGAGCCGCTCCTTGGCGCGGAGGTCCCCTCGCTCGACCGCCTTCGCGAGCTCGACCTCCTCCTCCTTGTTCAGGAGTGGATACCGCCGGGCCTCGTTCAGGAAGAGCTGCAGCGCGTCGGTCGTCGTCCCGGCGAGCTCCCCGGGGTCGAACCGAGTGGGCTCCACTCCGTCGCGACCACAGTCGTCACGCACATCGATCCCGCGTGACTCGAGCTCCTCGTGGAGTTGCTGAGCGGCGTCGTCCGGCAGATCGAGCTCCCCCACCGCCGCGCTGAGCTCGGAGAGCTCGATGCAACCCTCCCGCCGCCCCCGCGCGAGCAGGTCGCGCAGCGGCGACTGGTTCAGGTCGATCTCCTCCGCGGTTTCGATCATCGCTATCCGGGATTGTCCGGCGGCTCCTCCTCGCGAGCCGAGGAGCCGAGCTGATCGGGCTCAGCGTACTCCGCCCGTGAGTCCGCCTCCTCGGCCTCGCCCGCCTCGACGGGCGGGTAATGGCCCTCGCCGTGCTCGGCCTCGTCGCGGAGGTCCTCCTCCGCCAGCTCGAAGCCCTCGGCCTCGCCGCCCCCACCCTCGGACACCGGACGCTCCGCCTCATCGGCGGAGGGCATCGCGGCGCCCGCCGATCGAACCGGCCTCGGCAGCGGCCGCCGCCTCCTCCTGAGCGACCACGTCCTCGTCCGCGGGGACGTCCTCGTCTCGGCGCTCCCCCTGCTCCTCGGTCACTTGGGCCTCCTTGATCGCTCGCGTGCCCGCTACCCGTGCCCGGGAGCAAAAAACGGCTCAGCGGATGGGCGTGGCCGAGCGCGCGGGCGCGCTCATCTCCACGATCCAGAAGTCGCGCTCGATGACGGGCACCGACACGTTGCATACGGGGACATCGCCGATCCCGCCCTCGAGCCGGCCCGCGTGGGCGTGACCGTGCAGAACGAGGTCCGGCTGGTGCTCGACGATCGGGGCGGCGAGGCGCTCGGTCCCCAGGAACGCCCAGATGTCCGAGCGCTCGCCGACGAGCGTCATCTCCGTCGGCGAGTAGTGGAGCAGCACGATTCGCAGCGCGCAGTTCGCGATCTCGCGCAGCGAGCTGCCAAGCGCCTCGACGTCGTCCGAGGTCTCGCCATACACCTGTCGCAGGAGCGGCTCGCCGAAGTCGGGGAGATGCGCGGCGCCGAAGCCGCCCACGAAACCCTTTGCGCCGGCTATCCCGACCTCGTGACCCCGGACCTCGTGGATCGTGGAGCTCCGCTCGAGCACCTCCACCCCGGCCTCCCGCAGGATCGCCGTCACCTCGTCCGCCCTTCCCCTGTGCCAGTCGTGGTTGCCGAGCACGGCGATCACGGGCATGGGCAGCTGCCGGCAGGCGTCCGCGAGGACCTGCGCCTCGCCCGGCTCGCCGAAGGTGGTCAGGTCGCCGGCGAGCAGGACCATATCGACGCTGCCCTCGAGCTTGGCGAACGCGGCAGCGACCTCGGCCCGATGCGACTCGCGGCAATGCACGTCGCCCGCGGCCGCGACCCGGATCGTCTCCTCCGGCTTGCCCTCCGGCCCTCCGCTCGTCTCCATCGCCGTTGCGGTTACCCGCTTGTCCTGCGAGGCAACGGCCGTTCTTCACCCTGGTCGAGCGACTCGGGATCGTCATGCACACGGCCGAGCCGCAGACCACGAAGCCGCGGATCCGGGTGGCCTGGGCTGTCGCCTCGATGAATTCCCGGGTCTCGGGCGGTCTATTGATCTGCCCGAGGACCACTAGCGATCGACGAAGGGAGACCATGGCCGTCACCTTTCCAGGGGAATCAGCCGAATACCGCGCCGCACGCGATCTGCTGCTGGAGGAGGAAATCGAGCTGCGTCGCTCGATGGAGGCGGTTGCCGCGCGGCGGCGCGAGCTCCCGCCGGGTGGAGAGGTCCCCGAGGACTACGCGTTCGAGGGTGCGGGAGCGAACGGTTCCCCAACCGGCGTCAGGCTGTCTGGGCTGTTCGCCCCCGGCAAGGACTCGCTCGCGATCTACAGCTTCATGTTCCCGCGAGACCCCGAGGACAGGCGGCCCGGGCCCGAGAGGGGCGAGAGCGCCGCTCTGCCGCTGGCGGAAGGACCCTGCCCGTCGTGCGTCGCCTTTCTCGATCAACTGGATGGCGCCGCTGAGCATGCGAGCCAGCATCTCAACCTCGCCGTCGTCGCGAAGGCCCCGCTGCCTCGGATCCTCGCCTTCGCCCGTGATCGTGGCTGGCGCCGGCTGCGCCTCTTGTCCTCCGCCTCGAACACCTACAACCGCGATTACCGCGCCGAGACGGCGGAGGGACATCAGAGGCCCATGCTCACGGTGTTCCATCGCGAGGGCGACGCGATCCGCCACTTCTGGAGCTCGGAGCTCTTTTACGCGCCTTTTGACCCGGGCCAGGACCCGCGCCACGTCGGCACACTCGAGCCGGTCTGGAATCTCCTCGACCTGACGCCGGAGGGGCGCCCCGACTGGGACGAGCAGCTCAGCTACACCTAGGCCGCGGCGAGCAGCTCGCGCGCGTGGCGGCTCGCGGCCTCGTCGCCGCGATCCGCGCCGAGCATCCGCACGATCTCGGCGACGAGCTCATCGCCGTCCACCCGCTCGACCGTCGCCCTGCGCGCCGTCGCGCCCGGCCTTCTTGACGATCCGGAAGTGCGCGCTCGGCCAGCGAGGCCACCTGGGGCAGGTGCGTGATGCAGATGAGCTGGCGCTCGGCCCCCAGCCGGCGAAGCCTCTCCCCCACCGCCCGGGCCGTGTTGCCGCCGATGCCGGCGTCGATCTCGTCGAATACCACCGTCCCAGCGCCCGCCCGCGGCCCCGAGGCCGGTCAGCGCGAGCATGATCCGCGAGAGCTCGCCGCCTGACGCCGCGTCGCGCAAGCGGCGACGCGGGGATCCCCGGGTTGGTCGCGACCCGGAACTCCACCGTCTCGGAGCCGCTCGGGCCGAAGCCGTCCGGGTGCGGCTCGCAGGCGCACCTCGACCGAGGCGCCCTCCATCGCCAGCGCTCCGAGCTCGTCGGCGACCCGCCGCTCGAGCTCGCTTGGCCGCCTTCGCTCGCGCCTCGGCGAGCTCCCGCGCCAGGGCCGTCGCGTCGCTCGGCCCTGGCCGCGCAGCCGCCGCTCGAGCTCCGCGGCGAGCTCCTCAGCGTTCTCCAGCCGCTCGATCTCGGCGCGGCAGCGCTCCGCGTGCGCCGAGCACCGCCTCGATCGAGCCGCCGTGCTTTCGCTTCAGCCGGTCCAGCGCGCGCAAGCCGCTCCTCGAGCTGCTCGAGCCGCCCCGGCTCGGCCTCGATCCCGTCGAGATAGGCGCGCAGGGCGCTCGCCGCGTCGTCGAGCTCGACCGCGACCGCGCGCACCTGCTCCGCGACCGCGTCGAGCTCCGCGTCGATCCCGTCCACCGCCGCCAGCTCGGTCTCGGCGGCTCCCAGCGCCGCGCGCACCACCGTCGTCCTCCGCGCCGGAGATCGCCGCCAGGGCGCCGGCCGCCGGCGGTGCGCAGCCCCTCCGCGTGGCGCAGGCGATCGCGCTCCGCCGCGAGCTCGCTCTCCTCGTCCGGATCCGGGGCGGCCGCCTCGATCTCCGCGAGCTCGAAGCGCAGCAGGTCGAGCTCGCGCTCCCGCGCCCCCTCGCGCTCGCGCAGCGCCGCGAGCTCGCGCGCGATCGAGCCGACCTCGACGTGCGCGTCGCGGTACGCCGCCCGGCGCTCGAGATGCTCCGCGCCCGCGAAGCCGTCGAGGATCTCGAGCTGGGCCGAGGAGAGGACCAGCCTGCGGTGCTCGTGCTGCCCGTAGAAGGCCAGCAGCCGCGAGCCCAGCGCCCGCAGGTCGGCCGCCGAGGCGCTGCGCCCCTGGACGAACGCGCTCGTCCGCCCCGAGGCGCCGATCCTGCGCCCGAGCACGATCTCGTCGGCGCCCTCGGGCAGCCGCTCGGCGAGCTCGGCCGAGCTCGCCGTCCGCGAAGCAGGCCGGCGGGAGGGCGAAGACCCCCTCGACGTAGGCCTCGTCGGCATCCGGGGCGCACGATCTGGGGGCGCGCCTTGCCGCCCATCAGGAGGTCGAGCGAGTGCGCGAGGACAGTCTTGCCGGCGCCGGTCTCGCCGGTGATCGCGTTCAGCCCGTCCGCGAAGCGGAGCTCGGCGCGCTCGATCAGCAGCAGGTTCTCGATCCGGAGCTCGTGCAGCATCCCGCTGCTTTCTAGCAGCGGGCCGGGACGGATTCGCCCGGACGGTCGGGCTAGGCGGCGGCCGGCTCGGCGGCAGTCTCGCCCGTCGGGCTGCGTCGACGAAGTCGCGGCTTCGCACGAGCGCGAACCCGGCGACCGCGCCCACCAGCGCGACGATCGCGCCGATCAGCAGGATCTCGTTGAAGCCGCTGATGAACGCCTGGTTGGCGGCGGTCGTCGAGCTGGGCCTGGCTGTCCGGCGGGCGCATGCTGCACCGCCGCCTGGATTGCGCCCGAGGACACCGCGTCGGCGAAGCTCGGTGGCGCCTGCGGCGCCAGCTCGGCGAGCTTGGAGGAGACCTGCGACTGGAAGATCGCGCCGAGCGCGGCGACTCCGGTTGCGATTCCCACCTGCCGGAAGGTGTTGTTGATGCCCGAGGCCATCCCCGCCTTCTGCGGCGGGACCACTCCGATCGCGGTCTGCGCGATGCCGGGGTTGACCATGCCGATCCCGACGCCAGCAACGAGGAAGCCGGCCAGCAGGGTCGTCCAGCTGTCGCCCAGCTCCACCCCGTGCATCAAGAGCAGCGCCGAGCCCCGACGAGCGTCAGCCCGACCCCGAGCAGGACGCGGATCGGGATGCGCGCCGAGAGCTTGCCCGGCCACCGGGGCCACGAAGAACGAGAGGAGCGTCAGCGGCAGGAACCGACAGCCCGGCCTCGAGCGGCGAGTAGCCGAGGACGTCCTGCATGTAGAGCGTGATGTAGAGGAACAGCGCGAACATCCCGGCCGACAGCGCGAACGCGACGATCGAGACGCCGGCGAAGGCCGGCTTTCGGAACAGGGACAGGTCGAGCATCGCGTTGCGGCTCCGGATGCTCGATCGCCGACGAACGCCACCAGCAGGACACCCGCCGGCGATCAGCGAGCCGAGGATCTGCGGGCTGGTCCACCCCTCCGCGTTGCCGCGGATGAGGCCGAAGATCAGCCCGAACAGGCCCAGCGAGAACGTCGCGCAGGCCCGGCCAGTCGATCGGCGACGGGTCGGGGGCCTTGAGGTTCGCGAGCTTGGTCGTCGTCAGCGACGATCGCCGCGATCCCGATCGGGACGTTGACGAAGAAGATCCACTCCCAGCCGAGCCCCTCGGTGAGCGCGCCGCCGATCAGCGGGCCGACCGCGACGGCGCCGCCGATCGTCGCTCCCCAGGCGCCGATCGCGGTGCCGCGCTCGCGTCCCTGGAACTCCTGCGCGATCAGCGCGAGCGAGGTGGCGAACATCGCCGCACCGCCGACTCCCTGCAGGCCGCGCGCCAGGTTCAGAAGCGTCGCGTTGGGCGAGATCCCGCACAGGAACGACGCGATGGTGAAGATCGCGAAGCCGACGGTGAAGACCCGCCGACGCCCCATCCGGTCCGCCAGCGAGCCGGCGGTCAGGAGGAATGCCGCGAGGGTGAGCGAGTAGGCGTCGACGACCCACTGCAGGCTCGAGAGGCTCGCGTGGAGGTTCTTCTGGATGTCCGGCAGGGCGACGTTGACGACGGTGATGTCGAGCAGCAACATGAAGGTCGCCACGCACACCGCGAGCAGGGTCCACCACTTGCGAGCCATCCCGTTCGAGCTTAGCTATCCGGTCAGGATGCTTCGACGTCCAAGCCGGTGGCGCTCAGTGCGCGAGCCAGCCGAACTTCTCGCGGATGCGGCGGTAGAAGGTCGCCCCGGGCAGCTGGGCCAGGGAGCCCAGGCTGCCTTGGAGCGACACCTCCATCTCCCCCCCGCTCGCGAGCTCGCCGACGGGCTCCCCGTCGAGCACGACGTCAACGGGCTCGCGTCCCGGCTGGTTGACCACGTGCAGGACGTCGTCCGGCGCGACGACCAGCGGGCGGGCCGTCAGCGTGTGCGGGGCGATGAAGCTGACCACGTAGCCCTCGACGCCCCAGGCCAGGATCGGGCCCTGGTTCGCGAGGTTGTACCCGGTGGATCCGGCCGGGGTGGCGGCCACCAGTCCGTCGCACCGCACGTGACCGACCTCCTGCCCGCCCAATCGGTACGAGAGCTCCGCCACTCGCCCATGCGGCCGCCGGATGAAGGAGACGTCGTTTAGTGCCACCGGGCGCGGGTGGTCGAGCTTCACGCGCAGGCCTGGGAGCGTCACGGTCTCGAACTCGCCCGCCAGCGCGCGGTCGAGGCCCGAATCGAGCTCGTCCCGCTCGACCGCGGCGAGGAAGCCCACCGTCCCGAAGTTCACACCGAACACGGGAACGCCGGTGCCGGCATAGGCCCGAAGGGCCTGGAGGATCGTCCCGTCGCCGCCCAGCACGAGGCAGAGGTCGGGGCGGTCAGGCAGATCGGCGGCCCGCTCGACGCCCGTCGCGGCATCCCCGAACTTGGCCTGCTCCTCGGGAGGCGCGATGACCGTGCAGTTGCGCTTCGCGGCGGCCTCGACCGCGGTCCTCACGGCGGGGCTAGTCTGATCCGGCCGCGTGTGCGTGAACAACACGGCGGTCTTGACCGGGGCTTGCGTGGTCACGGCGTCGGCGCTCATGCGCCCGCCTCAGCCACCGCCGCCTCCAAGTCCGCGATGCCGGCGCCCGTGGACGCGCACAAGAGGAAGGTCTCGCGGTTTCCCTTCGGGCCGGGCAGCCCGGAGGGCGCAATGCCCTTGACGGCGAGCCCGATGTCGCGTGCCGCGCGGGCGGCGCTCAGCAGGGCCTCCCGGCGCTCGTCCGCCGAGCGCACCACGCCGCCCCGGACCCGGCCCCGCCCCAGCTCGAACTGCGGCTTGACCAGCGCGAGGATCTCGCCGCCTTCGTCGAGACAGGCCGCGACCGCGGGCAGCACCTTGGCAAGCGAGATGAACGAGACGTCGATCGTGGCCAGATCGGGACGGTAGGGAACCTCCTCGGGCCGCAGGTTTCGGGCGTTCACGCGCTCCATCACCTCGACGCGCGGATCGTTGCGAAGCGTCCAATCGAGCTGCCCGTAGCCCACGTCGACCGCCACGACTCGCTCAGCCCCGCGCTGGAGCAGGCAGTCGGTGAAGCCACCGGTCGAAGCGCCGACGTCCAGGCACGAAAGCCCGGCCACGTCGATCCCGAGCTCCTCGAGAGCATGCTCGAGCTTCAGCCCGCCGCGGGAGACGTAGCGGCGCTCGCCCTCCACGAGGAGCTCGGCGTCGGCCGACACGAGCTGCCCCGGCTTCGTCGCCCGGGGCCCATCGCGGCCGAGCCTGACCCGCCCGGCCCGCACCGACTCCGCCGCGCCTGTGCGCGACCGGGCGAGCCCTCGTTCGGCGAGGAGCGTGTCGATGCGCCGCCGCTCCATGGGCGCCAACGGTACATGGGACTGATGCGAACCGCCGATTCCAGGCGACGGTCAGGCTGCTTACCCGGCAAACGATGTGTGACCGTGCTCACAGACGATTCGCACATACGTTCGTAACCTGGCTGGCGATGAGGAGCTCCGACATGGGTCTTGGGAATCGGCGACTGGGACGCAGAAATCTTGGTCGGCATTGGCGCGGCCCTCGCGGCATTGACCGCTCGGCGAGCGCCTAGGAGTGCCGACACCCCCCACATAGACACATACATATCTCTCCTCCCTGTACCCCTGAGACGCCCCGCTTCGGCGGGGCGTCTCTTTTGGCTTGCTCGAGCGGTTTGTCCAGCGGTGGTGATGAGCCGCTCAGGAGGCCCTGTTCGCGGCAGCCTGTTCCCCAGTCAGTTCCCCAGTCAGCACCTCGCCGGCCGCGAGATAGGCGTCCATGCGCTCGCGGACCTCGTCGCGAGAGCCGGGAACAGGTGCCCGTAGGTGTCGAAGGTGGTCTGCGATCTTCGAGTGCCCCATGAACTCCTGGACGGCCTTCGGGTTGGCGTCGGAGTCGATCAGCAGCGAGGCGAACGTATGGCGGCACTCGTGCAGCGTTATCGGCTCTAACGCTGCCGCCTGCCAGGCCTTCGTCGCCGCGCTTCGCCGATCGCCATCGGCGCGAACGGCGTCACCTCGGAGCGGCCGAACAGCAAGCGCCTCTGCGCCGCCCTCGGCGTCGAGCATTGTGCGTCGTCCAGGTAGTCACGCAGGATCGCGAGCAGCGGCACCGTGCGGCGACTTGCGACGCGACTTCGGCTCGATCGCGCCCTCGACCTGGTCCCAGGATCGCTCGACCCGAATCTCCGAGCGGCCGAGGTCCACGTCAGACCACCGGAGCGCCTGCAACTCGCCGCGGCGCAACCCGGCGTAGAACGCCGTCGCCCACAACGGCCGGTCGGCCTCGGGCAGCGCCGCGAGCAGCTTCGCCGCCTCCTCGGCCGACGCGACGGTCGGTCGGCAGTCGGAGTTGCATCCGCTCGGCCGGGTGTGGGCGAGTTCATCGGGTCGATCGCCCGCGTAGAGCCTGCACTGGATGAGGACGTCGGACGACAATTTCGATCACTCGTGCTCGTTGTCGCTTGCGCACATATCTCAGCGACTCAGTTCTCGATGCCAGCCAGCGCAGGCGCCACACTCGCGCACCTCGATTCGCCGTAGGCGCGGTTGAGGTCCCCACATTGGGGCCGTGGCTAGCCGTCGAGGGCATACAGCGGCTCGCCCCCCGCCGCCGTAGACGATCAGCGCGTGAATCACGCCGATGTCGATCAGGATCAGGAGGATCGCGACGGCTGGCACGTCCGAGAAGAACATGATCTGCGCGGCGACGTTGCTCAGCGCGGAGAGGATTCCCACCCACTGACCCCATCGCCCGCCGAGCCAGATCGAGACCGGTGCCGAAAGCTGGATCAGCGCCACGATCAGCATCAGCCAGCCCCACGGTCTGGTATCGCCGATTACCCACGCGGCATGGGTGATGAAGATGTGGGAGCCAGCGATTACCGAGATCGCATAGAAGAGGTTGAGCAGCCCGAGCAGCAGCAGCCATGCTCCCTGCGAAAACCAACAGGCCCGCGCCCGCGATGTCGGGATGGGGGCGGTACTTGAAGTTTGTCGCTACCGGCTCGTATGCCATCGCGACCGATCCTAAGCGGACGCCGGTCGGCTTCGCAAGGTCTCAGTTTTTTCGCCGGTTTTTTTCACGCCGAGGAAGTCGTCGTTAAAGCTCGGCCAGCTTCCGCGCTCACGACCCTCCCCTGCGCGAGATACTGCGTAGGCGATGTCGCAGGAGAACGTCGAAGTGGTCGTCGAGTCAGGCAAACTAGTCGCGCGAGGTCAGATTCCGCTTATGAGTGACGATTCCAGCCAGTCCGACGAGCAGGGTCGCGAGATGTCAGACCTCGTCGGCGTCAAACTGACCGCCGCTTTGGCGGTCTGGTTCGTTGCCGTGCTCGTGGCCTTCTTCCCGATCGGCGTGGTGGTCGGCATGATCTTGATCTTCGTCGGCCTCGTGGGCTTTGGCTGGTACGCCGTCTCCGCCGTGCGCCGCGCCGATACGACGAGGCGTGATCGTATCGAGCCTGCTATCCCGACAGCTTCCTGGACGGATGTAGCAGCACCTCGCCCGCGTATGCATGCTTCGTGGCCTGCGCATGCTCAACCCCGACCCCTCCGCGTTCCGCTCGGCCCGACAGCGCTCGAGCTGCGTTACGAATGAACCGGAACGAGCCGCAGACGACCACGGCGGATCAGCCGGACCTCAGACTGGACGTAGCGCTCGAACGAGTCGACGCTCATGCCGAGCGCACGCGCCGCCTCCTCGCGTGTGAGCGCGATGCGCGGGACGCCGTTGCGGTTCATCGGCCCTCGCCGGACAGGACGTCCCTGATCGAGTACGTCAGCCGAGACAGCGCTCATGCGTCACGCCCGTTGGGGGCCGGGCGTTCGGGACGGCGGCGCCCGCCCGCTTGACGCGCCGAGCCTGGAGTGAGAGGGTCGGCCTGACGGGACATCCCGTCGCCAACTCTCCAAAGGGAGGACCGCCATGCGTAAGTTCATCCTGGCTGCAGCTCTCGCGACGCTCGGGGCGGCCGTGGTCGCCTCCCCGGCTTTCGCCTTTGACCATCACTTCACGGTGCTCGCGAAGCAGAAGTCGTTTCACGAAGCGGGCCAAAAAGCGTTTGTCCTCAAGGACAAGCTCCGCGACCCGAATAACCGCAGCAGCAAGGTCGGTCGCGACCGCTTTAAGTGCCGGGAAAAGCACCGAAACAAGGTGAAGTGCCACGGGCTCATTCGCCTGAACGGAAAGATCGGCGGCAAGGGCCATATCCGGGTCAAGGGTGATCTCCAGGGTGGCGACAACCACCTCGTGGTGGTCGGCGGCACCCGCCAGTTCAATGGCGTCGCGGGCAAGATGACAATCCTTCCGAGCACGAAGCCGGGGATCTCCCGCAGGTACCACTTCGATCTCGTGCGCTAGATATCTGCTGAAGCCCGCCGGGTTGCGGGAGTAGCGAGATACTGCGTGGGCGATGTCGCAACAGGTCGGTAGCGACCGGGAGCGTGCCGCAGGGTTCGTCGCGGCCTACGGCCACGCTTGGCAGATGTGGGACTTCGGCGGGTTCGTCGATCTGTTCAGCGACGACGTGGTCTATGTCGCCCACGCGACGCAGGAGACGGTCGCGGGACGAGCGGCGCTCGCGGACTACATCCGGAAGGAGGCCGCCGATCAGGGGGAGGCGAGCATCAGGATGGGAAGCCCGGTCATCGATGGCGACCATGTCGCGGCCGAGTTCTGGGTGACGCGGACCAACGAGGGTGAGAGCTGGACAACCGCTGGTTGCTTCATCGCACGACTTGGCCCTGACGGGCGATGCACCTTCTTCCGCGAATACTGGTTCGACGTGGAGGGGCACGTCAGCGCCTACGAGGGATGGGGCGAGTAGGCGATGTCGCAGGAGAAGTGGAGGTCGTGCGTCGGGCAAACAAACCGGCCACCCGCGGGAAATCAGAAGAGCAGCTAGGGCGCGGGCGCGCGTGGTGGCTCGTCGACAGCCACGAGCCCAAGCCATTCCGCCATCAGCGCCAGCTCTTCGCGCAGCGCGTCGTGCGTGTGACCGGGCGCACCGTCCTCAAGGTGGATCACCGGCACCCGGAGCACGCCCGCCTGCCGGTCGGCCTTGAGGTCCACGCGAGCGACCAGCCGGTCACCGAGCAGGAACGGCATGACGTAGTACCCGTAAACGCGCTTGTGCGCCGGCGTGTAGATCTCGATCCGGTAGCGCATCCCGAACAGTTGCTCCACGCGCCTGCGCTCCCACATCAGCGAGTCAAAGGGGCCCACCAGCGCGCGGGCATCGACCGCTCGGGGCACGCGCGCGCGGTGCCACAAGTAGGCCGGCGCGTTCAAGCCCTCGACCCGGACGGGCAGCAGCTCGCCCGCCTCGACCAGCTCGGCCACGCGAGCCCGTGCGGCCACAGCATCGAGCCGGAAGTAATCGCGCAGATGCCTCTCGGTACCAACCCCGCAGCCCCGGGCCGCGATCCGCATCAGCTCTCGTTGGGCGTCCTCGACCGGCGGCGTCGGAGCCTCGAGCACCGCGCGCGGGAGCACGCGCTCCGGCAGGTCGTACATGCGCTCGAAGCCCCGCCGGCGCGCGGTCGTCACTGCGCCGCTCCAGAACAGGAACTCCATCGCCCACTTCACGTCCGACCAGTCCCACCACGGCCCGCTGCGGCGCGGCTCGTCTTCGGCGAGCTCGCGCGCGGTCACCGGCCCGCGCTCACGCACCTCGTCGAGCAGTCGGCGGAGGAGCTCCGGGCGCTCGCGGGCGATGCGGCGCACACTGCCCCACGCGTGAACGTGTGCGACCTCCATCCGCCAGCGCACGAGCCGATGTAGCTCCACCGGCAGTAGCGACGCCTCATGACCCCAGTACTCGAACAGCCGCCGCGGCGCGCGGCTCGCCGCGCGGTCGAGCAGTTCGACCGGATACGCGCCCAACCGTGCGAACAGCGGCAGGTAATGTGCCCGCGCCACGGCGTTGACCGAGTCCATCTGCAACAAGCCGACGCGCGCGAGCACGCGCCGCAGGGCCCAACCGTCCGCTCGCCGCTTCCGGAGCCCGTCGTCGAAACCCTGCGCGACGAGGACCACCCGACGCGCCTCCGCGGCGGACAGATGCTGTCGCCGCCGGGATACACCTCTTGCCATGGAGGCATTTTGTTGGAGGCGGAACCGCTCTGCCACCGCGTGCCATTGTCAAAGCGGGGTAGCGGCAACTAGAGGCGAGCAAGACGAGAGGAGAAACGATGCAGAGCACGCCACACAACGCCGACAACATCCCGCCGGATAAGGAGGACCAAACCGAACCCACCGAGACCGAGAAGGAAGGTAGTACGGCCGGTGCCCCCGAAGCGCCGACCGGCCCAGCCTCTTCCCGCGTTCAGGAGTACAAGCAGCGGCTTGAGAACCTGCTTGTGGATGCCCAGAGTGCGCTCGACCGGCAAGCGCCGGACGTCCTCGACAAGATGGCGGCGACCGCAAGGCACGTCGCCCAACGCCTAGACGACATGGCGGGTGATGCCCGGGGACGCGCGGAGGAGAAGGAAGCGACGCCGGAATCCGCCGGCACCTCAGACCCCGCATCAAAGCCGCCGGGCGAATCTCCCACCGCCTCAGCTGGACCAGGTACCGCCGGCACCTAAACGGACAGGACGAGGACCACCGGGGCGTCTCTTTTGGGGTTGCCTCCGCTCAGCCTGATGCCCTTGATTCCCTCGCGCGCCGCTTCCGCGCATAGGCACGGCGCATCTTCTCTCGGCTGCCACACGCTCATCGAGTTCCGGGACATCCGGGTCGCGGCCGTCGAGCTCTCGCAGGAGTAGTCGCGCAGAGTTCCGCCAACGTGCTGGGGCCCCGGTCGCGGGGCCCCAGCGCGACCGTGGCTCCGGCTGGTCACGGGGATGTCTTCGAAGCCGCCGGGCTGTCGCAGTAACTTCGCTGACATTGACTTGCGGGCGTGTCCGTGGGAGCTTTGCGCCCCCGTTTCCGAGGGGCGGTAGCGGGGATAAGGCCGTTCGCCAAGCACAGGGGAGGCGCGTCATGAAGTACATCATCAAGTTGTGCCCCCGGGTAGTCGGGGCAGCGACGCTCTCGATCGCGGTGGTCGCGCTCGCGGTGGCCGTGGGTGGACTGGGGCTCGATCACGCGAGCGCCGCGGGTCGGTTCGCCCACTGCGGGAGCCAACAACATCAGGGGGCGGGCTGGGGCAACGTCCGGGCCCTCCATACCCGCTGTCCTACGGCCCGCCACGTCGCTCGCCACTACTGGAAGCACTGGTCTCATGGGCATCCAGACCACCGGTTCGAGGGCTGGCGTTGCCGTGACCGACAGGTGGGTGAGGAGCTGTGGAAGGGTCGGTGCCACCGGACTCTGCCATCGGGCGTTCGTCAAAGGGTCCGGTTCGAATTCGGGTTCTGATGAAAAGCGGACCTGCGGCGGCGTTAGGGTTCCCGCCTCGTGGGCGTCATCCTCGAGGTCATCGGCGCGCTGTTCCTGCTCTTCGTGGTGGTCGCGGCGTTCGAGGGTCTCTGGCAGGTGTGGATCCTCCTCGGCCTCGTGGCCCTCGCCGCCGTCGTGGCACTCGTGCGGCGGTGAGCCGCGCGGATCCGACGTTGGGCTAGGCGCGCCCCGGGCTAGAACCCGGCCGTGATCAGGTCGGCCGCGCGCTCGGCGACGACCGTCGTCGCCGCGTGGGTGTGGCCGCGGACGAGCTGGGGGATCACCGACGCGTCCGCGACCCGCAAGCCCTCAAGGCCCCGAACGCGCAGGCCGGCATCGACGACCCGGCCGAGCGCGCAGGTCGCAACCGGGTGGTAAATCGTGTGGGCGCTCGCGCGGATCCACTCGGCGATCTCGTCATCGGACTGGAGCGTCTCGGCAGGGGCGCGCTGACCCGCATACCAGCGACCGAGCGGTCTCGCGGCCGCGATCCCTCGCGCCAGCCTGGTCCCCGCCACGAGCACCTCCAGGTCGGCGGCGTCACCGAGAAATGCCGGATCGATCTCCGGCGCGTCCAGCGGATCGGACGACCGAAGCCGGACCGAGCCGCGGCTTCGTGGCTGCAGGCACACCGCCGCGATCGAGAATCCGTGCGCAGGCGGCGGGACGAGTCCCTCCTCCACGTAGAGGACCGGCCCGAAGATCAGCTCGAGGTCCGGCGCCATGTGGCCCTCGCGGGTGCGAACGAACGCGGCCGCCTCGCCGACGTTCGACGTCAGCATGCCGCGGCGGCGCAGCAGCAGCCGCAGCAGCTGTTTCGGCGACTCCGCCGCGTAGAGGGAGTCCTTCCCGCCAGCGTCGAACAGACTGATCGCCATCACGTGGTCCTGAAGGCCCCTGCCGACGTCCGCCAGGTCGTGGACCACCGGCGCTCCTCGCTCGCGGAGGTGCTCTGCGGGCCCGACGCCGGAGAGCATCAAGAGTTGCGGGGAGCCGATGGCGCTGATGCGATTCTCATCGGGGCCGAAACGTTGCGCCGTGATAATCCCAGATTGACGGTGCGCGAAGTTCGTGGCGCGCGCCAACCCTGGCGCGTAGTGCTCTCACGCTCGGGCCAACTGCCGGAAGCCGCGCGGGTTTTCAAAGATCGCTTTTCGGATCGAACCCTGGTTTTTCGAGAGGAGCCTTTGGACGCAGTCTTGCATTCGTTAGGCAAAAAAGAAATCACCAGCGTCCTCATCGAAGGCGGCGGCGACATTCTCGGTCAGGCGCTTAGTCAGCAGCTCATCGATCGTGTGCAGATCTATCTGGGTGCCGTCTTCAGTGGCGGGCCCGTAGTCGCGTTTCCCGGCGTGGGAGCCGTATCTACGGCAGCAGGCATCCGTCTTCGCAATCTCCGCTACGAACAAATTGGCGACGATGTTTTCAGTTAGACCTCTGCGCGAACCCTTGTCCGAACGTTAGCCGAAACTTTTTTCCCCGCGTATTGTTTAATTCGCAACACTGAGGAGGTGAATTGATGAACTGGAAAAGATTTCTCTTTATCGCAATCATCGTCGGTAGCTTCGGCTTCGCCGCGGCACCGTCCGCGAAGGCCGGCTTTTCAGTCGGGATAGGATTCGGAGCCCCGATTGGCTTCGGTTATGGATGCGGATACGGGGGATATGGTTATGGCGGCTATGGATACGGCGGATACGGATATGGGGGATACGGATACGGGCGATATGGATATGGCGGGTACGGTTATGCACGGCCCGCGTATTATTCACCCTACGGCTACTCAAGCATTGGATACTATCAGCCGGCTTACATTGTGGTCCGGCCACATTACCACCTCTATGGCGGTCGCCGCATCTACTGCACGCAGCGGCATCGCTACGGGCGTTAAGTCGATTACTGGACAGCAAGCGGCTGGCATGGTTCATCCATGCCAGCTTTTCTTTTTGTGAGTCTGCCGAGTCGGATTAGAAGTTTACGCTCACTTCTTCGGCGACGGTGAACTCGTCCCGTTGGAGGCGCTGGGACTCTGACCCTGGCCGAACTCTTTCTTCAGGCGCTCGACGACGGGAGCCAGTTCGCGCTGCCGCTTTTCTTCAAGCTCCTGACGCAGCGTTCGCTCGATTTTTTTGCGCTCCTGCTGATACTGACGCTCCCATGCTTCTCGCTTCTCCGCCTCAAGTTGCAATCCAGATCTTGCTAGCGCTTCCTCGGATCGCGCAGAATTTGTTCGCGACGGTATGCTTCCTTTTCGCGCAGAGCATTGCGTCGTCTGGACCGAGCTTAAGCCAGCGCTCTGCGTTGGATTAAATCGCTGCCGATCTTCCAAAGACATCGCGCGCCAGCGCTCCGCTGCCTGCGGGGGAACACGCAACTGCTGTGGCGGGCGGGCAGGCTGCAGCTGCGGACGAGCACCGTTTCCCGGTTCCGCACCTTTGGAGGCTGGGCCGGTAGCAGGCTGTGCCGGCCCCTGCGCCAAGCCTTCGGTTGCGGCGGAAACGAAAACCGCCGCGGCCGCTGCTAAAGGGACAACGAGTCGCTTTCGTCCCATACGCTATCGCCTTCAGCGGCGAGCAGATCATCGAGGTCAGCCACCACTTCGTAGTCTTGCGGATCTATAGCACTGACAAAATCCGGAAGATTGTCTGTAGCTTCCTCATTTGGAGTCACTTGAATTGACAATGCCGCTAAGCTCAGAATGAGCGCCACGGCTGCTGCAGGAACCAAATTCCGAGGCGTGAACCAACTGGCAAAATCCGGCCAAGCCGCGGGCATTGCGAACGCGGCGAACCACGTTCCGCGAAAAAAATGGCGAAAGAGGAGGTGGCCGGGTTTTCCCAGCAAATCCCAAAGTTCCTGATCGTCATCACGTTTCATTTCTCATTCAACGGCTTGATGCCGCGAAAGTTGCGCGGTGCGCGCAGTTTGGGCAAGCTTTAAAGGTTAAACTTCGACGAACTCTTGGGCTAAACCTCGGCGGCGTCGAGGAAGCCCTCGAGTTGCCGGATGCGGGTCGGGATGACGCATCTTGCGCAAGCGCTTTCGCCTCGATCTGCCGGATGCGCTCGCGGGTGACTTTGAACTGCCGGCCCACTTCCTCCAGCGTGCGGCTGTAGCCGTCCACCAGGCCGAAGCGCTGCTCCAGCACCTGCCGTTCACGCTCCGTCAAGGTTTCCGAGGACATCTCTGATCTTCTCCTTCGAGAAGCACGATCGCCGTCATGTCGCTCGGATTCTCCGCACCTTTGTCCTCGATGAAGTCGCCGAAGTTCGTCTCGTCGCTGTCGCCGACCGGCGCCTGCAGCGAAATCGGCTGCTGCGCCATCTTCAAAACCGCGCGCACGCGCTCGACCGGGCAGCAGGATCTCCTCCGCCACCTCTTCCGGCGTGGGCTCGCGTCCATATTCCTGGACCAACTGCTTCTGCACCCGCATCAGCTTGTTGATCGTCTCGATCATGTGCACCGGAATGCGAATCGTGCGCGCCTGATCGGCGATCGAGCGCGTGATCGCCTGCCGATCCACCACGTCGCGTAGGTGGAAAACTTGTAACCGCGGCGATACTCGAATTTCTCGACCGCCTTCATCAGGCCCATGTTGCCCTCCTGAATCAAGTCCAGGAACGAGAGACCGCGGTTGGTGTATTTCTTCGCGATCGAAATCACGAGACGCAGATTCGCTTCCACCATTTCCGTCTTTGCGCGCAGAGCCTTCCGCAGCCAACTCTTTAAGGCTTTGATACTCCTCGGCGTAGGCATCGAGCGAAAGCCAGAGCAGGCTTTCCAGTGCGCGCGACTTCACGGTCAAAGGCGAGCGGGCACCGTTCTGCCGCGGATGTTTGCTCATTTCTGCAACCAGATTCGTGAGCAGCAGAAACTTCTCGTCCGCCAGATGCACGAACTCCTCCGTGACCTTCTGTTTGAAGTAGAACTTCGGATAAAGCCTCTGGAGCGAAGCGATTGACCGCTTCTGAAACTCTTCTGCTTCTTCGTATCGACTCGGGAGGCGCCGGCCAGGCTGCGTGTATTGCTGGCCGATGCGCCTCTGCCAGTTTCGCCACCTGCTTGCAGAGCCGCGGCAGCAGCTTCATGTAGCGCTCGCGACTTTCGATCTTCTTGTCGAGGATCACGCGATCGAAACGCTCGCCGCCTTCGGTCAGCTTCTGCGCCAGATCGAGGTGGGCCTGGGCGATGAAGCCAAAGCGATTGATCAGCGCTGCACCATGTTCTCCGCTTCCTCGATCCGCTTGGAAATTTCCACTTCCTGCTCGCGCGTCAGCAAAGGGACCTGTCCCATTTGCTTGAGATACATGCGGACGGGATCATCCAGAATATCCAGTTTGGCTTCCGGCTTTTCTTCTTCCTCTTCCTCGCTCTCCTTCTTGCCGTCCTTGTAACGATCGACCTCGGACGCTTCGATGATGTCGATCTCCATTCGCCGGAGTCGCGTCAGAATGGCGTCGAGCTCATCCGCGTCCGTCACCTCGGTCGGGAAGCGCTTCGTTCAGGTCATCGAACGTCAGATAACCTTGCTCTTTCGCGAGCTTGATCAGCTCACGGATGCGCCCTTGTATATCAGCGGAACCGTGGGACGCGAATACCGCCGAAGACGATTTCACTGGAGGAGACAGTTTCTTTATTCTTGTCTTTGCGACGTGAAGCAACTGCCGCCTTTGCGGTCGTTCTTGGCCGATGCTCGACAGCCTTGGCGGCCTTTCTTGTTCCGAGCCGCTTTCTGCGGCTTTGCAATCGAGTCGTGTCGGGCAGGTTTTGGTTTCGAAGTTTTCTTCCTCGCAGGCGAAAGCGATGAAGGGCGTTTGGGATGCGTTGCCAACTTATTATTCGTGAACGAAGTGCTGCGTTTCAAACCGCTTTTGTGCTCGGTTTACCGACCCTTCGATTAAACACCTACTTGCCGAGGACGCGGGCTGGCGCAAACGCCGAAAGTTCATCGAGCTGCGTCTTCAGGTCAACCACTTGTTTCTGTAACGCCGTCATTTCACCTGCGCTCAATTGCGGAACTTTCATTCGGCCTTCCGCGATCTGGAGTTGCCGGCGAATGGCCGCTTGAAGCAGGCCACTCCACCAATCCCTTGCCACAGACGCAGGGTTTGCCGGCATTTTTCCGAGAAGCCATGACGAGACGAGCGCTTCTTCGCGTGGCGCGAGAGTCGCCATGAAAACGTTGATCGATGCGGGATCCTCGGGCTTCAGATCGCTTGCAAGAATCTGCGCGAGCAGATCCCCATCCGGTGTCTGCGAGAGGACTTCTCGCCAGTTCTCGCTCTGCAGGAATTCACGCGCTTCGCGGTCGCGCAGCGCGAGGAGACAAAGCATCGCGAGGTCATGACGAGGTGCTGGCGCTGAACGCGGCGCATCATTGCGTCCCGCGCCGAAGCTGCGGTTTCGAACGGGCTTTTGCAGGAGCGCTTCGAACTCCGTAGGCGCGATCCCGAGACGCGCACAGACTTTGCTCGCGATTTCCCCGCGCGTGATCGGGCTTGTGCACGGCCGAGACCGTGTCGGCAAGCTTGCGCGCCAGCTGCACCTTCGTGCCGACCGAACTCAGATCCGTCGCGGCGACTTCTCGTTCAATCCAATAGTCGAAGAACTCACGCGCGGCCGAGATCCGCTTCTCGAATTCTGTCTTTCCCTTGCTCCGCACGATCGAATCGGGATCTTCCCCAGCCGGCATCTCTGCGATCCGCACGAAAAGGTCATGTCTGCAGGAGAGAGTCGAGCGAACGCTCCGCCGCTTTCTCTCCGGCGGAATCAGCATCGAAACAAAGCACCACTTCCTCGACAAAGCGCTTCAGGATGCGCGCCTGATTTTCCGTGAAGGCGGTTCCTTGGGGAGCGACCACGTTCGAGATGCCAGCCTCGAAGAGCGTGATCAGATCAAGCTGTCCTTCGCAGACAATCGCCGAGTTTGCCTCAATCAGCGGCCGCTTCGTTTTGTGTAATCCGAAGAGAACATTTCCTTTTCGAAAGAGCGGCGTCTCCGGCGAGTTGAGATACTTCGCGGTCTCAGTCTCGCTGTTCAGCACTCGTCCGCTGAAGGCGATCACCTCTCCCACGTCGTTGCAAATAGGGAACATGATGCGTCCGCGAAACCGATCGTAAACTTCACCATCAGGTCGATTTTCATCGCGCGGTTTGACCAACCCACTCTGCGCGAGATGGGCGCGCTTGTATCCGCGATCCAGCGCCCACTTCAGGAGCGCGTCCCAGCTCTCAGGCGCAAACCCGAGCTGCCAATTGCCCGCGACGTTGCGGTCGATGCCGCGCTTCTTCAGATAATCGCGCGCCTCCGAAGCCCATCCGCGCTTCAGGAGATTTTCGTGAAACCATTCCGCAGCTTCCGCGTGGAGTTGGAGCAAGGTGCGCCGCGTCTCGTGCTGGCGATCGTCGGCCTGACTCGCGCCACCCTCCTCGATCACCGGAATGCCCGCGCGCGCGGCGAGCTTCTTCACGGCGGAAGGAAAATCCAGGTGCTCGTAATCCATGACGAAACGGAAGACGCTCCCGCCGACTCCGCAGCCGAAGCAGTGGAACGACTGGCGCTGCTGGCTGACGTTGAACGAGGGCGTTTTCTCCTGATGAAATGGGCAGAGTGCCTTGTAGCTTGCGCCCGCTCGCTTCAGCGGAAAATACGAGCCGATTACTTCGACGATGTCGTTGGCAGCGGCGATTTGCTCGATGGTTTGCGGCGGAATCGTGCCCATGGACGTTTCCATTTTTCGCTCGTTCACACGGGCGGCAGATGGCAAGCTAATGCAGCGCAGCCAGGCTTGCAGCGCAACGTTCCGCGCATCATGAAAAGCTTTTTTCTTCTGTTAATCTGCACCTCATTCGCTCTCCCCACACGGGCTTTGGGTGCGCGCGAGAATATCTCCAAAGGCGACGTGGCGGTCATCCCGCTGCATGGCGAAATCTCTCCGCCGATGCTGGCTTTTTTGCGACGCACCCAGAAAGCCGCCGAACGAGCCGGAGCGGCCGCCCTCATCCTCGACATGAATACGTATGGCGGTCGCCTCGATAGTGCCGAGCAAATCACGAATCTTCTCAACCGCGCACAGATTCCGACCTTCACCTTCATCAACACGAATGCGGGCTCGGCCGGTGCGCTCGTCGCCCTCGCGACGCGCCACATCTACATGGCTCCGGTGAGCGCGATCGGCGCCGCCGCGCCCGTGCTCCCGAATGGCGAGGACCTCGGGATCACGGCACGTGACAAGACGATCTCGTATTGGTCTGCGCTGATCCGCGGATCGGCGACGCGCAACGGTCACAATCCCGACGTTGGGGAAGCTTTCATGAACAAGGAGAAGGAGGTGAAAATAGGCGACCGTGTGGTGCATGCGAAAGGTTCGCTCCTGACTCTGAACGCGCAGGAAGCGACTGAGCAGATCGAGGGCAAACCGCTCCTCGCTGCCGGGATCGCAGACTCGGTCCCTGATCTCGTCTCGAAGGCTGGCTTGCAGGGCCGCATTGTCCATCTCGCGCCGACTGGCTTTGAACGTCTCGCTCTATGGATCACGATGCTGGCCCCCGTGCTTCTTCTTTTCGGCATCCTCGGCGCCTACCTGGAATTCAAAATCCCTGGCGCGAGCCTTCCCGGGTTCATCGCAGCAGTTTGCTTTGGATTGTTCTTTTTCGGCCATTACATCGCCGGCCTCGCCGGCTGGGAAGTCCTCGCTTTGTTCGTCATCGGAGTTTGTCTTGTGCTCGCAGAGATTTTTTTCTTCGCGCACTCCACCATTCTGGTGGGAATGATAGGCATCTTCCTGATGCTCGGATCTCTTCTCTGGGCGATGATTGACCGCTACCCCGGGCAGACACTTTTCCCGGAGGCATCGATGCTCCGGGTTCCTGTGTTCAATCTCCTCGTCGCGATGATTGCGGCTGTGATCGCGATCGTTATTCTCGCGCGCTTCCTCCCGCGGACCAGTGTCTATCGCCGCTTTGTCCTTTCCGCCGATATCCCCTCAGGACCGTCGCTCGCCGCCGCGCCGCAGGAATTCGCGACGGCTTCAAACGTCTCCCCGGGCGCGAAAGGGCGCGCCCTAACGACCCTTCGCCCCAGCGGCAAGGCCCGCTTCGGAGAACAGGTCGTGGACGTGGTGACGGAAGGCGAATTTGTCGCGGCGGAAACAATGGTCGCCGTCGTCTCGACTGATGGGATGCGGGTCATCGTGAAGGCGGCGGCGTGAGAATCTTCGAATGCAGGAAGCTGATCGGCATTCAACATTTCGGGCTTTTCCTGGCGGCGGGGATTCTTCTCAACCTGACGCCCGGACCTGACACCGTCTTCATCCTCGGCCGAACCCTCGCCGGTGGCCGGCGTTCCGGGATTGGCTCTGCCCTCGGGATCAGTGTCGGCAGCATCTTGCATACGTTTGCCGCAGCTCTGGGGCTCTCCGCATTTCTCGCGACAACTGCATGGGCCTTCTCGGCCGTGAAGTGGCTGGGCGCCTGTTATCTGATCGTGCTTGGCGTGAAAACGTGCTTGCAAAAAGCGGTCGAGCTCCCACTAAACCGACACTCTGCACCGGCAGAATCCCACCTGGCCCGCGCCGCTTTTCGACAGGGAATTTTAACGAATGTGCTGAATCCAAAAGTCGCGCTCTTCTTCCTCGCGTTCCTGCCGCAATTTATCGACCCCTCCGCGGCGGCCAAGGTCCCGGCATTTCTGCTTCTCGGATTCACGTTTGTCACCACTGGCACAATCTGGTGCCTGATTCTGGCGTGGTTCGCGGGCGGGATCAGCGCCCGCCTGCGGAGAAACGAACAGGTCGCGGCCTGGATGAACCGGACACTGGGCGCGGTCTTTGTCGCGCTCGGGATTCGGCTCGCGGCCTCCTCACGCTGATCGCAGCGTCAACCGCCGGCCACCACCCGAATGAATTCGACGCGATCCGCTTCCGTCAGCTGCCGCTCGGGCCATTCGCGTTGATGGAGCGCCTCGCCATTGTGCTCGATCAGGATGCTGTTGGGATGAAGGCCATAGCGCTCGGCCAATTGCGCGACCGTCTTTGCGCCCCGCGCGTCCGCCATTTCCCCATTTAACCAGACGTTCACGAAGCGAGCAGCGCCTGGTCCCAATCCTTCCAGACTGGCTCGAAGCCGCGTCGGCGCAAAGCAGCCGCGATCTCCGCCGGCGACCGTTCGTCGCTGATCTCGAATTGTCCGGTCGCGATTTGATCAAGCCCGTTCTCGAAATCGGGCGCGACGATTTTGCCACGCACGGTCTGGTGCAAATCTGTCGCGCCCTTGGCCGGTGTAGCCGCCGGGCTCGGTATGACTGCCGGCGCTCATCATCGTGACACCGAGCGGCACCAGCGCCTCGCGCAAGGAAGCGCGCTCTCGCGTGCTCAGGACGATCCCGAATTGCGGAAAGGTGATGCGCAGGGCGCAGATCAATTGCGCCAGGTCACGATCGGTCATGGTAAAGCGCGGTGCGAAGCCGCCAGCAGCGGGACGCAGCCGCGGCAGGCTGACGCTGATTTGCGCCTGCCAGCAACGTTTCAGCAAATATTCGACATGCGCGGCCAATGCGACCGCCTCACCTTGCCAGGGCGCGAGGCCGAAAAGCGCGCCGATTCCGATCCGCCGAAATCCCGCGTCGTAACCGCGCTCCGGACAGTCCAGCCGCCAGTTGAAATCCCGTTTCGGCCCGGAGGTGTGCATCGCAGCGTAAGTCCGGCGATCGTACGTCTCCTGATAGACGACCAAAGCCTCCGCTCCGGCGTGGACCAGCGGCCGGTATTCGTCGGCCTCCATCGGTCCGACCTCGATCGCGATCGATGAGAAATCTGGCGCGAGTGCGCGCACGCAATCCGCAAGGTAATCTCCGCTGACGAACTTGGGATGCTCACCCGCGACGAGCAAAATCTGTCGGAAGCCTTCGCCTGCGAGATGCCGCGCTTCGGCGATGACCTGGTCATGATCGAGCGTCACGCGGAGGATGGGATTGTCGCGCGAAAATCCGCAGTACAGGCAATTGTTGATGCACTCGTTAGACAAATAGAGCGGCGCAAAAAGGCGCATGGTGCGGCCAAAATTCTGCCGCGTGAGCGTGCCGCGACTTTTGTGCCATGTCCTCGACTGTCCGCGGATTTCGGCGCAAGCAGCCGCTCGAAATGCAGACAGAAGGCGCGATTTCTCCAGCGCGAGGTTGTCCAGAATCCCAGCAAACGACATGCGACTAACTTCGCGTCTCGAACGTGCATTCGCAAACTCACGGCGTTGGACTTCGGGCGCTGGAGCTTCCGCATAATTGTTCGATATGCCCTTGGAGTTCCTGCCGTTGCCCTCTCGCGGAGATTTTTCACGACGAGGAGATCGCGCGCGCGGCGGCGAATTTTCATCGAGGAGATGCAAGCCCGCCGCACTGTCCGGCAGTTTTCCGAACGGCCAGTTCCGCGAGTCGTTATCGAAGACTGCATCCGCACCGCCGGAAGCGCCCCGAGCGGAGCGAACATGCAGCCCTGGCACTTCGTCGCCGTGAGCGAGCCGGCCCTGAAGCGTGAGATTCGGCTTGCCGCGGAGCAAGAAGAACAGGAGTTCTACGAACATCGCGCACCAGCCGAGTGGCTCGAGGCGCTCGCGCCGCTCGGCACCAACGCGCAAAAGCCATTTCTGGAAACAGCGCCGTGGTTGATCGCCATCTTCAGCGTGCCGTATCGTCTACGAGAAGGCATGCAGCGGACGAAACACTACTATGTCACGGAATCCGTCGGGATCGCGACGGGCTTCCTGATTGCCGCGCTCCACCAGGCTGGTCTGGCCGCACTCACCCACACGCCGAGTCCGATGGGATTCCTCAACTTGCTGCTCGATCGGCCGACGCACGAGAAGCCGTTCCTGGTTCTCGCGCTCGGGCACCCGGCGAAGCACGCTCTGGTTCCCAAGATTCAGCGCAAACCGCTCGCGGAGATCAGCTCGATCATCGCCTGAAAACAAAAACGCCGGGAACACCTGCAGTGTTCCCGGCGTTGGTTAAATTCGGGCCTCTCTTAGAAAGCGAAATTCAGACCGGAACGGACCTGGATGAAGTCATTCTGACCGCCCTCGAGTTGATTGAAACTGACGTCGTTCGTCCAGCCGAAGTGCGGACTAAAGCGAACCTCGAAGCCGCCTCCGTACTGGCCCATCAGCCGGCCATCGCTGTTGTTATCCCGATGACGAAGAGCATTATCGTCGTCGTCGAAGGCGAGTTCGCGAATCTTTCCGCCGCCCCAGATGCCTCCTATGCCAGCCCAAGCATAGGGGGCGAAGCGGCTACATGGGATCGGGTAGCGGAAGCGTGAACGTCCCCAGGACTCCCCCGGCGATCTCATTTTCGTCCTCATCCGCGACGTCCTCGAAGCGTGCGAATCGGGCGTGCCGGTCCATCCAAATCCGAAGCCCGCACACCGACACCGAAGTAACGGGCGAAAAAATATTTCGCATCGATGGCACCGCCCCAACCATGATCCACGCCCAGATAGCGGTCATTCCCGCCAGTCATTCGTGGTCCCAGCGTAAATTCCCGAAACGCCGATATTCCATTCGTTATCGGCATACCATGTCGGGCAAGGGGTCACCGGGTTGCGTCTGCTGCATCTCCTTGCCAGAGTAGCTTTCGGTCCCTGCCATATGCAGCCGAGACCAAGGCGAGCCACTGTGCACAAGGTTAAGGTTAGTCTCTTCATGTTGTTGCTCCTGTTTTGTTGGTTAAGTCCGGCTTGGCGTTATCTGAAAATGCGCCGGGCCATCTGCGGAATACATTCTGCATTTTCCGAATGCGCGGATTCTTACATAGAAAAAAGCACTTTCCAGTCCTTTTTTAATTTAATATCGAACGTTTGACGCCCCTGGATGTCACCGTCTCTCGGCTTGTTAAGGCTTTAATTCCGCGCCGGTATTTGCATCCGTGACCACAAATTTCTCGTGATGATACGTCGGGTCGCCGCGGAACAGGAGCCGGCCGGCGTAGCGACGCTCCAACTCAACCAAAAGCTCCTCGTCCTCTTCCTTCAGCCGTTTCAGCACGTCCGGATTCAGAATGACGCGGATGTCGTGGACCGTGTCCTGATACTTGCGCATCACCGTGTTCAGCATCCGGTGCAACTCGACGCTGGTCGTCATCGAAGTCTTCACCACGCCTCGGCCCTGGCAATATGGACAGTTCTCGTAGATGGAATCGCTCAGGCTTTCCTGCGCGCGCTGCCGCGTCATCTCCATCAGTCCCAGCGGCGGAGAGTCGGCAGGACGTGCGTTTTGGCCTTGTCGCGCTTCAGACGCTCCTTCATTAACGTGTAAACCGCCTGCTGGTCCTTGCGGCTCTTCATGTCGATGAAGTCGCCGATGATCAGGCCGCCGATGTTTCGCAAGCCGGAGCTGACGCGCGATTTCATCGGCGGCTTCGAGATTGGTCTGCAGAATGGTCTTCTCGACGTCCCGCCCGCCTTTGTTCCGGCCGGTGTTCACGTCGATCGCGACCAGCGCTTCGGTTTCATCGATCACGATATAGCCGCCGCATTTCAGCCAAACCTGGCGATGAAAAGCGTCGTCGATCTGCTTTTGGACGCCGAACGTCTCGAAGATCGGCGCGGTGCCATCGTAGAATCGGATGCGATTTCGGGCACGCCGGGAGATCTGGCCGACCATCGTCATTCATGCGGTCGATCGGCGTTGCGATCGTCGCAGATCACTTCGTCGATTTCGTCGGTCAGAAAATCGCGCACCGTGCGCTCCACAAGATCGGGCTCCTCAAAAACACGAGCGGGGCGCGCTTTCGTCTTTGATCGCCTCCTCGATCTCGCGCCATTGCTCGACCAGAAAGCGCGAGATCGCGCACAAAATACCGGGCGCGCTGGCCTTCGCCCACGGTGCGGATGATCACTCCGATGCCTTCGGGAATTTCGAGTTCCCGCAGGATTTTGCGCAGCCGGTCGCGCTCCTTTGGTTCCTCGATTTTTCGCGAGATGCCGCTCCGATCGCTATACGGCATGAAACACGAGGTAGCGGCCCGGCGAAACTCAGGTTCGTGGTGACGCGCGGCCCTTTGGTCCCGATCGGGCCCTTTGTCACCTGCACGATCACCTCGCGACCGACCGGGTAGATGTTCGGAATATCTTTCGCCGTGATCCGCTTTTTCGATTCCGCTTCTTCCGGGCCGATCGATCTCCTCGATCCCGCTGTCGAGGGCCGCGGGAATCGCATCCCAGAAATGGAGGAAGGCGTTCTTCTCGAAGCCGATGTCGACGAACATCGCCTTCAGACCCATGCTCGATGTTCTTGACCCGTGCCCTTGTAGATGCTCCCAACGATGTTGCGGGAGCTGTTCCGCTCGACGCTGTATTCTTCCAGTCGACCATCTTCCAAGAGCGCCACGCGGCGCTCCAGTTTCTCCACGCTGATGACGAGCTTGTTGCCCGTCTTGCGCGCGGAAAGGCCTAAAATCCGTTTCACTTTTTCTATCATAAAATCTGAAAAGTTGTGAGACCACGGATGGACGTGACGAACAGACGCTCATATTCGTGATCATCGGTTATCTGCGAGGGGGAGCGCCATGGCGGGCCGGCTGAGGCGTGGCAGCCGGTGCGGGTGTAGGGCGCGCGCCGAAAAGGCGCTGGAAAAAATTGCGTTTTTGCGGGGGAGGAGGAGGTGCGACCGGTAAGGCCCGGGCGACTCGCTGCGATCGAGGGGCGACCTTGCCGCGCGCGTCAGCTTCCGGCTCGACATCGGGCTGGGCGCCGTCCGCGGCCATCTGCACATTCGCGTTGTCAGATTCCGCCAGCCTTTCTTCATCCGTGTCCGGCAGATTAGGTCCCGAGCCCTTGAAATCAACCGCCTCGATCATCGCAAAGAGGTTCGGCTTGTTCGCTGGCGCCAGCCAGGCTAGCTGGGGATCAAAACGGCCTTCGTCCATGGCGAGAGTGCGTTCCAAAATCCGCGTCGCAATCGGCGCCGCGACTGATCCACCATGCGCGCCGCCCTGGACCATGACGGCGATGGCGTACTTCGGGTTGTCGTATGGAGCGAAGCAGGCAAACCACGCGATCGTGTCCTTCTTTCCCTCTGTCATGGCCTGCGCCGTTCCGGTTTTCCCCGCCACCTGCACACCCGGAAGTCGTGCTCTCCCGCCGGTGCCACCGTCCTCATTCACCACTTTCCATAGGCCGCGGCGCGCCATTTCGATCTGCTCGGGCCTGAAGTCCTCCCGTAGATCGCCGTGCATCTTAGGTCCCTGCGAAATCACCGGCTGCCCGTTCTCATTCCGGATTGATTTGCCGTCGGTCCCCACCACGTCCTTGATCAAACGCGGAAAATAAGAGACGCCGCCATTTGCAACCGTGGCGTAGACCATCGCGAGTTGGAGCGGGCTTACCAAATCGTAGCCCTGGCCAATCGAAACATTGGCGGTGTAGGCTGACGTCCACTTCTCGCGGGGATAGTTAATCCGCATCCAATCCGGCCCTGGCAAAACGCCGGGCTGCTCGCCCGTGATCTCGATTCCGGAAGCCTTGCCCAGGCCGAGCGTCTCACCGAGCACCCGGCCCCGGGTGGGGTCGTAGAAGCGCGGCAGGAGGTTGATCAGCGTCGTCTTCCCGCAGCCCGTGGAGCCGACGATCGCGACAGTCGTGCCCGGCGCCACCTTGAACGAGACGTCGCTCAGCACCTGGTGGCCCGGGTCATACGCGAAGTCGATGTGGTCGAACTCGACCTCGCCTCGGACGCCTGAGAGCTCCCGCGCGCCCCTGCGCTCGATCACATCGGGCTTCTCGGCGAGCAGCTCGAAGCTCTGGTCGAGAGCAGCGCTTCCCTGCTGGTAGAGCGTGAAGAGCGTCCCGATCTGAGGCAAGGGCGAGAGCGCTAGGCGCAGGTAGCCGATGAACGAGACGACGATGCCGAGCGACTGGTCGCCGTCCATGACCTGGAAGCCGCCGACGACGGCGACGAGTGCGATCGAGCCGATCGAGATCAGCTGGACGAACGGGAGATAGAGCACGATCAGGTTGAGCGCCCGATCGTTCACCTCGCGGTTCTGTCCGTTGACGACATCGAACGCGCGCTCATGGCGCTGCTCCTGCGCGAAGGCGCGCACGACGCGGGCACCCGACAGCGACTCCTCCAGATTCTCCGTGACGGTGGCGATCGAGTGGAGCGCCTCGGTGTAAATGGGCGCGGATCGCCGGGAGTAGATCCACGTCCCCGCCGCGAGCAGCGGGATCACGCCGGTCGTGACCAGCGCGAGCTCGAGGTCGAGCACGAAGAGGACGACGACCGCGCCGACGATCGTGACGACGCTCGTGACGAGCGCGCTGACTCCGTCGGTGACGAGCTGGTCGAGCGTCTCGACGTTGTTGGTCAGGCGCGATATCAAGGTCCCGGCGCTGTGACGGTTGAAGTAGCTGATGGAGAGCGTCTGGACATGGGCGAAGAGGCGGGTGCGCAGGTCCCGCAGCGCGTGCTGGCCGACCCACTCGATGAGGTAGGTCTGGGCGTAGAGCGCGAGCCAGCCCAGCACGAGCGCGCCGACCATGGCAAGCACGATCTCGTCGAGCTGCTCCGTGCTCCTCCCGTTGATCACATCGTCGATCGCCCTACCGGCCAGGTACGGCGGCGCGAGCGTCGCGAGCGTCGCGAGCGTGATCGCCGCCGTGGCGGCGCCCGTGCGCAGGCGGTACGGCCGCAGGAGCTCGGCCACGCGCCGGATGCGGACCAGCCTCGCGCCCACGCTGCTCATCGCGACGCCTCCGTCCCCTCGGCGCCCACGAGCTCGCGATATCGCCGGCTGCGGGCGATCAGCTCGGCATGCGAGCCGCGCTCCACGATCCGTCCTCGGTCGAGCACGACGACCTGGTCCGCGAACGCGAGCGACGGGATCCGGTAGGCGACGAGGATCACCGTGACCTCGTCGCGGTGTAGGGAGAGCTCGGCGAGCGCCGCCGCCTCGGTGTGGGCATCGAGGCTCCCCGTCGCGTTGTCGAGCAGCAGCACGCGCGGCTCGACGAGGAGCGCGCGAGCGAGCGCGATCCGGTCGCGCTGGCCGCCCGAGAGGCGTCCCCCGCGCGGGCCGACCGGAGTGTCGTAGCCGTGTTCGAGCTCCTCGATGAACGCGTGCGCCTGGGCTCGGCGCGCGGCCTCGCGCACCGCCTCGTCGCTCGCGTCCGGGCGCCCGTAGGCGATGTTCTCGCGCACCGAGAACGAGAAGAGGAAGTCGCCGTCGACGGCGGGCGCCGTCGCGCGCCGCAACGCGGCGAGGTCGACCTCATCCACCGGTCGCCCGAAGACCTCGACCACGCCGGGATCGGCGGCAACGAGTCGAGGTACGAGCGCCAGCAGCGTGCTCTTCCCGCTCCCGGTGGCGCCGACCACGGCGAGCGCGGTTCTGGGCTTGACCTCGAGGTCGACGCCGTCGAGGGCGACGCCGGCATTCGGATATTCGACCGTGGCGTCCTGCATCGAGACCGGCGCGGCGTCAGGATCGAGCGGTTGCGGGCGCTCCGGCCCGGGCTCGCGCGGGTGACTGAGGATCTCAGCGACGCGCCCGGCCCCCGCGATCGCTTCCTGTACCTGCACCAGCCAGTAGGCGATCCGGCCGGCGGGCTCGACCAGCATCAGAACGTACGTGAAGAAGGCCGTGAACTCGCCGATCGAGATGCTCCCGCTGAGAGCCTGATGGCTGCCGTAGAGGAGAACGACGATCATGCCCGCGGTCGGGAGCAGGACCATCGTCGGCGTGTAGAACGCCTCGACCCGAGCGGCCCGCATCACCGCCCCCAGCATCGAATCCGCATCGCGCTCGAAGCGCTGGACGGCGCTGCGCTCGCGGACGAACGCACGGACGAGCCGGACACCGCCGATGTTCTCCTCCGCAAGCACCGCCAGGCCCCCGATCCGGCGGCGAACCTCGCGCAGGCGAGGGACCGCTGCGCGCTGGTAGAGGATGGCCGTCGCGATGATCAGCGGCAGCGGCGCGAGCGAGAGCGCCGCGAGGTCGGCGTCGAGCGCGAACATGACGACCGCGGCCAGCAGGACCGTGCCGACATCCTGCGCCAGCACAGAAAGGCCCCAGCCGAGGAACGTCGGGATCTGTCTCATGTCGACCGTCGCGCGAGAGACCAGCTGGCCGATGGACTCGCTCTGGAGAACGCGCAGATCCAGCGAATGCAGGTGAGCGAAGAAGCGGTTTCGCAGGTCGTACTCCACCTTGAGACCGACGCGACCCGAGACGCGCTGGCGGGCCCCCTGCGACACGGCGACCACGATCGCGACCCCCCCGATCGCAAGCGCCGAGCGGACGAGCCCGCTTCGATCGCCCGCGGAGATCTTGTTCACCGCATCGCCGACCAGCAGCGGAACGAGAACGACGCCGACGATCGCGCCGAGCGAGAGCAGAACCCCCGCGAGGAGCCCTCGGCGGTAGGGACCGAGCAGGGCGAGGAGCTCGCCGAGCGACCCGCCGCTACCAGCCTCGCGGCGCCTCAACGGTCATCGGCCGAAACGGCCGTTGTTGTCAGCACGACACGCACTCCGCGCTTCGGCAGGCTAAGGCCTGTCGCGAGCCTGCCGCTCAGTCGGGCAGGTTCTTGACGACCTGCACCACTGCCATCATCCCGTTGTCCTCGTGGCCGAGGACATGGCAGTGGAAGACGAACTTGCCGGTGAAATCCGTCGGCCGGTATCGCATGGTGACGGTCTGCTCGGGCGGGATCGAGATGTTGTCGTCGAACTCGACGTGGTTGACCCGCTTGCCGTTGATCTTGGTGATCTGGAAGTCGTTGATGTGGATGTGGAAGGTGTGCCAGGACCCGGTCGTGTTATCGATCGTCCACTCGGAGGTCTTGTTCAGCTCCAGCCGCTCCATCACTTCCTCGGGGCCTTTGAACTGCTCGCCGTTGATGAAGAACTTGGAGTTGGCTGAGTCCTGCGAGTAGACGATCCGGTGGCGGGTGTTGACCTCGTCGCCGCGCAGGTCGCGCTGCTGGTTGGGGAGGCGCCGGGGCGGCAGCTTCGCGTCGACCCTGGACCCGCTCGAGTTCACCGTCGCGAGCGTCGCCTCCACGTCGCCAGGCGTACATCCGGTGGACGACAGGGACAACGAGTTGAGCGCATAGGTACCCGGCACAGGCGGCCCGATGATGAGGATCTCGCGGCGGGAAGAGGGGCCGATCAGCATCGTGTCCTCGGTGGTCAGCCGGCGCAGGTAGTTGCCGTCGGTCGCGAGGACTTGGAACGGCTGCGGGCTAGCGGGCACCAACGGCGGGCCATCGGGCGCCGCTGCGACGATGGGCCCCTGGAGCTGCACGCATGTGAACGAGCCGCCGGAGGAGTTGAGGATTCGCCACCGCTGCAACTCACCGGGCTGGATGTCGATCGTGGGGTTGAGCGCGCCGTTGACGAACCACTGCGTGCCCTCCGGGGTGCACGGCAGCATCCCCGTCGGCGGGGGGCAGGCGACCGGCCGTGGGGCGAACGGCCCCAGCGGGTCCGGCATGAACGTGGCGGGCTGGCCGAGTGCGTTGAGGCCGAGCGCGGTCTGGTTCAGCACGAGATCGCGCGTCCCGATCTTGCGCCACCCGTTCGCGCTGTCGACCCCGCCCTTGATGATGATCCCGCCGTTCATCCCGCCGAAGTCCTGCACGTTGGTCTGGCCGTGCCGGTGGGGGTGATACCAGTAGAAGCCCGGCGGATGGTCGCGAGGAATCTCGTACCGGTACCGGAAGAGCTTGCCCGGCTTGATCACGACGAAGATGTTGTCGCCCGGCCTCTGGGGACTGACGTGGAAGCCGTGCGTGTGGAGGTTGGTTTGGCCGCGGATGTCGCCCTCGCCGGGCATCGTGGCCGGGGGCTGGTAGTTCGCAGGATCGAGCGCGTTGCGCACGTTTACCCTCAGCAGGTCGCCGGGGCAGACGACGATCGTCGGCCCGGGGTACTCGCCGTTGTAGGTGGTCGACTGATAGATCTGGCCATTGATCTCGGTCGGGCCCAGCACTGCGCGCAGTGGCACGAAGAGCCGGCCGTTCCGCGACTTGACATAGCGTGGCTGCGGAAATGCGTCGCGGATGGTGGGAGCGGATTGCTTGGGGCAGTTGGACTTGCGCTGGGCCGTCGTGGCGCTGACGTGCGCCACCGCCTCCGCGCCGCTGAGCGCGCTGTGAATCACCCCGTGTGGGACTACCTGGTGCGCGACAGGGAGGGAGATTCCGACAGCAACCACGGCCCCCGCGACGACTGCTCGCCGGGGCGCGGATGATCGCCGCCGTGGCCAGAAACGTCCGATTGGTGAAATATACACTCAGCCGTCCGCGTGTGGGATTTCTTGTGGACGTTGAGATCGAGGTCAGGCGAAGGCGGGCGCGATCGTGAAATCGCGGACCGATCCTTGGCCATCTACGCCGGGGTCGGGGCTCCTTGAGGACCCAGCAGCTCCTGCAGGCGGTCGCGGACGAGCCCGCGGACCTGGACGGCGAAGCCGCTCCACGCGGCTCGCGAATCGCGCCCCGGGACCGGCAGGTCGGCGTGCGGATCGAGCCTCAGCGTCTTCGCCGCGGCCTCCGGCGCGAGCGCGAGGACCTCGTCACGCTGCCCGCTCGTCATGCAGAGGATCAGTGACGCCCGCGCGCCGAGCTCGCGTGTGAGGGGCCGCGATGCGTGCGGATGGACGTCAACGCCGAGCTCTCGGAGGGCCGCGGCCGCCGCGGGCGCCATCGGCGCGCCCGCGGAGCGCACAGCGACGCCGGCGCTCGTCGCGAAGATGCCTTCGGCGCCGCCGGGCCAGCGCGCCAGCTCGGACCGCAAGACCGCCGCCGCACTCGGCGATCGACCCGTGTTCCCGTCGCAGACGAAAACGACCAGGCGGCGCGGCGGCACCCGATGGCGAGAATCGGTCAGCGCGCGAAGCTGCGGATAGCTGAGCGCGACGATTGCGAGCAGTACGATGCCGGCCGCCACGAGGGTCTGCGGCGCCGGCAGCTCCACACCGAAGAGCCATGTGAGGACGTAGGACGCGACCGCCGCGGCGAGCACGCCCGTCGCACGGTTGACCGGAACCGCCCAGGTGTACTCACGCGGGTCGAGATAGATCAGCGTGCCGAAGACATACAACGCCGAATAGAGGAGGCCGATCATGACGCCGAGCAGCGCCTCCGGGGTGACCAGGAACTCGGTGAATCCCCGGCGCAGCGCCAGCATCTCAGGACCGGCGCCGATCACCGCGAACAGGCCGCAGATCACGACGAGAGCGACAGCGGCGGTGATCTGCTCCTCGGCGAAGTAGCGGCGGTCCACCGCGTCGTCTCCGGTCTTCGCGGCCAGGCTCATCACCTGGAAGCGGACCGCGTATCCGAGCAGGTAGGCGGCCAGGCTGAGCACGGCCCCGACGGTCAGGCCGTAGGCATCGACCCCGCCCAGCGCGACGGCGATCGCGGTCAGGCTGAGGGCGAGCCCGACCCATGCGTGGATACGAATCCGCCGCTTACGGACGAGGTCGACGATCGGCGCCAGGCAGAGCGTGCCCACGCGCATCAGCAGCAGCATGAACAGGATCGAGACGGCCACGAAGGTGAAGTTGAGAATCGTCGTGCCGATGATCACTGCCATCGCCGTCCCGGCGACGATCATCGCCAGGCCCGGCATCCGGCGACGCCGGCCCCGGACGTCGCGCAGCCCGATGCTCCGCCACCAGCCCGTCGCCCACAGGAATCCCGACCGACCCGGCAAGCACGCCGATCGCGGCAGCGGGCAGCAGCGTGAGGCCTCCAACCTCATGGTCGAGACCCGGAAGGAGGTCGGTCGAGAGCGCCCGCGTCAACCCCGCGAACGGGACGTAGGCGAGGAAGTAGCCGAAGGCCAGCGCCCCCACCGTGAGTGGCTGCGACCAACACCGTGGCGGACTCGCCCTACCACTCTCCGGAACGCTCGTCGCTGAATGGCGTTCCTGCTGCGCCATGTCGCCTATGAGACGAGGGCGGCGGTCGACGGGGCGGCCTGGAACTGGCGCGCGACGTACAGCCGGAGCGCGCCGAGGTAGCTCACGTGAGCATGTGGTCCAGGAGCAAATCAGTCATCGGGCTCGGTGGGAGACCCTATGAGAGCCGGTGCCGCGAAGTCAACCGATCAGCTCACGAGAACGATGAGCTTGTCATCAGCGGGCTCCTCTTCTTTACGGCCGAGGTTCCAGAATCATCCGCCCGGGCCGTCGGGCACGAGGAAGCCCTGCTCGATGAGGTTCCGCACGATCGGCACCGCGCGAGCGGCGATGCTCGTCGGATCCGAACCCGCCGAGCCGGCGACTCCCTCCAGGACCTGACCGAGGGCGCTGCTTCCATCGCAGCCGGCGACCACCGCCGCGGCCTCCATGTCGGCAGGGCGCTCTTGGCGCAGTCCGTGCGCCAGCCGGAGCTCGGCCTTCCTCGACTCCCAGCTCCCCGCGCAGAGCACCCGTCGCTCGTCGAGGCGGACGTCGTCGGCGGCCCGCAGCCGCGCGGCGAGTAGCCGTCGATCGTCGTGGCCGACGTCGGCCAACCAGGCGAAACGCTCGAATCCAGCCTGGATGGCATCGCCGCAGGGCACCTCGAAGTCCTGGGTGAGCTCGTCGATGCGCACCCACGGCGCCGCACCGGAGGATCGCCGCATCGTGATCAGGCCGTATCCCACGGCGGCCACATCGGCCTGTCGGTAGTGCTCCATCCAGGCGTCGTAGGCCTCCTCGGCTCTGGCGCCGTCCAGTCCTTCGTAACCGATCCACCGGGCTGCGTATCGCTCGGCGTCCTCAACCTGACGCTGGATGACCCAGACGTCGCAGCCCGTGCCCTCGAACCAGCCGGCGAGCCGCTGCCTCCAATCGCCGTCGCCCGGATGAACCCAGTTCGCGAGCAGCTGGCACCAACCGTCGCGCTCGAGGTGGGCAGGCGCCTCCGCGACGATGCGGCGGCAGAGGCCGTCGAGCGGCAAGCCGCCATCGCGCCACGACAAATGACGCTTCAGGAGAGATGATGAAAGGGGGATTGGAGACGATGAGCCCGAAACGCTCGCCTTGGACCGGGTCAAATAGGCTCCCCTCCCGGGCCGTGACGTTCGCGATGCGGTTGAGGGCGGCAGTGAAAGCAGCGAACGCGACGGCTCGGGCATTGCGGTCGGTGGCGACGACGACGTCGGCGTGTCGGTGGGCGTGCACCGCCTGCACCCCATTGCCAGTGCCGAGGTCGAGGCATCGCTCGACTTGTGGCCGGACGGTCATGCTGGCCAGCGTGCGCGACGCCAGCCCGACGCCGATGACGAAGTCGGCCGCCTGGTGCCGGCGCCTCGCGCTGGAGTCGTAGGCCACGATCCAGTCGTCGCCTGCAGCCTCGTACGGCAGTAGCCGGATGAGGCCGGTCACCGTCGACGAGCGGATTGCCACCAGCCCTGCCTCCGCCCAGACGTCGGGCCCGAGCGGAGCGAGAGCCTGGGTGGCGTGGGACAGGTCGACGTCCACGCCGAGTAGGAACAGCCGGATCAGCGTCTCGAGCGGTGAGCCGCCACCCGTGCGGTGGACGTCCGGCGTGAGGTCGCCGCCGGCGAGGAACACGAAACCCTGTATGACGGGCACGTTGTCGCCCAGGATGCGATGCACGTTCGCTTGCGTGTAGCCGGCCTGGTCCAACGACTCACGGACGCGGACGATGTCGTCGGGGCGATCGGCGAAGAGGAACCCTGGGCTCATCGAGTCGCGCCGCTGTGCAGCTGCCGGAGCACGTCCGCCGCCCAGACACTGGCGAACTCGTCTCGCGTGACGTCCAGGTTGCCGAGAAGGTTCCCCTCCGTGGGGATCCCGATGACTGCGATGTCCTCGTTCACGCGGCCTCGCTCGTCGACCACGCAGCGGGAGTGCTTCATCATGTCGATCGCTCCCGGGCGGTATGCCGGCGTTCCGTTGGATGTCGCCCGGTTCTCGAACGGCCGGATCATTCCCCGTCGACGCAGGTTGCGGTACAGGGGCGCCGCATCACGTTCGATGTCGACCGCCGGGTAACGGGCATCCACGAGGATCTCTGCGTGGACCGTCGTCCCGGTGGCGCCGCAAACCAGCTCAAAGCACCCGTCGGGCTCGAGGCCCACGACGCTTGGACCGCGGGCAGCAGAGAAGTCGAGCACTCCCGCCTGCAATAGCGCGAGGAGCTTCTCGATGTTGATGATCGGCGGCCCGAAGACCACCCGCTTGAACCGCGAGTAGTACTGCTGCATCAACCACCGCTGCGAACCGGCGGTCACACCGCCGAAGGCCATGAACGGGCTGAGCGCGGCACGGACCTCGCACCAGATGGCTATGGCGGCCTTCAGGCCAGACCCGGCCAGCCCAAGGCGGGCGCGCGCGATCTCCTGCTCCATGTAGCGCTCGACGAACGTGTGGAACTCGCCGCCGTCAGCGAACGCCTGCCGCCCGACCGGGTCGAGTACCGCTCGGTAGTCGAAGGGGGGATGCTGGGGATGCGACCGCAGGAAGCAGGCGATCACGTCGCGCATCGCTTCGCCGTCGTCGCCGCAGGCGTCGAGCTCCGCCCGTTCGATGCCGCTTCCCATGACAACCCGGTAGTACTGCAACTCCATCTCGAGCTCGACGAGGGGCCACACGTCCTTCTCCAGGTCGAGCCTCCCGTCGGCCGCGCGGCGGCGGAACGCGGCCAGCCGGTCTGGTCTGATGAAGGTCAGCGGTCGCAGCGCGAGGGGCAGATCGTGGGGCTTGGGGGCCATCGGCAGGCCGGTGCGGCTGAAGGGGAAGACCACCGCCGGTTCGCGCCCGCCGGCGCGGTAATGCAGCTGTTCGTCGCCGTCGCGCTCGAAGGACCCTCCCCTGCCCTCGGTGAGGGCGAGCACGGCGTCGATGAACGTCAGGCCGATGCCCTTCGTCGCAACCCGGGCGCCGGCCGGGACGGCATCCATGGTGGCGACGGGATACGCGAAGGGGATGTAGCACGCTGCTGCGTGCCGGTGGGCGAAGTTGTGGTGGCTGCGTTCCTCGGGCCCGGGACGGACCCGGGAATGCCCGGTCGCGAGCAGCACCTTGGCGACCGCGAACTCGCTGCGCTCTCCATCTGGCTCGAGAAGATGCACCACGTAGCCTCCGTCGACGGGCTCGATGTCGACGACCTCGCCGGCGAGGCAACGGACGCTGATCCCGGCCGGCAGGTGGGCCATCACCCGCGCGAAGCCCTGTCGGAGGTAGCGTCCGACGACCGCTCTCGATAGGTACTCGGCTCCCCCCAGCGGCGTGCGCGAAGGGAACTCCGCGTGGTACCACGACAGAAAGTCCGGCCCTCGCTTCGCAGTTATCGACGGCCCCTCCACATCCCATAGGTCGATCTCGCCGACGCTGTTGTTCACCAAGATGTAGTCGGGCTGATCGACTTCGTAGACCGGAGAGGCACCGAACTGCACAGAGCGGTTGAAGATGACTAGCCGCAGACCACCCGCAAGCGGACGTACGGCAAACTCGGCCCCGAGCCTTTCCAGGCAGTAAAGACCCTTCGGTCCCATCCCGACGATGGCCACGGTGGGCGCGCACGAGTCGAACGCGGCGGCGCGAGCACCTGCACATCGCATCGAGCGGCGAGTCTAACGCTCGATGCCAGGCCTTGCGAATCATGAGGAGTGGACATAGCATCGCCACTAGTGGAGGGTCTTCGAGTAGTTCTCTGCAGCACGAGCTCGGCATCGCACACGCTCGCCGGAGTGTTGTCGTCCCGCGACGGCGTCGAGCTGTCGGTGTTCACGCAGGACCGGCTGAAGTCCCGCGTCTGGACAGACATCCTCCGACGCGAGCGGCTGACCGTCATCGCAGGTGACGGCGATGACGAGCGTGTGGCCTTCACCGCCGACTCGTTCGCGGTGACGAGCGACCCCGAACAGGCGGCGCGGGGCTGCGACGTCGTCATCCTCGCCCTCCCGGCCTTCCTCCACCGGCGCTACCTCACGTCGCTCGCCCCGCACCTCGAGAACGGATGCCTGATCGTCGGGCTTCCCGGCCAGTGCGGGTTCGAGTTCGACGTGCGACACGTGCTCGCTGACGTCCTCCCCCACTTCAGCATCATGAATTTCGACTCGCTTCCGTGGGTGTGCCGGATCGTCGAATTCGGTCGCACGGTGCGAATCGCAACCACCAAGCAGGTCATCACCGGTGCGTTGCATGAGGACCCTGTGGCGACGCGGGTCGGAGATCCGGTAGTGACGCTTCAGCGCGTGCTTGGTGATCGGCCGCAGCTCGAGGTCTACGGACACCTGCTGGGCATCACGTTGAGATCACCCAATGCCGCCGCGCATCCTCCGATGATGTACAGCCGATGGAAGGAGTGGACGGCCTCCCGCTGGAATCGCCGCCGTTGTTCTACGAAGCGCTCGACGAAGACGGGTCGGACGTCCTGTCGGCCGTCAATCGGGAGTTGCTCGAGACCGCCGAGCGGATCATGGTCCACCGTCCCGACGTCGACCTGTCGCACGTCGTACCGGCGTACGACTGGGAGATCGCCTGCTATGCGCCGGCTATCGAGGACCAGACCAACCTCATGACGGCGGTCCGCACCAATTCCGGGTACGCCGGCATCGAACACCCAACGGTGCGACTCGGTCGCGCCCAGTTCGTGCCAGATTTCCAGCACCGTTTCCTCGCCGAGGACGTCCCCTTCGGGTTGGCCGTCCTTCGTGGGATCGCTGAGTTGGTCGACGTGCCGACGCCCACGATGGATCTGGTCCTGTCGTGGAGCCAGGACCGGCTGGAGAAGGAGTACCTGACCACGGCCGGCCTGGCCGGTCGCGACCTTGCCGATACACGAACACCGCAACGCTACGGGCTCACGACTCTCGACGATATTCTCGGCGGAGACCACGCCTTCGAGGCGGTCGCTCCTGCGGCACATGGGCTACATGGAGTAGCCGCAACGAACTAGCGGGCAAGTCGTTGGACGATCAGACCAAGGTTCGGGACCGGTTCGCCGGCAGATGGGACGCGGTCGCTCGCCGCCAGCGCGTCCAGGAGGCGCGGACATCGCCATAAGACAAGACAGCACGCCGGCCCGGGCATCGCTGGATCGGAGCGCCCGTCAGGGCGCAGGCGACGTTCTCACAGTGATGACGGACCGGCACTGCAAGCGGGCGTTCCTGGATCGCGACGTGCCACGCGACATCCTCGAACGGGTGCTGAGCGCGGCCGCGCACGCACCGTCCAGCCGCAACACGCAGTCCTGGCACACCGAGATCCTGAGCGGGGAGACCCGGCACAAGCTCAGCCAACGGCTTTGCGCGACCTTCGACGCGGGCGTCCCATCGGCGCCTGACTACGTCAATCGTCCTTCAGCAATGAGCGAGCGCCACACCGAACGCGCGCAACGCGCAGGCATCGAGTTGTTTGCGGCCAAGGGCATAGGGCGCGACGATGCTGCAGCGAGGCGAACCCACGACCGCGACAACCTACGCTTCTATGGCGCTCCGGTGGCGGTGATCTTCCACATCCCCGGCAATGCCGTCGCCGGAACCTTCCTGGACATGGGCATGTTCCTGCAGAACGTGATGCTGGGCTTGGTGTCCTTCGGGCTCGGGAGCTGTCCGCAGTACAGCGTCGCCGGCTACGGCTTCGTCATTCTCGAGGAACTGGGCCTGCCAACCGATCGGGTCGTCGTCTGCGGCCTTTCGGTGGGCTATCCGGACCCCGAAGCACCGGTGAATCGCTTCTATCCAGCTCGCGCGCCGCTGCAGGAGTACACGGCGTGGCACGACTAACCATCGACCGCACCACGACACCGGGCGAGTAGGCTCGACCGTCGATGACAGCGCCCGCCCACGTGCTCGTCGCATACGAGCCGTCTCGTAGCGGCGACGATGCGGTCCGCCGCGCCGCCGAGCTCGCGGCGGAGGCCGGCGCCCGGCTGACAGTGGTGACCGTTGCGGTTTCGGAGCCGACGGACCGCAAGTGTTGCGACACACGGTCGGTGTACTGGAACGGGGTACTCCGAGACCTTGCTGGAGACGAGCTGAGCCGCGCCGTGGTGGCCGTCGGGTCGGATGCGGGTGCCGAGTTCAGGGTGATCAGCGGGCGATCCGTGTCCAGCGCGATCGCGCAGGAGGCAGAGCGTTGCAAGGCCGACGTTGTCATCGTGGGCCGCGACCGGGGTCTCCTTCCGTGGACGCGGATGCGGCGCGCCCGCCAAGTTCAGCGTCGGACCTCCCGAGCTGTCATCACGGCGTGAATCAGGGCTGGCCGGCTTCGCGACGGCGAACGTTCGCTAGCCGGCTCACCGCCTGATCAACGCACGACACCACAGGCGAGACGGGAGCCCGAGTCGCCCGTGTTGAGCGTCTCCTGGTCCGGCCCGCCGTAGCGCGCGGGTATGTTGGCGAAGTTGTCGGGGCCTGAGTGGACCATCACCGCGCTGCCGTCGGCATCGCGGAGATCGGCGATCGAGAAGCGATCCGTGGCCGTCGCCAGAAATGCCTCGCCGTCGCCGGTGACGAGCAGGCTCGGCAGGTCGCCTGCATGCGAGCCGTGCGTTGCACCGGTCGGGTTGAAGTGCCCGCCCGCAGTCGTGAACAACGGCGCGTCGCAACGCCCGGTCGTATGGATGTGGAAGCCGTGGAACCCGGCCGGCAGATCACGCACGCGTGCCTCGAGATACACGACGTCGTCCCCGCGATCCTCGCGCATCCAGACGCGACCGACCCGCTGCCCCGTCGCATCCATCAGCGTGGCGGACGCGACCCGTCCCCGCCAGTCATGGCCCCGCTCGCCGCGGCGATCGTCGTCACCCTCGTATCGGTCGCCTCCCGAGCCCGGGCCCCCAGAACCGGCGACTGCCATTGTGGCCCCACCGAGTGCCAACACGGCGATGACGACGACGACCGATCTGATCGGACGCATGAAAGAGCACCTCCTCGGCGCGGTTGACTGAGCGCATGACTACCCGCCTGCTTGGCGTACATGCGCGCGATCCCAGGCCGGCCACTTCCGGTCGGACCGCAGACAAGGTGAATTCCCGGTACGCCCGGTTTGACTCAAACACGCGCGAGGAACGCGGCGGTGCGCCGCCTTCGCCGGAGTGGAATCATGGGTCGCAATGGGAGGACGGTGTGGCGTGTGGTTGCTGTCGCTACCCCTGGCGGTGGCGGGATGGCTCGCAGCGCACTGCCTTGCCTACACGCTGGTCGCGCCACACGATCATCACGGCGGAGTGGACGCCGCGCCGATCCTCATCGCATGCGCAACCACGGTCCTGCTGGCCGTGGCGATCCACGACGGGCTCAGGCGTGCGGCGCCGGCGCGAATACCGGCCTGGCCCGTGGCGCTCGTGCCGCCCCTCGGCTTCGCCGTGCAGGAGCACCTCGAGCGCTTGATCGAGCTGAACGAGCTTCCAGTGGGGACCGTGCTCGAGCCGGTGTTCCTCGTCGGGATGGCTCTGCAACTGCCTGTGGCACTGCTCGTGCTGACGCTCGCGCGCGGCGTGCTCGCGATCGGGTACGCGCTCGGGCGAGAGCTCGCCGTCGCCCAGGCCCCACGGCCGCGCAGCTGCGCAGTAGCACCGGTACTCCCCGCGCCTTTGGCGCCCGAACTCATACGCCCGCCGATCCTCGCCACCGGGCACGGTGGCCGCGCCCCGCCCGCGCTCGCCGTCACGTAGGCGTACCGGTCCACAGCCAGTGGACTGTCCCGAAAGAGGAGAATTGAACCGGCTGCAGAGTTGTCCGCGGCGGGCGCGCGGAGCGGCGCTGGCGATCGCGATCGCAGTGCTGCTTCCGGTTGCGCCCGCTCAGGCGCATTCGACCCTCGTCGCGACCGAGCCACGGCGCGACGCCACCGTCGAGCATCCGCCCGACCGAGTGCTCCTGCGCTTCGACGAGCCCGTGGAGACGGCGCTCGGGTCCGTCAGCGTCTACGACGGAGACGGACGTCGCGTCGACGCCGGGGAGATCATGCGGCCAACACCGGTGTCGGTTGCCGTCGCGATCGACGGCAAGCTCGCACGCGGGACGTACACCGTCGCGTGGCGAGTGATCTCCGCCGACTCGGACCCGATACGCGGCGCCTGGGTGTTCCATGTCGAGGCGCCCGGCCCGCAGCCCAGCGGGATCGCCGCCGAGGTGTTGGAGGGCGCCGATTTCACCGTGTCGGCGTTCTATCTCGGCGGGCGCTTCCTCGACTTTCTCCTCCTGCTGCTGTGCGTCGGCGGGATCGCGGCGCTGGTGCTCGCCCTCGGGGCGGCCTCCGTCGAGGTTCGGCGGCGCCTGCTGAAGGTGCTAGCCGGATCCGCGATCGCGCTCGCGATCGTGGCGCTGCTCGGGATCGCATTCCAGGGGGCTGCCGCCGGGGGCATCAGCCTCCGGCAGGCGTTCTCCTGGGACGTCGTCACGTCCGTGGCCGAGACCCGGTTCGGGCGTCTCTCGCTGACCCGCGCCGCGATCGCCGTGGCGATCGCCGTGATGGTCTTGCTCGTCCTGCGGGCAGGCGGGCGGATGAGCCGTCCGATCACCGTGGCGGCGATCCTGCTCGGGCTCGGCCTGGTGGTGACCCCCGGGTTCTCCGGTCACGCGAGCGTGAGCGGAGCCGTGGCGTTGATCGCCGACGTTGCGCATGTCCAGGCCGCCGCGGTCTGGGTCGGCGGCCTCGCGTTCGTAGTCGCAGCGCTCGTACTCGCCCGCGGCGACCGGTGGCCGCTTGCCGCATCCAGCGTTCCGCGGTTCTCGACGATGGCGGTCGTGTCGGTGGCGATCCTGCTCGTCGCGGGTACGGTCAATGGCTACCTGCAGGTGCGCGCCTGGCGCGGCCTGTGGGACACCGAGTACGGCGTGCTCCTGCTCATCAAGGTCGGGCTCGTCGTCCCGCTCCTGGCGCTCGGCGCCTACAACAACTGGTACGCCGTGCCGCGCCTGCGAAGCCAGATCGCGTCCGCATTGGAGCGGCGGCGGTTCCTGCGCTTCGCGGGTGCCGAGCTCGTGGTCATGGCCGCCGTCGTCGGGGTCACCGCAGGGCTCGTCAACGCGCCGCCGGCGCGTACCGAGGTCGCGATGCACGGCCCATACGAGCAAGAGGTTGAACTCGGGCCGCTGATGGCCCACGTGACGGTAACGCCGGCGATGCCCGGCGTAAACGAGATCCACCTGGAGTTCGAGGCAAGAGCGACCGGACGCCGTGCGCGTGCTGGCGTCGCTTCCGGCAGCCGACCTCGGGCCGCTGCGCTACAAGGCCAGGCGGGGCGACGAGCCCCGCGCTCTGGTCGTGGAGGCCGCGAACTTGTCGGTCGCCGGCGACTGGCAGCTTCGGATCGAGGCCCGGCGCGGCGAGTTCGACCTGTTCACCAAGACCATTTCCGTACCGATCGAAGAGGAGTCCTGAACATGAAGATCCGTGGAGCCCCGATCGCCACCGCGCTGGCGGCGCTGCTCGTCGGGGCGCCCGTCGCGGCCGCCCACGTCACCTTGAACCCGCGCGAGTGGGAGGCGGGCGGCTTCGCCAAGTTCGATATGCGCGTGCCGAACGAGAACGAGGCGGGAGACACGACGAGAGTCGTTATGAAGTTCCCAGAGGAGGTGATCTCGGCCAGCTTCCAGCCGGTCGAGGGCTGGCAGCGGACGGTGAAGATGGCCCAGCTCGACGAGCCGATCGACGATGAGGGCGAGCAGATCACCGAGCGGATCGACACCGTGACCTGGACCGGCGGGCGCATCCGCCCAGGCGAGTTCCAGGAGTTCGGCGTGTCGTTCCAGGTCCCCGAGGACGCCGAGCCCGGGACCGCGCTGGCGTTCCCGGCCGTGCAGACCTACTCGAACCCCGACGAGGTCCGGCGTTGGATCGGTCCGGAGGATGCCGACTCGCCGGCACCGACGGTCACGGTGCTCGAGGCGCCGCCCGAGGAGGGGGCGGAAGCGGAGGCGACACCCGAACCCGCGCCGGCCCAGACGAGCGGCGGTGGCGAGCAGGACGACGAGAGCGACACCCTCTCCATCATCGCGCTCGTCGTTGGGATCGCGGCACTCGTCGCCGGACTCGCGGCCCTGTTCCTGGCCAGAAGGCGTCAGAAGGCCGCCGTCCGGTGAACGCCGCTCGGCACACCCGTCGCGGCTCCTATGCTCCACCAGCTCTTCGTGCAACAGCTCGCGCATGACGGGCCGGCGCTCTGGCCACGAGTTCAGCGGGGTGTCGCTCACGAAGCGCAGATTGAACGGCTCCCGCCGGCCACCGGTGTGAGCGACCGGTGACCGGCGGTGAGTCCTAGCAGCCGTCGTACGTCATATCGTCGTGTGCGACGGTCTGCCATCCGGCGGGGCCGGTGCCGCCGGTCGGGTCGCGCCCGTTGGAGTTCCTGTCGGAGAGCTGCTGGTCCGCGATCTGCGTCGTGTTGGGCGGCAGCACCCACTTGGGCTGACAGAGCTCGAGCGGGACGATCGACGGGAGGCTGGCCTCGGCCGCCTGCGCGGCGATCGACGGGACGAGTGCGGTCGCGATCACGACTGCAAGAGCGGCGGCGTGCTTCTTGCTGGACATCAGGGGGCCTCCTAGGCCGGGGTGGACGTGTCGGCTGGTATGACCCCGACACGACCACCCAGGTTGGCCGGTTGCCCTAGTCTGCCTTCGTCTCGATCGTGCTGAGCAGCGCCGCGATCCTCGTGCGGCTGAGCAGGTTGTCGTCCGCGATCACGACCCGCACGGCAGCTCCGCGGTGATCGTCGTGCCGGCGCCCGGCGGGCTGGTGACGAGCAGCCGGCCGTCGAGCGCCTCGACGCGGTCGGCGAGCCCGCGCAGGCCGGAGCCGCGGCCGTCGTCGGCGCCGCCGACGCCGTCGTCGGCGATCTGGATCGTCGGCGAGCGGCCCGGTGCGCCACAGGCGCACGCTGGCGTGCGACGCGCCCGAGTACTTCGCGACGTTGGCGAGCGCCTCGCAGGCGACGAAGTAGGCGGCGAGCTCGACCGGCTCGGGCAGCCGCTCGCGCGTCTCGCACGACACGGTCGTCGGCGACCGTCGAGCGGTTCGCGAGCGCGTCGAGCGCGGCCGCGAGCCCGTGCTCGAGCACCGCCGGGTGCATCCCGCGCGCGAGCTCGCGCAGCTCCGACGAGCGACTCGGCGAGCTCGTCGCTCGCCGTCGTCACGCAGCTCCGCGGCCGTCGGGGTCGTCGCGCGACCTCGGCTCTGCAGCAGCCGCAGCTGCAGCGCGATCGCCGACCAGCCGCTGCTGCGCGCCGTCGTGCAGGTTGCGCTCGAGCCGCCGGCGCTCCGCGTCACCGGCGGCGACGATCCGCTCGCGCGAGGCCTTCAGCTCGGCGAGCCGCGCCTCGGACTCGGCCGTGGAGGCGCTCGTTCTCGAGCGCGATCGCCGTCGCCGCGCAGACCGCCTCGACGCAGCTCGGGATCCTCGTCGAGCGACGGCGTCGTGGACGAGCGCGGCGACCAGGCGCCCGTCGCGCTCGACCGGCGCGACGGCGCGCGCCGCGGCACGCGGCAGCTCGCGAGACGCCCGTCGAGCGCCAGCCGCAGGCTCGGGTCGCCGAGCGCGCGCGGCGAGCGCCGCCTGCAGGTCCGCGGCGTCGATCGTCGCCAGCCCGCGGAACAGGTCGGCGAGGCCGCCGCGCGCCAGCCGCGAGCGCAGCAGCCCGGCCAGGAACGCGAGCGGGACGCGTCACGAGCGAGCAGGCCGCGATCCACAGCAGCGTCTGCGAGCGCGTCCCCGACGACGAGGTCGTTGATCAGCAGCGCGCGAAGCACAGCAGCACGAACGCGCCGGCCACGCTCGGCAGCAGCGCGCGCCGGCGCGGCCGCGTCGACGCCCACCAGCGGAGCCACGACCACGACGCACGGTCACGAGGCAGCAGAGCACGAGCAGACCGCGCTGGACCGTGTCGATCGCGTGCGCGACGTCGGCGTCGGGGAAGGCGAGCAGCAGGTGGCCCTCCTCGGGGTCGGTCATCATCCAGGCGAGCTGACCGATCACCAGCGGAATCGCGAACGACGCCACGAGCAGGCGGTCGAAGCGCGTCTGCAGCCGCCCGCTGGTCAGCAGCGTCAGGATCAGCGTGACGAACGAGGAAGATCCAGTAGTCGACGAACAGGACCCGCACCGTGTCCGCGAGCTCGCCCTGAAGCTGGCCGAGCAGCGGCGGGACGAAGAACAGCAAGCCCGTCGCGATCATCAGCGCACCGCTGCGGCTGTCCGGCCGCCGGCGCCACGCGATCAGGCCGCACGCCGCGAACGAGCCGCCGACGCAGCGTGAAGACGACCTCGATCCCCTCGATCGGCGCCTCGCGGTCGAACAGCACCGGCCTGAGCGCGAGCACCTCCGCGACCGCGACCGCCGATCCACAGCGCGATCCAGAACCACCCCTCCGGCCTCGCCGAACCGAAACGCGCGAGGGAGGACGCGCCCGAACCCCACGGCTGGACCACGCCGAACCCTGATGGCGCCCAACGGATAATCATCGAGAAGCCCTCGATCGAGCGAAAATCCGACTCTAACCGAAACCGCCGAGGCCGTAGAGCCGCAGACGTCATCGGCCCGGCGGCGCGACCGGGCCCATCCGGACCGGCGCTGGATGCCGCCACCGGCATCCAAGCGGAAATCGAGCGCGCCCGAGAGGATTCGAACCTCTGACCTTCGGTTCCGTAGACGGTAGCCCTAGCGCGCCTGCAACGCCTGTCCTCATCGGAAATGGCCTGCATACCACTCTATTTCGCGAGAGGACACGACGGACACGAGGGGAGACGCGAGGACGCGATTTGTTCCCACCTCGTTCCCACCCGGGTTCCCACCCAGTGTCAAAAGGCCGGGTCGAAAAGTGGGCCGTTAGCGCCGCGCGGAACGCGTAGGAATTCGTTAGTCGCTCCGAAATCTGGAAGGTCGGGCAGCCTCTAGACCGTCGTGCCGGGGAGGCCTGCGCGCCCAATGATCGGAGATCGTTCTCCCCCGGACTAACATTCCGCGAAGTTCGCGGATACCGAAGAACCCGAGCACTATGACCTTGTCTTCGGGCTCATAACCCGAGGTCGCGGGTTCGAACCCCCCCCGCCATCCGCCGACGATGGCGGTGACAGCCCTCGCCGACGGCCGAAAGCCCCGCTCCAGCGGGGCTTTCGCGTGTCAGGCGGATACGGTGGCACGCCACCTGGCAGACATGTGACGTTCCGGGCGCCACCCGGAGGGGCCCAATTGGGGCCCAATTTCGCGCGGGACGTGTGTGCGCAGCGCGGATTGCGGGATCGCGACACACAGCCGCGCTTGGGTGCAATCCGTGGACCCCCGGCCGCCTCGATGCCACGATCTTCTGTCGACACGCGGTACATCCTCGCGACTGCGCGACGCGGGGGTTGAGCGCGCGTTCGCGGGCAAGTCTTCCCTGCAAATCAGCGGGATCGAGCCACGCGGCGCGTGTCGGAGCTCATCGGCCATGTGCGCGGGCGTGTCGGCGAGGTGTTGGCGCGGCGCACGGGCCCCGAGACGGAGCTGGCCAGCCGGACTCGAACGGGCGACCTCCTGGGTGCGATTCAAGAGCTCGCCCCGCCGATCCCGCTTGCCAAGCGGGATTCCGGCGATTCCAGAGCCCGAAATCCGCTCGGATACTGGCGCCTATCCGGGGGTTTTGGGATGAGACGAGCTCCATCCCCAAAACCCTCCGCGCTCCGAAACGGTTCGCCAGCGAAGTGACGGCGTGCTGTGCGAAGGTCGCGAGCGACATGACTCGGTCAACCTCGCGTCGTTTCTCGGCGGGCCGTCGACGGCGGTCAGCATTGAGCGTGGCGATCCAGAGCCGGGCGGGCGGCGTACGCGAGCTGAGCGGGTGCGGCAGATCGAGCGGCTGGAGCAGCGGGGGCACGCGACTCGCGAGATTGCGGCAGAGCTCGGCCTGGCCGTCTCGACGGTCAACATCTATCGCGCCGACCCGACCGGCGAGCGCCAGCGTGAGCGGCGACGACGCTACCGAGGAGAGTGTCGCGGCTGCGGGCGGCCGACAAGCGGTAGCGGCGGGCGCAAGCGCGCGCCGGAGTGGTGCCGGCGCTGTGCGGGCGAGAAACGGCGGGTCTGGACCGAGCAGCGGGTGCTCGAGGCGATCCGCGACTGGGTCGAGCTGACGGGCGCGCCACCCGGCCTGGCCGACTGGTCGCCCGCGCACGCGCCCGCGCGGCCACGGCGGGTCGGCCCGGTATCGCTCGGAGCCGGGGCGCTGGCCGAGCGCGAGTGTCGTCGCGGCGCGGTTCGGGTCGCTACGCGCGGCGATCGAGGCGGCGGGCTTGAAGGCGGCGCCCGCCCGCGGGCCGGGGGCGCCGTCGCGCTGGGGCGTCGAGGAGATCGCGGCCGCGATGCGCCGCCACGCCGAACGCACCGGCGCGTTCCCGCGCCGTAGCGACTGGCACCGGGCGGGCCAGGATCATCCCGCGGCGAGCACGGTCTATCGCGTTGCCGGCTCGTGGGGACGGGCCGTCGAGGCGGGAGCTGGCGCCGGCGAGCGAGTGCGAACGAGGAACTCACGCTGAGCGCCGCACGTCAACCGGCACACGCTGCTGGAGTTCGCGCACTGCAGCCGCCCGGCGGAAGTGGTCGCGCGAGGAGCGCCGGCTCCCGCCTCGCCGGGCACCAGAACAGATGCCGTGCGGCACTCGGCTTGCCGTGGCCGCTTCGCCACGCGAAGCTTTGAGGCATGGGGTGCCTGCTCGCGCTTCTCGCACTGATCTCCCCGCGACTTGCCCTGTTCCTGCTGTGGATCTTCAGCGATGTCCTCAGCCGCGCGTTCGACAGCTGGATCATCCCGCTGCTCGGCTTCTTCCTGCTGCCGTGGACGACACTCACGTACGCCGCTTTCTGGGATTGGGGATCCGGGCGCCATGTGGTCGGATTTGAATGGTTCTTCGTCATCCTGGCCTTCGTGATCGACCTCGCCTCGTACGGCCAGGGGCGCCGAGCTCAGTACGCGCGCGCGGGAGACTGACGCCGACCTCAGCATCGGTCCAGGCAGCGTGGTGGCACGCCTGCGTGGACGCGACGCCGTGCTCCCGCGCTACCGCCGTGGACGGCAGGCCGCGGGCTGCGGGAACGCCTATTCGATTCGCTGCGACTGGTCGCGCATCGCGATAGCTAGGGGTGGACCAGAGCAGCCAAGCGCTCTGCTGACCGCCGCACTTCGCGCATTGCGCAATTCCGGGTCCCTGCGCCGTTAGAAGGCGCGTGCTAAGCAGGAGTGCGGGCCGCGGCGAGGCGCGTGTGCTGCTGAGTTCCGTCCCATGCGGGCGTGAGCAGCGTACGGCGCAGCCGCCCGCATCCGTGGAAAGGAGCAGCCAGCACGTTCGCGCCCCTCGCGCCGGGGACTCCTCCCAGATTCGTCCAACTCAGCAGCGAGCGGCCGGTCGAGTCGAGGCGCCGACACTGCTGCCTTCGGCGAGGAGCAGCGGTCTCCACCGACGCGCTTGCTGCTCGTCCCGAGCGGGCGTCTTTGCCGGACAAGGTGAGACGCTCGCATGTGCAAGCCTCGAAGCGATCGCGCAGCTACACGTGACCAGGCCGGTCTTCGCGCCGCTCGTGCTCGACCTAGAGCGGCAGACGCGCGACGCACCAGGGTCACCGTGCAGCGTCACACGAGCCCGACGGCCGCACGAGCGGCAGCCCCGCGATGACTCGCGTCGCGCTCCGCTGGCGGACGTGCTGCGGACCGCGTGTGCCGTTGGTCGCCGTCCGCCCGGACACGCGGCACACGGACCGCGCAGTCCGGGCCTGTTCTTGATTTTCGTGTCGGCCGTGCTTACCGCCGACCAGCTCGGGCTCCGGAGCGACGTCGTTCGTTCGGACGGACTACCCGCTCCGCGGTTAGGGTCACGATCGTGGTGCGGGGAGTCCTCAACGCCGTGCCGATCACGGTTCTGCTGCTCGCGGCGGTGGCGCTCACGATCGCTGTCGTGGTGGGTGCCGTGTGGCTGGTCCGGCGCACGGTGCCGTCGACACGCGAGGGATTCCACGCCGAGATCTCGGCGCCGATGCTCGGCGTCGTTGCGGCGCTGTTCGGGCTGCTGCTCGCGTTCGTGATCATCACCGCCTACGAGAACTTCATCGAGGCGGGCGCCGACGTGAACCGCGAAGCGGACTCGCTCGCGTCGATCGTGCGCGACAGCACCGCGTTCCCGGAACAGGACGGTGAGCGCGTGCGCGGCGCGGTGCGGACCTACGTGCGAACGGTCGTCGACGAGGAATGGGAGCTGATGCGTGAGGGCGGCGACAGCCTCCGGGCGTCGCGCGCGCTGGACGGTGTCTTCGCCGCCCTGCAGGCCGTCGAGCCGAAGACACCGGCAGCGACCGGGTTCTACGACGACTCGGTGCGTCAGTTGAACGACGCCCTGGACGCCCGCCGCGACCGGCTCGAAGCATCCCGCGGCGGGCTTCCCTTCGAGCTGGCAGCGCTGATCATCTTCAGCTCGATCGTGATCGTCGGCTACGCCGTGCTCGTGGGCTCTCCGAACTTCTGGTTCCACGTCCTGGGCCCGGCCGCGATCGCCGTCGTGGTCGTGTTCTCGCTGCTGGTGCTCGCCGACCTCAGCTACCCGTTCTCCGGCGACGTCGCGATCGATCCCGAGCCATTCGACACCGGAGCCCTCGCCCGGTTCTTCGCACCCAGCCCATAGCCGCGAGCCGCGCGCGGCTCAACGCAAGACCCTCCCGCTCTGGCGGCGCACTGCCAATAGCCGATCCGCTCCGCCAGCGGGCGCTTATGGCTAGCTGCGCCGCGCGACCCGATGCGACTCGATACCTCGCTCGCTGTGCACCGGCGCGCTGCTCCATTCGCGTGACAGCAGCACGCCCCCGCGGCAAGGCAAAAAGTGCCGCCTTCCGCGATTTGATACTCGGACGTTCGCTCGCCCGGACCGCACCGGCGAACCAGGGCGGCTGCCCGCCATCCGGCCCGCGCTGATGCGAGCCTGCTCTCGGACGAGCGGGCGGACCGTCGCGACGGCGAAGTTGCCTTCGTGAAGCCGCGGACGCGATGCGGTGGCTGTACGAAGGGCGCGACGTCAAGTGCTGCCGACGGTGAAGCGCCCGGCCCGCTGATGGGTCGTTGCGGCGCCGGCCAGTCGACGACCGCCCTGGCGCGGTCCTCGTTGGTCGGCAGCAGCGCTAGGTGCACGGTCAGCCATGCCACTTGAGCCTTCCTGCCGGTGATGGTCCGCCCGCCGAGCATCTGCACGCCGGCGGCTCCGCGGCCGATCGCCGCCATGGTGCCCTTGTCGTGGTAGGCGAATGGCTTGGTCTTCTTGCCGGCAATCCGGCGCGAGATCGTTTCGCCGACGTGCTCGCCGGACTGCAAGGCAACCGAGCCGAGCTGGGGAAGGACCTGCTCGCTCTTGGTGTCGAGGATCGCGGCGACGTCGCCCACCGCGTCGAGTTCCGGATGGTCGGGGAGCGCCAGATCGCCGCCGACGCCGATCCGATTCCCGCGCTCAAGCTCGAGACCCAGAGACTGCACGAGCTGGTTGCCCTGCAGGCCGGCTCCCACACGAGGGTGTGGGCATTGAGCACGTCTCCGGACTTGAGCGTCACGCGGGTCGCAGACACGGAGGCGACGGCGAGTCCGGTCCGCAGCTCGACCGTCCGTTCCGATAGCGCCTTGGTTGCGTACTCGCGAAGCTTGGGCTTGAACATCGAGAACAGCTCGGCCCCAGCCTCGACGAGGATTACGCGCGCCTCCTGCTGCGGGATGTCGGGGTAGTCCTTGGCAAGCGCGGCGCGATACAGCTCGGCGACCGCTCCCGCCGTTTTTCGACCCCAGTGGCCCGCCGCCGACCACAACGACATTCAGCGCGCCGTCATCGATCAAGCTCGGGTCATGGTCGGCTGCATTCCAGCGCTCGAGCAGATGCGTCTTGAGACGGACGGCGTGCGGCAGCGTGTACATCGGAAACGCGTGCTCCGCAGCCCTCGGTCCCAAAGTAGTTGACCTCGGCGCCGAGGCCGAAGACGAGGAAGTCGTAGCGCATCGGCTCGAGTTCGGCGAAGCGAACCTCGCCCGCCTCGAGGTCGACATCGGTGACGGTCGCCTGATGGACGACCGTGTTGTCCTGGTGCCCGACCAGGTCGCGGAGGGAATGCCCCACAGCCGTCGTCTCGAGCAGGCCGGTCGCCGAGCTGGTAGAGAAGCGGCTGAAAGGTGTGGTAGTCGTGGCGGTCGACCAGCACAACCTCGGCGTCTGCATCCGTGAGCCGCTGCGCGGCCCCGACCCCGGCGAAGCCTCCACCGAGAATCAGCACCCGCGGGCGCGCAGGGTTGTTGTCGGACAAAGCCACGGGGATGCCGACAACAAACACCCACCCGGCGGACGGAGGCCTCGTTCGAATGGGATTGGAATTGCCAAAACCAGCCGCTTTCGGATAGAGCGCGGGAGCCAGCGGAAGCAGACGACTCGCCGGAGCGCAGCCCGGCGAAACACCGCCGTCGAGTCACTGGAGACTGATGGCGACCCCGTCGACAGCCCCGCGCCATCGAGATGGACGAGCAACAGGCGTCCGCCGGAGCGCGATCGGTCCTCCCATTGCTCCCTTCATCCGTGGCGAAGGAGCAGCGCCACCGGCGCTGTCGCCTTCCATGTCATGTGCAGCAGCGCCGAGGCACCGTCGACCCCTCGTCCGTCACGTCCTTCTGAGCAGCGGACACGGCGACGGATGCAGGCCTCAGGGTCGCGGATGGCGCTGCGGTATGGCGGCAGCGATCCTGGTGCCGTGGCCGCTGGGGCTGTCCACGTCGAATGTGCCGCCGAGCGCCTCGACGCGGTCGCGCAGGCCGGTCAGGCCGCCGCTGGCGTGCTCGCTTGCGCCGCCGATGCCATCGTCGGCGATCTCGAGCTGGAGGGCGTGAGTCGTCGTGGTGGCGCGTACGCTGACCGAAGAGGCGTGGGCGTGTTTTTGAGCGTTGGTGAGCGCCTCGGCGAATACGTAGTACGCGGTTGCTTCGACGGTCTGGTCGAACGTGTGGAGGGCAGTTGGTCGACGACCGTGACCGGGACGGTGAGCGTACGGCTACGCGTTTGAGCGCCGTCGCGAGCCCGAGGTCGGTCAGGACCGAGGGATGGATGCCGCGCGAGAGCTCGCGTAGCTCCTCGATCGCGAGCGACCACCTCGTCTGCGGGCGTTGTCGAGTGCCTCCGCCCCCGGCTCGTGGGCCTCGCGGGCGAGCTGGCGGCGAGCCCCAGCCGGATCGTCGAGCCCGGTGAGGCGCTGTTGGGCGCCGTCGTGGAGGTTGTGTTCGAGCCGTCGTCGCTCGGTGTCGGACGCCTCGACGAGCCGGGCGCGCGAGGCGTCGAGCCGCTCGGCGAACCGCCTGCGCTCGGACGACGAGCGCGGCGAGGCACAGCGTCGCCAGCGCCGCCACGGCGATGTAGAGCTGGGTATTGAGCACGCTGAGCGTGATCGAGTCGAACACGAACGGCCCGTGATAGTGCGTGGTGTTCCAGACCGCGAAGCCGACCGCGACGGCGATCGCGAGCGTGGCGCCGCGGCGGCCGAAGCGCAGCGCGGCCCAGCCCAGGGCCGGGAAGACGAGATAGGCCAACGGGCGTCTCGCTGCGGAACGCGATCTCGCTCATCGCCGGCTACGGCGGCGAGCATCAGCACCGCCTCCACTGCCCGGCCGTGCGTCCAACCGCGGGGCGGCGGCCGGTACCAGGCGAGCGCGAGCGGGATCACGACCAGCGCGCCGGCGGCGTCGCCGAGCCACCAGGTGCGCGCGACCCCCGGCAGTTCGCTGGCGCTGATCACGTCCCCGGCCAGCAGCGACAGCGGACCGACCGTGGCGCTGATCGCCGTCCCGGCGGCGATCGCGGCGAGCAGGCGCCCGATGCCGCCGAGGCTGTCCAGCGGTGGGCCGCGCGCGAGGAGACGGCGGATCAGCAGCGCCGCCACGAGCACTTCCAGCCATGTTCCCGAGCGTCTGCCCGAGCGCGGTGCCGAGCGGGAGCGCGGAGTAGTCGTTGGCGAGCAGATCGCCGATCAGCACCCCGGGCCAGAACCGCATGCCGGCGAGGGACAGGAACGCGATCGCCACCCCGGCCGGGAGCCAGACGATGGCGGCGACGGGACCCGCGAACTCCAGCTCGTAACCGAGCTTGGCCGCGGCGTAGTATGCGCCCGCCAACGCGACGACGCTGGTCATAACCGGCCTTGGCGACGCCACGCCGGCAGAGCGAGCTCGAGGCGGCCGGGGACAAGACGCCGCGCCGCGCCGACGCCGGAGATCATCGCCGTGGCGCCCGGAGCCTGTGGAGCTCGCGCCGCTGGATGCACCTGGGCCGCCGTCTCGCACGACATGGGAGAAACCTCCTTCTTGGAACCCTCCAGTCCACCCGATCGGTGTCCCGGACCAGGCCCGGCCGGTTAGAGGATCAGGCGACGCGCGTCCCAGTCAGGCTCTCGGCCGACCAAGCCGCGGGGAAGCCTGAGACTCCCTGATCGAGCACACGCTACCGGGTGATCACCCGAAACGGATGATTCGGCGCGGCTCGATGCGCTCTAGCGTTGCCCAGTCGGCCGCCCGAGGTCGGCGTTCGCACGCAACCAAGGAGCCGCTCCAGCGCCCGTTCCTGATCGAGACGGTCAAGTACACCGTGCTGCCGCTGGACGACCGCCGAAAGCGCCACTTGGCCGGACCCGTTGCGTCCGGTGCATAGGCACGACGGCGGCGCGTGCGAGCTCCCGATCGGAGGGAGCTCGAACACCGTCGCTGTCGCAATGAGGCAGACGCGATAGCCCGCGCAATCCAGCGCCAACTACCGCAATCGCTCGTCGCGATGGCGCCGGGCCCCGCGTCCCAACTGATGCTCGTAATAATCTTCCCATCTCAGCAGCGAGCGAACGCTCGAACCGGCGCGCAAAGACTGCTCCTTTGCCGAGAAGCAGGAGCCTCACCCTGCGCTCCTGCTTTGTCGTCGACGCTGTCGGGTAAATCCGGCGTGGCGCGTCGCGGCGGTGGAATCTCCGATGACCGGACCGTCTCAGGCCCCCGCGCGACGGGCGACTGCGAGCGCCAGGCCACGCTCGTGATCGCCGTTGGAGATTTCCACACCGCCGAACCTTTTCCGACAGCCTCCGTCCAAAGGGGCAGTCGGCGTTAGCTGGATCCGGGTGACCCGACAGGCTCGGGCTGCTCCTCGCGCGACAAAGCGAGCGTCTCGCCCGTCCCGCTCGAGCTCGGTGTCGCTCGTCGTCCGGGGTAAATGGACGCCAGCACTTATCCGGGGCGGGGGCTCGCAGAGTCCCGTCAGGGGATCCCTCCGGAGAGCTACGAGTCGACTCGATCAGCGA
>CAWCQE010000023.1:0-368646 GCA_963797665.1 uncultured Actinomycetes bacterium | reverse complement strand
GCTGGTGGCCGGGCTGGGCGCTGCTCATCGTGCTGGGCGTGGTCACCCTCCTCGAAGGCGCGGCGGGCGTGGCCGTTCACGGCCGGGCTCGCGGCGGTGCTGCTCATCGGCGCGGGCATGGTGGCTCCCCCGGGTCCTCCCCGACCCGGTGCCGACCACGGGCACCCCGTTCAAGGTGCTCTCGTTCAACGTCTACGAAGGCCGGGCCGACACCAAGGCGCTCGCCGACCTCATCCGCACCGAGCAGCCCGACGTCGTCGCGCTCCCGGAGGCGGGCCAGCGCTTCGCCGACAAGCTCGCCCCCCATCGAGCCGATGGGCTACCGGCTGCGCTCGTCGGTCGACGAGGACGAGGACGACGTCAACGGCGTCACCGCCGCCGTCGCCGCGCGGCTGGGCGACGTGTCGTTCAGGGTCGGCCAGAACACCCTCGACGTTCCCGGACGTCCAGATCACCGGTGGCACGCTCGGCGCGCTCAAGGTGGTCGCCTTCCACTCGGTGGCCCCGGTGCCGGGTGCGGTGCCCGAGTGGCGCGACGACATGGCGCTCCTGCCCACGTGGTGTGGGCCCCACCCGGCGATCGTGGCAGGCGACTTCAACGCCACCCTCGACCACTCCTGCTCCGCGCGGGCATGGCGGGCTGCGGCGACGCGGCCGCTCAGCGCGGCGACGGCCTGTCCGACCTGGCGCCCGACCCCCCGCACCCGGATCGATCGGGCCGCAGATCGACCACGTGCTGGCCAACCACGGCATCGAGGCCGCGAGCTTCCGGGCGCTCGACCTGCCCGGCAGCGATCACCACGCCATCCTCACGACGCTCCGCCTGCCCTGAGGGGGTAGGGGGGGGGAGGGCCGCGCTGGTACGCGGCGGAGATGGGCCCACCACGCGAGGCCCGCGGTTCAGGCGCGGCGGCGGTAGGCACCTTCCTCGCGACGGCGTCGGCGGAGCGCAGGGTCACCCGCCCGCCGCGGGGGGGGGGGGGGGGGGGGGGGGGGGGGCCGGCTCAGCGGAAGTCCGCCGAGTGGTCGCGGGCCCACTCGGCGAACGTCCGCGCCGGGCGTCCGGTGAGCGCCTCGACCTCGCGGGTCATCGCCTCCGGCGTCTCGACGAACGCGCCCTGCCCGGCGACGATCGCCTCCGCCAGCCCCGGCGGGAACTCGTCGCCCAGCTCCCGCACCGCGTCGTCGGGGCGAGCGCCTCGAACCGGAGCGGCCTGCCCAGCGCGGCGCCGATGGCCGCGAGCTGCTCGACCTGGCTGAGCTGCTGCGGCCCGGTGACGTGGTGCCGCCCGCCTGCGGGCACGTCGCCGAGCAGGCACCGCACCGCGACGGCGGCGAGGTCGGCCTCGTGCACGAGCGCGCGGCGGGCGTCGGGGTGGAACCAGCGCAGCACGTCCCCAGCCCGGATCGCGGCGCCAAACCCAGCGCGTTGGCGGCGAACCCGCTCGCGCGCAGGAACGTCGCCCCGCCCGGCGACGCCGCCAACAGCCCCTCGATGTGACGCGTGCGAGCCCAGGATCGTGCCGTCGGCCGCCGCCCGCGGGCCCGGCACGTCCGGCACCCCGTATGCGGAGAGGTAGACGACGTGCGGCACGGCCGCCGTCACCGCCTCGACCAACGCCGCCGCGGCCGCGTCACCCGCCACGGACGGGAACACCAGGAACGCCGCGTCCACCCCGGACAGCGCCGGACCGAGCGTCTCCGGCCGCGTCAGGTCACCGGCGACCACGCCCGCCGCCCGGCCCGGTTCCGCGCCAGCGCCCGCACCCGCGCACCGGTGCCGGCCAGCTGGGCCGCCACCTGCCCGCCGACCCGGCCGGTCGCGCCGGTCACCAAGATCGTCGTGCCCATGCGCCCGACGCTAAGACCTCGACCCGACTCGAGGTCAAGGCTCACGTCGTCGACGAAGATCTCTTCGAGGTCGAACGACTCGATGTCCAGCACGAAGCCGCGCACCCGGGTGTCGGGGTGCAGGAACGGGTCGTGGCGGAGCTGAGCCATGTCGCGCCGCACGCTCGTCGCGGGGTCGCGGAAGGCGTGCGTGCGCCACGACGGGCGCATGCCGACCTCCCGCGCCAGCTCCTCGCTGAACTCGTCGTCGGTGAAGGTGCCCAGCCCGCAGCCCGCGTGCTGGATGATCAGCACGTCGCGCGTGCCGAGCTTGCGCTGGCTGATCGTCAGCGACCGGACGACGTCGTCGGTGACCACGCCGCCCGCGTTGCGCAGCACGTGCACCTCGCCGAGCTTCAGCCCGAACAACGTGTACGTGTTGATGCGCGAGTCCATGCAGGTGATCAGCGCCGTCTTGAGGGCAGGCGGCACGGCGAGGCCCTCGGCGCGGGCCTTGGCGAGACGTCCGCCGCCCGCCTGGTAGCGCTGGATCAGCTCTTCGTAGGCCACTCAGCCCTCCGCGGCGACCGTCTCGGCGATCTCGTAGGTGTTCAGCGCGGCGCCCTTGCGCAGGTTGTCGCCGCACACGAACAACTCCAGGGTGTTCGGGAAGTCCAGCGCCTGCCGGACGCGCCCGACCCAGGTCGGGTCGTCGCCGACGCCGTCGGCGGGCGTCGGCAACTGCCCCGCCGCCGGGTCGTCGCGCAGCACGATCGAGGGCTGGGCGGCCAAGCACCTTGTGCGCCGCCTCGACGGCGACCTCGCGGGCGAACGTGGCGTGCACGGCCAGCGAGTGCGTGGTGATCACCGGCACCCGCACGCAGGTGGCCGACACCCTGCAGCTCGGGGATGCCGAGGATCTTGCGCGACTCGTTGCGGACCTTGAGCTCCTCGGAGGTCCAGCCGTCGTCCTTGAGCGACCCCGCCCACGGGCACCACGTTGAGCGCCAGCGGCGCGGGGAACGGCGACTCGGCGGAGCCCGGCCGCGGCGAGCGCCTCGGCGACGTCGCCGCCGCGCGTCGCCGACCTCCGCGCCGGCCACGGCGGCGATCTCGGCCCGCAGCCGGTCGATGCCGTCCTGGCCGGCCCCCGACGCCGCCTGGTAGCGAGGCGACGACCAGCGCGCGCGAGCCCGAACTCGCGGTGCAGCGCGCCGATCGCCGCCATCATCGACAGCGTCGTGCAGTTCGGGTTGGCGATGATCCCCTTCGGCCGGCTGCGCGCCGCCTCGGCGTTGACCTCGGGCACGACCAGCGGCACCTCGGGGTCCATGCGGAACGCGCCCGGAGTTGTCGACCGCGACCGCGCCGCGCGACAGCCGCGATCGGCGCCCACTCGGCGCTCACCTCGTCGGGCACGTCGAACAGCGCGATGTCGACCCCGTCGAACACCTCGGGTGCCAGCGCCTCGACGTCGACGTCCTCGCCGCGCACCCGCAGCACCTTGCCCGCCGAGCGCGGCGACGCCACCAGCCTGATCTCGCGACCACGGCACGGACTCCCGCGCGTCGATGATGTCGATCATCGTGGAGCCCACCGCCCCGGTGGCACCGACGATGGCGACGCACGGTGCCGGCTCGCGAGCTGGCTCATCGCCCTGTCCCCGCGTGCACCACGGCCTCCTCGTCGCCGCCCAGGTCGAACGCGCCGTGCAGCGCGCGCCACCGCGTCGTCGAGCTGGTCGTCCCGGCAGATCACCGAGATCCGGATCTCCGACGTGTTCATCGTCTCGATGTTGATGCCGGCCTGGGAGAGCGCCTCGCAGAACGTGGCGGTGACGCCGGGGTGGTTGCGCATGCCCGCGCCGATGAGCGAGACCTTGCCGACCTCGTCGTCGTGGACGATCTCGTCGAACCCGATCTCGCGCTGCACGCCGGTGAGCGCGGCGACCGCGCGCGGCCCGTCGACCTGCGGGCAGCGTGAAGGTGATGTCGGTGCCCGTCTCGCCGGTGCGGAGATGTTCTGCAGCACCATGTCGATGTTGATGTCGGCGTCGGCGACCGTGCGGAAGATCCGCGCCGCCATGCCGGGCGTGTCCGGCACGCCGACCACGGTGATCTTGGCCTCGGACCGGTCGTGCGCGACGCCGGTGATGATCGCCTGTTCCACGGGGATCTCCTCGATCGAGCCGGTGACGAGCGATCCCGGGCTTGTCGTTGTACGAGCTGCGCACCCGCAGCGGCACGCCGTAGCGGCGGGCGTACTCGACGGCGCGCAGGTGCAGCACCTTCGCGCCGCACGCGGCCATCTCGAGCATCTCCTCGTAGGTGATCGAGTCGAGGCGCTGGGCGTCGGGGACGATGCGCGGATCGGCGCTGAAGATGCCGTCGACGTCGGTGTAGATCTCGCAGACGTCGGCCTCCAGCGCGGCGGCGAGCGCGACGGCGGTGGTGTCCGAGCCGCCGCGGCCGAGCGTGGTGATCGTCCTTCGAGTCCTGGCTGACGCCCTGGAAGCCGGCGACGAGCACGATGTAGCCCTCGGTCGAGCGCGTCGCGGATGCGGTGCGGGTTGACCTGCACGATGCGGGCGTCGCCGTGCTTGGACGTGGTGATCATGCCGGCCTGCGAGCCGGTGAACGAGCGCGCCTGCGCCCCCAGCGCGTGGATCGGCCATCGCGACCAGCGCGTTGGAGATGCGCTCGCCCGCGGTGAGCAGCATGTCCATCTCGCGCGGCGGCGGCGCGGGCGACACCTGCTCGGCCAGGTCCAGCAGCTCGTCGGTCGTGTCGCCCATGGCGGACACGACGACGACGACGTCGTTGCCCTCCTTGTGCGTGCGCACGATGCGCTCGGCGACCTTCTTGATCCGGTCCGCGTCCTGCACCGACGAGCCGCCGTACTTCTGCACGACGAGGGCCACCCTCACGACCTCCTGCTCCGGGCCCCCGCGGCCCGCCGCCACCCTACCGGCGGACACCCCGGGTGCCGACCGAGATAACCACCACGTCAGGTCAGAGGTTGACCTGGTCGTGCCGGGCGAAGAAGTCCGCCCACTCCTGCTCGGACAGCTCGGCGCCGGTGCGGCGGATCTCCGCGAGCTCCTCGAAGTAGCGCTCGCGGGCGATCCCCGGCGCGAAGAGGATCAACATGCTCGCGGGCTCGTCGGCGTCGTTGCGGAAGCCGTGCACACCCCCCGGAGGCACGTAGCAGAAGCCGCCCGCAGGCAACGGGCTCCAGATCCTCGCCGTTGTAGAGCGTGACCGTGCCGGACACGACGTAGAACGACTCGGAGAACCCGCGGTGGAAGTGGCCGCCCGCGCCGCCCCCGCGCGCCGGGATGTCCCAGCGGTAGAGGCCGAACTGGCCGTTCGTCACCGAGCCGGGCGCCACGAACGTGGCGGCGGTGGCGCCGAGCATCAGCGGCTCGAGATCGCGGCGGAAGACCGCGCTGGTCTCGCCTTCGGTGCCGGTGTAGCTCATGACCCGAAGGCGCGGCGGGCGAGCTTGGCGCCCGCGGCGACGTCGTCCCACGGTGGGAGCTCGCCGTCGAGCAGCCCGCGGGCGGCCTTCTCCAGCGCGCCGAGGCAGGCGAACGCGAACGCGCCGCCGACGGAGATGCGGGCGACGCCGAGGTCGGCCAGCTCCGCCACGGTCGGGCCGCCCGGGCGCAGCAGGACGTTGACCGGCACGTCGACCTCGCGCACCACCGTGGCGATGTCCGCGGGCCGGACGAGACCGGGGGCGTACACGACGTCCGCGCCCACCTCGACGAAGCGCTGCAGCCGCGCGACGACCTCGGCGAGGTCCGCGTCGGGGTACAGGAACGCCTCGGCGCGGGCGGTGAGCACGAGCCCGCCCTTGGCCTTCGCGGCGGCCGCGACGCGCTCGACGGCCAGGTCGGCCGGGTAGCCGCCCTCCGGCCCACGGTCTTCGATCGAGCAGCCCGCGAGCGGGGTGGCGGCCGCGGCCTCGACGGTGGCGGCGACGCCCGCCGGGTCGTCGGCGAACCCGTTCTCGAGGTCCGCGGACACCGGCACGGGCACCGCCCCCGCGAGCTCGGCCGCGTGTGCGACGGCCGCGTCCCGGCCCACCTCGCCGTCGAGCTTCCCGAGCGTGGCCGCGAAGCCGCTGCTCGTGGTGGCGAGGGCGGCGAAGCCGAGCGTGGCGAGCACGCGCGCGCTGCCGACGTCCCACGGGTTGGGCATCACCAGCGGTGAGCCCGGTCGGTGGAGCTCGCGGAAGGTGGTCACGCCGCCGATCCTTGCACCTCGGGCGCCCAGGACCGGGACGCGACCGACAGCGCGTTCCAGGCGTTGATCGCGACGATCAGGCTGAGGAGCGCGCCCACCTCCTCGGGCGCGAACTCGGCGGCGACGGCGGCGTAGGCCTCGTCGGGCACGTGGGTGCTGGCCACCCGCGTGACGGACTCGGTGAACGCCAACGCCGCGCGCTCCCGGTCGGTGAAGAACGGGGCCTCCAGCCAGACGGCCACGGCGTACAGGCGCTGCTCGGTCTCGCCCGCGGCCCGGGCGTCGCGCGTGTGCATGTCGACGCAGTACGCGCAGCCGTTGATCTGCGAGGCGCGGACGCGGACGAGCTCGCGCAGCAGCGGGTCGATGTTCGCTGCGTCCAGCTCCTTGGTCGCGGCCTTGTCGAGGTGCGCCATGGCCCGGCCGAAGCCGGTGGCGTAGCGGTCGAGGTCGAGCCGGACGGGGATCGCGTGTGTGGTCATGTGATCCACCGTAGGTTTCAAAGACCCAGGTCTACAGTCCAATTCCATGCCGGATAGTTGGGCCATTTCCGGCCGGGACCTGCACCTCGACCTGGGCCGCAGCGGACGGCGGGTGGCGCTGGAGCGGGCGTTGCGGGAGGCCGTGCAGTCGGGGCGGCTCGCGCCGGGCACGCTGCTGCCGCCGTCGCGGGCGTTGGCGGGCGACCTGGGGATCGCCCGCAACACGGTGGCGGAGGCGTACACGCAGCTCGTCGCGGAGGGGTGGCTGACCGCGCGGCAGGGCTCGGGTACCCGGGTGGCCGCCCCACCGACGGGGCCCACCCCACCCACCCCGAGTCCCGCGTTCCCCGACGGCGAGTCTCCGTTTTCGACACGGCGAATCTCGCATTCCGTCACGGGCGTGGGCGGGCGGCCCAGCGGCGCGCTCCGGTGTGGGAAGGGCGGCGCCGGATCCGGGCGCGGCGGGCGCGGGCGCGGCGGCGAGCGCGGCGGGGACGGGCGCGGCGGCGGGGACGGGCGCGGCGGCGGGTGCAGGCGCGGCGGCGGCAGGTGCGGCGCGGACGGCGTGCGGCGGGGGCGGCAGTGCGGCGGGGGCGGGCGGCCTTCCGTGGGGCGGGCGCACCGCATCGCGCAGGGACGTCGCCTACGACCTGCGGGCGGGCTACCCCGACGTCGCGGCGTTCCCGCACGGCGAGTGGCTCGCCGCCGCGCGGACGGCGTTGGGGCGGGCGCCGTCCTCGGCCTACCGCTACCCCGACCCGCAGGGCCTGCCGGAGCTGCGCGCAGCGCTCGCCGGCTACCTCGCCCGCACGCGGGGCGTGCGCGTCACACCGGAACGGGTCGTCGTGTGCGCGGGCTTCGGGCAGGGCCTCTGCGCGTTGGCCGCCGCACTGCACCGGCTCGGTGCCCGGCGCGTGGGCGTGGAGTCCCACGGCCTGCGGATGCACCGGGCGATCCTGGCCGACGCGGGCCTCCGCCTGGTCGGCCTGCCGGTCGGCGCGGCGGGCGCGGAACTGCCGGGCGAGGACGTCGACGCCGTCCTGCTCACCCCGGCCCACCAGTTCCCGCTGGGCATCGCGCTCGAGCACCGCGCCGAGTTCGTGCAGTGGGCCCGCGCCCACCGCGCCGTGCTGGTCGAGGACGACTACGACGGCGAGTTCCGCTACGACCGGCGGCCGCTCGGCGCGATGCAGGCGCTGGCCCCCGACCACGTCGTCTACGGCGGCACGGCGAGCAAGGCGTTGGCGCCCGCGGTGGGGCTGGCCTGGCTGGTGCCGCCCGAGCACCTCGTGGCGCCGGTGGTCGCGGAGCTGACCCGCATCGGTGCCCGGCCCGCCGCGCTCAACCAGCTCGTGCTGGCCGAGTTCCTCACCTCGGGCCGCTACGACCGGCACGTGCGCCGCTCCCGCCTCGCCTACCGCAGGCGGCGGGACCGGCTGGTCGGCCGCGCTCGGCGACCTCCGCGTGTCGCGTCGACCTTCCCCGCGTCGACCAGCCGCTGCATGTCCGGCTGGATCGAGAAGTGGACGACGGAGCCTGCTGACCCGACTCCACCGCCCGGGACTGATCGCCCGACGGGCCGAACGAGGTCGAGAAGTCGGAGCCCTGGCCCTCGGATGTCTTCTCGAAGGCTGGGATGAGCCCGTCCTTGTAGACCGTCTCCGGCGTCGAGTAGGCGACGATGTTGATTGGGCCGCCGCGGAGCTCGAGCCGCTGTCGCTGGAGCCGCCACTGGTGGTCGACGAGGAGCCGCCGCACGCGGCGACAACGACCCGATCGCGAGGGCGACCATCGCCGCCACCGCGAATCTGGCGGCGGTTCGGAGCCCTCCCTGCCTGCCGTCCGCGCGCCCGAAGGGACGGCTGACGGGCCTTGAGAAACGAGTACCCATCAAGAGTTTCTGCCTTTCCCGATTAGCTTAGTGTACAAGCGGCCGGGCAGGGTAGCAGACTCGGCCGAACGAAATTGGGAATTTCGGTGGGCTCGTCTAGACGACGCGGTTGGGTGGCTCCGCCCCGTCGATGACCGCGAGCACGTTGTCCGCGACCAGGACGGCCATCGCGTCGCGGGCGCGGGTCGTGGCCGACCCGATGTGCGGTAACAGGACGCACCGCGGAGCGTCGCGAAGCTCCGGCGGAACCTCCGGCTCGTTCTCGTAGACGTCCAGGCCGGCGCCGCCGATGACGGCGTCGCGAAGCGCTCGGGCCAGTGCAGCCGCGTCGACGAGCGGGCCGCGCGCGGTGTTGACGAGGATCGCGTGCGGCCGCATGGCCTCGAGCTCGTTCCCTCCGATCAGGCCCACCGTCTCCGGGGAGGCCGGGACATGCAGGCTGACGACATCGGCCTGTGCGAGGAGCTCCTCGATATTCACCCGGCTCGCTCCCAGATCGCGCTCGACGTCGCGCTTCGGCGAACGGCTCGTATAGAGGATGGCGCCGGCAAGCGGGGCAGCGAGGTCGGCGTACCGCCTGCCGATCCGACCCATCCCGACGACGCCGAAGGTCGCGCCCGACAGCTCGAGGCCCAGCAGATCGCCCGGGTCCCACCCCGTCCACCGGCCATTGCGGAGCTCGGCCTCGGCCTCGTTCATCCGCCGGGCGGCCGCAAGGGTCAGCGCCAGCGCCAGCTCGGCCGTCGCGTTGGTGAGGACGCCCGGTGTGTTCGTGACGGCGACCCCTCGCCCGCGGCATGCGTCCAGGTCGACGTTGTCATAGCCCACCGCGTAGTTCGCGACAACTTGAAGCCGCTCCCCCGCCGCGTCCAGCAGTTCCTCCCCCACCGGCACGGTCGGGTCGGCGACGATCGCGTCGGCGCCCGGCGCCAGCGCGAGCAGATCCTCGAGCGTTGCCTCGAGGCCGCCCTCCCGGATCTCGCAGCGCGCCTCGAGCCGCTCCCTGCCTGCGGGAAGCAGCCGGCGGCAGACCAGGACGACGGGCTTCGACTCGCCTTGGCGGTCGGAGGCGGTCATGGTGGGTCAGCGCCGCGCATCGACGAGCAGCGTCTGATCCGCCCGCCCGATCGGCCCCCGCTCGTCATAGAGCGCGGTATCCGCGATCCCGATGCCGCTGCGCTCGGGAATCGTGATCGCGTCCAGGCACACCCACTCCCCGGCCATCGGGCGGTGAAGGTGTACGGAGAGATCGACGTTGATGAACAGGAACCGGCTCCAGTCGAGGGTCGAGCTCACTCCGTTGCCGGAGTCGGCGGCGACGAGAACGCGCTCCAGCGGCGTGGGCTCCTCATCGTCCACCAGCCGCACGCGCATCCGCATCCAGGCGACCGCCGGTCCGGGTTCGACGAACCCTCCGCGCACGAATCGGTAGTCCATCGCCGTGTGGTACCCGACGTCCTGGCCGGTGTCGAAAAAGCTGCCCGGCTCGCGCCTCGTCGGGCCCCGGGGGAGCGAAGCCCGGCCGCAGCGTCGACGGCGACGTGCCGAGGGTTCCCGGCCCATCGTCGCTCGACAGGCCCGAAGGGATGTCGACGTCGCCGCGCCGAAGCAGCCACGCTCGTGCGCGAATCACCTCGCCGTCGGCATCGGCGAGGCTCGCCTCGACCAGCTCGACGGCGCGACCGGACCGGACCACCCTGGCGTCGACGGTCAGGGGAGCGATGGGGACGGGACGCAGGATCTCGTAGGTGACGCGTCCGAGCTCACGCTCGGTCCCGCGGCCGAGGCGGGCGATCTCTCGGCCGATGAGGGCCGCGGGCGGGCCCGCGTGCTGCGAGCTCGCGTCCCAGGGCCCGCGGGTCAGCTCCGTGGGGATGTAACGATCGCCGTCGGCGGCGAAGAAGGCATCGGCCATCTACCGCGGCGCCCCCGGCGCCTGAGCTGGGTGCCTCGTTGGAGGCTCCTCGACTGGCACTCGCGGATCGTATGCGTCCGCAGCGTGCCCGAGCTCGGCGGTGGCCGGCCGCGGCAGGCCTACCGGCTGGCGGTGACTGCCTCCTTCGTCGGAGCCGGCTCCCCGGGACCGTGGAGCATGTTGACGACGCCCCGCACGCCCCTGACCTGGCGCGCGCTCGTCTCGAGCCGCTCCCTCTCCGCCGGTGAGTCCACCTCGCCGCGCAGGTAGACGACGCCGTTCTCCGCGTTCACGTTGACGTCTCCCTTGGGCGCGTCCTCGGCGCGGAAGACCTCGGTTCGGACCTTGTCCGCGAGGGCGGGGTCCGGGAGCGACTCGGCTCCCTCCCCGGCGCCGGCGACGTCGGCCGCCGCGCCCTTCGCGACGCCCGCCGCGTACTGGGCCTTGCGCTGGCCCTCGGCCTTGCCGCGGCGCATGAGCGCCATCAGGCGGTCGAACGCGACGTGGCGGCGGCGCTTGCCCTGTTGCGGGTCGAGAAAGTAGGCGAGCGCAGCGCCCGCGGTAGCGCCCACCGCGGCCGCGACTCCGATCGAGGCCCTGGGCGCCGGACGCTGAACCTGTACCGCCCGCGTTCGGGCCGTTCCCCACGCGCGCCCGGTGCGAAAGATCCCCTTGACCGCACCGATCACGATTCCACCGATCCTGCGTGCTCGTTGAATCTTGGTAGCCATACCCCGCGGGTTCCCCCGGAGGTCTGGTGGAAACACCGCAGACGATCACCTCTCCGATGCGGTCGGGCACCGAGGGAGGGAGCCCGGGCCGTCGCCTCGGCGCCCGTCCTGAGCCACGCTACGCCCGTTGGCAGCGCGCCCAAACGTAACGCCATGCGCGAAAGGGCGACTAACCTCATAGATGACAACGCGAGCCGAGCGAGGAAATCAGATGGAGAAGGTTCAGAAGGTTCAGAAGTCGGATGCCGACTGGCAGGCTGAGTTGACCCCCGAGCAGTACGAGGTCCTTCGGCACAGGGGGACGGAGCGTGCCTTCACCGGCGCCTACTGGGACGAGAAGGACGACGGCGTCTATCGCTGCGCCGGTTGCGGGCAGGAGCTCTTTGGCTCCGACACCAAGTTCGATTCGGGCACCGGCTGGCCGAGCTTCTGGGACCCGGTGGCGGACGACCGCGTCGAGACCCGGCCCGACAACGGCCTGTTCATGCGCCGGACGGAGGTCGTCTGCGCGCGCTGTGGCGGCCACTTGGGGCACGTGTTCGACGACGGGCCGAACCCGACGGGGCTGCGCTACTGCATCAACTCCTGCGCGCTCGAGCTCGACCGCGAAGGGGACTGATCCGTTGCGAGGGCCTAGCCCTCGCCGATGACTTCCGGTAGGCCTGCCCCCACGAGCGGGGCGGGCAGCCGGACCGATCCGTCCGGCCGCTGGCCGTTCTCGATCAGCGCGATCAGCGTCCGACCGACGGCGAGCGCCGTAGCGTTCAGCGTGTGAGCCGGCACCGGCTGGGCCCCGGGCTCCGGCCGGTAGCGGCAATCCAGGCGCCTGGCCTGGTAGTCGGTCGTGTTCGAGCACGAGGTCACCTCCCGATAACGCCCCTGGCTGGGGATCCAGGCCTCGCAGTCGAACTTCCTCGACGCGGACGCGCCGAGATCGCCGGCCGCGATGTCGACGACGCGGTACGGGATCTCGAGCATCCGGAGGATCCGCTCCTGGACCGCAAGCAGCCGGTCGTGCTCGGCGCGAGATTCCGAGGGCTCAACGAACGAGAACATCTCGACCTTGTCGAACTGGTGCACCCGGAAGATGCCCCGCGTGTCCCGCCCCGCCGCTCCCGCCTCGCGGCGAAAGCACGTGGAATACCCCGCGTAGCGCCGCGGAAGATCGTCGGCGGCCATGATCTCATCGGCGTGCAGCGCGGCGAGTGAGACCTCGGACGTGCCGACGAGGAACAACTCGTCCCTGGGGACCTCGTAGATCATCTCTCGCTCCCCGGGGAAGAACCCCGTGCCGACCAGCGGCCACTCTCGCACGAGCACCGGCGGGACGACCGGCGTCATTCCCTCGTCGCGAAGGAGATCCAGAACGAGTCGGAGCAGCGCCATCTGGACCGTGACGAGGTCGCCCAGGAGATATGCGAACCGAGAGCCCGAGAGCTCGCTCGCCTTCTCCATCTCGATCCACCCGTGGGCGACGCCGAGGTCGACGTGGTCCCGGACCTCGAAGTCGAACTCGGGCCGCTCTCCGACCTCACGAAGAGTGACCGCGTCCTCCTCGGTGTCACCGTCGGGCGCCTCGGGATCGGGCAGATTCGGCAGGGTGGCGGCCAGCTGATCGCGCTCGGCCTCGATGCGCGCGAGCTCCGCCTCGCGTTCCTTGAGGACCCCGCCGAGCTCGCGCATCTCGGCGATGAGCTCGTTCGCGTCCCCGCCCTCGCGCTTCAGCTCCGCGATCTCATCCGAGACGCGGTTGCGGCGCGCGCGGCCCTCCTCCAGCCCCGGGAGGAGCTCGCGCCGGTGCTCGTCCAGACGCAGCAGCTCATCGAGCGCATCGGCGGCGCCCCGCCGGCGAAGCGCGGCGCGCGCCGACTCGGGATCCTCGCGGATGCTCCGGAGGTCGAGCATCGCCGGTGTTCCGCCCGCCCGCCTGCCTACCTAGTTCGCTTCCTGCCCGGCGTACTCCGAGACGAAGTGCGCGACCTGGGTGGCCTGGTGGCCGGTGACGACGTTGGCGGGCATGATCCCGCCCGAGAACCCGCCGTTGCGGATCGCGAACAGCACGTCCGACCGAGATTCCTTGCGCTGGTCCAGGTTGGGCCCCTGCACGCGCACGTTCCGATTTGCGGACCCCTGCGTCCCGGCCGCGCTCAGCGTGTGGCACCCCGCGCACCGCTGCGAGAAGAGCACGGCGCCCCGATAGGCCGAATCGTCCTTGGACACCGAGATCCCCTCGCTGCCGCACGCGCTGAGCCCGATGGCCGCCGCGACCGCCGCTGTGATCAGAACCGGCCTCACGCGCGCGGCATCATACTTCCGACCTTCTTGCGCTTCCTGCACGTGACGCCCGTCAGCCGATGACGCCCATCCCCCCGGATGCGCTTCGGGAGGCGATGTCCCGCTTCCCGACGGGTGTCACCGTCGTCACCGCCATCGGTCCGTCCGGTCCCGCCGGAGCCACGGCGAACGCGGTTGCGTCACTCTCGCTCGAGCCGCCGATGATGCTGGCGGCCCTCGATCTCGGGTCCCGCACGCTGGTCGCGGTCGAGCACGCGGGTCGGTTCGGGATCAACGTCCTCGCCCGCGACCAGGCGGACATCGCCCGCCGCTTCAGCACCAAGGACCCGCATCCGGAGAAGTGGAACGAGTCGGGTGGTCGGAACGCGCGGGGGCGGCGCGGATCGAGGGCTCACTGATCTGGGTCGGCTGTGACTTGAGCGACGCACACCACGGAGGCGACCACGTGATCGTGACCGGGCGCGTGACGGAGCTGAAGGCGGGTGAAGGGGAGCCGCTCCTGTTCCTCGACGGCGAATACCGGCCCGTCCGGTAGCCACACTGCCGAAAGGTGCATTTCCCGTACATAGCGCGGGAAAGGCACCTTTCGACGTCGGCGGCGCCACGACGTCGCCCCCTACATGCCCTGCCCGATCCGAGCGATCAGCCGCCCGTGGTCGCAGCCCGCACCGCCAGGCCGAAGATCACGAGGGCCGAGACCGCCATGATCCCCGTCTCGCGCCTCACGATCTCCCCCGCGACGGCGCGCTGGCGCGCCCTCGGGAGCGACTCGAAGTCGAGGCCCACGAGCTCGCGTTCGGCCGCCCCCGCCCGGGCGCCCTCGGCGAGGAGCGAGACGCCGAGCGGAAGGAGGCCGTATAGGTAGTGGAGCCCCGAGTCGGCCTCACGGCCCGAGAGCAGCAGGATCGAGCCGACGGCGACCTGCAACACCACCACGGCCTGGGCGACCCGCAACGCGTACCAGAACCCGACCGTCGGCACCGACCGAAGCCAGGCGACCCCACCCCAGACGCCCGCGACGAGGTTCGTCGCAATGACGAGGATTCCGACTGCGAGGTGGACGTCGGTCAACCGCCGGGCCCGCCCCGCGCGGGTGTCGAAGGCGGCGATGAGCCAGCGCGCGAAATCCGCCCGAAAGCGTCGGGAATCCGCTTGTTGATGCGGAAGATCACTATGTAGCAGGTTGGCACAAAGTGGGTATATAACTCGCCTGTGCTCGCTGCCGGATTGAGGGAGAACTAGCTTGCTCCGAAGCTACCTCCCGGTGCTCGTCTTCGCCGGCCTGGGGGTGATCGTCGGCGGGCTTCTGGCGGCAGTCAACGGGCTCATCGGCCCGCGCAAGCCGATGAAGGCGAAGAGTGATCCGTACGAGTGCGGGCTGCCCAGCGAGGTCTCCCGGACGTTCCGCTTCGGGGTCAGCTTCTACATGATCGCGATGCTGTTCATCCTCTTCGACATCGAGGTGGTCTTCCTCTACCCGGTCGGGGTGATCATGAAGGCCGCCCATTCCGTGTTCGTCCTGGTCGAGGTCATCGTCTTCGTCGTCCTCCTCCTCGTGGCGCTCATATACGTGTGGCGAAGGGGGGCGCTCAACTGGAGGTGAAGAGGGAGAAGCTCCGCGCGCACGCGCCGCTCGACGAGCCGAAGCCGATCCCCGACCTGCGGGTGCGCCAGGTCCGCGCGCGCGATCTCTTGCGGGGGGAGCTCGAGGGCCCGGACCTCGAGCAGCACGTCGAGGAGTCCGTGCTCACGACGACCCTGCACAAGGCGCTCGGCTGGGGGCGCGCGAATTCGGTCTTCCCCGCGACGTTCGGCCTCGCCTGCTGCGCGATCGAGATGATGTCGATCGTCAGCCCGCGCTACGACATCGCGCGGTTCGGCGCGGAGAACATGCGGGCGTCGCCCCGCCAGTCGGATCTGCTGATCCTCTCCGGCAGGGTCTCGATCAAGATGGCGCCCGTCTGCCGACGCATCTTCGACCAGATGCTCGAGCCCAAGTGGGTGATGGCGATGGGGGCATGCTCCTCCTCGGGCGGGATGTTCGCGAACTACGCGGTGGTGCAGGGCGCGGACAAGTTCATGCCGGTGGACATCCACGTCCCCGGCTGCCCGCCGCGCCCGGAGGCGGTTGTATATGGCTTCAACAAGCTCCAACGGATGATCCTGGGCAACCCGGACCCCGGATGGCGCAAGCGCTACAACGCCGCCGGCACCGAGGAGTGGGCGCGGGAGGCGACCGGCGAGGCGTCGCCGGAGGAGATCGCTGCCTATGAGGCCGCGCGCGACCTCGCCGCCACGCACGAGGCATCGCGGTCACAGGCCTCCCGCGGAGGGCGCGCCTGATGCCCGACGCCCCGGGCCTCGAGCTGATCGCCAAGGAGCTGAATGACGCTGCGGATGGATCCGTCCTCGGGACCTACCACGAGCATGGGCAAGCCTGCCTGATCGCCAACCCGGATCGCATCCTCGACGTCCTGCGGTGGCTTCGCGACACGCCGAGCCAGGAGTACCGGTTCCTGTCGAGCCTGCACGGAGTCGACTACCTCCCGGCGAAGCCCCGATTCGGCGTCGTGTACGAGCTCCTCAACATGCCGCGGGTGGAGCGCCTGCGCGTACGGGCGGCACTCGACGATCCGGGCGGCGAGGATCTCCCCGAGCTCGACAGCTGCGTCGAGCTGTTCCCGGGCGCCGAGTTCCACGAGCGCGAGGTCTACGACTTCTTCGGGATCGTGTTCCGAGGGCACCCCGACCTGCGGCGCATCCTCATGCCGGAGGAGTACGTCGGCTGGCCGCAGCGCCGCGACTTTCCGGTCGGCGGCGAGCCGGTCATCTTCACCCGCGACGAGCCGGCGATGCCGAGGTGGTACGAGTGAGCCGGGAGGGCGAACGGGTGACGAACCAGCCCCGGCGCCCGTCTGGAAAGGGCGCGGCTGGTTCGAGCAGTGTGCATCACTCGACCCCGGCGCATGGCGGGGACATTCTCGGTGAGACCGGCGAGGAGGTGATCGGCACCTCCCCGGTGGAGCGCACGGCGGCGGGGGCGGTCCTCGAGCCGGAACAGGAGCTCATGACGATCAACTTCGGCCCGCATCACCCCGCGACGCACGGGGTGCTGCGATTGCTCGTGAGCCTGGAGGGCGAGGTCGTCCGAGACCTGAAGCCGGTCGTGGGCTACGTCCACACGGGAATCGAGAAGAACTGTGAGGACAAGTCCTACTGGAAGGTCATCCCGTTCGTTGAGCGGATGGACTACCTCTCCTACTTCTTCAACATGCAGGTGTTCTGCGCCTGCGTCGAGCGCCTCCTGGAGCTGGATGTCCCGCCGCGCGCCAGCTATCTGCGGGTCCTCCACATGGAGCTCAACCGGCTCCACTCGCATCTCGTCTGGCTGGGGACCTCGGCCCTCGATCTGGGCGCGATGTCGATGTTCTTCTACTGCTTCCGCGATCGCGACCGGGTCCTCGACCTGTTCGAGATGTCCTCCGGCCAGCGGATGCACACCCGGTACTTCCAGGTCGGCGGCGTGTTCGAGGACATCCCGGTCGGGTTCGCGCACAACCTCCGGGCCTTCTGTGCCGAGATGCCCTCGAGGATCGACCAGTACGAGGCGATCCTGAACGCGAACGAGATCTTCCTCGAGCGCACCCGGAACGTCGGCGTGGTCCCGCGCGAGCGCCTGCTGGACCTGGGCGTCACGGGTCCGTTGCTGCGCGCGGCGGGTGAGCCCTGGGACCTCCGCAAGGTCACTCCGTACGAGTGCTACGGGGAGCTCGACTTCAACGTCCCGATCGGCACGGTGGGCGATGGATACGACCGCTATCGAGTGCGCGTGCAGGAGATGCGAGAGTCGGTCCGGATCATCGAGCAGACGCTCGAGGGCCTCCCGGAGGGGCCCTGGATCGCCGACGACCGCAAGGTGGTCCTGCCGCCGCGCGACGAGCTCCCGACCTCGATGGAGGCGCTGATCCACCACTTCAAGCTCGTCACCGAGGGATTCCGCGTCCCACCCGGTGAGGCGTACGACGCGATCGAGTCGCCGCGGGGCGAGCTCGGCTGCTTCGTCGTCGCGGACGGCTCGGCGAAGCCCGTTCGGGTGCACTACCGGGATCCGTCGTTCGCGAACCTTCAGGCGCTTCGCGACATGTGCATCGGTGGCTACATCGCCGACCTGATCCAGAACCTGGCCATGCTCGACCCGATCCTCGGGGGGATCGACCGGTGACCGGTGGCTGGGTGCCCGAGATTCGACCGACGGACGACCTCTCCGCCGAGGAACGGCGGAGGCTGGTCGAGTCGATGCGGCCCGAGGACGCAGAGCCGGTTCCGGAGCTGCACGAGGTCGACGTCCCGGCCGAGCTTCGTGAGCGGATCGACTCGGCGATGTCGAAGTACCCGGAGATCCGGTCGGCCTCGTTGCCGGCACTCTGGGCGGTCCAGCGTCAGTACGGATGGTGCACCCCGGAGGGGATCCGCCAGGCGGCGGCGGTCATGGGGGTCACCCCCGGATATCTCGAGTCGGTCGCGACGTTCTATGACCTGTTTCACACCAGCCCGGTCGGCCGGCACAGGGTCCTCGTGTGCCACAACCTCGCGTGCTGGCTGCGAGGCGCGGAGGACGTCCTCGATGCCTTCTGCGGGGAGGCGGGTGTGGATGCCGACGAGGCCGATCACATGGGCACGAGCTCGGAGGACGGCGAGGTGTACCTGCGTGGCTTCGAGTGCATGGGGGCGTGCGACATCGCCCCAATGGCCTCGATCGACGAGCGCTACTACGGGCCGCTCACTCCCGACGACGCGCGCGCGGCGGTGGATCAGCTTCGCTCGGGTGAGGACGTGCTCCCCGACCTGGCGCTCAGCAAGCGGCCGACGGCAGGCGGTCCCGAGCCCGATCCCGATCCCCGGGTGGCGGAAGCGGAGGAGGGTTCCTGATGGCGCGCGAGACGCGCGTGCTGTTCCGGCACATCGACGCGCCCGGGCTCGCGTCGATCGAGACGTATCGCAGGTTCGGCGGCTATCGCGCGCTCGAGCAAGCGGTGAAGGAGATCGACCCTGACGAACTTCTCAACACGCTGGAGGAGTCGGGCCTGCGCGGACGCGGCGGCGCCGGGTTCTCCATGGGCAAGAAGGTCTCGTTCCTCCCGCGGGGCGACATGGAGAAGTTCCTGTGCTGCAACGCCGACGAGTCGGAGCCCGGTGCCTTCAAGGACCGGGAGCTCATGGCGAAGAACCCCCATCAGCTGATCGAGGGCATCGTGATCGCCGCCGTGGCGGCGGGAGCCGGGCAAACCTTCATCTTCATCCGCGGCGAGTACGCGGAGGTGGCCGACACGCTCGACCGAGCGGTGGAGGAGGCCTATGTCGCCGGATACATCGGGGAGGACATCCTCGGCTCCGGCTGTCGCGTCGAGCTGGTGGTCCACCGTGGCGCGGGCGCCTACATCTGCGGCGAGGAGACGGCGCTGCTCGACGCGCTCGAGGGCAAGCGGGGCAATCCCCGCCTCAAGCCGCCGTTCCCGGCGATCCAGGGCCTGTATGGCGGGCCGACCCTGGTCAACAACGTCGAGACGCTCTCCAACGTCCCCCACATCGTCAGAAACGGAGCCGACTGGTTCAAGAGCTTCGGCACCGAGCAATCGCCGGGGACCAAGGTCGTCTCGGTATCGGGATGCGTACAACGACCCGGGAACTACGAGATCGAGCTCGGGATCCCCGCTCGCGACCTCATCTACGACCTCGCGGGCGGGCCGCCGGAGGGGCACGAGGTCAAGGCCTGGTACCCCGGGGGATCCTCGGCTCCGGTGCTCACCGCCGCCGAGCTCGACCTGCCCTACAGCTTCGAGTCGATGGCGGACGCGGGATCGATGCTGGGCTCCGGCTCGATCATCGTGGCCGATGAGAACGTGTCGATCCCGCATCTCGCGCTGCGGACGGCGCGCTTCTACCACCACGAATCGTGCGGCAAGTGCACGCCGTGCCGCGAGGGGACGAACTGGACCGTGAAGATGCTCGAGCGCGTGGTCTCCGGGGAGGCGACACCGATGGACCTCGACGTGATCGCCTCGGTACAGGACAACATCATCGGCCACTGCCTCTGCGTGCTGGGCGACTCGATGGCCATGCCGGTCGGCAGCATGGTGGCGAAGTTCCGCGACGAGTTCGAGGCTGCGATCGAGGCCGGCCGCAACGCCGCGCCGCGCCCGCTGGACGAGTCGCCGACCGACGTGAAGCCGGTGGCGCTGGGGGCGCGCTCATGACCGCGATTGTCGGATTCGTCGCGCATATGGCGATAAATCCGACAATCGCAAGGGCGGGAGGGGTTCCGTGAACGGCGACGACATCACCCTCGTCGTCGACGGCGTCGAGGTCCGCGCGCCACAGGGCATGATGCTCGTCGACGCGGCAAAACACGGCGACGTCGAGATCCCGGTCTTCTGCTACGAGCCGAAGCTCGGGCAGCCCGTCGGCGCGTGTCGCATGTGCCTGGTGGAGGTCGAGGGGATCCCGAAGCTCCAGACCGCCTGCTCGACCCCCGTCCGCGACGGCATGGTCGTCTACACGCAGACCGATCGCGTCAAGGAGGCGCAGAGCGCCGTCGTCGAGTTCCTCCTCGTCAACCACCCGCTGGACTGCCCCGTCTGCGACAAGGGCGGTGAATGCCCGTTGCAGGACATCGCCATGGGATGGGGCCCCGGGAAGAGCCGGATGATCGATCCCAAGCGCCACTTCCAGAAGCCGATCCCGCTCTCGCCCCTGATCAAGATCGACCGCGAGCGCTGCATCCTCTGCTACCGCTGCGTGCGGTTCAGCCAGGAGGTCGCCGAGGACGAGCAGCTACAGCTGCTGGAGCGGAGCGCCTCGACGTTCGTCGGGACCTTCGACGACCGCCCCTACATCGCCCCGTTCCACGGCAACATCATCGAGCTCTGCCCCGTCGGCGCGCTGACCTCCGACACCTATCGGTTCCGCGCGCGGCCGTGGGACATCGAGGATGCGGGAACCGTCTGCACGCTCTGCCCAAGCCAGTGCAACATCAAGCTCACCGTTCGCGACGAACGGCCCCAGCGCGTGCTGGCGCGCGACAACCTCGACGTCGACGACGGATGGCTCTGCGACAAGGGCCGGTTCGGGTACCAGATGATCACCTCGAGTGACCGGATCACCGAGCCGATGGTTCGCCGGGACGGTGCCCTCGTGCCGGTGAGCTGGGAGGAGGCGCTGACGGCCGCGGCGGTCGGCCTGCGTGAGGCGAGCGAGAGAACGGCGGCCGTCGTCGGCGGGCCCTCGTCGAACGAGGAGGGCTACCTGGTCCAGCGCATCCTTCGTAACGCGCTCGGGTCGCCCCACGTCATCTCGGACCTCAATGCCCAGGCCGGCCGCGACCTGCTCGTCGAGCTGTCGCGCCCCGAGCTCGCCGCAAGCGTCTCGGACCTCGACCGCGCCGAGTCGATCCTCGTCCTCGGGACCGACCCGCTCCACTCGATGCCGATCATCGACCTGCGGATTCGCAAGGTGGTGCGACGCAATGGAACCCGCCTCGGGGTGGCCACCGACCGCCCCACGGCGATCGACGGAGGTGCCGAGGAGACCGCTCGCTACGCCCCGGGCTTCATGGATGACTTCGTCTCGGCGCTCGCCGCCGAGACCGGCGCGGACGGTTACGAGCGCGGCGCGGGAGAGCTCGGAGCGGACGCGGAGCGCATCGCAGGCGTGCTCCGACCGGGTTCGACGGTGATCGCGTGGGCCGGCGAGCCCAGCCAGGCCCTGATCGACTTCGCAAGAAGGCTCGACGGCAAGCTGTTGGAGGTGCCCGCGGGCGCGAATGGGCGGGGCCTCCGCGAGGTGGGGTGCACGCCGGTCGCGGGACCGGGCCTCTCCGAAGTGGCGATCGGCCGCGACGCCGAGGGCGCCCGCGAGGGCCTGGCGAGCGGCAACCTGCAGGGCGTGTTCCTGGTCAACGCCGACCCCGTTCGCGACGCGCGGAACGGCCCCGCCTGGAAGGAGGCCCTCCAGCAGGCCGCGTTCGTCCTGGCTGTCTCGATGTTCGAGGACGCCTCGACCGGATACGCCGACGTGGTCCTGCCGGCCGAGGCATATGCCGAGAAGGAGGGCACCGTCACCCATCCCGACGGGCGCCTGCAGCGGGTCCGGCCGAACGTTCCGAATCCCGGCGCTGGGCGCCCTACATGGGAGGTGTTCGTCGAGCTGTCGGCGCTGCTGGGCGACGAGACGGGAATCGACTCGGTGCCGGAGGCAGTCTCGGCGATCGCGTCGGAGGTGCCGTTCTACGAGGGGATCACCGATGAGGAGATCGGCGGCCGGGGCATCCGCTGGCAGGACCGATCGGCCGTGAGGAACTTCCCGAAGGCGCCGGGGGAGCCGCAGCGGCGAGAAGACCGCGATGCCGGCCGCACTCCGGCGGCGCCGAGCAATGGCGGCCTGCGCGTCGGTGCCTACAAGGACCTCTGGGCGGCTGAGGTCACCGATCGCAGCCCCGCGCTTCGGTTCCTGCGGCCCAGGCAGACGCTCGAGATCTCTCCCGCAGACGCCGAGCGCCTCGGGATCGCCGGTGCCGAGGAGGTCGACGTGCGGCAGAACGGGACCAGCGTCAAGGCGCGCCTGGCGATCCGCGAGCGCGTCCGCCCCGGTACGGGGTTCCTCGTCGACGGGCTGGGCGACGGCGCCGGTGCCCTTGCGAGCCAGCTCGTGGAGGTCTCGACATCGGGTGGGGAGGAGTGAGATGACCCTGCCGATCGCGGATACCAGCTTCGTCGAGGCGACCTGGATCCTGATCGTGAAGTCGATCGTGATCTTCGCGGTGATCTTCGCGATCGTGCCGATGCTGACCGTCTTGGAGCGGAAGCTTCTCGGCCGGTTCCAGTCGCGCTACGGGCCCAACCGGGTCGGGCCGTTCGGCCTGCTGCAACCGCTCGCCGATGCGATCAAGCTCATCAGCAAGGAGCACTACCACCCCCGCGCGGCGATCCCGGCCCTGTACTACATCGCCCCCGCGATCGTGGTCTTCACCGGCGTCGCGACGCTCGCGATCATCCCGTTCGGCGACGTCCAGGAGGGATTCGGCCTCTATGGCATCGACGTCCCGATCGGGATCCTCTACTTCTTCGCATTCGGGTCGATCGCGTTTTACGGCCTGCTGCTCGGCGGCTGGGCGTCGGGCTCCAAGTACAGCTTCCTCGGATCGATGCGGGCGGCCGCACAGCTCATCTCCTACGAGATCTCGATGGCGCTGGCGCTGCTGGGCGCGATCATGATGGCCGGGTCGCTCTCGCTGGTCTCGATGGTCGAGGCGCAGAGCCAGATCTGGTACGTCATCCCGCAGTTCGTCGGCTTCCTCATCTTCATGGTCGCGGGCTTCGCGGAGACCAACCGCGCCCCGTTCGACCTCCCCGAGGCGGACGCCGAGCTCGTGGCCGGCTACGGGACCGAGTACGGCGGCATGCGCTACGGCTCCTACGCGATGGCCGAGTACATCGAGATGTTCGTGATCTCCGCCGTCGCGGTCACCTTCTTCCTCGGCGGCTGGCACGGCCCGGGCCCGGGGTTCCTCGATCCCGTGTGGGTCGTCGTGAAGATCTTCGGGTTCCTGTTCCTCTTCATGTGGGTCAGGGCGACCCTGCCGCGCGTCCGGTACGACCAGCTGATGTCGCTGGGCTGGAAGGTGCTCCTCCCCCTCGCGACGCTGAACGTCCTGGTCACGGCGGTCCTGGTGACGGTCACATGAGCAACGAGAACGGCGAGCGGCGCTTTCCGTATCTGTCCGACGAGAGCATCGTGGACGTTCAGCGCGGCCCCGAGCCGGGCGGCATCGGCGGCGCCTACCGGGCCTTCGGCGAGACGCTGCGCGGCCTGAAGACCACCTTCGCCCGGATCATCGAGGGCCCGGTCACGATCCAATACCCCGAGGAGAAGACGCCGGTGTACCCGCGCTTCAGGGGCCGCCACAAGCTGCATCGTTTCGAGGACACCGGCTTGGAGAAGTGCGTCGGCTGCTCGCTGTGCGCGGCGGCATGTCCCGCGGACTGCATCCGCGTAGTCGCGGCGGAGAACGATCCCGCCGACCGGGTCTCGGCGGGCGAGCGCTACGCCGAGGTGTACGAGATCAACCTCGCCCGCTGCATCTTCTGCGGCTACTGCGAGGTCGCCTGCCCGTTCGACGCGATCACGATGGGGCACGAGTACGAGCTCGCGGACTACAACCGCGAGGATCTCGTCTTCACCAAGGAGATGCTGCTCGCGGAGCCGGTCGAGCGCACGCCGCTTCGGCGGGAGGGCGAATGAGCGGCATACTGCCCCGCACATGGGAGGCTCGGATCGGGAGATCGTGCGGATCGCGTTCGAGGCATTCAGTCGCGGCGACATCGACGCTGTGCTGGAGCTCTGCGATCCGGATGTCGTCGTCCGGGACCCTGAGCGCACCGGCACGACCTTCCGCGGACCGGACGGACTCCGCCATTTCTTCGATGAGTGGCTGGAGAACTGGGAGGAGTACCGCTCCGAGCCCGTGGAGCTCACCGAGTCCGGCGGCGAGATCCTGGTGCACGCCCTTCAGACCGGCAAGGGTAAGCTCAGCGGGATCGAGATCGAGCAGGACCTCTTCGTGGTCCTCCGCCTGCGCGACGGAAAGTTCGTCGAGTACCGGCTGTACACGAAGCGGGAGGGCGCGCTCGCATCGATGGGCACCGCCGTCTAGGGAAGCATCATCGATGGTCGGATTCCGTTGCCAGGAGCAACGTTTTTCGACCATCGTCGGGGAGAGCCCTCACCCGTGATCTACGTGGCGTTCTTCGCCGGCGCGATTGGCGCCGTGGGAGGCGCCATCGCGGTGATCGCAATGCGCAATCCGTTCTACAGCGTGCTCGCGCTCGTCGTGCACCTAGTCTCGCTGGCCGGGCTGTTCCTGCTGCTCTACGCGCAGTTCATCGCGGCGGCTCAGGTGGTGGTGTACGCGGGGGCGGTGATGGTCCTCTACGTCTTCGTCGCCGCCTACGTCGGCGCCGCCGAGGAACCGCTCTGGGAGCCAATCCCGGGGCAGCGCTTCCTCGCGCCCCTGCTGGCCGCCGCGCTCCTGGTTGAGCTCGCGATCGCGATCATCGGCACCGGGCTCTCCGCGCTCGACAGCAATGGGCCGACGCTGCCGCTCGGATTCGGCACGCCCACCCAGATCGGCAACCTGCTGCTCGAGCGCTTTCTGGTGGTGTTCGAGGCGGCGTCGATGCTCCTCCTGGTCGCCGCAGTCGGGGCGGTGACGCTGGCGGCACGCTCCCGCCCGCGGGCCGAGGTCGACGAGGCCGAGGGGCCAGCGGCATGACCGTCACCTGGTACGTCGTGCTTTCGGCGGTGCTGTTCGCGATCGGCGCCGGCGGGGTGCTCATCCGGCGCAGCCCGCTGGTGATCCTGCTCTGCCTCGAGCTGATGCTGAACGCCGGGAACCTGGCACTCGTCGCGTTCTCGCGCGCTCACGGGAACGCCGAGGGGCAGGTGTTCGCCTTGATCGTGATGGTCGTCGCGGCCTGTGAGGTCGTCGTCGGGCTCGGGCTGATCGTCGCCATCTTCCGTCGCCGCCTGCCGCTCAACGTGGACGAGCTGCGGGAACTGCACGGATGAGCCCGACCGCCTGGGGCTGGCTCGTCCTTGGGTTCCCACTCGCTGGGTGCCTGATCAACGCCTTCGGCTGGCGCGTCCTGCGGGACAGGAGCGCGGGCTGGATCGGCACGATCGCGATCGGGCTCGCGTTCGCCTGCGCGATCGCTGCGACCGTCGCCCTGCTGGGCCACTCGGAGAGCGACCGCGAGCTCACCTCCTCGCTGTGGACCTATGCATCGGCAGCAGGGCTCGACATCAAGCTCGGGATCCTGGTCGATCCACTGTCGGTCTTCATGATCCTCGTGGTCAGCGGGGTCTCGACGCTGATCCATCTCTACTCCGTCGCCTACCTCGATTCCGACCGCGGCTACGCCAGGTACTTCAGCTACCTGAACTTCTTCGTCTTCTCGATGCTCCTGCTGGTCCTGGCGGGGAACTTCGTGCTGCTGATCATCGGCTGGGCCTTCGTCGGGTTCGCCTCCTACGCGCTGATCAGCTTCTGGTACCGGCGGAACACCGCCACCAAGGCGGGCATGAAGGCGTTCGTCATCAACGTGATCGGCGACGTGGGCCTGGTGCTGGCGACCTTCTTCATCTTCCGCGAGCTCGGGACGTTCGACTTTCTCGCCGTCTTCCACGCGGTCCCGCAGCACTTCTCAACCAACCAGGGCGTCCTCGTCGCGATCTGTCTGCTGCTCCTCGTCGGCGCCTTCGCGAAATCGGCGCAGCTGCCGCTCCACACCTGGCTTCCCGACGCCATGGAGGGCCCCACCCCCGTCTCCGCCCTGATCCACGCCGCGACGATGGTCACCGCCGGTGTCTACCTCATCGCCCGCATGTACGTCCTGTTCGAGCAGGCGCCGACTGCGGCCGACATCTCGGCTTTCATCGGCCTGGCCACCCTGGTCTTCGCGGCCACGTGCGCCCTCGCCGTGACCGACCTCAAGCGGATCATCGCCTACTCCACGATCAGTCAGATCGGCTACATGGTGGTGGGGGTGTCGATCGGCGCCTACGCCGCCGGGATGTTCCAGCTCATGACGCACGCCTTCTACAAGGCGCTCCTCTTCATGGCGGCCGGCTCGGTGATCTCGGCCGTGGCCGGAACCCAGAACATCGACCGCATGGGCGGCCTGCGGAAGGCGCTCCCGTTCACGTCGAAGCTGATGATCATCGGAGCCCTGGCGCTCGCGGCTTTCCCCGGGTTCTCGGGGTTCTTCTCGAAGGACGAGATCCTGGCGTACGCGCTGCACCGCGGCGGCTTCTACGTGATCTTCACGATCGTCGGCTACATCGCGGCGCTCCTGACGGCGTTCTACGCCTTCCGGATCATCTTCCGGGTCTTCTGGGGAGAGCCGGTGCCCGAGGCCCGAGAGCTCGAGGAGGGCCATCTGGCACATGCCCCGACCGAGAACCCCCTCACCGGCGAGAAGGAGGACACCGATGTCGGCTTCCCGGGCGCGGAGCATCACATCGCCGAGCGCGACTGGCCCATGTGGCTGGCGATGTCGGTCCTGGGATTCCTGTCGATCACCGGCGGCTTCGTCGAGATCCCGGGCCTCGATGAGGTGGTCAAGAACTTCCTAGCCGGTGCGTTCCTGCAGTCGCACCTCTATGACGCGCTGCCATCGGTCGCCGCTGACTGGTGGGGCCTCGCTATAGGCGGCGCGATCTCGATCGTTGGCATCTGGCTCGCGTACCTCGTCTACGTGCGGCGACCGGGCACGTCGGCGGCGCTAATTCGGCGCTTCCGCCCGGTTTACACGGTTTTCGTGAACAAGTGGTACTTCGACGAGCTCTACGACGCCGCCGTCTACCGGCCCGTGATCGCCACCGGTCGCTTCGCGAACGTCGTGATCGAGCGCGTGGTGGTACAGGGCATCGTCTCCGCGGCGGTGGACCTCGTGCGGGGCGTCGGCGTCGTGGTGCGGGGTGCCCAGTCCGGGTTCGTGCGTGCCTACGCGCTCCTTCTGATCGGCGGCTTCGCGGCCCTGGGCCTCTACTTCCTGATTGCGAGCCAGTGATCGGGCAACGAGGGAACAGCACCGGCCACCCCGCAGGAGGAAGGGCGGCGACATGATCCAGGTCCTCCTCTGGCTCCCCGTCGCTGCCGGCCTGACCTGCTTCATCGTCCCGAGGCGCCTCGTCCCGGTCGTCGCCGTGCTTGGCACTCTCGGCACTCTCGGCCTCGCCATCGCGGTCGTCGCCGGCTTCGACAGCGCCTCCGCGGGCCTCCAGAACACCGTCGACGAGAGCTGGATCCCCGACCTCGGCGTCCGGTACCAGCTCGGCGTCGATGGGATCAGCCTGTTCCTCGTACTGCTGACGGCGGTGCTCTGGGCGAGCGTCACCGCGTTCTCGGTCTTCCGGATGCCGGAACGGCGGCGGATCTACTACTTCATGCTCGGGCTCGCCGAGACCGGCGTCCTGGGCGCGTTCCTGGCCCAGGACCTGCTGCTATTCGTGCTGTTCTTCGACCTGATGCTGGTGCCGTTCTGGTTCCTGATCGGGACCTTCGGCGGCGAGAATCGGGTCGCGGCGACGACGAAGCTGATCGTCTACACGCTGGTCGGCTCGCTCCTCATGCTCGTTGCGGCGATCGCGACGGCGGTGCTCGCCTCCGGCGACGTCGGGCACCTGAGCTTCTCGCTCGCCGACCTGCGCGCCAACCCGCTGTCCACCGGCAGCCAGTACTGGATCTTCTGCTTCTTCGCCGCGGCGTTCCTGATCAAGATGCCCGCCGTCCTCGTCCACGGCTGGATGCCCGACACCTACCGGGAGGCGCCCCTGCCGGTGCTCGCGCTGTTCTCGGCGGTCCTCTCGAAGGTGGGCGCCTATGGGTTCCTGCGCGTCGTTCTCCCGGTGTTCCCCCAGGCGACCGTCCACTTCCAGGAGCTGATTCTCGTGATCGGGGTCGCCGGGATCCTCTACGGCTCGGTGATGGCGTTCACGCAGACGAACGTGCGCCTGATCGCCGGCTATTCGTCGATCGCCCAGCTCGGGTTCATCACCATCGGGATCTTCTCGTTGCGGCCCGATGGCGCCGACGGCGCCGTCATCCAGATGGTCAACCACGGGCTCGTGGTCGCGGCGATCTTCCTGATCGTCGCGCTGCTTTGGGAGCGCTCCGGGTCCGAGGAGCTGACGCGGCTGGGCGGGATCGCCACCAGGGCCCCCGTTCTCGCGACGCTTTTCCTGATCGTCACGCTCGCCACGCTGGCCATGCCCGGCTCGGCCAACTTCATGGGCGAGTTCTACATCCTGATCGGGGTCTTCCAGACGAAGATCGTCTACGCCTTCGTCGCGTCGATCGGGGTCGTGCTCGCCGCCTACTACGCGATCCGCCTCTTTCAGGGGACGATGCAAAACCGCGCGCCGGAGAACGTGGACTCGCGCGAGATCGGCGTTCGTGACGCGGTCGTGCTCGTCCCGCTCGTCGGCTGCATCCTGGCCCTCGCGCTCTATCCCGGGCTGATCCTGGGACGGAGCGATCAGTCGGTTAAGGCCACCACGGCCTCGGTCAGCCAAGCGACTGCGATCACCACGACGCCGGTCAAGCCCGAGTCGACGGCCTACGCGCGGGTCGGCGGGGTCTCGAAGTGACCTTCACCGCCCCGCACATCGATTACGCCGGGCTCTCGCCCGTGATCGCGCTCACGGCCGGCATCTGCGTTGCCCTCGTGGCCGGAGTCCTCACCTCGCGCCATCAGCGCGCTGGTCGTCTCGGCGATCTCGCTCACGGTCCTGGCCGCGGCCGCCGGCCTTTGCATCTGGCAGTGGGGTAATCGCGAGGACCTTGTCGCCGGCGCGCTCCGCCTCGACGAGCTCGGGCTGTCGGCTGCCCTGATCGCGATCCTCGCCGCCGCTGTGTGCATCCCGCTCTCATGGCGGGATCCCGCCGCGGCCCCGGAGGGCTCCAGCCCGCGCCACACCGAGTTCCAGGTCCTGCTCCTCTCGTCGGTTTTGGGCATGACGCTGCTCGCCCAGGCTCAGAACCTGATCTCGTTCTTCGTCGCGCTCGAGCTCCTGTCCGTGCCGCTCTACGTGCTGTGCGGGTCGGCGATTCGGCGCGAGCGCTCGCTCGAATCGGGGCTCAAGTACCTCATCGTCGGCTCGCTCGGCTCGGCGACGCTGCTGTACGGCCTCGCCATGATCTATGGCGCGGCGGGTTCGACCGACTTCGGGTCGATCAACCAGGTGCTCGCGAACGGCAACGCGACCGACTCGCTGGTGCTGATGGGCGTCGCGCTCATCGCCACGGGCCTGGCCTTCAAGACCTCCATCGCGCCGTTCCACCAGTGGACGCCCGACGTGTATCAGGGCGCGCCGACCCCAGTGACCGCCTTCATGGCGGTGGCGACGAAGGCCGCCGCGTTCGTCGCGCTCGTCCGCATGTTCGACGTCGCGCTCGGCCCGATCACGGACAACTGGCAGCCGGCGCTATCCGTGCTGGCGATCATCTCGATCGCCGTCGGCAACATCGGCGCGCTGGGCCAGGACTCGCTGAAGCGCCTGCTCGGCTACTCCGGCATCGCGCAGGCGGGCTACATACTCGTCGGCGTGGTCGCCGCGTCGGTGATCGGAGTCAACGCGCTCGTCTTCTACCTGGCCGCGTACGCGCTGATGAACCTCGCCGCGTTCGCGGTGATCGTTGTCCGCGAGCGGGAGACGCCGTGGGGGGATGACATCAAGTCGGTGCAGGGCCTGGGCCGCGAACGGCCCGAGCTCGCATGGCCGCTTACGATCTCCATGTTGGCGCTGGCGGGGCTGCCGGCGACCGCGGGGTTCATGGGCAAGCTCTACCTGATCGAGGCCGCAGTCGATGCCTCGCACACCTACCTCGGCGTCGCGATCGCCGTCGGGACGATGATCTCCCTCGCGTACTACCTGCGCGTGGCGGCCGCGGTCTGGATGCGGCCCGCCGTCGAGCCTGCACCCGCGATCGCCGGCGGGTCGCCCGAGGCGGATGCCGAGGCGGCTCCTTCGCCTCGCCCAAGACGATGCCTGGCGATCCTGGTCCCGGCCGCGGTCTGCGCGGCCGCAACTGTGTTCTTCGGGGTCATCCCGTCCCCCCTGGTCGACTGGGCGCACCACGCGGGCGCCTCGCTCGGGCGGTTCCTGTAGGAACAACCTGCGGCGGCTTCGCCGCCTGACCTGCAGCTGCGTCGACAAGGTCGCCGCCTCTAATAACCGTCAGAATCGGGCCATCGCCCAGCGTTACCAACGCCCTGGCTGGTTGACGAAGAACGTCTTCAACCGGATGGTTGCCGGGCTCACGCGCATGGGCGTGAGCGTCGCCGGGTCGCGGATCCTCGAGGTGCGCGGGCGAACGACGGGTGAGCCGCGGCGTACACCCGTCAACCCGTTGACGCTCGACGGCGCGAGGTATCTGGTCGCGCCCCGCGGCAACACTCAGTGGGTGCGCAACCTCCGGGCCAGGGGTGAGGGCCGTTTGCTCGTCGGAAGTCGTGCCGAGAGCTTCACGGCGGCCGAGCTCGGCGACGAGGAGAAGCCGCCGATCCTGCGCGAGTACCTGCGGCGCTGGAAGTGGGAGGTGGGCGTGTTCTTCGGTGGCGTCGGCTCCGACTCCTCGGAAGAGGAGCTCCGCGAGATCGCACCGGACCACCCAATCTTTCGAGTCGAGATGCATTGAGCCCCGCGGGGCCGTCAGCCCCGCGGGGCTCCATCGGCCTCAGTCGCGCTGAACGATCAGGTACCGGTTCCCGTCCGGGTCGCGGAAGAAGAACATCGGCGGCACGTCGTCGCCCATCCGCATGACCTCATCGTCGACGTCGACTCCGCGGTCGCGCAGCTCCGCGTGATCGGCGTCGACGTCGCCGGTCGCGAAGCCGATCCGCGTCTCGACGCCGACGGGATCGCCCTCTCTCGGGGGGACGATGGCGATCGACGTCTGACCGCCGGGTGGCCCGACCTCGAGCCAGCGATAGCCCTCGCCATAGGGAAGGTCGGTGCGCTTCTCGAACCCAAGCTTCCCGGTGAAGAACTCGAGCGTCCGGTCCTGATCGCTCACCGGGACGATGACGGTCCCTATCTGGGTGATTTGGGTCCTCGTATCCGTGTCTGCCAATTCGAACCTCCTATGATCGGTTGCCTAGCGGCTGTGACCGCCCGGCGCCGCGAAAGTCATCGGTGCCGCAAGCTGCGATTCTGTCGCGCGTGCTGCATCACGTTTCGCTCGAGGTCGCGCCGGACGAGGTCGAGCGCACGGTGGAGTTCTTCGAGCTCCTGGGATTCAACCGGATCCCGGCACCCGATCAGATCGCGCCGTTCGTGACCTGGCTCGAGTCGGGAGCGACGCACATCCACCTGATTCACACGGCGGAGCCGACGACGCTGACCCTGGGGCATCCGGCCGTCGTTGCAAAGGAGTTCGATTCCGCGGTGACGCTGCTGCGCGACGCCGGGTTCGAGGTCGACGATGCCGACGAGCTGTGGGGCGAGCGCCGAAGCTTCGCGGTATTGCCGGGCGGTCAGCGAGTCGAGGTGATGGCCGCGCCTCCCGCTCCGCAAACCTGAGCGCCGCCGATCGACGAGGCCGCGTCTGGCAGCGGAGCCCGTTCGCCGGGATTTGGACGACGGCGTATGCTCGGCATTGTGAGCTTTCCCACCGTCCGCGTGGCTGCCATCCAGGCCACGCCCGCGATCCTCGACGCCGATGCCAGCGTGGACAAGGCGCTCGGTCTTCTGGAGGAAGCGGCCAAGGACGGAGTGCAGCTCGCGGTCTTCCCGGAGCTCTTCGTGCCGCTGTACGAGTCGGGCACGTGGGCGCACGATGCGGGCTCGTTCGGGGGCTGGGATGAGCTCTGGGAGCGGCTATGGGAGAACTCCGTCGACGTCCCGGGGCCGCTCACCGATCGGATCGGGGCCGCATGCGCCGAGCTTGCGGTCCACTGCGCCATCGGCGTCAACGAGCGGGAGTCGGACAGGCCCGGATCGCTCTACAACACGCTCCTTCTCTTCGGACCGGACGGGCTCCTCGCGAAGCACCGCAAGCTCATGCCGACGATGCACGAGCGGCTCTTTCACGGCGTCGGCGCCGGAGACGATCTCACCGTGACCGCCACGCCCGCGGGGCGGATCGGCGGCCTGATCTGCTGGGAGAACCTGATGCCGCTGGCGCGGTACGCGGTGTACCGAGGCGGACCGCAGATCTGGCTCGCCCCGACCGCCGACGACTCGGATACGTGGCTCGCCAGCATGCGCCACATCGCGATCGAGTCGGGCGCGTTCGTGGTGTCGGTGCCGCAGTTCATCCCGGCCGCGGCCTTCCCGGAGGACTTTCCGATTCCGCTGCCGGAGGGGAGGGAGGTGTTCGGCAAGGGCGGGGCGGCGATCGTCGAGCCTAGCGAGGGCGAGGTCATCGCCGGGCCGCTCTATGGCGAGGAGGGCATCGTCGCCGCGGACTGCGATCTGCGGGTCGGCCTCCACGCAAAGCGCTGGTTCGACGCCGTTGGTCACTACAGTCGAGAGGACGTCCTGCCGGGTCTGATCTCGGCCCCCGCGGAGAACGGCGCCGCCCCGAGCGGCAGGCCGCAGCCGGTGGAGGGCCCGGGCGCCGAATCCGCCGCCTAGCCCGGCCGTCGCCACCGCCGCGGCCGCGACTACGATCCGGCCACCTTGCGCTACCCGGTCGAGACCTTCACCTCCGAGGAGGAAGCGCTCCTCCGGCGGCACTTCACCAACCTCGACCAGCCGGTCTTCTGTCTGGTCAACCTCCCAGAGACCGTCAAGGGCGCGCTGTTCGCGCGCTACTCGCGGTACCCGGGAACGCTCCGCCGCCTGTTCCTCGACGAGTTCGCGGCCGACGTCCCCGACGCTGGGCGCCCGTTCGAGGGCGTCGAGGGCGAGCGTGCGGCGGGGCTGTACGAACGAGTCTTCATGGGCTACGGCGACGACTCCATCGCCCAGGTCGGCGGCGCGCATCTGGCCTGCGAGTGGGCCTCGAACGTCCTCACCAAGGTCCTCCAGCGCGGGCGCCTCGCCGCATACCTCGAGCAGTCCACCCGGTACATCCCCTACGACGAGCCGATGCCAGCGGACGCGGGGGCCGGATACCGCTACTACAGCGACGACGAGCTGGGCGAGCCCTACCGGGCGTCGATGGACGAGCTCTTCGGCATCTACTCCAGTGGCCTCGCGGCGGTGCAGGCGTGGGCGGAGGAGCGCTGGCCGCGCGGCGAGGAGCCCGAATCGGCATGGCGCCGGTCGATCCGGGCCAAGGCGCTCGACCTCATGCGGGGCCTCCTGCCCGCGTCGACGCTCAGTCACGTGGGCGTCTTCGCCTCGGGCCAGGCCTACGAGCAGCTTCTGCTGCGCCTGGCGGCGTCGCCCCTGCCCGAGGCCCGCGCCTACGGCGAGATGATCCACGCCGAGCTGGCGAAGGTGATCCCGAGCTTCGTCGCGCGCGTGAAGCGCCCGGACCGCGGAGGCGAATGGATAGAGTACCTGCGGGAGCGCCGTGAGGCGACCGAACGGGCGGTGGCGCGGCTCGGGCTAGATCGGCCGGCGGCGAGCGACGCTCCATCCGTCGAGCTGATCGCTGTCGAGGGAGACGAAGAGGACCTGCTCGCCGCGTCCCTGTTCGAGTCCGCGGCGGTGGGCGAGGCCGACATCCGCCGCCGGATCTGCGCGCTCGACCCGCTCGAGCGCGCCGAGCTGATCGCGGCGCTCGCCGGCGAGCGGCCCAACCGGCGCCACCGCCCGGGACGGGGCTGGGAGGCGGTTCGCTACCGCTTCGAGGTCGTCTCCGACTACGGTGGCTTCCGCGACCTCCAGCGACATCGCCTGCTGACCTGTCAGTGGCAGCGTCTCGGCCCACACCTCGGTGCCGGCGTTCCGGAGGAGGTGCGCGACGCGGGGGCAGGCGACGATTACGAACGCGCGCTCGACCTGTCGCAACGGGAGTTCGAGCGCATCCAAGCGGCGGGGCTCCACGAGGTGGCGCCGTACGCGCTGTGCCTGGGATACCGGATCAGGTACGTCCTGGACCTGAACGCCCGCGAGGCGATGCACCTCATCGAGCTCCGCTCGGCGCGCGAGGGACATCCCACTTACCGCGCAGTCGCGCAGGCGATGTACGAGCGGATCGCGGCGACCCATCCGGCGATCGCACGTGCCATGAGCCACGTGGATTCCTCGCGGGAGCCGCGCCTGGAGCGGATCCTCAGCGAGATCCGCACGCACCGAAAGCGGCTCGCGGCCGCGCGGGGGTGAACTCAGGCCCCGCGGACGCCGTATCCCGGGCAACTTGGCACGGGGCCGCCGGTCAACTAGGGTCGTCGCATGAGGGCACGAGCGATCGTGCCGGCCGTGGTCATGATCGCCCTGGTCGGGGGGCCCGCCGCACTGGCGGCGGGAGACGACTCTCAAACGGGGGCGCCGGAGGGTGCAACCGGCGCGACCGGCGCATCGGGACCGACAGGAGTAACGGGCGCGACGGGAGTTACCGGGGCGACCGGCCCGACGGGCGATGCGGGCGTCACGGGCACGACCGGGGTCACGGGCGCGACCGGACCCACCGGAACGACCGGGGTCCTCGGTACGCACCACAGTGTGCGCAAGGCGGCGAAAACCGGGGTCGACATCGTCGGCGCCAGGCCAAACCAGTACGCGTTCTCCCCGAAGGCGATCTCCATCAGCGTCGGGGACAGCATCACCTGGGACAACCGCTCCAAGGCCCCCGAGGGCCACACCGTCGTGGGCGACGGCCTCCACTCCAAGGTGCTCAAGAAGGGCCAGAGCTACACCTTCAAGTTCAACAAGGCGGGCACCTACAGCTACAAGTGCTCGATCCACCCCTACATGAAGGGGACCGTGAAGGTGGGGAAGTCATCCGGCGGCGGGTCGGGCGCCGATTCGGGGGGCAGCAGTAGCGACGAAACTTCGTCCGGGACCGGGAGCACCGGCGGCACCTCGTCGACGAACGGCTCCACCGGGATCGGATCGGAATCGGCGGCAGGTTCGTCTCCGGACGCCGCCGGGACGTCCTCGACGCTTCCGTTCACCGGGTTCGGCGTGTCGCCGCTCGCCGGGGTGGGCGGGATCCTCCTGCTGTTGGGGCTGGTCCTGCGGATCCCGGCAGTGCGGGACCGCCTCAGCCTGTTGTAACCGCCTCCGGCTCTCCGACCGCGACCGCCAGCACCGCGCGCATGAACGCAGGCAGGTCCGGCGGGCGCCGCGATGAGACGAAGTTGCCGTCGACCACGACCTCCGAATCCTCCCACTCCGCGCCGGCGTTGCGCAGGTCGTCGGCGATGGCGGGAACGGAGGTGACTCGCCGGCCTTCGACGATGCCGGCCGAGACGGGTACCCAGCCGGCGTGGCAGATGAAGGCGATCGGCTTCCCCGCCTCGTGCATACCGCGCACGAGCTCCTTGACACCCTCGTCGGTTCGCAGCTTGTCGGGGCCGAAGCCTCCCGCGATGACGAGGATGTCGAGGTCGTCGGCGATGAGGTCCGCCGAGGCCTGGTCCGTCGTCAGCTCGATGCCCTGCTTTCCCTTCAGGGTCGTGCCCCCCTCGATGCCGATCAGCTCGACGGTCGCGCCCGCCTCCTTGAGCCGGTAGTACGGGTACACGGCTTCGGCATCCTCGAACAGCGGGCCGATCATCACCGCCGCCCGCTGGCCGGCAAGTGGCTCCTCCTCGTGCTTCGTCATCTCCACCTCCAGGCTCGGCTTGGCTCCTTCGAGACCGAGGGTAGAGAACCACGTCCTCTTGTCGCTGTCGGATTCACCGCGCGGCTCAATCCCACATTGCGGGGGTCGCCTAGGTCCGGCGTTTCCGCTTGCGCTTCGGGCGCCCCGCCGCGGGCTGCTCGGAGTCTCCGCTCTGCTGACTGTCCGCCTCGACCTCGCTCGCCTCGCCCTCGATCGTCTCGCCGCCGCGCTTGGCCGCGGGGCCCCCGCCCGGTCGCTGCAACGGGACCGCCTCGCCGGCGTCCCAGGCGGGCGGGCGGCCGCCCGGCACCCTCCCCACGAACACGAGCCCCAGGAAGCCCGTCCAGGCGAGCATCGCGATCACGGCGATCGGAAGGATCAGGATCATCGACGCGCCCAACGCGATTCCCAGACTCCCGAGGAACCTCGAGAGGAGCCCCGCTCGCAGGGACTGGAGCGGGATGTAGACCATCATCACGATGAGCCCGAGCACGGCCGGCAGCAACAGGCCCTGCGAGGCCTGGAGCACGCCGTTGTCGTCGGTGGTCTTCGTGGCGAGCGCGTCCGGCGGGCCGGCGCCGGTGTCGGTGTTGGATTCGTTGTCGACGTCCTTCGCGCCCAAATCGCTCAGGATCCTGCTCTCGTCCTGGCTGGGGTACTTCGTCACGCCATAGAAGTCGCCGTTCGTCTGCTCGACCTCCAGCGAGTTCTCGGCCGTGTAGACGGTCACCTTCTCGATCTGCGTCGGGCTCTGGTCCACCTGCTTTTGATAGGCGGCATAGTTCTGGTGCGGCTCGGGCGGGAGCTGAACGAACTTGTCCGCCGCCTGGCCGGCGCCGACCGCCTGCACGACTCCCTGGATGCCGAAGAGGATCGGGCCCAGGAAGACGAACCCCACCATCGCCGCCTGCACACGGGGATTCCGAGCCTTGGCCGCTAGAAAGAGGTACAGGATCGGGAGCGGCAGGAGCAGGAAGCCGACTCCCCTGACGATCGCCGAGACGAGAACGCTCCCCGCATGGTCGTGAAGCGACGCCAGCTGCGCCGCCTCGCTGTTGCCGCCCGAGATATGCGCCCCCTGGACGATGATGATCGAGACGATGTAGAGGACCAGCGGCGCCAGGGCGAAGAGTCCCGCCGGAACCGCCCAGCGCCGCTCGCGCTCGAGGATGCGCTCTCGTTCCACGACGGCCTGGGCCTCAGTCGACCGGAGCCGGGCGGCTTCCCTGGCGCCCCTCGTCGCGAGACCGGTTGAGCTCGAAGGCTTCGGCCGCCGGGCGGATCGGGTAGTAGTCGGAATCCCACGGTTGAAGGACGCGGGATGCGCGCTCTCCGGTGGTCAGCAGCAGGTCCAGCGCAGGGGCCGCGAGGGCGATCAGGCCCTCGAACCGTCGCTGCCATGTCCGCTGTCCCGGGGTGATCGGCATGGGCGTTCGCTAACCCCGCTCGTGGAAGAAGAACTCGGGAAGCGCGCCCTCGATCACGTCCTGGGTCATGCGCTGGGCGACCTCGAGGTTGCCCGTCCGCACCGCGATGTCGTCCAAGGTGACGATTCCGACGAGGCCCTCCGCGCCCACGACGGGCAGGCGGCGGATCCGATGCTGGACCATTCTGGCCGCCGCCTCCTCGAGATCCATGTCCGGCTCGCCGGAGATCAGCGGGCGGGAGGCATTCTGCTCGGCCGGCTCCGAGAGCGGGCGGTCCTCGGCCAGGATCCGGATCGCGAGGTCGCGGTCGGTGACCATGGCCACCGGATCGCCCTGCGGGTCGCAGAGGACCACGGAGCCGACGAAGTGGTCGCGCATGAGCTGCGCGACGTAGAGCACATCGTCGTCCGGGCCGGCTGTCACCACGCCGCTGGTCATGATGTCGCGGAGCCGCATCGGCTCGTACCGTAACGAAACCGCTTCCGTCGGCTGGGCGTTTGCGGTCCAAATACCATCGGCCGGGCGATGCCAGCGAACGCCGACGAGACCGGCGCGTAGTGGGGCTGCCGCAGGGCGACCGGCGGTGCCCCGCTTGCGGACACCCGCTCTACGGCTGGCTTCAGCTCGATTCGCCCGCCGGTCCGAGTCTGCTCGAGCGCTGCGAGAGCTGCCGCCTCGGTCTCGCCGCGGGCCTCGGGCAGCAGGATGTCGCCAATGAGCTCCTCGCCGCTGCGCGACGCCTGCCGGACGGTGGCCTCGAGCTCCGCGTGGCCAACCGTGACAGCTGGCAGGCGCGCCTGGGCGGCCTCAACTGGGCTGCTCTGGAAACCGGTCGCGGCCTCTACCCGACCCCTCGCGCCCTCAAGCTCCTCGCCCAGAATGCGGGTCTGTCGCTCACGCGAATCGATTGCCCCCGCTGGGGCTCCGGCCAGGTCTGGATGTGGCAGACGATCGTCAACGCGTTCACGTTCCAGCACAACTTCGCGCTGAGGATGCGCGGCGGGCCGGCGCACGCATCGGGCGGGCCGGCGTCGCGACTCAAGCACGCCATCGACGCCGTGGTGACGGTCCTCGCGACGCCGCTGGTCCTGGTCGTGGCGCTACCGCTGGAGCTGATCGCCGCGCTCGCGGGCAAGGGCGGCGTCCTCGTGGCGCGCGCTATGCGGGCCGAGGCGCCTCAGTCCTCGGAGGAGGAGTACGAGAAGGTCGACCAGTAGCCGCACTTGCCCTCGAACCCGAAGGCGAGCGGGTCGTCACGCACCTCGAGGGTCTCGCCGCGGACTTCGTGGCCCGAGCGGTGATGACCGGGAATGATGCAGGTCACCGGTTCCTGGTCGGCGATGCGCTCTCCAACCCGCACGGTGACCTCCTCTCCGGCGCGAAACCATCCGCGCGTCTTGGAATGGTCGATCTCGATCGGCGCCGTTCGCACGCCCAGCGGGCGGCTGGGCTTGAAGACCCACGGAAACTGATCTCGGGGTGTACCACCCAGATCGCCCAGGAGGATCGCCGCGAGCAGATCGCGCTGCTCGGGATCCGCGCGGTCGTCGACGTAGAGCGCGAAATCCCACGGGGAGCCCGGCTCGTCGTCGTCATACCGCAGGGCGACCACCGTGCGCAGGCCCTCGAGGGAGATGTCGTCGGTGCCGCCGCGCTCGACCTCCCAGGACAGGGCTCCCATGCAGATCCCGTGAGTGGACCGGCCGCCCTGACGGCCCCCGACGCGCCGGCACGGGCAGATCGCATCGCAGTTGCAGGACTCGAGATAGGTGCCGCTGATCGCCCACCGCGTCGGCTCGCCATTCATCGCCGAGCGATCCTATTTCGTTTGCCACCCTCGGCCTTCGTTTGCCACCTCCGCCTCGAAAGGTGCATTTCCCGTGCATAGCGCGGGAAACGCACCGCTCGACGGAGCCCCGGCACGCCCCTGACGAAACACCCAACACCCGCAACGGCACCAGCCAGTTTCGGGGCTAACTCCCCTCACTAAACACCCGCAACGGCACCAGCCAGTTTCGGGGCTAACGCCCCTCACTAACATCACCTGCATGGAAGGAACCGAGGGATTCAACTTTCCGTTCGGCGATGCGGACGAGCTTCGCGAGCGCCTCGGCGATCTCGCCGAGCAGATGCAGGGCGCCCAGCGAGTGGCCTGGGCCGACAACGCGATCAAGCTCGCTGTCGACATGACGGTCGCGGCGATCAACCGCCTCGACCTCTCCGGCGGCAGCGATGAGCAGGCGGTCCAGGTTCGGGACGCGATCAAGATCGTGTTCCCGGAGGCGGTCACGCTCGTGCGCGAGGCGCGCGAGGGTCTCTCCTAACCGGTCGCAGGTTCGGCACAACCTGCGCGCCTCGCGCGCGGCCCGCTCGCCTAGCTTCACTGCGTGCGAGCGCGCTCGGAACACGGTGCCGCCACGGTCGAGCACATCGGCCTCGTCGTCCTGATCGTCCTCCTCGTCAGTGGCGCGACCGCTGCGCTCATTGCCGCGCCGCCCACGGAGGAGGCCCACCGGCTCGGGTCGCAGCTCGACCGTCGGATCCGCTGTCCGGCACGGCTGCCGGATCCGTGCTGGCGCGATCCGCTCGCCGAGGCCTATGGGAGGCCGCTTGGTGGTGTGGTGCGCGCCCTCGCGCCGCAACCTCAGCCGGTCGCCGACGCGTCCGGCGCCCCGCTTCTCCCGGTCGATTTTCGCTACTGCCGCACAGCCAGCTGTGCGGCCCCGGGCGAGCGGAGCGGTCTCACCGCGTCGAACCGCCGGGTGACGGCCTTCACGTCGGTGGCGGACCACCGCTCCTCGGGCGGCGACGTCGAGGTGAGCTACTGGCTGTATCGCCCGGGGATCGGCTGGGACCGGGTCATCCGCGCCGCGTCATCGGCCGACGTCGACCGCTATGCGTCGACTCCCCTGCTAGACAGCGCGAACCCGGTGCTCGTGCCGCTCGAGACGCTGTATGGACGAGACCACTACGAATTTCCGCCCCGCGAGGAGCCGCCATGGCGCTGGAAGGTCCGGAGCGTCTATCCGGGCTAGGCCCGCCTACCACTCCGCGTCGTGGTGCTCCATCACGCCGAGGCCCGACGCCAGCGCGACGCCGCCGGGAAGCGTCCCCGAGAACACGCCCAGCGGCTGGCGGTAGGAGTAGCGGACCAGCAGCCAGCGGTCGTCCTTTCGCCGCTCGCACTCGCCCGAGAAGTCGAGCCGCGCGCCATCCGCGAACCGGATCGCCTCCAGTCCGTCGAACTCGACCGGGCCCGGCTCGGTCGGCTCGCCGTCGATCCAGATTGCTCGCTCCGAGCGCTCCGGCGGATCGTTGATCCCATTCACGAGATTCCAGCCCACCGATCTGCCGTCGGCGGTGGTACCCACTCCGGCCGACCAGGTCCACACCGTGTGGCGTGGGTGGTATCCCTCGGACTCGTCTTCGACCCCCCGCGCCCGCGAGGCGAGCCGGTGCGAGCCCAGCCGGACGTCGCACTCCACCGGCACGTCGACCCGCTTTCGGGTCCAGACGTACTGCCCATCCTCGGTTGGACACACCGCCTCGACCCAGCGGCCGCCACCGAACCGCAGAAACGCCCTCACCCGTCCCGCGTCCGGATGACTCGATTCGATCCGGACGAGCGAGCCCTCATCCGCAGCGTGGAGGATCTGGCCGGCGCCGTCCCGTCCCTCCGTCCACACGTCGCCGCGCGCGCCGGGGACCAGGAACCTGGTCCGCTCCCAGAGCTTGCGCTCGCCGCGGTCCCAAACCGCCCAGAACGTCTGACCCAGCGGCCCGACGCTCACTCGGGCAGCACAGAGCAGGAGCTCCTCGCTGAACGCCCCCACGTACCGCCAGCGCTTGCGCCACAATCCCCCGCGGCGAAGCGGCAGCTCGTCGGGGGGAAGCGGCAGATCGGGGCGGCCCTCGCTCGGCCCGCGCCAGGGGAGGGACGAATCACTCAATGCGCGCGATCGTGTCGCCGGCCGCCACCGCGCCGCCCTCGCTGACGGAGAGCTCAGCGACCGTCCCGGCTCGGTGAGCGGTGATCTCGTTCTCCATTTTCATCGCCTCCACCACGCAGATGAGCGCACCCTCGGTCACATCGTCGCCCTGGCTGACCGGGACCTTTAGGACGGTGCCCTGGATCGGAGAGACGAGGACGTCCGTACCGCCGTCGCCCGCTGTACGGCCGGCTGCGCGCTCGCGTCGCGGAGGGCGCCGCAGCCCGGCGCCGGGGCCTGGGTTGCCGGCGGCGGGCGCCGCGCCGATCACCCTGACGCTGTGGAGGCGGCCATCGACCTCGACCTTGTAGGTGCGTGCCATCGCCTCGTCGGCTTCGCCCTCGCCGTCCGCTGCGGCGTCCGGAACCGCGGCCGGCTCCGGCTCCAGGGACTTCAGCCACTCGCGATCGCCGATCAGGTCGCGCGCTGTCTCGGCGTTCCGCCACTGGTCGGTGGCGAGGATCGCTCGGTGAAACGGGATCAGCGTCGTGACCCCGCCGATCTCGTACTCGCCGAGCGCGCGCAGCATTCGCGCGGTGGCGCGAACACGGTCGACGTCCCAGACGATCAGCTTCGCGACCATCGGGTCATAGAGCGGTGTCACCTCGGACCCGGCGCGGACACCCGAATCCACGCGCACGCCCGGCCCGGCGGGCTCCACGTAGTGCGTGATCTTCGCGGGCGCCGGCGCGAAGTTCTTGTGCGCGGCCTCGGCGTTGATCCGGCACTCGATCGCATGACCACGCAGCTCGACCTCCTCCTGGGCGATCGAGAGCTTCGCTCCATCGGCGATCAGAACCTGCTCGCGGACGATGTCGATCCCGGTGACCATCTCGGTGACGCAATGCTCGACCTGGACCCGCGTGTTCATCTCCAGGAAGAAGTACTCGTCGCCGGCCTGAAGCCCCTCGACCGTCCCGGCGGAGCGGTAGTCCACAGCGGCCGCCGCGTCCGTGGCGATCTTGCCAATCCGGTCTCGCATGCCCTCGTCGACGTGAGGCGCCGGAGCCTCCTCGATCAGCTTCTGATGGCGGCGCTGGATCGAGCAGTCGCGCTCACCGAGGTGGATCACGTTGTCGTGCGAATCCGCCAGCACCTGCACCTCGACATGCCGGGGGTCCTCCAGGTAACGCTCGAGATAGACCCTCGGATCCGAGAAGAATTTCTCGCCCTCTCGCGATGCGCCCTCGAACGCCTCGTCGAGCTCGTCCTCGGATTGGGCCACGCGAAAGCCCTTGCCCCCACCTCCGCCGGCCGCCTTGCAGGCGATCGGGTAGCCGATGTCCTTGGCCTGCTGCTTCGCCTCGGCAGCGCTCTCGGCCGGCGAGGTCGTACCCGGGACGATGGGCACCCCGGCCTCGGCCATGAGCTCGCGCGCACGCGTCTTGGACCCCATGGCCTCGATCGCGCTCGCCGGTGGGCCGATGAACACCAGGTCGGCCTCCTCGCACGCCCGGGCGAAGTCGGCGTTCTCCGCGAGGAAGCCGTAGCCGGGGTGGATCGCCTGGGCGCCAGCGCTCTGAGCGGCCTCCAAGAGCCTCTCGATGTTCAGGTAGCTCTCCCCCGGCACCGCCGGCCCGAGCAGGTGCGCCTCATCGGCCTCGGCGACGTGGGGCCCGTCACGATCCGCCTCGGAATAGACGCCGACCGAGACGATCCCCATCTCCTTCAGCGTGCGCATGACGCGGATCGCGATCTCCCCCCGATTGGCGACCAGGACCTTCTCGAACATGGCGGGTGAGTCTATTTGGCGGCGTGAGCCGGAATGCGGCGTCCGATGGGCACCTTCAGGACCCGGACGGTTGAGGTCCGCCAGCCGGCGGGCGCTTGGCGCGAGCCTTCTCTACGCGGCCCGCAGGTGACGCTCGGGCTCGCCCATCCAGATGACCTGATCGCGGCCCGGGCCAACGCCGACCAGGCGGATCGGCACGCCGATGCTCTCAGCGACGAAGTCCAGGTAATCGCGCGCTTCGCGCGGGAGCTCGGACTCGCTACGGCACGCGCCGATCTCGCTCTCGAAGCCCGGAAGGTCCTCGTACACGGGCTCGGCCGCGTGGAGCACCGACTGGTGGTAGGGGAGCTCGTCCAGGCGCGCCCCCTCGCTCGAGCGGTAGCGGATCGCGACGCGAATCGGGTCGATCCCTGCGAGGACGTCGAGCTTGGTGACCGCCAGAGCCGACAGGCGGTTCAGCCGCGCCGCGTAGCGAAGGGCAACGAGGTCGATCCAGCCCGTCCGGCGATCCCGGCCCGTTGTCGTGCCACGCTCGCCCCCGCGCTCGCGGATGTAGGCGCCGAGCTCGTCGTCGAGCTCGGTCGGGAACGGGCCCGCGCCGACCCTGGTCGTGTACGCCTTGGCGACGCCCCACGCCTCGTGGATGTCGGCAGGGCCGACGCCGGCGCCCACGCAGGCGGCACCGGCGATGGGGTTCGACGACGTCACGAACGGATAGGTCCCGTGGTCGAGGTCGAGGAGCGTCCCCTGAGCGCCCTCGAAGATCACGGTGCGGCCGGCGTCGAGTGCCTCCCAGCACAAGTGGGCCGTATCGGCGATGAAGGGCTCGAGGCGGTGCCCGTAGCGGAGGTACTCCTCGGTCATCGCGTGCAGGTCCAGGCGCGGGTGCTTCGCGAACGGCCGCAGCATCTGCTTCTTCGGCTCGAGCGCGGCCATGATCTTCTTGCGCAGGATCTTCGCGTCGAGGAGGTCCTGCACCCGGATGCCGAGCCGGGCGGCCTTGTCCGCATAGCAGGGGCCGATCCCGCGCTTGGTCGTGCCGATCTCGAGCTTCCCGAGCTTTGCCTCGCCAGCCGTGTCGAGCATCACGTGGTAGGGCATGATCAGGTGCGCGTTCGCCGAGATCCGAAGCCCGCTCACGTCGATCCGCTGTCGGCGCAGATTCTCCAGCTCGCCGATCAACACCGCCGGGTCGATCACCACGCCGTTTCCGATCACGCACGTCTTCCCCGGATAGAGGATCCCCGACGGAATCAGGTGGAACTTGAACTCTTGGCCGTCACGGACGATCGTGTGGCCGGCGTTGTTGCCGCCCTGAAAGCGCACGACGACGTCGGCCTGCTCAGCGAGCAGGTCGGTGAGTTTCCCCTTTCCCTCGTCGCCCCACTGGGCGCCGACAATCACGATTCCAGGCACGGCCGATGATTATGAGGGACGCAAGCGGCGTTTAGGCGCAGGCCGTGCCCATCTCAGACCGCGTAACGCATGTCGCCGCCAAAAGAGCGGAAGCGCGACGACCTCCCGCCCTCAGACCGAATACCTCATGTCGTGCCCGAACAGAGGCAGGGGATCGTTGCAAATCTCGACGAGCCGTGAGACCGTCCTTGGACCGATCTGTTGTTCGAGCTCCTCCTGGCTCAGGTTCGTCGTCACCACGACCGACCGCTGCGTCTCGTAGCGCTCGTTGATGATCGCGTAGAGCTGCTCCAGCACCCAGTCGCTTCGCTTCTCGGCGCCGAGGTCGTCGATGTGGAGCAGATCCACCTCCGTGAGGCGCTCGAAGAACTCCAGGTAGGACTGCTCGCCGGCCTCGGCGTCGTAGGTGCGCCGGATGCGTGAGAGAAGGCGCGGAAGCGAGTAGATCGCCACGGTGTTGCCGGCCTCCACCGCGGCCTTGGAGACGAGCATCGCGAGCGTGGTCTTGCCGGTCCCAACGTCCCCCATGAGCCACAACCCCTGCCCCTCCGCGAGGCGCTCGTCGATCGATGCGACGAACTCCTTGACCGCCCGAAAGACCGGCGCCCGAGCCGGATCACGAGCCATGTCGGAGACGGGCGGAGCGTCGAAGCTCACCGTGCGGTACTTGCGCGGGATCGCGGACGCCACCCCGCGGGCACGCCGCCGGGCGATCCGTCGCTCACGGCACTCGCACGGCCGGGCGACGTCCTCCGGGCCGAGGACCCACCCGGACCCGTCGCAGACGCCGAGCGGGCAGGCCGACTCGACGTTCGCCCTCGAACCCGCCAGTCGCATCGGTCGCGGCGCCGAGCTCACGCTTCGTCGGCGAAGTCGTCGGCCAAATCGATCAGCGGCGGTCCCTCGCCGGCCTTCTGTTCGATGCCCGGCTCGGCCCCACGAGCTCGATCGACGAACCGCGGGTACTGCTCCAGAAACACGACGGGGACGTCTCCGGTGGGCCCGTTCCGATGCTTCGAGATGATCAGATCGGCCTCACTCGGATCGGCATCGTCGTCGTACTTCGAGGCACGGTAGATGAAGATGACGACGTCGCTGTCTTGCTCGATCGAGCCCGACTCGCGCAGGTCCGAGAGCATGGGGCGCCCGCCCGGCCGCTGTTCCGGCGCGCGCGAGAGCTGGGAGATGCCGATCACCGGGACGTTCAACTCACGCGCCAGGATCTTCATGCCGCGGCTGAACTGGCCCACTTGCTCGACGCGGTTGGCACGCGGGTCCTCCGCGCGCATCAGCTGGAGGTAGTCCACGATCACGAGCCCCAGGCCGCCCTCGCTCGCCGCGAGCCGTCGCGCCTTCGCGCGGAGCTCGAGCAGGCTGAGGTCGGAGGAGTCGTCGAGCCACAGCGGAACCTGCTCGAGTTCGTTGCAGGCGCGGACGACCCGTGGCCAGTCGCGCGCGGCGACGTTTCCCTTGCGCAGCTTGTCATTGGGTATGCGCGAGCGACACGAGATGAAGCGGTGGGCGAGCTCGGCCTCCGACATCTCGAGGCTGAAGAACGCGACCGGCTTCTTGTACTTCGACGCGACGTTCTCGGCGATGTTGCAGACGAGCGCTGACTTTCCAAGCGAGGGCCGGGCGGCGATGACGACGAGGTTGCCCGGCTGAAAGCCGCCCAGCTTCGCATCGAGGTCGCGGAACCCCGATGGCGTACCCGTGATCGTCTGATCGCCGCTGGCCAGCTTCTCGAGGCGATCGATCTCATCGCCAAGGACTTCGGCCACCCTGCGGAAGTCGCTCGCCCGCTCCTCGTGTGCAACCTTGAACAGCAGACTCTCGGCCCGCTCCACGAGCTGGTCGGGATCGCCCTCGCGCTCGTGGACGGATTTTTGGATCCGCTGCGAGGCCGCGAGTAGACGGCGAAGTAGCGAGTTCTGCTTGACGATCTGCGCGTAGTGGCGGGCGTTGCCCGGCACCGGGACCGTCGAGGCGAGCTCGGAGACCGTCTCCTTGCCCCCGGCCTCCGCGAGCTCGCCGCGCTGCGCGAGGAACTCCGAGACCGTGAGCGCGTCCACCGGCTCGCCCTGCTCGTAGAGACCGGTGATCCCCCGGAACACGATCCGGTGTCGCTCCCGGTAGAAGTCCTCGCCCCGCAGGCGGACGTCGAGGATCACCGGGGCGATCGCGCCGTCGGAGACCATCATCGCGCCAAGGACGGAAGCCTCGGCCTCGAGGTTCTGCGGCGGGACGTGGGTCTCGGCGGTCGCCATGCGGTGTTTTAGATGGAGCGTCAGCCCCTGGTTGTTCGTGTCGAAGCGCATGCGCCCCGACAATTAGAGAGCCGGCGGCGGCGGATTCGCCCCCTGGCGGCGAGCAAAGCACAGGGGCGGACCCGGCGCGGCGGCCGTTCCCGCAAATGGCGCGAAAGACGTGCGGCGGGACTTCCGCGCCTTCGCCGGAGTTAGGGCTTACTTCTCCTCGGCGACGATCGTCTTGATCCGCGCCGTCGAGCCCCCTGAGAGCTCGACGTCGATCATGTAGGTCCCGACCTCGCGGATGGGGTCTTCAAGGCGGATCTTCTTACGGTCGACCCGCAGACCCGCGCGCCTCGCCGATCGCGTCGGCGATCTCCTTGGTCGTCACCGAGCCGTAGAGCTTTCCGTCCTCGCCCGCGCGGTGCTGGATCGTGAGCACGGTCTTCGAGAGGAGCGCGGCTGTCTCCTCGGCCCGCTCGGCAGCCTCGCGGGCGCACGGTCGGCGGCCTCGCGGCGGCGCCGGGCGTCCTCGAGCGATGCGGCGGTCGCCGGCTGGGCGAGCTTACGAGGCTGAAGGTAGTTCCGGAGGTAGCCGGGCGAGACGTCAACCGCCTCGCCGGCCTTGCCGAGGTCCTCGACGTCCTTGAGGAGGATCGCCTGCGCCATCGCGGCCTCGCGCTATCGCTCGCCCACGTAGGGGAGCAGCGCGATCTCGCGCGCCCGCTTGACGGCGAGCGCGAGCTGCTGCTGATGGCGCCGCGACAGCCCGGTCACCCGGCGTGAGCGGATCTTGCCGCGATCGGAGATGAAGCGCCGCAGCGTCGTCAGGTCCTTGTAGTCGATGTGATCGACGTTGATCCGCGTGTACTTGCGCGGACGGAACCGGTCGGCGCCGCGCGGGCGCCTGCGACCACCGCCGGTCGCACCCGGGCCCGCGGTGGCACCTCGCTGACGTCGCGCCATCAGTCGCTCTGGTGGTGGGTTGCTTCGCTCATCAAATCGCACGCGCGCCGCCCATCGGACGAGGCGGCGCGAGAGAGCGCATGATAGCCGGGGCGCGCGAGGACGCGCCCGCGAAGCGATCTGAAATTTCCGGCCTAGAAGGGGATGTCGTCGCCCGTGGAGCTGGCTCCGATGGGCTCGGCCTGCTCGAAGTCCGAGGTGTCGGCCGGGACGTCGGAGCGTGCGGTGATCCCGTTGCCTTGCGGCGCCCCACCGCCCTCGCGGCTCCCCAGGAACTGGACCGAGTCCGCGATGATCGAGACGCTCTGGCGCTTGCCGCCGTCCTGCGTCTCCCACTCGCGCCAGTCGAGGCGTCCATCGACCGCGACCGGGCGCCCCTTGGAGAGGTATGTCGCACAGTTCTCACCCTGGGCGCCCCACACGGTGACGTCGAAGTAGTTCGGCTTGTCCTCCCACTCGCCGCTTGCGTTCTTGCGGCGACTGTTCACCGCCACCCGTAGGTTGCAGACCGGCGTTCCACCCGGTGTGCTCCGGAGCTCCGGGTCCTTCGTCAGGTTCCCCGTCAGGATGACTCTGTTGATGTTGGTACCTGCCACTGGATCAGCACCTTCCTCGTTCGTTTATCGGTTTGCCAGTCTAAGGACGCGGGCGGCGCGTTCTCTCCCCCTGTGAAGACAGGAAGGCGCAACGAGCGGCTTTAGATCCGCGAGGGGGTGGCTACTCGGACGGCCCTGAGCGCGACTCGGCGGAATCCTCGGCCACAGCCTCCTCGGGCGCAGCCTCGGCGGGCTCCGGTGCGGCGGCGGCCGGCGCCGACGGTCCCTCCTCGGGTGCGGGCTCGGGCTGCTGTGCGGGAGCCTCCTGGCGGCGCGGGGCCCGCTGCCCACCGGCGGAGGTCCCGAGCGCGGGCGGCGGGACGATCGCCGGCGAGGCCGGATCGACCTTGAAGACTCGGAAGCGCAGGACACCGTCGGCGATACGGAGGCTGTGGTTCAGGTCGTCGAGGACGCCGCCCTCGCCCTCGAACCGGAACAGCCTGTAGTCGGCCTCGGTCCGCTGGCGGATCTCGTAGGCGAGCTTTCGCATCCCCCAGGAGGTGTCGTGCTTGAGCGTGCCTCCGGATTCGATCCGCTTACGCGTCTCGTCCGCGATCTGGTCGCGCCGTTCGTCCGGCACGTCCGGATCAAGCATGAGGACGAGCTCGTATTCGGTGTCGGTTGCCGTGGTCAAACCGGCGGACGACTATAGCGACCGGGGGGCGCCACGCCCGTGCCCGGGGTTCGAGGGCATAGATGGGCAAGGGAAGGCGAATCCGGTGGCAGAGCGTTGCGAAGCTTGCGGCCGCTGTGGTCGCGTGCATAGCGCTCCTCGCCGGCCTGCCGACACTGCTCGAGCGGCCGGAGCCGCCTCCGCTGCCGGCGGACCTCGGACTCGCCCATGTCGCCGCCGGCGCGCCCGCTGCCTCGCTGAGTCCCGGCCAGGATGCGTCACCGCCCCATTCCCGCGCTCCGCGCGACGGTCAGGACCATGCCCGACCGGAGCGAGATCGCCACGCCGAGCAACCGCAGCGCCACCGTGCGCCACAGCCGGACCACGACGAAGCCTCGGCTTCCCAACCGACGCCTGTCGCAACTCCCGTTCCGGCCCCTCCCGCGCCTTCCGTTTCCGCCCCACCCGCGCCTTCAGTTCCCGCCCCCACCCCGGCGCCGGCGTCGGCGCACTCCTCTCCTGCGCCGGCGCCGGCCCCCGCTCCCGCGCCGACGAGCTCCGCGCCGCCGCCGTCCGAGTCAGAGCCAGGCGACGGCGGTGACCCCGATCAGGCCGGGCGCCCCGAGTTCGGATTCGAGCACTGATCGCGATGAGGAACGGCGACACCTGCCGAATCGGCCTCGCCACGATCGTCGCGACGGCGATCGCCCTGCTGACATCCGCGACGGCGAGCGCGGGTCCCTATCGGGTCGCCATCTGCAATCCGAAGCTTGGCGCCCGGCACGCCGATGTGGCCTTCCAGCGCACCTCGGCTCATTACGTTTCCGAGGCCGGATGCGGGACGAACCAGCCCGGGCTCGGTGTCCGGCACGTCGGCAAGCGCACCGGCGATGGTCGCTGGGGTGAGTGGACGGTGCACGCACCGGACGGGACGGTTATCTCCCGGCTGGGGGTCAGCGCCGCCGGCCATGGGGGCGGCGGCTATCTTCCGCAGCTCCTGGCGCTTCCGCCAACCGGCGTCGCCCAAGCCTTCGCCTCTCCCGACCCGGGGATCGGACGGTCGCGCTACACGAGCCCGGCGCGCGACCTGACCGCCCGGCTCTCATGCCGTCGCGTGAGCGGCTGCGGTCGCGGAAGAAAGGCACGGATCCGAATCAAGCGCATCGCCCTGGAGATGGCCGACCATGCACGCCCCACGATCGCGGTTGGGGGTGCGGCGCTGGAGCCCGGGAGCAAACGGGGCGAGCAGCTGCTGACGGTCGCGGCCCGGGACGTCGGCGGCGGGATTCACCGGTTTCTCCTCGCCGTGAATGGCGAGCCCCTGACCGCCTACACCACCACGTGCCAGATCGAGGAGGGCTGGGCCCTGCGCATGCGCCCCTGCCCGCAGCGCGCTCACACGACCTGGAGGATGCAGACGGCGGCGGGACCGTTTCACCAGGGCGTGAACGTGCTTCGAGTCTGCTCAACCGACTACGCGATCGGCACCCTCGCGAACCGCGCGTGCACGGCGCGCAGCATCAGGGTCGACAACCTGTGCCCGATCTCGCGCACGGGTCCCGGACCGCGGCTGCAGGCGCAGCTGGTCCGAGAGCGCCGTCCGGATGGGCAAAGGCCGTTGATCGCGATTCGGGGCCGGCTCCTCTCGGCGGGCGGCGCACCCGTGGCGGGGGCGAGGGTGTGCGTCGCGACGCGAGTCCCGGTCCCCGGCGCGCTCGAGCGCGTCGTCGCAACCCCGACCACGGGCGGTGACGGCCGCTTTGCGACGGAGCTGGCGCAGGGCCCGAGCCGCCAGGTGCGCGTCGCCTACTGGTGGAGCCGTGGAGACGTGGCCGAGCGCCACCTCCACCTGAGCGTCCGCGCGCATCCACGGCTCACCCTGCGCCCAAAGCGGGTGCTGCACAACGGCCAGCGGGTCCGGTTCGCGGTGGAGCTGCAGGGTCCGGCGGCCGAGGGTCGCTGGGTTCGCATCCAGGCCCGCTCAGACCACCGCTGGGTCGAGGTGCGAAACGGCCGCACGAACGGGGACAGCGTATTCCGAACTCGCTACCGCTTCCACGCGACCACCGGCCGCCGCCGCTACAGGTTCCGCGCCGTGGTCCCGAGCCAGCGGGGCTACCCGTACCTGCGTGGTCACTCCGGGGTGCGGCGGGTGACCGTGATCGGCTAGCGATATCGGCATTGGTCCTCGGTGGCGAAGGATCAGGAGCACTCGGGGCGCGGCGCGGAATTGCTCCGGACAGGCATAGACATTTGCATAGACATTCTCGGTCGGCGGCCCCCCGGTGAGAAACAAGCAGGTCGTCCCCGAGTAGTCGCCGTCGCGCGAGGCCTCAAGCTGCAGGCTCCCGCCATCGGCAAGGGGCGTGCAGCCGAGCACCAATGCTCGATCCCAAAGCGACGCTGCCCGCGATCGTAGGTCGCGGGCTCTCCGGATGCGCAGGTGAAATCCGAGACCGGCCGGTCGGCGTTCGCGATTGGGACGATGGCCGCCTCGGCAGTTGCCCACACGCCAACGGTGGCGAGAAACACGACCGCCGTTCGCCTCATGCATCAGAACTACGCGGCCGCTGCACTCGAAGGTCCCTCCAGCGCGTCGGCGCAGTTGGACGGCGGTGGCGGAGGTAAGTCGGGCCCAGAGCGGCTGCTGTGGTAGTGGCCCGCCATCTCTCCCCAGCCGGGACCGTGCGATCCTATTCGGGTGTCCCTGACGATCGGAACCGGCCCTCTGGGCAACGCGCCGGCGGGCAGCTTCAATCACGAGGTCAAGGGTGACGGCCTGCTCTACCTGGAGCCCTCCCCGCGCCGAATCCGGGGGCTCGCCGGAGAGGTGACCATCGTCGACAGCCGCGGCGCCCGCATGCTTCACGAGCACGGGCGGCTCCCGATCTACCTCTTCCCGCGCGAAGAGGTGAGGACGGATCTCCTCGAGCCAAGCGACACATGGACGAGCTCCGACAACAAGGGCGAGGCCCGCTGGTGGCATCTGACCGCGGGCGCCGAACCGGTCGAGGACGCGGCCTGGGAATGGCACGACCCGCCGCGGCGCGCGCCGCCGCTCGCCGGGCTCTTGGGCTTCAGGTGGGAGGCGCTCGAGCGATGGTTCGAGGAGGACGAGGAGAACGTCGTCCACCCGCGCGACCCGTACCACCGCGTCGACGTGCTCGAGACCGGCCGGCGGGTGCGGATCAGCGTCGACGGCGAGGCGCTCGGCGAGACGGAGCGGGGCAAGGTGATCTTCGAGACCGGCCTGCCGCCTCGCTGGTATCTACCGCGCGAGGACGTCCGCAAGGAGCTGTTCATTCCCAGCGACACCCGGACCGGATGCGCGTACAAGGGCTTTGCGTCGTACTGGAGCGTGCGCGTCGGCGATCGCGTGGAGTCGGATCTCGCCTGGTGCTACCCGGAGCCGCGCCGAGAGGTCACGCCGATCACCGGGATGATCGCCTTCTTTAACGAGCGGGTCGACGTCGAGCTTGACGGCGAGCTTCAGGAGCGCCCGTTCACGCCCTGGTCCCCGGGCTGGCGGGGTCAGCGCGAGGAGGAGGCGGGTCCGCCGGTCGTTCGCGCCTGAGCCACGCCGCATAGCACCCTACGTGTCTCTTCTGCCTTTGGGCCGTGAAGCCTGCCTTCGCAAGTCCCGGCTCAAGTTCAGCGCGCGCTATCGCGCCGCCGTGATCGCTTCGCGCTTCGCGCGGATGTCCTCCAGCTGCTCCGAGATCCAGACGCCCGGGTCGCGCTCGCGCGCGAGCTCACGCAAGCGGGAGGCGCGCAGGCGCCGCTCCTCGGGATCCATGACCAGGGCGCGATAGATCGTGTCGGCCTGTTCCTGGATGTCGAACGGGTTGACCGTCAAGGTGCAGTCGCCCAGCTCCTCGTGGGCGCCCGTGTTCTCCGACAGCATCACCACGCCGTCGCGGGTGTTGACCGCCGGCGCCTCCTTGGCGACCAGGTTCATGCCGTCGAAGAGCGAGTTCACGATCAGGAGGTCGAAGTGCTTGTAGCGCGCGACGGCCTCGGGGAAGTTCTCGTAGATCCGGAGGTCGATCGGCATCCAGTCGGTGGTGCCATGGCGGTGGTTGACGACGGCGACGAGCGCCTCGATCCGCTCCAGGTACTCCGCGTACTCCGGTACGTCCGTCCGTGACGGCTGCAGGTGGGCGATGAACGTGACCCTCTCGCGAAACTCCGGGTGCTGCTGCAGGAACGTGTCGAAGGCGGTGAAGCCGCGCAGGATGTTCTTCGAGAGGTCCGCCCTGTCGACCCGCAGGATCATGCAATCGCGCCGGCGGCGCAGGATCTCCTGCTCGTACTCCTCGACTTGCCGTGATGCCGCCGCCCTGTCCAGTCGGCCCGCGTCGATCCCGAGGGGGTACGCCCGCACCCACGTCTCGCGGTCCGAGTGCAGCACGGCGCCGCGCTCGTAGTCCACCTCGAGCTCCATCAGCTCCCGGCAGCAGTGCAGGAAGTTGCGGCAGTACGCGGTGGTGTGGAAGCCGATGAGGTCGTTCGCAAGGAGACCGCGATAGATCTCCTCGCGCATGCGGCCGGGGAGGATCCGCCAGCTGTCCGGTTGCGACCACGGGATGTGGACGAAGTGGTGAAGCAAGGCATCCGGCCGGGCCTCCCGAACGAGCGCCGGGCACGTGTAGAGGTGGTAGTCGTGGAACATCACGAGCGGCTCAGCGTCGTCGGCGATGGCGGCGAGGACCGCGCGCGCGAGGTCGGCGTTCACCGTTTTGTAGCCGTAGTCCCACGCGTCCGCCTCCTCACGGCGGATGTCCGGCGCGTTCGACAGGTCCCACAGGTAGTGCTGGATGAACCAGAGGACCGGGTTCGCGATCACGCTGTAGAAGCGGTCATACGCCTCGGAGTCGCTCTCCACAAGCAAGACTTCGTAGGTGACGCCGTCGAGCTCCTGGGTCACAGGCTCCCCGCCGGCCTCCCGGCTCACGACCAGGTCCTCATCGGTCATGGCGGAGGCGATCCAAAGCGCGCCGCGATGCGCCACCAGGCCGCTCAGGGCCGTCACCAGGCCGCCGCCGCCGCGGCGGACGGTGCGCTCTCCGTCCGGCGTCCGCTCGAACTGCGCCGGCCCTCGGTTGGACACGATCACGAGACGCGGGTCGTTGTTCATAGGTCCATCTCTCCGAATGCCCGCAACCAGTCTCGCAGGAGCCTCGGGGTCAGGAAGAGCTCCCGCGTTCGCTCCTTGCCCGCCCGGCCGAGCTGCTTCGCCAGCCCAGGGTCGCGGAGGATCTGGAGGGTGCGCTCGGCTGCCTCCTGCGCGGAGGTGATGAGGTAGCCGGTCTGGCCATCCGTCACCTGGAGCGGAATGCCGCCGACGTTGCCGGCGACGACGGGCCGGACCTTCCACAGCGCCTCGGTGACCGTCAGCCCGAACCCCTCGCGCAGCGATTTCTGTATCACGACGTCGGCCTGGGACTGAAACGCGTTCACCTCGATGGCGCCGACGTTGTTGAGGTTGTTCAGGATCTTGATGTCGGGGTCGCCGTCGGCGTAGCTGAAGGTCTGGTGGAAGAACTCCCAGCCCTCGGGATCGTCCGTCGCCATCGAACCGACGAGCGCGAGCTGGACCTCAGGCATCTCCTCGCGCACGAGGCGGAAGGCGTCGATCACGCCCATCGGGTCCTTCCAGGGATCGAATCGCGAGACCTGGCAGATCAGCGGGCGGTCCGTGTCGATCCCGAACTGCTCGCAGACGAACGCCGCGTCCTCGGGCGACAGGGCCATGTTCTTGGGCGACAGCGGGTCGATCGCCGGCGGGATGATTCGAACGTGCCCGTCCATGCCGTCCGGGACGTACCGCTCCATGTGGTAGACGGTCTGGTCGTACTCGCGTAGGAGCGGCATCAGCCGCTCCAGCGTCTCGCGGTTGGGCGTCGAGAGATCGATGTGGCAGCGCCAGACCCAGTGCCGAGCCTGGTTCGCGGCCGAGGCGCGCAGCGCCGCCGGCTGCGGGTCATGGACGATGATCACGTCCCAGTCGTCGTCGAGGCTCTGCGCGTTCATCGCGTTGTACGCCTCGAAGACCTCCCACTCCTGGGCGGTGATCATCTGGGGATCGCCCTGCAGCGAGTTGTGCAGGAGCTTCGTGACGTTGAAGAACTCCTCACGGCCGAGGATCACCCGCCAGTGGACGTCGAGGCCCACATCGCGCATGAGTGGCACGAGCGTGTAGAGGATCTCCGAGACGCCGCCGCCGAAGGCGGTCGCGCTCACGTGCAGGATGCGCTTGCCCTCGAGCGGTGCGGCGAGCTCGCGGATCTCCTCGACCAGCCCGCGCCCGACGAGGTGGCTGTAGTCCGCGAGCGATCGGTCGCCTAGGGCGACGTCCTGAAGCATTGCGGCAACATAGCTTCCGGCGAACGCGCGCGGCTCGTTTCTCGCACGCCTTACCCTCTTCGGCTCGTTCAGCGCATCCCCCGCGCGAGCCGCTCGATGCCGGCATCGAGCTCGGCGACGATCCGCGCGTGCAGATCGGCGGTTGCGGCGGTGACACACGAAACCTGGAAGTCGGCTCCGGAGCCCAGGATGCTTCGCGAGCCGAGCGACTCCCCGTAGGCATCCGTCACGAGCGCGCCGGCCTCCTCGCAGATCAGGACCGCCGCTGCCAGGTCGTACGGCGAGTTGTTCAGCACGACTCCGCCGCCGATTCGTTCGAACTCCCCCCGGATCCCGGGGACGTCGGCGATCATCCGCGATCCCGGCTCGATGTAGGCATCGAGCTGGCCCGTCACGACCCGCGTCATGTCGTAGGTCGCGGAGCCGAGGTCGAAGGTCCCGCCACCCACCGACGAGGAATCGATGAGCTCGCCAAGCACCTCGGCGACGCGCCGCACCGGGCGCCCGCGAAGCCCGTAGGCCCAGAACATCCGCGAGAGCTCGGTGTTCGCCGACAGCGTGGGCGCCGGATCGACGCCCTTCCCCCGCTCGGCGATGAACGTCCGCCCGGACTTGATCTCGACGATGCAACCCACCTGGACGTCCGCGAACGTGGGATCCCCCATGCCGAGGGGGGCCACCGCGACCGAGACGCAGGCGGCCTCGAAGCCCGCCATCGCGGGACGGGTCCCGTCGATCGGGTCGACGACCAAAACCCATTCCTCGCTTCCCCCCGGCGACACCAGCCCCCTGTCCTCCGAATAAAACGCGACGTCCGGGGCGCGCTCGGCGAGGAAGCGCTCCATGAACGCCTCGGCTCGCTCGTCGATGGCGAACGTCACGTCACCGCCGGCGCCCGCGCCAGTGCTGCCTGCCCGCGTGCCCGCCCAGCTCGGGAGCGACCTCCTCCCGCAGCGCCGTCGCGAGCTCGATCGCGACGGCGCGCGGTAGAGCTCCCGTTGCTTTCATCTAGCCGCTTGGCCGTTCGCCCAGCGTGACGTCGACGGTCTGCGTCTTGCCGTCGCGGATTATCTGGACCTTCACCGTGTCGCCCGGGTCGTGGCGGGCGATCAGCCGCGGCAGGTCGGACTCCCCAACGATCTTCTGGCCGTCGATCGCGGTGATGACGTCACCACCGGCGTCCACCTGTTGCCCCTGGAAGCGGATCTGCTGATCCGAGCCCTGCAGGCCGGCCTGGTCCGCGGGACCATCCGGAACCACCTTCGCGATGAGGGCTCCGCTGTCGGAAGGGAGATCGAGGCGGTCGGCGAGCTGCGGATAGATCGGCTCCGTGGTCACGCCGATGTACGCGTACTTGACCTCGCCGTTTGTTCGCAGCTCGTCGAGCGAGTGGGCCGCAAGCTCGATCGGGACCGCGAAGCCGACGCCCTCGTTGCCACCCGAGGTCGTGCTGATCTGCTGGTTGATCCCGATTACGTGCGCGTCCGCGTCGAGAAGCGGCCCTCCTGAGTTACCCGGGTTGATGGACGCGTCGGTCTGGATCGCACCCTCGATCTGAAAGCGGGTGAGCGACTCGATTGAGCGGTCGGTCGCCGAGACCACGCCGACCGAGAGCGACTGCTCCTGCTCGAAGGGGCTTCCGATGGCCGCCACGGGCTGGCCAACCGTCACGTTCTCGTTCGGCGCGAGCGCCAGCGGTTTCAGGTCGAGACCGGCCGGGTCGACCTTGAGCAGCGCGACGTCCGCATTTGGGTCGAAGCCGACGACGTCGGCGCGCACCCGATTGCGATCGCCGAACTCCACGTAGACCTCCTTCGCCTTGTGGATCGGTCCGCTGGCCCCGGCCTGGTCAGCGTCGGTGACCACGTGGGCATTGGTCGCGATCTCGCCGTTGTCGGAGATCACGAAGCCCGATCCCTCGGCCGCCGAGCCGCCGCCGCCGCCCAGGATGCTGGACAGGCTTCCGCCCGGGAAGATCGACAGGACCGTGACGACCCCGGGAGCGGCCGCGTGGTAGATGGCCTCGGGATCGAAGCTCTGTCCCTGCGCGGAGAGGACGACCCTCTTGGTCGGCGCGCTCTGCGTGGAGACCGTGGTGGCGGAACCGGACTCGCTCGAGCTCCCGCCGCTCGAGCCACCGCATGCGGCGAGCACGAGGGCAATCACCGTCAGCACGACGGCGGCGGCCGTGCGTGAGGCGCTCATGCCGGCGCTCCAGCGACCGCGGGCAACTCGAGCTCGAATCGCGTGCGCCCGCGCTGGGACTCGACGCCGAGCTCCCCGTGCATGCGGGTCGCGAGCTCGCGAGCGATGGCCAGACCGAGGCCCGAGCCGCTCACGCGGTCCCCGGTGTAGAAGCGGTCGAACACGCGATTGCGGTCATGCGGCGCGAGGCCGGGTCCGTTGTCGGCGACCACAAGGCTCGCCGCCCCGTCCCGCCGCTGGGAGGTGATGGTGATCGAGGTTCCTTCCGGAGTGTGCGTCAGTGCGTTGTCGAGCAGGATACGGATGATCTGCGCCACCCGGTCGGCGTCCGCCATCGCCACCGTGCCCTCTGCTGTATGGACCGCCACCTCCGCCCCGTGATGTGAGGCGATGGGCGCGAACTCGTCGGTGACGGCCCGCGCGACCGATCCGAGATCCACCTCCTCGGCGCTCACCTCCATGACGTCGGCGTCGAGCTTCGAGAGATCCAGCAGGTCGGCCGTCAACTTGGTCAGCCGCGCGATCTGCTCGCGCATCGTGTTCACGAACTCGGCCCGGACCGCCGGGTCTGGCTCGTCCTCGTCGAGGAGCTCCACGAATCCGCCCAGGGAAAAGATCGGCGTGCGCAGCTCGTGGGACGCGTTGGCGATGAACTCCTTGCGAGCACTGTCCAGGCGCGCGAGCCGCTGCTGCATCTCGTTAAAGGTGCTTGCCAGCTGGCCGACCTCGTCCTGTCCCTCGTCCGGGATCGGTGTGGAGAAGTCGCCCTCGGCCAGCTTCTCGGCCGCCGCCTCGAGCCTGGCCAGGCGCTTGGCGTGGGCCCTCGCCGCGAGCCAGCCCGCCGCCAGGGCCGCAACCAGCGCGATCGACCCGGCGATCAGGATCTGGCGGCGGATCAGCGCGACGGTTTCGTCCACGTCGGCGAGCGGCGTCGACACTATGGCCACCCATCGCGTGTGGCCTCCCGACGACAGCGGGACCGCGATCTCTCCGGTCCGCTCGCCCGCGATCTCCTCGATGCCGGACGAGGGACGGCGGCTCGTCACGGCCGCCGTCACGGCGGGATAGTTCGGCAGGGTCGCGGTGCGCTCGAGCTCCGAGTCCGCGATGACGTTGTCCGACCCGGAGGGGTTCGGCGGGACCTCCAGCACCGTGACCCGCGCGTCGGCGCGCTGCGCTGCGTCCTTCACGAGCCGGCGGATCTGCGCCCGAGAAGCGCCGTGTCGCATCGCCCGGTCCAGCCGATCGCTCTCGGCGGAGGCCACCTGCTCGAGCCGGTGGAGCTTCTGGGCCGTCAGGTTCGACCGCAGCTGAGGAACGACATACAGGTACATGAAGCCGACCGCCGCCGCGGTGATCACAAAGATGAGGGCGGCGAGCCGGTTGCGGACGCTGCCAAGGATCAAGGGCCGCTCCGCGCCCGCACCTATTCGTCCTTGTCTCTGAACCGGTAGCCGACGCCGCGCACCGTGAACAGGTACTCGGGCGAGCGGGGATTGCGCTCGATCTTCTCGCGCAGGTGACGGATGTGGACGTCGATGGTCCGGGGATCGCGGTACGCCGAGTCGCCCCACACCTGCTCGAGCAGCATCTCGCGCGTCTGGACTCGTCCGGGGGAGCGCGCCAGCGCGGCGACGATCTCGAACTCGACATAGGTGAGCTGCACCCGCTTCTGGCGCGCCGTTACCACACGGCGCTCGAAGTCGATCTTCAGGTCGCCGGCTGCGATCGGCTCCTCACCTCCGGGCCGGCCGCCGATCATCTCCGCGCGGCGCAGCGCCGCCCGCACCCGGCTGCGGAACTCGCGGACCGAGAACGGCTTGGTGATGTAGTCATCGGCCCCCATCTCCAGGCCGACGACCTTGTCGATCTCATCGTCCTTGGCGGTGAGCATGATGATCGGGACCTGGCTTCGGCTCCGCATGCGGCGGCAGACCTCGATCCCGTCGAGCTTGGGAAGCATGATGTCCAGAACCACGAGGTCGAAGCGCTGCTCGGCGAATCGATCCAGCGCCTCGCGGCCGTCGTGCGCCGTCACGACTTCGTATCCCTCCTTCCGAAGCGGGTAGGTCAGGAGGGTCTGGACCGACTCCTCATCGTCGACCAGAAGGATTCGCGCTGACCCTGTGTCTGTGGCTGCCACTGCTCTTCCCGCGCAAAGGGTAATTTCACTCGGCACCAGCAACGACACCAGCCAGTTTCGCGGGCTACGCCCCCTCACTAGAACACATTGATCGACTTCCGCATCTACCGCGCAGGGTTCGCGCCGGTCCTGGTGGCGATCGTCGTGCTCCTTTTCGGGCTCAGCGCGCCGCCCGATCCCCTGCCGAGCGCGGCGGAGCCGGCGGCGTTCGATGAGCTGGCGGCCGCCCGGATCGACCGCCAGATCACAGGCCGCGCGCCCGACCGTACGCCGGGCAGCCAGGGCGACGCTCAGGTGGCCGACATGGTCGAGCAGCACTTCCGGCAGGTCCAGGGCGGACAGGTGAGCGAGCAGCGGTTCGGCGGCGAGTTCGACGGTCACGCGGCCGACCTGCGCAACGTGATCCTCACGCTCCCCGGCGACACCGACCGCTCCGTGGTCGTGATGGCGCCGCGCGACTCCGGCGTCGGTCCGGGCGCCGCATCGAGCGCCGCCGCAACCGCGGTGCTCTTGCAACTGGTCGACCGACTCAGAGTCCAGAGCCACACGAAGACGCTCGTGTTCGTGTCGACCGACGGCTCGAGCGCCGGGGCCGAGGGTGCGCGGGAGTTCGCGACCGCCTACCCGGGACGCGCGAATGTCGACACGGTCATCGACGTGTGGCAGCCGGGCGCGAGGGACCCTCACGGACCGTTCGTCCTGGAGTCATCCGCCGACTCGTCGAGCGCCTCGGCTCAGCTCGTCCGCACTGCCGAGCACGCACTCTCGGACCAGAGCGATCTGAACCAAAGCCCGGAGGGGGCATTCGGCGAGCTCGCCGGGCTCGCGCTCCCGAGCGGCCTCGGCGAGCAGGCCGTCCTCCTCGAGCACGGGCTGACCGCCGTCGGGCTCTCGTCTGCGGGCGAGCGGCAGTTGCCGCCGTCGCTGGATCAGCCCGATGACCTCTCGTCCGCGTCCCTCGGCGACCTCGGCCGGACGGCTCTGCTCCTGACCCTCACGATCGACGGGACCACGGCCCCACTCGAGCACGGTCCCGGCACGTACGTCCCACTCGCGGGCAACCTGGTTCCGGGATGGAGCCTCGCGCTGCTCGCCCTGATGCTCTTGCTTCCGCCGGCGCTCGCCGCCGCGGACGGTATCCGGCGCGGGATCCGCAGCCACGCGGGGCTCGGCTGGGCGCTCGGCTGGGCTGCCTCGCGAGCCCTGCCGCTCCTCGCCGCCCTGGTCTTCTTCTATTTCCTGAGCCTCATGGGCCTGGTCGCCAGCCCAACGTTTCCGTTCGACCCGAACCTGTACGGCGTGGGGGCGGGGCAGGTCGTGGTGATGGTCCTCCTGTTCTGTGTCGCCGCCGGCTCCTACTACGCGAGCAGGGGCTGGCGCGTACCGGCCGTCCTCCCGAGTGCGGCCGCGGTCCCGGCGCTCGGAGCCGTCTCCACGCTGGCGGTCTTCGGAGCCTGGCTCGCCAACCCGTTACTGGCGTTGCTCCTCGTGCCCACAGCCCACGTCTGGGTCACCTGCGGATCGCGCCGTGGCCCGCCCGCCTGGCCGATCGTCGTCTGCGTCGCCGCGGTGTCGCTCGTGCCGGCGGCGGCGGCGCTCGCCCACGTCTCGGGGTCACTGGGCTCCGCGGCGCCGTGGCTTCTGCTCTTGATGGTGAGCGACGGCCAGTTCGGCTTCGGGATGATGCTCGCGCTGTGCCTGGTCGCCGGGGGCCTGCTCGGCGTCGTCGCCGTCTCGCTTCGGAGCGGCCACCCGCCGGCCAGCCGAGCTCCTGCGCGGCTTCCGGCTCCCCTCGCGAGGACCGCCCCGCGGCGTGCCCTCAGGGAACCATCGGGTTCAAGGTCGTAGCTGGTCGAAGCCGGAGGGGTCCCGCAGCGATCCGTCGGCGTGACGGAGCGACACGCCGTCACCTTCGGTGACCCCGCCGATCACGGTGAGCGTGGTTCCAGCGGCTTCGACCGCCAAGCGCGCGTCGGACATGCGCCCCGGCGGCAGCGTCGCGAGCAGCTCGTAGTCCTCGCCCCCCGCCGTCACGAGGTCCCATCGATCGACCCCGGCCATGGCCGCGACCTCATCGACTCCGGCTTGCGCGGGGAGGCTCTCCAGGTCGATCACGAGAGCCGCGCCGCTCGAGGACGCGACGTGCCGCGCGTCGCCGCCCAGCCCGTCGCTCAGGTCGATCATGGCCGTGGCTCCGCTGGCCGCGATCGCTTGGCCCGCGGCGAGCCTGGGTGAGGGCTCGAGCTGGCGGTGACGCAGCCTCTCCGCCAGATCTTCGGCGAGGTTCCGGGCAAGGTCGCGACGCTGGAGCAGGAGGAGACCTGCGGCGGCGCCACCCAGCTCGCCGGTCACGGCGACGACGTCCCCCGGCTCGGCGCCGGAGCGGGAGACGAGCTCTCCCGCGGCGCCCGCATGGCCGACCACGGTCAGCGCGACCAGCAGGATCGGCGCCCGCGTGACGTCGCCGCCGATCACCACGACCCCTGCCGCGGCGGCGGCGCGGCCAAGGCCCGCCGCGAGCTCCAGGCTCTCGTCCTCGTCCAGGTCCCGCGGACAGCCGAGCTGAACGTAGGCCTCGCCGGGCGCCGCGCCCATCGCGGCGAGGTCCGAGAGGGCCGCTGCCATCGCCTTTCGCCCGATTGATTCGAGCGACGCCGTGTCACGGCGAAAGTGGACCCCTTCGACGAACGCGTCGACCGATGTCGCCGTGACGCCCGGCGGCGCGGTGACGGCGGCGTCGTCGCCGCTGCCGACGAGCACGCGCGCACCCGGCGTCCCTGATCCCGGTTCACCGGAACCGCAGCGCCGCGCCTCCTCGACCACCTCGACGAGGCGCGCGATCAGATCGAACTCGCCTGTGCCTTCCCCGGTCACGAACGTGCTCCCCGCCGTATATTGACCGGCGTGCGCTTGCTCGCGGCGCTCGGTGCCGTCTGCTTTGCATACCTCGCGGTGATCCCGGGAGCTGTCGTCGGCGCCACGGTCGACTCCGCCTGCGCCGGGTCGCAGTGCGGCTACTCGCCCACGGTGACCGTCTACCTCGTGGTCGCCTTCGGCGCGACGGCGCTGGTCCTCGCGGCCTCGGCGGTGACCATGGCAATGTACGCGGCCCGGCCCTCGCCGCTCAGTGAGCGCCTGGTTCGCACATCGCTGAAGGTCTCGGCCGCGCTGATCGGCGTCCTGCTGCTGTCGGAGGTCGCCCTGCCGCATCCGCTCGCCGCCCTGGCGATCGTCGCCGCATGCGTGCCGATCGCCCTCATCGGCGCCGCCCGGCGCCACGTCTAGCGCTACCCCGGGACGCCGACGGGGAGTTGGTACGCGCAGAGCGCGAGGGTGAGCGCGACCAGTGTCCGGTCGCGGGCGATCGCCACGAGCGGCAGGGCCCACAGCAGGTACCACGGCACCAAGTAGACGGTCGCGCAGAGCAGGCCGAACAGCGCCCACGCGGCGGCGCGAACCCAATCGCCGCCTCGCGCGGTCCAGACCAGGAGCGATACTGCGAGGGCCACATATGCCACGCCGAAGACCGCCCTCGCCGCGGCGACGTCGACCCCCAACCCGCGCGCCGCCGTGGCCGGGAGGCTGTGGTAGCTCACGTGCTGCTGGCTGCCGGACAGGAAGTCAAGGCCATGCACGACCGCCGTCCCGAAGACCGCGAGCGCGACCGCACAGATAGCGAGGAGCCCCGCGGCGAGGCCCGTCAGGAGCCTCGCCCGGCGGCGGGGATCACCCGAGCCCGCGACGGCGAACGGTGCCGCGACCGCCGCTGGGAGCTTGACGGCGGCGGCGGCCACCATCGCCATCCCCCCGCTCGCCTCTCGCGCTGACATTACGAGCGCGGCGCCGCCGAACAGGGCGAGCATCATCAGCGCGTCGTTGTGAGCGCCGCCCACCACGTCGACCAGCACGACCGGGTTGAGCGCCACGAGGGCCGCCGCCGGCGCCGGCGAGATTCCGCGCATGGTCGCCACGCGAGCAACGAGAAACGCGAGACCCAGGACCGAGAGCGCCGATGCCGCCTTCAGCGCCCACGTGCCCGCGGGCACGCCGACCAGCCCGATGGGGTAGCTGCCCAGGGTGAACAGCGGGCCGTAGACGCTCGCGGCGTCGCGGTAATCCTGCACGCGCGCCGCGGCGTCGTCATGCGGGATCGCGGCCGGCGCGAAGTCGTACGGATTGAGCCCGTGGAGCGCGCCCAGCCGCGCGTACGAGAGGTAGCTGAAGACGTCCAGCGACAGAAGCGGCGGAGCGAGGGCGAAGGCGGCCACCCCGGCGATCGCGGCCCAGCGGATCGTCCGGAGCCCCAGCGCCCCCGCGGACACCACGAGGACTACGTATGCGGCGAACGCGATCCAGAGGGCGGCACGGTAGCCGCCGGGCGCGATCCCGAGGCCATCACCGTAAACCCCGAGCAGCCAGCGCGGCGCGCCCACGTCCGTGCCGGGAACGAAGTCCGGTCCCGGCGCGACTAGCGGGATCGCCGCTGCGGCGAGGACGGCGAGTGCTACCGCGCCTGCCGCTCGCCGTGGGTGGAGTGTCAGCCGCTTCCCCCGGAGCCGCCGCCACCGCCCGCGGCGCCGCCGCCAGACGGTGGCCCGGTGCCCGACGGAGGCCCGTGCCCGACGGAGGCCCGTGCCGGACGGCGGCCCGCCGCCGCCCGTGCCGGGCGATGGCGAGGCGCCCGCTCCCGGCGCGTAGTACTCAGGCGGATACTGGCCGGTCGTGCTGGAGGTGGACGGAGGCACGTAGGTCCCGGTGCCGCTGGACGTCGAGCCAGAGCCGTACGTCTTCGACGGCGATGAGACGGCATGGGCGCCGCTCCAGCTGGAGGAGGGCTGGAACGGGTCCTGCGGCTGCGGGAAGTCGCTGCAGAAGCTGCCGTGGGCCGCCTCCATGTAGGAGCGCCAGATCGGCCCGGCGGTGGGACCGCCGTAGCCGGTGTAGTCGCGGGATTCCGGATGGCCGACCCACACAGCGGTCGATAGATGAGGCGTGTAGCCGACGAACCAGGCATCCGACAAACCCTCGGAGGTCCCCGTCTTGCCCGCCGCCGGACACCCGAAGTCCGTGTATCCCTGGCCGGTCCCCTCGGTGATCACGCCCTTGAGGATGTCCGTGACCTCGTACGCGATCCCGTCGGAGATCACCCGGTTCGCGGCGCCCTCGTCGGGGATGTCGGTCTTGCCGTTCGGAAACACCACCTTCGCGATCGCCGTCGCGGGATGGTGGATGCCACCGTCCGCGAAGGTCGCGTAGGCATCCGCCTGCTCAAGCGGCGTCACGCCGATCCGAAGTCCGCCGATCCCCTCGGCTGGGATGCCGTCCAACGGCGACGTGATCCCGAGCTTCTCGGCCATCTGCTTCACGTTGTCCGGGCCGGCGTCGAGGTCCAGCTGGGCGTAGACGACGTTGATCGAGTCGATCGTGGCCTGGCGCACGTCGACCGTCCCCTCGTTCTCGCCCTCCGCGTTGTTGACGGTCCAGGTCGTACCGTCGTCCAGGTTGAGGGTCATCGGTGACTTGCTGGAGTAGTAGGTGCTGTTCGGGTTCATTCCCTGGCTCAATGCCGTCGCGAGCACATAGGGCTTGAACGACGACCCCGGTTGGCGATGTCCGTTGGCCGCGATGTTGAACTGCGACGTCGGCGAGTAGGCGCGCGACGAGGCCATCGCGAGGATGTGGCCGTTGGTCGGGTCGACCGATGAGAGGGCCGCGGCGAGAGTCGAGTCCGATGCGCATGCTCCGCAAGCGTTCACGGCTGCCTGGGCATCGGCCTGAAGGGTCGGATTGATGGTCGTGTAGACCTTGAGCCCGCCATTGCGGACCGTGTTGACGCCGTAGCGGTCGATCAGCTGCTGCTGGACGTAGTCGAAGAAGTACGGCTGCTTGATCTGCTCGTACTTGTAGCCGCGGCTCAGGTCAAGCCCGGTCTGGAGCGCCCGCTCATACAACTTGCGGCTGATGTAGCCCTGCTGCTGCATCGCCTGGAGGACCTCGTTCCGCCGCTGCAGGGCGGCGGTCGAGTTCTGCAGCGGGTTGTACTCGGACGGCGCCTGCGGAAGCCCCGCGATCATCGCAGCCTGGGGCAGAGTAAGGCTCTTGACCCGCTTGTTGAAGTAGGTCTCGGCGGCGGCCTGCACGCCGACGGCGGTGCGGCCGTCCGTGGTGCCGTACGAGGCCGTGTTCAGGTACTTGCTGAGGATCCAGGCCTTCGAGTGCTCCGACTCGAACTGGTCGGCCATCACAGCCTCCCTGATCTTGCGCTGGATGTCCTCCTGGGGGTTTGCGATGTAGAGGTTGCGAACGAGCTGCTGGGTGATCGTCGAACCGCCCTGGACAGCCGCGCCGGCCTTGATGTCCTCGAAGGCCGCTCGAACGATCGCCTCGGGGTCGATCCCTCCGTGCTGGTAGAAGTTCTTGTCCTCGATCGCGACCGTGGCGTCCTTGAGCATCCTCGGCATCTCGGAGCCGGCGACCGGATGGCGGATGGTGTCGGACTGGATGTAGCCGAGGCGCGAACCGTCCGCCGCGTACACCAGCGAGTTCGACCCCTGGTGGATGGGCTTCAGCTTGTCGATGTCCACGCCCTTCGCGACGCTGTACACCCACGCCGCGACGCCTCCCACGGCGAGGACGATCAAGCCGAGCAGGACTCCGAATCCGACGAGGAGCTTGCGGCGAATCGAGCCTCGCGACCGGCGATGCCGTCTGCGCGCTCGCTGCGTCATGAGGTCGGTTAAGGGTAACGAGGCGGAATCATCGGCCCGCCTCTTCGAGCAGCCCCGCAGCTCGAAGCGCCTGGTGCGCGTGCGCGCGGAGGTCGGACTCCTCATCGCCCACCTGCGTGCGCTCGCGATCGCGCGGGCCCTTGAGCTCGAGCCGGACGCCCTCCGGGGTGATCTCCGCGACGCTGATCTCCTTGGCGCCGGCGGGCTTGAGGACCCGCCGTGCCTCGTCGAGCGATGCGGCAGGCGGGAGCCAGACTGAAACGGTCGCCGGCGCGGTGCGGTCTCCGGTGGAGTGGTTGAAGACCGGCGCCGAGAGGACCTGCTCGTTCGGGACCACCACGAGGCGCCCGTCGCCGGGATCGAGGAAGGTGTAGGAGAGGGTGAGGTCGTCGACGCGACCGGTGTTGTCGGCGATCGTCACGGTGTCGCCGACGCGGATCGGCTGGGTGATTGCGAGCAGGATCCCAGCGACCATGTTCGCCAGCGTCTGACGCGCGGCGAACCCGACCACCAGGCCGAGCACGGCGCTCGAGGCCAGGATCCCCGTCGCAAGGCGGGAGAACTGGCCGAACCGGCTGAGCGCGAGCGCCGCGCCGATCGCCAGGATCGTGACGAAGATCAGCCTGCGGATCAGCCGCAGGCGCGTCTGCGTGGTGCGCGAGAGTGTCGTCTCGGCCATGCGGGAGGCGACTCGGCCCCCGCGTGCGATCACGAGCCGGTCCACGCGCGAACGCGATCACGATCGCAACGCCCATGGTGATCAGGGCCGCGATCAGGTCCGCTCGACCATCTGCGAGGAGCAGCGGCACGGTGGAGAGTTCGCGGCCGTTCGGGCGGGTTCCTGCGTCGGGGGCGCAGCGCCCGCCGCGCAATTTGCGACTCACCACCCTCCAAAACGCCGAGCGGCGCGTTTCCCGCGCTATGCGCGGATTTTGCACCGTTCGATGCGGCGGAGAGATTTGCACCGTTGGATGCGGGGCGAGGGCATCACCGAGAATGGGGCCGTGACCCGGTGCGCGCTCCTCGATGCGCTTGGAACGCTCGTAGAGCTCGAGCCGCCCGGGCCCCTCCTCGCCGCCGAGCTCGGCATCGAGCCAGACGAGCGGATCGAGCGAGCGATGCGTGCCGAGATGCGCTACTACCGCGACCACAGCCACGAGGGCCGTGACGCCGACTCCCTCGCCGACCTGCGGCGCCGCTGCGCCGCGATCGTCTCTCGCGAGCTGGGGTGCGACGTCAGGCCGCCGCAGCTGATGGCGGCGATCCGGTTCCGTGCCTTTCCCGACGCCCACCCCGCGCTCGCCGAGCTGCGCCGCCTGGGGCTGCGTCTGGTCTGCCTCTCGAATTGGGACTGCTCGCTGCCGGACGTGCTCGCCCGGTGCGGGCTCGCCGGATTCCTCGACGGCGTCGTGACGTCCGCCGTCGTGGGCGCGCGAAAGCCCGATCCGGCCATCTTCGCCGCTGCGCTCGAGGTCGCTGGTTGCGAGCCCTCCGAGGCACTCCACGTGGGCGATACGCCGGCCGAGGACGTCGAGGGGGCGCGTGCGGCAGGGATCGCGGCCCTTCTGATCGCGCGCGACGGCGGCGGCGACATCGAGTCGCTCGCGGCCATCCGGCACCATCTCGATTCGTGACCGGTGCCGAGCTGACCGCCGAGACGCCCCCGTACGCCGGGCTCGTGCGACGCGGCGTCGCGATCCTGCTGGATCTCGCCGTCGGGTGGGCCGCCTACTCGATCGCGATCACCGCCCTGGACCCCGATGTCGCGAGCGAGTACGCGACCACCTCGGAGACCGCGCTCGCCGCCGCCATCGTCCTCGGCACGGCAATCCTGTGGCTCGTCTACTTCGTCTGCGCGCAGTGGCGCTGGGGGCAGACGCTGGGGATGCGCGCGATGAGGATCCGCGTCGTCGCCGAATCCGGCAGCAGGGTTCCCTGGACGCGGGCGCTCCTGCGCAGCCTCCTGCTGGTTGTGGACCTCGCCGTCGGGCCCTTGCTGATCGCCGCATCCAGGCGAAGGCAGCGCCTCGGCGATCGGCTTGCCAATACCGTCGTACTGGTGAAGGCAAACGACGAATCAGGAGCACCTCCCGCGAGCGGGGCGGTGGAGCCCGCGACCGCTCAGCCGGCCACCGGCGGGACAGCGCCGCCACCCGAGGGCGAACCGGCCCCGGCCGCAAGGGTGGCCGCGACCTGGGGACCCGGGCGCGTGGTCGTCGGAGTCGTGATCCTCCTCGTATTGAGCCTGATCGAGGTCGCGGTCGTCTCGATCTTCGATCCGAGCCTCGACTCCCTCGCCGCCCGGCTCGTGGCGCAGGCGATGCTCGCCGCGACCCTCGCGGGGGTCGCCTACGGGGTCGCTTCCGAGCGCGGAGTCCCCGGTCCGGCGCCATCCGCGACGCTCGGGCTCAGGCGCCCGCTGCGCTCGCCCCTCAAGTTCGCGGCGGCCGCCTACATTGCGTACATCGTGTTCGCGCTGGCGTACGGGGCCCTCGTGCATCCGCACCAGCGGGACATCACACGCGATCTCGGCTTCGGCCATGGCGACCTCGGGACGGTGGTCGCGGGCGTCCTCATCATCGTGGCGGCGCCCGTCTCGGAGGAGATCTTCTTTCGCGGCTTCATCTTCGGCGGCTTTCGCCGGAGGCTCTCGTTTCCGGTGGCCGCGGTGCTGTCGGCGGCGATCTTCGGGCTGTTCCACTACACCGGCAGCGGGAGCGAGGCCGTCATCCCCCAGCTCGCCTTCCTCGGCCTCGCCCTGGCATGGGTGTACGAGGAGACGGGATCGATCTATCCGACGATTGCACTGCACATGCTGAACAACGCGTTCGCGTTCGCGATCCTCACCTCGTGAACGGTCTGGCTGTCCTCGCACGGCGGCTCGCCAAGAGCTACGGCGATCGCGTCGCAGTCGACGGCATCGACTTCGAGGTGCCGGCGGGGATCTGCTTCGGCTTTCTCGGCCCGAACGGCGCCGGCAAGACGACCACGATGAAGATGATCTACGGACTGGCACGCGTCGGCGAGGGGGAGCTCCGCGTGCTGGGCATGGACGCGCGGCGGGAGCGCCGCCAGATCAAGGCGCGGCTCGGGGTCGTGGCGCAGGAGACCAACCTGGATGGGGACCTCACCGTCCGCGAGAACCTCCTGCAGCAGGCGACCTACTTCGGGATCGCCTCCCACATCGTGGCACCGCACGTTGACGAGCTGCTGGCCTTCTCTCTGCTCTCCGATCGGGGCGACGATCGGGTCCATGCGTTATCCGGCGGCATGAAGCGCCGGCTCATGGTCGCCCGATCCCTCGTCAACGAGCCGGAGCTGATCGTCCTGGATGAGCCGACCACGGGGCTCGACCCACAGGCGCGGCTGGCCGTGTGGCGCTCGCTGGAGCGCCTGCGGCGCCGCGGGGTCACGCTGCTCCTCACGACTCACTACATGGAGGAGGCGGCCCGCCTGTGCGACCGCCTGCTGATCATGGACGAGGGCAGGATCGTCACCGAGGGTCGGCCCGGGGCCCTCGTGGGCGAGCACGTCGGCCGGGAGGCGCTGGAACTGGAGCTGGCGGAGGACTGTGATCCGACCGGCCTGCTGGCCACGATCGGCGAGCGCGCCGACGGGCACGAGCTGCATGACGGAGCGCTGACACTATTCGCTGATGACGCCGAGGAGCTCCTGCGGTCGCTCGACCACGACCGGTTCCCAACCGAGTCGGCCCTCGTTCGAAGGACCACGCTGGAGGATGTCTTCCTCCGTCTCACGGGCAGGTCGCTGAGGGAGTGATCGCGTGACTCGGCTCGAAAGAGGATGGTGTGGCCATGTCGTATGAGCCCGGATACGCCGGACTGGGAGAGCGCCTTGGCCCGCGCGACCTGATCCCGTCGCCGCGCTACGCCGCGGCGATCTGGGCGAGGAACGCGCGCGTCTTCTCAAAGCTCTGGAAGGGAGCGCTCCTTCCCACCTTCCTCGATCCGTTCTTCTATCTCCTCGCACTCGGCTTCGGTCTCGGTACCTACATCGCCCACGGGATCAACGGCATCCCGTACAAGGAGTTCGTGGCGCCGGGCCTGATCGCGTCAGCCGCGATGTGGTCGTCCGCCTTCGAGACCACGTACAACGTCTACTTCCGGATGAACGAGCTCCGCCTCTACGACAACGTCCTGTCGACGCCGGTGGAGCCCCAGGATCTCGTCGCCGGCGACATCGCCTGGAGCTCGACCCGGGCGACGGTCTACGGCATCGTCGTCCTGATCGTGGTGGCGGCGGTCGGGCTCGTCTCCTCCCCGTGGGCGATCCTGATCCCGCCGTTCGTGCTGCTGGGGGGCATGTGCTTCTCGGTCATCGGCTACACGTTCACGTCGATGATCCCGAAGATCGACCTCTATAGCTACTTCTTCACCCTGGGGATCACCCCGATGTTCCTGTTCTCGGGCATCTTCTTCCCGTTCAACCAGCTTCCGGGCTGGGTCGAGGTCATCGCGTGGTTGACGCCGCTGTACCACCTGGTGGAGATCACCCGAGGGCTCGCCACGGGCCCCGACGCCGGCAGCATCCTGATCCACACCGCCTGGCTCGCCGTTGTCACCGCGATCCTGTTTCCGATCCCCGTTCGCGCGCTGCGCGCGAGGCTCGTTCCCTGAACCGAATCGCTCGCCGTTCGCCTTTCCGCATGGCAGAATGCCGGGCGTGATCGGCAGGCGGCGTATCTCGGTGGTGGTGGCGGGATCGGCCCTGGCGGTCGCGGTCGGCTCGCCATCGCTCGCATCCGGCCAGGCGGCGAGCACGACGACGACCGCCGCGCCGGCGCCGGCGGACCAGTACACGACCCAGGCGGAGAGCGCCGGGGGCCAGTCCGGGGGCGGCGCGAAAACCCCTCCCCCGCCGCCGCCTCCGCCATCTCCGGCGCCCGCCCAGATGAGCGTGTTCGTGCACGGGATCCAGAAGGACCACAAGCTCCGGGTGGGCAAGCGCGCACGCGCGGTCGGTTACCTGAAGCCGTTCGTCGCCGGCCAGCACGTCCAGGTGCAGCTGCTTCGGCAGGGCAAGGTCATTAAGCAGGCCAACCCCCAGGTCAAGAAGGTCCAGGGAGCCAACAAGGGTGTGTTCCGACTCGAGGGTCCGAAGCTCATCCGGCCAAGCACCTTCAAGGTCGTCGCGACCCATGAGTACAACGCCGACCAGGCCAGGACCGTCGCCCGCTCGCACAAGTTCCAGATCGACTATCCGGACCTCGACCCGGGGAACCGGAACTCCGACGTCAAGCTCTTCAACAAGCTCCTCAAGAAGCAGGGCTACTTCACGTCGGGGGGCAAGAAGTACAGCGTCCGCACCCAGTGGGCGGTGATGGCGGTGCGAAAGGTCAACGGCATGAAGCGCACCTACAACGCCAATCCGACGATCTTCAGGAAGCTTGCCGCTCGCAAAGCCGAGTTCCACCTGAAGTACCCCAGCAAGGGCAAGCACGTCGAGGTGGACATCTCCCGCCAGGTGATGGCGCTCGCAAAGCACGGCAAGGCGCAGAACACGTTCGCCGTCTCAACGGGCGCGCCGGCGACGCCGACGATCCGCGGGCACTTTCACTTCTACCGCAAGGACGCGGGCTACAACTCGGTCGGGATGTACTACTCGGTCTACTTCCATGGCGGCTACGCGACCCACGGCTACCATTCCGTGCCGCCTTACAACGCCAGCCACGGCTGCGTCCGCAACCCGATTCCCGATTCGATCTTTATCTACAACTGGATCTCGCTCGGGGACTCGATCTTCGTCTACGGCTAGACGCGGGCCCCAGTGAGTCCGCCCGACCTTGCCGCGGCCAGGGAGACGCTGCTTGACGCGCTCCGCCGACACGCACTCGTGACCGGCGACGTCACCCTGTCGAGCGGTCAGCGCGCGTCGTACTACGTCGACGCGAGACGCGCGATCATGCGGCCGCAGGGCTTTCGCGCCGCCGGCCTGATGATCGCCGCAGCGGCGCACGGAGTCGGTGCGCAGAGCGTCGGCGGGCCCGTGATGGCCGCGATTCCCCTGGCGTGCGCCGCGATCGCCGTGCCCGAGGGTGATGACCTGGTCGGATTCTTCGTGCGCAAGGAGCGAAAGGAGCACGGCCTCCAGCGCTGGGTCGAGGGGCCGGTCGAGGCAGGGACGAGCTGCCTGGTGGTGGAGGACACAGTGACCACCGGCGGCTCGACGGTGGCGGCGATCGAGCGGATCCAGGAGGAGGGCCTCGAGATCCGGGGCGCGCTCTGCGTGGTCGACCGCCTGGCGGGCGGCGGCGAGGCGATCGCCGAGGCGGCACGCGCTCCATTCCGAGCCCTCGTGACGATCGACGAGATCTACCCCGACCGGCCGGACCGCACTTAGCTCGCTGCTATTGGCCGCCGGCTCCCTTCGGCGGCAGGTCCCTAAGCGTCTCGACCATGCGCAGCGCCACGGCGCGATCGAGCTCGGAGCCGGGATGCTCCGCGTTCTCGAGCACCGCCACCGTGTAGTTCACCAGGCGATCACGCCGCAGGACGATGAGGGTCGCCCGCTCCTTGAGCCCGCCGGCCTGGGTCCCGCTCGCCGTCGTCTCGACCGCCTCGAGCGGGGTCCCCTTGAAGGGCTTCGGCTTTCCGGGGTCGAGCGGGGCCTTGAAGCCGGGCAGCGCTCCGAGCGCCTGCTCGGCGAAGCGGTCGACCGAGACATCGAAGGCCCCCTCACCCCGATCGGCCGTCAGCGCCACCGCGACGAGGTGGTCCGGCGAGCGAAACAGCACACGGTCGCCGTGACCGCGCACCTGCCATCCGGTGGGGACGCCGATCGCGTATCCGATCGACCGATCCCGGCGCGCCTGCCACCCGGCAGGAAGCTTCGGGAGCTTCTGTGCCGTCTCCTTGGGCCCGTTCTGAGTTGTGGTGGGCTGCGAGCCGTCGCCGCAGCCGATCGCGACAGCGCCGGCGGCCGCCACCAGAGCCGCGACTATGGCGGGTGCCCTCACGCAGCGAAGTCTCCCAGCGGTCAAGGCGTTGCTAGTTTCCCCTGCGGGTCATGGAGGGCCGAACCTTCAGGAGACGCGGCATCCCTCAGGTTGTCTGCGGGGCGCTGGCGATCGTCGCCGCGCTGATCGCTCCACAGGCCGCCGGCGCGGCGGCGCCCAAGGACTACTCCGGGACGGCCCTCAACATCATCCCCTCGGGCCAGTACGGGGCCATTCCTCCGCCTCCCGGGGCCGACACGCAGGCGATGATGTACGACGGGCTGACGCCGCTGTTCGACAACGTCACGAACCCCGACCTCACCAAGTACTTCAAGTCCGAGAAGTTCGGCGTCTCCACCGCGGGCCCCGGGACGACGGAGGCGGTCCCCCGCGCCGGCGTTCAGATCGTCCGCGACAAGTACGACGTTCCGCACGTCACCGCCACGACCCACGCAGGTGGGGTATGGGCGGCCGGCTGGATCGCCGCCGAGGATCGCGGCGCCCTCCTGCAGCAGGCGCGGTACAACGCGCGCGTGGCTGCGATCGACGCGCCGGGACTCGACGCCGTCAACCTGATCAGCAACCTGCAGACGTTCCACCCGAGCCAGCAGACCGAGTCGGTCGTGGCGAAGCAGGCGCAGGTCCTGAGACGGGCCGGTCCCGAGGGCAAGGCGGTCCTCCGCGACATCGACACCTTCGTCTCCGGGATCAACGCGTACCTCGACGCCCACGGCTCGACCGCGGCGCCGTTCACTCGCAACGACATCTTCTCCTTCAACGCCCTCAAGGACCAGTTCGTCGGAGAGGGGGGCGGTGACGAGGCGCGGCGGTCCCAGTTCCTCGGCGGCCTCGAGCAGCGCCTGGGTGTGCGAAAGGGCTACAGCGTCTTCGACGACCTGCGCCAGAACATCGTCAAGGGCAGCCCGAACACGGTCGACGGGCACTTCCGGTATGAGCACGCGCCGAAGAAGCCCGGCGCACCCGGAAGCGTGGTACTCGACCCGGGGAGCTTCTCGCCGGCGTCCAGTGTCTCGGCGGCCGCGCTCCGCGGAGTTGACAACGCCCCCGCGGAGCGACCGCAGGCAAGCAACGAGCTGCTGGTCGACGGGCGGCATTCGACGACCGGACATCCGCTCCTCGTCGGCGGCCCGCAGATCGGCTACTTCTACCCCGGCTTCACGTACGAGATCGACATGCATGCCCCGGGCCTCGACTGGCGGGGGGCCACCTCGACGCCCTTCCCGGGCTACCTGCTGATCGGCCGCGGTCCCGATTTCGCGACGACGCTCACCTCGGCGGGCGGCGACCAGATCGATCAGTTCGCCGAGAAGCTCTGCGACCACAGCAACACGAAGTACCGCTACAAGGGCAAGTGCCGATCGATGCACGAGTTCAACGCGGGCACGCTCGCGGGGGACCCGGTCAGGTTCAAGACCACGGTGCACGGGCCGGTCGTCGGCTACGCGACGGTCCACGGCAGGAAGGTCGCGATCTCACGGCAGCGATCGAGCTACGGGAAGGACAGCCTCGACCTGCTCTTCAACCGCCGCCTATCCAACGGGCAGGTCCACAGCGCCAAGTCCTTCTTCCATGCCGCCTCGCTCACGCCGCAGACGTTCAACTCCTTCTACATCGACAAGAAGCACATCGCGATGTTCACGTCGGGGCTATTGCCGAAGCGGGCGAAGGGCACCGACCCCAGCCTGCCGACGCTCGGAACCGGCCACTACGAATGGCACGGATTCCTCCCGCCGAGGAGGCACCCGCACGGAATCGACCCGTCGAACACTCCCGTCGGGGGCACGATGGTCAACTGGAACAACATCAGCGCCCACGGCTTCGGGGCCGCGGACGACGCATGGAATGGCAACGGGTCCGCACAGCGCGTCGACATGCTGAATCAGGAGCTGCGCAAGCAGCGGAACAAGCACGGCAAGTGGTCGCTCGCCGACGTCACCTCGGCGATGAACGCGGCCGCGACACAGGACCTCCGGGCGATCGACACGGTGCCGCTCCTGGCGAAGCTGTTGCGAGGATCGACGCCCCCGAACCAGCAGTCCGGCCGGATGCTCTCCCTGCTCAAGCAGTGGCGGCAAAGCGGCGGCAGCCGCCTCGACCGCAACGGCGACGGCAAGATCGACGACCCGGGCGCCGCGATCATGGACGCGGCCTGGCCGAAGATCGCCGACGCGCTCATGCGGCCGCAGCTCGGACCCCAGCTCGACGAGCTCAACTCGATCTTCACGCGGTTCAACGGACCTCCTTCGGGCCAGAACGTCGGCTGGTACATGTACTTCGATCGCGACATTCGCCGCCTGCTCGGGATGAAGCAGCCGCAGCCAATGAACAATCGCTACTGCGGCCACGGCAACCTCGCGAAGTGCCGCAACTCGATCTGGAAGGCGATCGCCGCGGCCGGCCGGGAGCTCACCAATGCGCAGGGCACGTCGAACCCCAGCGCCTGGCGCGCCGACGCGAACGCGGAGCGCATCGGGTTCGTTCCCGGGATCCTCAAGACGACGATGCGCTACACCAACCGCCCGAGCGGCATCCAGCAGGTCATCACCTTCAACCGGCACCGCTGAGCGGCCGGGGCCTGCCCCGGCAGCCTCGTCTGCGCCAGGACCGCCATCCGCCATTGGCGGGTTTCTTACGCCTAGCCCGGATGTCGAGTTTCGCTGCCCGATTTCCCGACCCCTCGTCCTGTAATGGATCTGACAGGGGTTTGGATAGAGTGTGCTCATTGGCCCCGGTCGGACCCTGCTCGGGGTTCCCTGGCTACCGCCTGGGTCTACCGGCCGGGGCCATTTTGCCCTCTCGTCGCGAGATACTGCGTAGGCGATGTCCGAGGAGAACGTGGCGCTGGCACGGAGGGCCATCGACGCTCTCAACCGCCGCGACTACGACGCCTTGCCGGCCTTCCTCAGCCCTGATGTCGTATGGGAGGCACTTGAAGGTGTCTCCGGGATTGGTGAGCTGTACCGCGGGCGGGCAGAGGTGCGGGAGTGGGTCGCGCTGATGTCGGAAAACACGGAGGAGGGCTTCCATGCCGAGATCGAGCAGATGGCGGACTTGGGTCATGACCGGGTCTTCATCGCCGTGGTTCTCACAGCACGCCGTAGGGGCAGCGGCGTGCCGTTTGAATACCGCACCTGGCAGATCGTCTCGTTCGCGGACGGCCTGATTACGAGACGTCAAGTCTTCTGGACCCGTGCCAATGCCCTCAAAACCGCCGGGCTGCGGGAGTAGGCGGCTCCCCGGGGGCGAGCCCGTGAATAGCGGCCTCTGAGAGGCCGCCTCGCCCCTCTGGGGCTGGGAGGGCAGGTCCCAACCTGCCTTCGGGGTCTCAGCATCTCTATCGGGCTTCCTCGTCAGTTCCGGCTCGCCCCGCCCGAGATCTCGGCGGTGACCCGGGCCAGACCGGCGGCGTGCACCGGGGCGATCCGGTAGCCGATCCCGAGCTCGCCGTAGTCCGTCCGCACGACGAAGTCGTCGCGAACCAGGTCGTCCAGCTGCCCGTGGTCTCGGTCCCGGCGCATCAGGATCTCGTCGGGCCAGATGCTCCAGAGCATCCGCAGGCTCGCAAGCTCGTCGGGGGTCAGCTGGTCGGGGGAGCGCACTCCTCACCTCCCGGGACGCCGGGTCGCCGAGGTGAAGTAGGAACCCCCGGCGACCCGAAGGGGGGACGGACCGGCCTGTCAACCGCGGCCGTCATCGCCCCCCGCGTCCCTTTGCTCGTCGGATCTGATCGAGCAAGCTGCCATCGACCTACGCCAGCCCGGTAACGACCGTGAACGCGGTCGGCCGGTAGACCGCCAGCGCCAGCCGGACCTCGGCCCGCAGGGCGGTGATGTCCGACTGGAACCAAGTCGAATGGCTGTTCGTGGCTTCGACCCTCAGGCCGCCCTTCCGCAACACCCCGGCGCCGGTCCCGAAGGCCCCGAGCAGGGCGCTGCCGGCCGTGATCGCAGAGGTCTGGACGACCCGCATGCCCCAGATGCTCTCGGGCGTCGCCGGACCCTGCGGGCCCCCGTAGGGGCCGTAGAACGGACCGGGGCCGTAGAACTGGCCGTTGGAGTCCTTGGCCAGGCGGATCGTCTGCCAGTTGTTTGGGTGGACGACCAGCGTGTCCGGTTCGAGGAACGAGCTGCCCCGGGTGCCGGTGGCCGCCCGGAAGATCGCCTCCTCGTTGGAGAGGGTCCCCCGGGCGAAGGTCCCGACCGGCCTGCCGGAGGCGACGAACCCCTGGAGGTTGACGCCGCTGCCGCTGCCGAGGAGGAGCTGCTGGTCCTCGACGGTCGAGACGAACAGCTGCAGCCGCTGGTTCAGGTACGCCGAGAGGTTCGGCGCGTCCTCGAGCAGCTCGTCCGAGACCGGCAGGAAGGTGGCGACCTTCCGCACCGGCTCCGAGGCCTCCCCGAAGGTGATCGCCGACTCGGGCTTGACCCCCGCCTCGGCCGTCGGCGCGGCCGCGTTGGTGACGCTCGTCTCCTGGACGAAGCGGACCGGGTTGCCCGGGGCCTCCTGCTGCGGCATCAGCGCCGCGATGGTCGGGGGCTGGAACAGCGCCTCGACGATCCCCGGCTGGTAGCCAGCAGGGACGAGCGCCGTGCCCGGGGCGCTGACGAGGGTGCCCTTGGTGGACAGCTCGACCGCCCCCGAGGACCAGACCTCCGAGCGGGTGCCGGGGTCCCGGATCTCGGCGTACTCCTTGCTGCTGATGAACTGGTCTCCGAGGCCGCCCCCGGTGACCGGCCCGTCGGTTCCCCGGTCCCAGGGGACGCTGGAGACCTCCAGCTCCTGGAGCTGGTCCTCGACGTGCTTCTGGGCGCGGGCCTCGTCGAGCATCGAGGCGGCGTCGTCGCGCTCCTTCGCCGTCAGTTCCCGACCCTCTCGGTCGGCCCGCTCGTACATCTCCATCACCTGACGGGTGAGGGTTCTTGCTGATCTGGCCATAGGTCTTGCCTTCCTTCCGGGTGGCTGCCTGTGGCCGGTTCCTGCGGGTGCTCCTCGGATCTTGCCCAAGCTTGTCCGCGCACGGATCATCGCTTCGGTCATCGACCCCGGTCTGCCCGACCCTCCTCCCGACTTGTCCTCGCAAGGGTCATCGTCGGGGGCCTGGCCGGCTCGCTTCGACCGGCGTGATTCGGTTGTCGACCCCGGAACTCTAGGGCGGGGGTCCAGGTCGGTCCCGGCTAGCACTAGACCGTCACTGGGATCGACCCGAACAAGTAATGCATGGGCAACCCGTTCCGCGGTTCCGTATCGCGCGAACCCAGAGCGCGGCGGGAGGCGTGTGCGCTGTGATCAGTTACACACGATGTTCGTGCACTGGCGCGGGTCGCCGTTGTGGCGGGCGACGTTGCCGCCGCCGTCGGCCACCCCGCGCACCGCCTCGATCCCGAGGTCGTGGTTTCGCACGGCCCGGTTCTTGGTCAGCTTCGCCGAGTGGCTCTCGACGTGGAAGCCATCGTCTTTCGATCGCTTGGCGACGTTTCGCTTCAGGCGGCTGTGGTCGTCCTTCCTTCGGACCAGGAACCCATACTTGCGGCTGCCTTTGACCAGGTTTCGGCGGACTAGGTTGTGGGCGCCGCCGGCGGTCAGATGCCTCCCGCCGGGCTTAATCTTGAACCCGGATCCGAGGCTGATGCCCGCCCGGCTCGTGTGAGCGACGACGTTGTGCGCGATGAGGTTGCCGTGGCCGCTATCGATCAGGATCCCGTCGAGGGCGCCGAAGACGTGGTTTCGGGTGATCACGTTGTGCCTGCCCCCGCCCGCGATGCCGGCATGGTTTCGCACCAAGCGGTTGTGCCTGATCCGAAGGCGGTCGCTCCCCTCGATGATGATGCCCGCCTCGCCGTTGCGCGAGATGCGGTTCCCCCTGATCACGGTGTTGGTGGACTCACGGAAGGCGATTCCGCCGCCGCTGCCATTGCCAGCGGGGACGTTGTGCCGGAAGGCGCTGTGGAGGATCCGATCGTGATGCGATTGGAAGAGGAACATCCCCACCTGGTCACCATGGCCCTTCGTCCGGTTTCCGGCGCTGTTTCTAACCAGACAACGATCGCACTGCAAGAAGAAGCCGAGAACTCGGTTCCTCGACGAGGAAAGACCGAGCAGGCGGTTGTGGCGGGCCGCCCCGACGGCTACACCGGCGGCGAACTGGCGCACCGAGCCGTGGACGACGGTGACCCCGTCGTGGCCGTCGTTGACCACTCCGACATCGGTGATCTCGGTTCGGTGGTGGCAATGGGTACACGGGGCGCCGTCGCCGTCGATCGTGTGCCCGTTCAGGTTCAGGGTGATGTTGTCGGCGCCGATGATGATCCCGTTGTTGGGGCAGTTGACGAGGTTCTTGTGCAGGACGATGTTGGTGGTGATCGTGTCGCCGCACTTCGGCTGTTTGGCGGCGGCGCTCCGTCCTGTCCGTGAGGGTCTCGACCGCGCCCGCGAAGTGCTGCTCACGGCCACGAGACCAGCCGCAGCTAAGGCCAGTATCACTACGAGTGAAACGAACGTCGCGGGTGCGGCGTGAAGGCGAAGCCTGGATGGCATCCGGTCCTCCCTTGTCTGGCCGCGCAGGGAGCCTGCGCGTATGCAGGCGAACCTACACCCGTGCGCCACCGAGCGCAAGGCTCCGACTAGAACCACTCGAAGGCCCCGCCCCGCCTTCATCTGCACACCGGGATCGCCCCGAACAAGTAATGCGTCGGCAAGGCGTCGTAATCACCCTGGTAGGCCGCGTCATAGGTTCGCCGCACAAGCTCGACGTTCTCCTCCGACATCGCCTGCGCAGTATCTCGCGACAAGAGGGCAATAAATGGCCCCGGCCGGTAGACCCAGGCGGTAGCCAGGGAACCCGAGCAGGGTCCAGCCGGGGCCGAGTCCCAACCTACCCCACCTGGGGGAGGGGCGCGTGTGCGCCCGGAAAACGCCTGGATTAACAGGCGGTTGTACGGTGGAGGGGACGGAGGAACCGCCCCGCACCACCGGCCCTGCGGGTTGGCGCAGAGGCGCGCCGTTATACCGGCGGCGAGAATCGCATGCGCCGGTTCGAGGACGAGAAGCGGCCTGGCCTACTCCCGCAGCCCGGCGGCTTCGAGGGCCTCGTCCCGGCTCGGATATTCCGTGATCTTCAGGATCTTGCCGTCCTCGACGCTGAACACTCGAAACAGGTCCGTGTGAATCCAGGTCTGCGCGTCGCTGCCCTTCAGGCCGCGTCCCGCTACCCGCTCTACGGTGACGACACAATCTCCGGCTTCGATCATCTCGTCGGCTTCGACCCGGTACTCGTCGTACGAGTCGGACAACGAATCGAGGAATCGCGTGATCTCGTCGATTCCCTGGAAGGTCCCCGAGCCGCCAACGAGCACCAGCTGTATTTCTGGGTGCCAGATTTCGTGGAGAGTGGACCAGTCTCTCGCGCCCCGCGCGGCGACATCTCGCCGCACGACCTCGACGTTCTCCTGCGACATCGCCTACTCCGAAAGCCCGGCGGCTTCGAGGGCTTTGTCGGGGTCGTACCAAGCTCGAAAGTGAGCGATGCGACCATCCTCGACGCGCACGGTGTACGTCCAGAGGAACTCGACCGCCTCTCCCGCACCGGCGCCAAGCATCTCGATCCGAACTTGGGCAAGGACCAAGTCTCCGGCGTAGATCACCTCTCCGGCGCTCGTGCCCTCGATATGCACGAGATCGATGTATTCGATGAACCGCCGCAACACCGCATCGCGGCCCCGAAATACCCCGGCGTCCAGCCAGACGGGATCCTCCTCATACGTGACGTTGGGCGCCATGTACTGGTCGGCGAGCCGCTCGAACTGATCGGGATCCCGCTCCGTGCCGAACCACTCGACCCAGGCGTCCAGCCAACGGCGCACGAGCTCAACGTTCTCCTGCGACATCGCCCACGCAGTATCTCGTCACTCGCGTTCTTTCTCCGGCCAGAGGACCTCCAAGAGAACGGTCGAGACGATGACCGCACCCCCAACGATCCACGCGCTCTCCCACGAGTAGAGAAGGCCGACCGCGACGACGGAGACCACCAGCACGATTGCCCCTCTCACCCAGCGGCTCATCGGCCCCATTCCATCACTGATCATCCCCGGCGAACGGGGCTTCGCGTGCTGACCGGCCTACGCCCGCAGCCCGGCGGCTTCGAGGGCTTCCGACGGGTTGACGTAGGTGTCGATGCGAACGACCGCTTCGCCCCGCAGTGTCCAGACCTGCCCAAAATGCTTGTCAACGGGTATTCCGCTCCCCTTGCCGCGTCCAGTGACCCTGGTCATCGCCACGACCCGATCGTCGCCCGCATCGATGAGTTCGAGGACCTCGGTCCGGAAGTCCTCGAAGGCCTCATCGATCGCGGCGAAGTAGTCGCGGGTTCCCTGGGTGCCCCGGAAAACCCGTCCCTCGCTGGTTGCGAAAACGGAAGCGAACTCAGACTCCTCAGAGGCGAGGAGGCCATCGAGGACCAGCAGGTCGCGCCGGTTCACGGCGTCATAGAACCGCCGCACGACCTCGACGTTCTCCTGCGACATCGCCTACGCAGTATCTCGCTATCCCCCAGCCCGGCGGCTTCGAGGGCCTCTTTGCGGTCGAGGAAGCTCACCAGCCGAGTCGCCTTGCCATTCTCCCACTCGACCACGCACCCGAAGGGCGACTCGGTCTCGGCTCCGCTTGCCTGGCCACGGGCGCTGATCCGCCCGATCGCAACGAGTCGATCGCCGAGGTCATGGATTTCCGGGAGTTCCAAGCGGATATCGGCGAGCGCCTCGTACAGGTCGCGGAGCCCCTCGCGAACGCCCTCGTGTCCGCGGTGCACCCCTCGGCTCGCGCCCGAGCGGCATCAGAATCGCCGAGCGCCACTCCACCTCGGGGTCGAGTTCCCTCAGCAGCGCTTCGACGTCGCGGCGGTTGTAAGCGTCAGCGCCGCGCTTGAAAGTCTCGATGTTCTCCTGCGACATCGCCTACTCCCGCAGCCCGGCGGCATCGAGAGCGTCGTGGCGAGTCGAAAACGAGCGACCGCGGACGATCTTCCCGCCGCGGACCGTGAAGATCGCGTCAAATGGCCTGTCGATCTCGGGTCCGCCGCGCCGAGCACGTGTAGTCACCCGAGCGAGGGCGAGAACCTCATCGCCGTAGTCGACAAATCGCTCGGGCTCGATCCGCAACTTCTCCCAGTACCTGGGCATGCTCTCGAAATACCGCTTGATCTCGGCGTGACCTCGGTGGGTGATCGCGCCTGGTGCGCGAGGGTCTTCGACCCATTCGACCCCTGGGTGAAAGAGCGCAAGCAGCCCGTCGAAGTCACCGCGGCTGCCGCTGGCAAACACCGCCTTCACGACCTCGACGTTCTCCTGCGACATCGCCTAGGAGTATCGCGCTTGCGGGGGGCGCGTCAGTTGGCCTGGCCGTGGTGGCGACGGGCGCTCAGACGCTCGCGCACCCGGCCGCCGCGGCCTTCTGCCTGATGTATTGCTGCGCGATCGAACTCAGCAGGGCGACGAGTACGCCGAGTCCGGTGAGGATGTAGACGATCGTGAAGATCTGCGTGCCCGGGCCGCGCCCGCTGGGACGATGAGCGAGGGGCCCCGTGAACGGGACGAAGGCCGCCGCAGTCGACGGCCTCGCCAACAATCGACTACGCGCGCTTAGCTAGCGTTACGCCGTCAGTTTGCTCTCGACGAATCGCCGTGTGTACGGCTGTGGATACACACCTCGCTCGTCTCAGGTGGGTTCACGGCGGGTAACGGCCATCCGTGGGCAAACGAAGGAAAGGGAGAGCGACATGTTGGCCCTGATGCTCCCAATGGCAGTAGGAACGGGCGTGGTGGTGATCGTCGTCGCGATCGTAATCGCGCTCATAGTTCTTTTCGTGACCTTGTCTATGCGCGGGAGGCGGAAGGCGAAGCTGCGTGATCAGAATCGCCGCGACCCGCGATGACGCAGGCCAGACAGCCCAGGCAAAGGAGGAAGCAAGAATGACCGAGCAGAGCAACGAGCAGTCTTCGCGCCTGCAGGAGTACCAAAAGCGACTTGAGGAATTGATGGAGTCCGCGCGGGAGGGAATCGACCGACAGGCCCCAGAGGTCCTCGACAAGTTAGCGGCAACCGCGAAGAACATCGCCCAACGCTTCGAGGACATGGCGAGTGAGGCCCGGCAGCGGGCGGCGGAGAAGGAAGCAACGCCGGAATCCGCCGGGACATCGGCCGATCCGGCGCAGGGCCCCAAGCCCCCTGGCGAACCCCATCCCGACGAGCCTCGGGGCAACGGCGAGACGCTGCCGTAGCGCGCCGGGCCAGGTCCTACTGCCTTAGAGTCCCCGCGGGTCGTTGGGCGGCAGCGGACGGAGCGGGCAGAAGAGATGGAGCCCGACCGCTAGACAGGAGGATCAGGCGCATGGAGATCCTCAGCGGACGTGAAATACGTGGCCGCAGTGCTGGCAGACTTCGGAATGCAAACGGGTCCGCTCGCCGCAGCGAGAGCACTTCTTGGTGCGGCTCGGCACCCAGAGCAGGCGCCCCACCAGCAATGCGATTACCACGACAAGCACGACGATGATCGCGATCGTCACCCGAACCTCGCCTCCGGTCCGCTTCGCACCGGGCACTGAACGGACGATAGCCGCGCGGATCGGACGCGTCGCCCGCGGCAGGCCGATCGGGATCATTCGACCGCCGGGCGGTTAGCCGCTCGCAGCGGGGCGGGGATCAGGGCCGCGCCGGCGATCACGAGGCCGAACGCGATCATCCGTCCGGTGATCCCCACCGCCCCCGCCCCGATCGAGTCACGGAAGACCAGGATGCCGCCGAGGATCGCGGTGAGGTTGGCCGCGACCGCGGTGAGCGCGATGACCTCGACGCCGGGGCCGATCTGCAGGCCACGGGCCGAGGTATAGAAGGCGACCACCGAGGCGGCCAGCGCGGCGAATGTCCACGGGCTGATCAGCTCGAGCACCCCGCCTCCAACGGCGTGGGTGAGGAACTTGAGCGCGATGTCGGAAACGCCGAACAGCGCGCCGGAGGCCGCGCCGAGGCACAGGCCCTGCCTCGCGCGCAGGGCGCCATGGTGGCTGGAGATCACGGCGAGCCCGGTGGCGAGGACAAAGACCGTGCATTCGACGACGATCAACGCGGCCAGCGCGTAGCCCGGAGCGTCGTCACCCCGCGGCCCCACGGTGAGCGCGATGATCGCAAGCCCGATCGCCGTGATGATCACGCCGATCCACTGGCGGCGTCCGAGGGCGAAGCCGAAGAAGCGCTCCGCGAGCACGGCGAGGAAGACCAGCCCGGCCGCGAGCACGGCCTGGACGACCGACAGCGGCGCCCGCGCGAGGGCGCCGACGTGAAGCCCCCAGGCGCCGACCGCCACCACCCAGCCCAGCGCGAACCACCTGGAGCGGAAGAGGGCGGCGGCGCTTCGCAGCGGGTGCCTCACCCGCACCGACTGGCGCCAGGACCGCGCCGCGCTGCTTGAGCAGGAAGGCGACGCTCGTCGCGAGCGCAGAGGCGATGGCGAGGATAAGGGCGAAGGTCACGCTGGGTCATTGTGCTCTGCGCGGCAACTCGGGCGCTCGCGTTCCATCCGTCGTGCGCCTGCGTGGCGAGCGCGGCATTGAACGGATCGGCTACGAGCGCGCGTATTCCTCCGCCGATGCTGCCTCGAACTCAAGGCCCGACGAAGCTCTCATCGCCGACCACCCAGCCGTCATGGCCGGGCTCGATCACGTAAGTATCGCCAGGCCCGACCTCGACCTCGGTCCCGTCCTCGTGCACGACGTGGAGCCTGCCGGATTGAACCACGCCCACGTGTCGGACCTGGCAGCTGTCCGTGCCAACGACCGGCTTCACGCACTCCGACCACCTCCAACCCGGTTCGAATCTCATCCGGGCGGCGGTTGTGCCCCCGACCCGGATTACGTCGACGCGGGTCTTGTCGGGTGTCCGCGTCTCGTCGGGTGAATCGAAATCCAGGGCCTCAATACCAGCCATTACCGACCTCCCAAGACTCGCGAGATTGCCCGTTTGCAATGAAACCAAATCGCACGTCCCGCGGCGATCAAGGTTCCGACGGTGCCGCGTTGATCGCTCTCGATAAGGGGCGTCCTCAGCCCACAACTGCTCCGTCGCCGTCGTCGGACCGTCTCGTTTGCAGACATAGGGCGCGACGGATGCGCTCGGCGTCCTCCTGCGATATCGCCTACTGCGAGAGGCCGGCGGCTTCGAGGGCGGGAACCGCCAAACGAGGAAACTCGGTCGCCTTGCGAGTGCGCTCCGCGCGGTCGGAGGTCACGCCCTCGCGACTAGCCTACTTCGAGATCGTCGCCCGTTTAATCCCGGTCCGCCGGGCAGCCTCGGCGGGACCAAGCTCGGTGTAGAGCTTCGGGGCTTCGGTCCGTTGTTCTCCCGTTGTTCTCGGGTGTTGTTGACCATCGCCATATCTCGCTCACTAGCGAGGAAGATAGGTGCTGAGGGGTGCGGAAAAACGACGGCGAGGGCCTCGCGGTACCTCCTGAAAGGCGAACTGGAGCCGCTGATCGCCGGCCACGTCGGCTGCATCGTGCTCAAAGCAGACGGCAGCCGCGTCCTCGCCCGCGTGCAGCCCGATCCCTTGGCGCAGCAGGGTCCGACTGACCGGCTCAATCGCTAGCGGACGCGGACGGCCAGTAGGCAGAGATCGTCAGTCAGGGCGCCGTACCCGAAGTCGGCAACGCGCGCGCGCAGGATGGCGACCGCCTCGGCCGGTGAGGGCCGGCTAAGGCCGCCCAGGGCGGCCCGGACGCCGCCGATCCCGAACCGCCTGTCGGCGCCCCGTGCTTCGGTTAGGCCGTCGGTGTAGAGCAGCACTCCCGCGGCGGCCACCGACCGCTGCGAACCTTCGGTGAGTCCCAGGTCCGGCCGAATCCCGAGCGGGGTTCCCTGCGTGGGCGCCACGAGTTCCTGGCCGCTGTCCAGCCACAGCGCCCGGGGATGGCCGGCGTAGGCCCAGCGCAGGAGCTGCTCGTCCGGCAGATACGTAACGCAGCCGGCGGTGACGAACTCGCTGGTGATGCCGGCCCGCTCGACCAGGGCGGTGTTCGCCCAACTCAGCAGCCGGCACGGATCGTCGGAGAAGGGGGCTGTCGCGGCAAACGCTGTCCGAACGAACGCTGAACGGCGTGCCGCGTTCAAACCGTGGCCGACTACATCGCCGACTACGAGAACGGTGGAATCCTGGGGCCCCTCAGCCACCACGTAGAAGTCGCCGCTTACCTGTTCGGCGATGGCGGGCAAGAAGGCCGCGGCGAGATCCAAGCCGGGCCGCTGCGGCAACTCGGGCGGGGTAAGCGCATCCCGAATCGCGCGCAGGTCCCCGAGCTCATGCTCGGCGGCCTCGAGACGATCCTGCAGCGCGGCCGCCTCGTCATCACGCACCGCCGCCTCGTCGCGAAGGCGGGCTAATAGCGTGTCCTGACGGCGCTCTCGATCGTCGGCCTTGCGAATATCGCGCCGTTGCTCGTCGACCTCGAGGCGCAGCCCCCGAAGCTCGCGTTCGTTTCTCTCCGCATCATCGCCCATGTCGAGGTACGGCCATGCTAAGCATCTCGCGGCCGGCCACGTCGTTCCGCATCGCGGTCCCGACTGTCCAGGAACTCGCCCGCTCGGTGGCTGCGGCTCTTGGTAAGGGTCCGCTTATTTCTTGGACTGGCGCCCGGCTCACTCTGCGCCTGCGCCGCGCAAAAACGCCGCGACCGATTCGCAAGAGCGAGATACTGCGTAGGCGATGTCGCAGGGGAACGTGGAGGTCGTGCGGCGAGATGTCGCCGCGCGGGGCGCGAGAGACTGGTCCACTCTCCACGAAATCTGGCACCCAGAAATACAGCTGGTGCTCGTTGGCGGCTCGGGGACCTTCCAGGGAATCGACGAGATCACGCGATTCCTCGATTCGTTGTCCGACTCGTACGACGAGTACCGGGTCGAAGCCGACGAGATGATCGAAGCCGGAGATTGTGTCGTCACCGTAGAGCGGGTAGCGGGACGCGGCCTGAAGGGCAGCGACGCGCAGACCTGGATTCACACGGACCTGTTTCGAGTGTTCAGCGTCGAGGACGGCAAGATCCTGAAGATCACGGAATATCCGAGCCGGGACGAGGCCCTCGAAGCCGCCGGGCTGCGGGAGTAGCGCCACTCTGCTTTGCGCGAGACGCGGAAGCTGCGCGCCACCCCGCTGAGGGGTGTGGCCTAGTCCTGCCGGGGGTCCGTTTCCTCGGCTACGTCGCGGGCCTCGGCCTCATCCTTCTCGACAAGGACCCAATCCGAGTGCGACTCGAGCACCGCTTCCACATCCGCGACCTCGTGCCCGGGCACGACGAAGAAGTGGGTCGGATCACCGCGCACCCGCTCGTAGTCGGAGCCGCGTAGCCTGACCTTCTGCGTGCAGGTCGGGTCGGCGCACTCACAGAAGTAGAGCTCGACCGCTTCGAGGCGGTCTCGTTCCTCCCAGCTTGCCATGCGCTCGTTGGCAGCCCGGAAGATGGTCTCGTTCTCCCCCAGCCGCCGCTCGCGCTCTCCGGCCATGCACAGAGGCTACCCCCGTCCGGTTCTAAGCGCGGGTCGGGCTAGGGGGCTCAGCTGAGCTCGAACCACACCTGGGTGCTGCCTTCATGGACGCCCCAGCGGCTCGCCAGGGCGTCGACGATCCGCAAGCCAAAGCCACCGCCCTCGTCAGTGATCTCACGCATCGCGACTTCACCCCTGCCGTGGTCCTCGACCTCGCCCGTGATCGAACCACCCTCAGCAACCGCGATCCCAACCTCGATTGTCTCGCCCGGTCCGTACCGCACCGAGTTCGTCACGAGCTCGCTGACGATCAGCTGCAAGTCGGTTAGCAAGCCGTCGTCTACCCGGTCGCGGAGGAGATAGCGAACCTCGTCGCGCGCTTGGTGCCCGGCCTCCGGCCCCGGCTCCAGTTCCAGCCTGATGGCCATCACTGGCTCCGGTACCCGCGGCGGCCGTCCTTCGAACGCCTGCGTTAAGGGGAAGAGGGAGCGGCTGAGCCCTCGCCTAGAGTCGCGCTCCTGCTTTGCGCGAAAAGCAGAAGCGCTCAGGAACACGTGAGCCCACTCTATCCCGCGAAATTGACGGGCGTGAGCGAGGCTGGTCCGAGCGGAACAAGCCACGTTCAAGAAGGACCGGATGTCTGCATCGCTCGCGTTGGATGCCAGAGGCCGTCAGCGCTCGCCGGCAACCATTCCTGGCTACCACGCCGGACGCTCGGGACCGCCCCAAGCGCGGTAGACGCCGCGCCGAAACAACTCGAGAATCACGTACGGCGACAATACGCCTCGACAGGTGAGGCGGTAGCTATGAACGCTCATCCTCCGTACCCCGTGCCCGGAGGCTACCCGCGCCACTGGCCGGAATCCGCCCGCTACGGCAGTTTCGTACGCGGTGGCCTGTGAACGCCCGTGGAGTTGGCACCTGTGTAGTAGCCCGCAACCCAACGAGGGTGCGCTTCACATCGCCGCAATGGGCTTAGTGGGTTAACCGGATCTTCCGCGCCAAGGCGAACGACGAGGGCGTTACTCCAGATCCTCGACGATCTCCTCGGCCTCGCCCCGCTTCTCGACGAGCCAGAACTCGGGGTACTCCTTGACCACCACCTCTACATCCGGTGCGACATGCTCGGGCGCGACCATGAAGCGGTCAGCTCGCGCCCGCGCCTCATCCCAATGCTCTTGAGAGAGGCGAAACCGAGAACCGCAGTGCATGGTTCCGCACTCACATCGGAAGCCGGCGGTCGGTAGTCCGTGGTCGATCCATTGCGCCTTGCGCTCGTTGAGATGCCGGCATGCCGCCTCGTTGAACGCGACGCGGTGTTCCCGCGTGCCGAAGGGCAGCTGTGCCCAGTCCATCGGCGGAGGTTAAAGCGGAATGGTTGAAGCTGATGCGGGTTCTGAGAGCAGCGACGCGGCGCTGGGAGACCCGCTTTACGCCCGCTTGGCCCAGGGATTCACCTCCACCACCTCCTTCCAGCGGGCACCGTTCTTCGGCACCCTGTGCGCCACGGCGGTGGCGTCAGTGCTCCTGATCGCCCCGTCTGCATGGCATCGCCTCCACTTCCGCCAAAAGGACAAGGAGCATGTCCTCCTCGTCTCCAATTCGCTCTCGATCGCGGGGCTTGCGTTTCTGGCGGCGGCGATGGTCGGTGCCGTGATCCTCTTTAGCTGGTTCTGGGCGGCGCAGCCGCTCACCAGCAGGGGCGAAACCGAGTCCTAGCCGGCCGATCGCCTAGCGATGGTGGCAATGACGTGCGCGGAATGGCAGCGCCGAGCCGTCTAGCTTCCGCCCCCCGACAGTCGCTCCCGCGTCCGCTCGATCGCGCGGCCGAGGGAGTCGGGGATGCGCGAGCGCACGTCGAAGATCCCGGCGCCGAGCACCCTGGCGGCGTGGGTGCCAAGGCGCACGAGCTCGAACCGGTCGGTGAGTGAGAGGTCGGAGAGTTCGGCTTCTCCGCTTCGGATCTCGTCGGGGTCGTAGCGGCGCTTTGACTCGACGAACTCCACCGTCCGGCGCACGGTCTCCTCGTCCACCCCGCAGGCGGGCAACCCCCGGTCCAGCCATGCGATCGTGCTCTGGTAGCCGAGCGCGAAGTCGCTCGCGCGCAGGTTGCGGCTGAGGAAGCCGCCGAAATCTCCCATGAACTCTCCGGCCAAAAGGGCGCCGACCTCCTCGTCTCCGCTGCCGGCCAGAACCAAGGGCGAGATCACATCGATCGAGACTCGCTCCTTACCGACGAGGCCGCCGATCTCTCGTAGCGCACGGCCCAGGAGCGTGGTGAGGTCGCCGTCCCGGGTCTCCCCATCTCCGCCGTGCCCTTCCGGGCTGTCGGACTCGACCTCGGCGATGAACTCTCGCAGGGCGGAGGCGGCGTCGTCATCGAGCCTGGGGGCCAGCCTCTCCGCGAGCCGCTCGACCCACTCGATCCTCGCGTTCTCCTCCGCGATCCGGCGCATGTCGTCGAAGAGGCTCTGCTCGGACAGGATGGCGAGGGCGCGCGAGGCGCCGGTCTGCCAGCTGGGGTCGGCGTCCGGGTCGCTCCACGTGTCGAGCGCGGCGTTCTCGGAGCGCGGGTCGATCAGCAGGTGGAGACGGTGGGCGCGCTCATCGACGCCGTGGAGCTCCTGACCGGCGGCGATCACGCGACCGAGCGGCCGCGTGCCAAGCAGCCCACCGTCCGTGTACCACAGGTGCCCGGAGTCGGGAAAGTCCTCGATCCCATGCTGCTCGTAGGTTGGAACGTCCGGGCGGCGGTCGAGTAGCTCCGGCGCGAAGCCCCCAGGGCTCGCGGCGGACGCGAGGACGAAGTCCAGGGCGAGCGACCCTCCGGCTCGAGCATCTGCTGCGATCCGCCGCCCGGGCGAAGCTCGAACCGACCCCAGTCGGCGTAGGTCGCGCCCGTCACCGGCGCGTCTTGGCGCAGGCCCTGGATCGAATAGGTGAGGCCGCGCAGGCCGGTGACCTGCACGTGCAGGGCGAGCGGGCGCCGCTGGCGGTAGTCGATGCCGTCGCGATCGGCGGCCGCCGGCCCGTCGGAGGCGAGCACCTCCGGCACGCGCTCGCGGAGCTCGTCGAAGGAGAGCAGCGCGTTGGAGTCTTTGGCGCGGAGCAACGGCAGCGTGACGCGCTCGACCCACGTCTCGTGCAGGAGCGCCTCGGGATCGAGACCCTCGAGTAGGGCGTGGGCGGTGAAGAAGCTCACCAGCGCACCCGCGGACGCACCGCCGATCGCATCGACGGTGACCTCCTGGCCCTCCTCGGCGTCGAGATAGCGCGTTGCCAGGGCGAGGCCGGCCGCGGCCCCAGCCTCGTAGGCGCCCAGCGATGCTCCCCCGGAGAGGGTCAGGTAGAGGCGAAGCGGTCGGATGGGTTACTGTCTACCCGACCTCGGGCCGCCTACGTATACCTGCCGTCCTAACGCAACCGTCAAGCTGCCCCTCTTGCATGACGAGACGCTGCTCGAGCTAGCGGTCGGCGAGATCAACGAGGTGAGCCAGCGCGCCGTGGCGAATGCGTGGCTTGCTCGGGCCGTCGGCTGTTGCTGATGGTGGCTGGCGCGCTCTCTCTGTGGCGGGTCGGGGCCATACGCGGCTGGTCTCGGCGACAACAACCCAAGGTTCAGACCGCTCACTCCGGAGCTGCGAAGCGGTCGGACAATAGAGTGAGTGGAAACTTCTGCTTTCGCGCAAAGCGACAGCCCTGCGGCTGCCGACTCCCTCAATCGGGTCGTTGCCGGACAGCCTTGACCGCGGTCTGGATCTGCGAGAACGTCGGGATCGCCGCGAAGGGCTTACGCCCGCCCGGTCCCTGGACGAGGATCGACGGGGTGCCGGTGAAGCCAAGATTCTGAGCCTCGGTACTGTTCTTCGACAGAACCGCATCCCACCTTGAGTCCTGCCGATCGCTGTTCCACTTGTCGATGTCCTTTACCCCCGCCGCCTCGGCGATCGAGGTCAGGAACGAGTTGGTCAGGTAGCCCGAGTTCTCCTCGCCCTGGTTGCGGTAGAAGAGCTCGATGGGGGTGTACCGCGACAGGAGGGCAGGTGTTCGACTCCTCGCCGGTCGCCTCGCCCTCACCGGGTTCGCTCAGCGGAGAGGTCGGACGGCAGCCACGTTCGGCCGGTGGGCGGGTTTCGGGGATGTTGTCGGGCCGGCGGGTGACTCGGACGGATCCGGGTATCAACCAGAGCATGCCCGAGCTTCTCCTCGGCCCCGTCTTGCGATACGTCTCGGACACGGAGGCCGTCCTGTGGGTGGAGACGGACGGGCCGTGCGAGGTCGAGGCGCTCGGCCACCGCACCCCCACGTTCGGGGTCGAAGGGCATCATTACGCGCTCGTCTGCATCGACGGTCTCGAGCCGGGGACCGCCTACGAGTACGGCGTCTCTCTAGACGGCGAGCCGCGCTGGCCCGATCCCGGCTCTGAGCTTCCGCGCAGCATCATCCGCACCGTCGACCCGAACGCGCGAACCGACATCATCTTTGGCTCCTGCCGGGCGGCGCTCCCCCATCACCCCCCGTACACCCTTCCGAAGGACGAGGACGAACGCGGCCGCGGCCTGGACGCCCTCCACACCCTCGCGCTGTCGATGATCGAGTCGCAGCCAGATCGCTGGCCGGAGCTCGTGCTCCTGCTCGGCGACCAGGTGTACGCGGACGAGGTCTCGCCGCAGGCGCTCGACTTCATCCGCTTAAGAAGGGACACGACCCGCCCCCCGGGGAGGAGGTCGCCGACTTCGAGGAGTACACCCGTCTTTACCTGGAGTCGTGGGGCGATCCAGTGATTCGGTGGCTCTTCTCGACGACCTCGATCGCGATGGTGATCGACGATCACGACATGCACGACGATTGGAACATCTCCCGCTCCTGGCTCGAGGACATGCGCGATCTGGCGTGGTGGCCCGAGCGCGTGGTCGCCGGACTCGTGTCGTACTGGATCTACCAATTCATTGGCAACCTCTCGCCACGCGAGCTAGAGCAAAACCACCTATACCGGAAGGTTCGCGAACTCGACGACGCCGGGCCCATTTTGCGGGAGTACGCCGCCAAGGAGGATCGTGAGCGAGAGGGGAAGCGGTGGAGCTACTACCGCGATCTGGGCTCGACGCGGCTCATCGTGATGGACGTGCGTACGGGCCGCGTCCTGGAGGAAGGCCGCCGCTCGATCTTCGATGAGGAGGAGTGGGACTGGGTCCAGGAAAAGGTGCGCGGCGACTTCGACCACCTGCTGATCGGGACCTCAGATCCCTTCCTGCTCGCGCCCGGCCTCCATTACCTGGAGGCCTGGAACGAGGCGATCTGCGGCGGGGCCTGGGGGAATGCGGTGGCGGCGGTAGGCGAGCGGATGAGGCGCGCGGTCGACTGCGACCACTGGGGCGCCTTTCAGCGCTCGTTCACGCGACTCGCCCGTCTGCTCGAGGAGGTGGGCTCCGGCGCGCGTGGCCGCCCTCCGGCCTCAATCTGCCTTCTCTCCGGCGATGTCCACCACGCGTTCCTCGCGGAGGTGGCGTTTCGGCGCGATGCGAACGTGAGCAGCGCCGTCTATCAGGCGGTGTGCTCGCCGTTTCGCAAGGCCCTGGACGCGCACGAGCGCCGCGCAGTGAGGGCCGCGACGACGCGGCCCGCGGAGTTGCTCCTCCGCATGCTCGCCGGTGCGGCGGGGGTCGAGGATGCGGGCATCCGCTGGCGCTTCGCCGGCGGCCCCTATTTCGACAACCAGATCGCGACCCTGAGCCTCGAGGGGCGTGAGGCGAGTCTCACTATCTCGAAGACTGTGCACGACCCCCAGGCCGAGGGGGCGCGGCTGGAGACGGTGTTCGACCACCGGATCGCCTGAGCGTCTCCGGCCCCGCACGCATTCCAGGGCTGCGCTCCTTTCTTCGCGCCATTTCAATCTCGATTCAGCTCAAGCGCAGTTAGGGGCTCAGCGCGGCGAAGGCGACGAAGCCGACGAACAGGGCGCTCCAGGCGACTACCACCGGTGCTCCCAGCCTGTCCTTCGGGAGCCGCCACAGGGCCAGCGCGCCGCCGACGAGGCCAGCGACTCCGGCGGCGAGCGCGAACCGGTCGAGGTCCCAGTCGGTCGCCACGAGACCGAGGGCGACCGGCACGGTGGACTGAAACGCCATCGCCCCGGTGATGTTGCCGACCGCCAAGGTGTCCTTGTCGCGGCGCATCCAGATCACGCTGTTGAGCTTCTCCGGGAGTTCGGTCGCGAGCGGCGCGAGCACGAGGGAAAGCACCAGGGCGGAGATGCCGAGCGCCTCGGCGACTGTCACGACCTCCTCGACGAAGAGCTCGGCGCCGCCGACAATCATCAACAGCCCGAAAACGACCTGGGCGACGATCGCGACGTTGCGAGGCGGGTCTTCCTTGGTGGGGTCGAACGTGAGCGGCCTGAGCTCGTCCGCGTCCTCGCTCTCGCCGCTGTGTCGGACCGTCCGCCGGACGTAGGCTGCGTAGGCGATCAGCAACCCGACCGCCCCGGCGATGTGAACGGGCATCGAGTCGATCAGCCCGAGGGCGAGGCCGATGGCGAAGCAGGGTAGAAAGAGGTGGAGGTCGCGACGCAGAGAGCGCTCGTCGGGGGTCACTTCCGAGCCGCTGCTTCGCGATCGGCGGAACGCCAGCGCACTGGCGCCGACCAGCAGCATGGCGACCGTGCCCAGCATGAACGGGGCGCCGACGATGGCGCCGATCGCGACCTCCTCGGACTCGCCGCCCGCGAGCACCGCGACAACGGGAATCACCGACTCCGGCAGGGCCGTACCGACTGCGGCCAGCAGGCTCCCCACGGCTCCCTCACCGAGGTCGAGACGCTTGCCCGCCCACTCGATCGCGTTCGTGAACAGGATCGCGCCGCCGACAATCAGCGCGAATGCCGCCGCGAGCAGGAACCCGGTCATTCGGAGGCTCCGCTACCCGCCTGGGGCGGAGATCACGCCAGGCGGTCGCGGCGCGAAGAGGTGGACGCGTGTGCCGGGCTGGTCACCGTCGCAGGCTCCGCCGGGACGATCAGGATGCCGCGATCGAATAACTCCCTGCTGCTTGATGACCAGCAGCGAGTAGAGGGCGCTTTTCCCGGAGCCCTTTGGCCCGTAGACAATGTCCACGTCGCCCGCGTACAACCGGCGCCACTTATCCGTCTCCACGAAGTACTCGGCGAGCTCGTCCAGCTCCTGCTCCGCGAATGCGCTCCCCGAACGGGGCGGCCTGAAGGATCTCCCTCCGCTCCACGAGCAGAGCGTAACTATCGCGCGCCGAGGGTCGCCGGCCTCCCCGCCCGGTACCACGGCTGGTACCACGAGCCCTTCGCCGGCGGATCACAGGACCGGCCGACATGCCGACAGCCCGCTTCGGAAGCGGGCTTTCGCATAGTCGGGGCGGCCGGATCTGAACCGGCGACCTTTCGGCCCCCAGCCGGGCGGCAATCGGTGTAGATGCGTCCGTGGGCGTCCCTCGCGTCCCCATCGTCCCCGAGCGTGGACGATCTGGACGCATCGGACACGGCAGTCGGTCCCAAAAGCGGTACCGGTCGTGAGTGCAGATCGGGAGGCCGATTCGTTTCTCGCTACACGCACGGATTGTTGAGCGGTGCGGCTGCAGGCGTGACTTCTGCTTTTCGCGCAAAGCAGAAGCGCTGCGTACTTCCGCAGCCCGGCGTTGGTGAGGGCGGCATCGCGCAGACGTAGCTGGAGCCCCGGGGGCCCAGGGCTCCAGTGCAGCTTGGCTGTCGGTCGTCCCGCGACGGAGAGTGGGTTCTCCGACCGGCCAAGCCAAGGAGGAGCTTCCGAAACTCTCGATACCTAAACGCGGGGCGGCGAGTCCACGCGCTCGCCGAGCGGCTCCCGAGCAATTGCGTCCCGAGGTGGTTGCGGAATGGTCGGACCTGATCGACCAGTGCGAGACGTTTCAGCTCGCCGCCGGCTTCCCCTCGAGCCACACGAGGGCTTCCTGGCGGGTGTCGAACAGCGGGATCGTCTGGTCGATCGCCGTAAGCGAGAACATCTTGCGGACGTTGGACTCGGCAATGACCGCCATCGGCACCTCGTCCCCGGCGAGGCCGTTGGCAACCTGCAGGACGAGACGCAGCCCGCTCGAGTCGATGAACGTGCAGCCAGAGAGGTCGAGGATCAGCGGCCGGTGTCCAAAGACCGCCTCGTCGGCGGCCGGCTTCAGCTGATCACAGGTCGAAAGGTCAAGCTCGCCGCTAACGGCGATGAGCAGCGCGTGACCATCGCCGATCGGGGTCGCTTCAACACCGAGCTCCACGTTTCAGGCCATCCGGGTCTATCAGGTTTCCAACTGGGTGCGTCGAGGCAACCGGGCCAGGTTATCTGGCTCGCCCACCGTCTGGGCTTAACCGGAAGCCAACAATCGATCGCAAAATCGGAGCATGCCTAGATCCGCAAGGGGTAGATCAGGATCAGAGGCGGATGCAGGAGTATTTGACAGTCGAACTGCCCGCGAAGCCCGAGAGCGCCGGGTGGTCGCGGGAGGCCCTGAAAGAGTTTCGCGACCGGCTCGAGAGCGACGCCTTCATCGACCTGCACCTGATAGTCAGCGAGCTCGTCGCCGGCGCGGTGCGAAGCGAGGAGACGGACAGCCGCCCGATCACCCTGCGCATCGAGTTGGGCGATCGCCACCTGCGCGTGGAGGTGAGGGACGGCGCGGCAGCCTACGAGCTTCGACCGCGGCGTCCAGAGCTCGGGGAGCGGAGTTGGGGCGTCTATTGACTCGAACCCTCGCCCAGCACTGGGGATCGCTTCATGGGGATTCCCACGGCTCCGTCTGGATCGAGATGCCGCTCGCGGGGACCGCTTCGTAACAGCTGCAGGGCAAGACCGGGCCCGACCAGCGGTCACTCGATCAGTCCCCGACGCCGGCCGAGCCCAAGAGGAACGACCGTAATCGCGGAGGTGGCCCGATTCGTTCCCGCTACGACGCACGGATCATCCTCGTGCGTCCCGCCGCCGTCGGGAATGTGACCGCCTTCGTGCGAATCGCTTCGGAACTTACGGGTATAGCTTGGTCCGTCCCCCTGAGGACGCAGGTGGGCAGAGGCGTGGGCCGTCGATTTCCGGCGGCCCCGTCCTGTTTTCGGGGGAATGAGCGCGGCGCTTGCGGTCAGTCAGGAATCTCACTGCTTGATGCGTGGCGACCCGGGTAGCGGTAGCACGAAGAACGAGTCGCAATCACCGAGCAGGACGCAAAGCGGGTCCTCGACCCGACCTTGAGGAGGAATCAGCGACGGCTTCGAAGCGGCTCTCGGTATTGACCGAGCAGATCGGCAACTCGACGACCATCCGGCCGGTCGGCAAGATCGACGTCAGCAGCGCGTGGACGCTCGGCGACTCCCTGCGACGGATCATCGAGAGGCCCCAGACCGCGTCGATCACCCTCGACCTGAGGCGGGTCAGCTTCGTCGATCCGCGCGGCCTTCGCGCCTTGGTCACGGCCACCAGACTGGCGCGGAGGTACGGGCTTCACATTCGCGTCAAGTGTGGCAACGCGGTTCGGCGGGCGGTGGAGTCCAGCGGCGCCGAGCTTCCCTGTAGCTGATCAGTCGTCTAGCGAGTGGGCCTGACTGTCGCGCTGTTCCCAGAATCGAATGTGCCACTGCTTGGCCCACTTTCGGAACCTCGGCACCTAGCTGTCGGGCAGCGTCCGCGGGACGGGCATGCGGCTGGTCCAGCCTGGAAGCGAATGCTCACCAACGCAGCAAGTGCCGCGCACGCGCTTCTGCTTTCGCGTGAGGCTGTCGCACAAACCCCAACCGAGCCGTTAGAAGCGCTTCTCCGCATGCGTTAACAATCCGGGCGACCTCGGCCTCGTCCGGCTCGCGCTCGTCCTGCAAGTCGCCTCCCCAGCCGCTCTAGGCCCTATCTGAGCATCCGTAGGGTGCATGTCGCGGAGACCGTTTGTGCGACACCCTCGCGTGTAAGCAGAAGCGCCCGGTCACATCTGGATTCATACCTCCAGCGGCGGCAGCCGCGGACCACGGGTCGTCAAGCACAGCGCTAGGGATGGGCTTGGGGCGGCCCCGCGCTCCCCAACACCTGGGTGCTTCGCAAACGCGGCAGGAGGCTTTCACCTCGCCCTGTCCGTGTAGTAGCTCTTCGCGCTTGCACCGTCCGCGCGAGCGCTATAGGGTCCGGCCGAGAGGCGAGAGGAGGGCGCAAGTGGAACAGCCCGGCGCACCTGAGGGTCCGACCCAGCCAACCCAGCCCGAGCCCCCTACCGCGCCATCCGATGGCGCCTATCCGCTGACGTTCTCGGTCGACTACCCCGATCGGCCGCTCAACCGCCTCACGACGGGGCTTCGGATCTTCACCGTGATCCCGATCCTGATCGTGCTCGCGGCGCTCGGCGGCGGCGGCAACGGGTGGGGCGGCGGCGCCGTCGCCGTCGCCGGGATCCTTTTCCTTGCCACCCTGCTGATGATCGTCTTCCGCCTCAAGTACCCCCGCTGGTGGTACGACTGGAACCTCCAGTTCCTGCGGTTCAGCAACCGAGTCGCTGTCTATCTGGCGTTGATGGACGATCGCTATCCGTCCACCGACGAGCAGCAGTCGGTGCATCTCGATTTTCCCTACCCGGACGTGGAGCGGGATCTGAACCGGTGGCTGCCGCTGGTCAAGTGGTTTCTGGCGATCCCCCACTACATCGTCCTCTTCTTCCTCTGGATCGCGGCCTTCGTCTGTGTCGTGATCGCCTGGTTCGCGATCCTCTTCACCGGCCGCTACCCGGAGGGCCTGTTCCACTTCGTCGAGGGCGTCTTGCGATGGGGAAACCGGGTTACGGCGTACGCGTTCCTGCTGATCACCGACCGGTATCCGCCGTTCAGCCTCAGCTGACGCGAATCGGCTTCGGGCCCGCTTGACGTCGAGGCGGGCAGAGGGTCAGCCTTAGCCGCGCTTCCCGGGCAGCAACCGGACGCCTTGGCGCTCGGCGTCCGTCTGGCGGTCCGGACAGACGACGAGCGTCCAGCCGTCCTCCCGCGTCGAGGATCAGCTAGCCGTCGAGGTCCGCGCGCTCGGGATCGGGCGGGCGGCCGCAGCGATGACAGGTGATCGGCATCCGTCAAGTCTTCTGCTTTTCGCGCAAAGCAAAAGTCGATAAAGCGTTACTCCCGCAGCCCGGCGGCTTCGAGGGCTTCCTGCTTGGTCTGGAAGAGCGTGAGCGAGGTCTGCTGGCGTCCCGAAGCGTGATCAGCCATGCGCTTCGAGCCTGAACTTCGATGCCCTCACGTGAGGTGACGTTCCCGGCGATCAAGAGGCCGTCCTCGACCTCTACCGGGCCGTAAGCGATCTCTATACGAACTTCGTCCCAACTCGCGAAGAACTCGTCCATGAACGCCCGGATCTCGCCGTGCCCCCGATAGACGTCTTTTCACGGGCATTTCATCTCGCTCCGCCACAACTCTGCGACCAAAGGAGCCGACGCGAAAAGGAGCGCAAGCATGGCCAACAGATCAGTCCAGATCAAGGTGGGCGCCGCCACGGTCGGCGTTCTGGCCGCGGCGTTGGTGTTGCCGCTCGGTGGGGCGGCAAGTGGCGGAACCTCGCAGCAGTGCCCGGCGTTGCCGCAGGGGGCTGACCCCGTCCATCTCCACCCGGCTGACTTCAGCGCGAACATCAACAACCGCCAATGGCCGATGACCGTCGGCAGCCGTTGGGTCTATCGCGTCCTTGACTACTCCGACGGGTCGGTGAACCGGGACGTGATCAAGGCGACCAGACGGACGAAGATGATCGCCGACGGGATCAAGGCCCGCGTTATCAGGGACGTCGTCAGGCATCAGGGCAAGCCGGTCGAGAAGACCAGGGATTGGTACGCCCAGGACAAGTGCGGGAACGTCTGGTATTTCGGCGAGCACACGGTGGAATACGTCCACGGCCATCCGCGTGACAACGGCTCGTGGGAGGCGGGTGTCGACGGCAACATGCCCGGGGTCGCGCTGCCGGCAAAGCCCACGGTCGGCTTGTCCTACCGCGAGGAGTACTCGAAGGGCGTGGCCGAGGACCAGTCGCGAGTTCTCGCTCTCGACGGGCAGGCCCGGGTTCCCGCTGGCCATTTCAAGCCGGCCCTCATGACCGAGGACTTCTCCCCGATCGAGCCAAACGCCTCTGAGATCAAGTTCTATGCCAAGGGCAGCGGCCAGGCGGTTCTTGCGGTCGACGTCTCCGGCGGGTCAGACATGGAGCAGTTGGTGAAGTACACGCACTGACGCACGGCCGAGCAAAACCGCATCCGTGATAGCGCAGCGCGCCGGTCGAGAGATCGGGCGCTTCCATTTGCGTGCAGGGTCCGGGACCCCCTGACCGAGCCTCGTGTTCAATAAGCAGCTTTTCGCCCCGTTTGCTCCCGGGCGTTTTGCATTCGAGGCGACCTCATCCGCAGAGCCACAAGCCGCAGCGGGGACTTCCGCTTTCGCGTGAAGGCGGAAGGCTGCTGCTCTCGCGCAAAGCAGAAGTCGGCGCCTACTCCCGCAGCCCGACGGCTTCGAGTGCCTCGGCTCGCTCTTGGACATCCGAAGGCGAGTGATCTGTCCGTTCTCGACCGTGTACACGAACGTGCTCCTCGCGCTCACCTCGATCCCGCCGCGCCCCCGCATGTAGGCGGTGTTCGGGACTACGACTTCGGAGCCCGCCTCCGCGACGTCGTACGTCTCGAATCGGACGTACTCAAACATCGACCACCACTCGTCGTACAAGGCGTGGCACTCCGATGGGGTATGCGACTGGTCGCGAGCGCGAGGGCCGCTGAGGGGTATCTATTGCGGTGAACACGAGCTCAACGAGGGCAGACAGCGCCATCCGGTCTCGCCGATTCTGCGCTTCAAGCGACCGGAGCACGATCTCCACGTTCTCCCGCGACATCGCCTACGCAGTATCTCGCGCCGAGAGGGCAAGAAATGGCCCGGGCCGGTAAACCCAGAGGCGGTAGCCAGGGAACCCCGAGCAGAGTCCGATCCGGGGCCGGGGCCCAGTCTACGCCGAACAGTCTGGGGCCAGGGCGGAGGATTGGAAAGGGCCCGACCGACGGTCATCCAGGAGGGACGGGAGATGGAACTCCGATGCCGGCCGAGCCCAAGAGGAGCTTTCCCAAGCTGGCGGGAAGTAAACGCCGCCGGACGGGACGAGGGCCCGCGGTGTCGTCCGGCTGCGAGCCCGAATAGGCGATGCCGTAGTGCGAGTAAAGCGTCTCCTCCTCCTCGGCGTTGAGCTCACCGTCGGGATCGATCGAGGGCGCGTCCTTGACTTGGTCGTTGCTGTAGGGGACGACGACCTTGCCCCGCGCGGGCTCGGCCTCGGCCAGCGGGACGAAGCTCTGCTTCATCCCGAACAGCCCCGTGTTGACGGTCGCGTTGTCAGGTTTCCGGCCAGTAGCAGTCGTTAGTGATGGCCGAGCGCGGGCACTAGTAGCTGTGCAATGAGCTAACCCTCAACCGGCGGGAGGTTTCGTATGGCCCAACAGAAGAAGCAGCAGGAGCAAGAGCACGACGAGCAGGAGGAGATGGACGATCAGGATGGCGCCGGGTCGACCATGATTGAGATCTTCAACGACGAGATCACGGTCACTGTCCCCCGGGATGGCAACGAGAGCGAGACGCTCCAGCGTGTAGCCCAGCTAGCCGACGGAATGTAAAGAGGCGTCATGGGGCGAGGCATCGGCTTTAACACGCCTTGCCTCGCCTGGTGCCTCAGCGGGCCGCGGCGTGCTACAGGGTGTACGTGAGCCTACGCCACGTCCTCAACGGCGGCGAGTGGTTCGAGGATCGTTTCCGCCTGCGCACCTCCTGTCTTCGGCACCGCGGGCCGGCGCAGGTCCTTAGTCTCGGCAGATAGGCGGATTGCCAACTCATCGCAGCGTCGAGGAGCAGGCTCTCGCCCTCGTGTTATTTGTTCGGCCCGATCCCCATTGGCTAGGAGAGACGGCGGTAGCTCGCACGCGCGAGCCTTCGCACTGCTCCTTTCACGCGGGAGCGACACTCTCGGGACCAGCGGGAAGGACTGAAAGAGAAGTGGCGAGAAAAGGAGGGCTAGTGATGCCCACGTTAGGAGTTGCTCATGGTTGATGACCTCAAGAAGGGCTACTACCTGCTGTTCATCGACGGAGGAAAGAGAGCCAACGAGCAAGGCCAGGCGGAGGGCGCCATCGGGGTCATTCTCCGGGAACCCGGCTGTGGCGCGGTGTTGGCCAGGGTGGCCGAGAAAGTGGGGCCCGTCGGCAGTCCACACGAGGCCGAGTACCTCGCTCTGATTCGCGGTCTCAAGCTCGCCGCCGGGAAACGACTCCTCTATGTCGCCGCGTTCAGCGACTCCGCGAACGTCGTGAACCAGATAACGGGTGGATGGAACAAGAATGAGCGAGCTACCGAGCTCTACGAAGAAGTCGGGGAAGCCCTCAAGCCCTTCAAGTCATGGCGACTGTCCTGGGTTCCCCGCGAGATGAACGGAGACGCTGACAAGCTTGTCGATGAAGCCTTCAAAGGCGAGCCCGTAACCCACGCCACCGACTAATGAAAATGTCGGAGCGACGCTTATCGAGGGTGCCGGGGCCGATATTGCTCGCCGCCTGGCCGCGTTCGAGGATCGTAGTGGCGATGAAGTGGCGAGCGATGAAGGCTGGCGCAGCCCGTGAACGCAGCCGGAAAGCGCCTACTTGCAGGGAGAACGCCGGACGCCCCGAGCAGGATTCGAGCCTCAGCGAGCCCGGACGGCGAGCGGTGCCGCAGGTTCGAGGCTGCGAGGGGCCGGACGCCCCGAGCAGGATTCGAACCTGCGGCCTACTCCTTAGGAGGGAGTCGCTCTATCCAGCTGAGCTATCGGGGCTGGTGGTGGTAGATACCGCTCCCGCCTGCGGATCCACGGCCCAAGGGTATCCGCCGCCGGTCGGGCGTCGAGCCAGATTCTCACCCGCCCAGCGGTGACGGCGGGATGCGGGTCTCGCCCTCGATTCCCTCGATCAGGAGTGGAATGTCGTCGACGAAGCACCAGGACCAGTCCTCTCCGGGCTGGAGCGAGCGGATGATCGGGTGGCCGGTGGTCCTCGCGTGAGCGGTGGCGTGACGGTTGGGTGAGTCGTCGCAGCAGCCCACGTGCCCGCACTCGAGGCAGATCCGCAGGTGGAGCCAAGGGTCGCCCGCTGCCAGGCACTCCTCGCAGCCGTCGACGGCCTCGGGGAGTTGGGCGATCTGGACGTGATCGAGATGGGTGCAAGACGGCATCGGATTGCCTCCTCAGGCGGCCACTCCTACGGGTGCGGCCAGTCGTTGGTGTATCAGTCGAACTGCCATTGAGCCTTCTCCAACGGCGGACGCGACCCGCTTGATGGAGCCGGAATGGACGTCGCCCACCGCGAAGATCCCCGGTCGACTCGTCTCCAGGAACAGTGGTCGCTCGCCGTCGTACTCCGCGAGGTCGTCGCCCTGGACATCCCTGCCGGTCATCAGGAACCCGGCGCGGTCCGTGGCGAGCTGACCCTGCAGCCAGTCGGTGTGCGGCAAGGCGCCGATGAAGACGAACAGCGCGAGGGCTGCGAACCGCGCGCGCTCGCCCGAACGCGTGTCGGCGATCGACACTGCCTCCAACTCTCCCTCGCCGTGGAGCTCGATCACCTGTGAATGCCTCATGACCTCGATCAAGGGGTTGCTCTCGATCTGAGCGACGAGGTAGCGGGACATCGACTTGCCGAGGTCAGCCCCGCGAATCACGAGCCGGCAGCGAGCGGCGCCCTTGGACATGAACATCGCCGCCTGACCGGCCGAGTTCCCTCCGCCGACGATCACCACCGGGTCACCGCCGCACATTTGCGCCTCCGCCTGGGTCGCGGCGTAGTAGACGCCGCCGCCCTCGAATTCATCCAGTCGCCGCAAGTCGAGCCGCCGGTACCGCGCGCCGGTGGCGATCACAACCGTCCGGCCGGTGGCGACGTCGCCGTTCGACAGCTCGATCTCGTGTCTCCCCGGGGTGCTCGACAGCGCAACGGCGGCCGCCGGCACGGCCAGCCGGGAGCCGAACTTGAGCGCTTGGACGCCCGCCCTCTGGACCAACTCGCTGCCGGAGATCCCGGCCGGGAAGCCGAGATAGTTCTCGATCCGGGCTGAGGTGGCGGCTTGGCCTCCGGGGGCGACCGCCTCGACGCACTGGATGTCCAGGCCCTCCGACGCGGCATAGAGGGAAGCGGCGATGCCGGCGGGGCCGGCCCCCACCACGACCACGTCACACAGGGGCGGCGATGGCCCGGGCGAGCCGAGACCGATCGCCCTCCCGAGCTCAGCGCTGCTCGGATTCCGAAGGATCTCCCCGCCGCCGGCCACCGCCACCGGCGTCTCCTCCGGCTTGATGCCGAGGCCATCGAGCAGGGCGTCAGCGTCCTCATCTCGTTCGAGGTCGATCCACTGGTAGGGCATCCGGTTCCGGGCCAGGAACTCGCGCAGCTGGCGGGCGTCCGGGGAAAACCGCGAGCCGATCAGCTTGATCCCCGTGCCCATTCCGATCAGAATCGCGCGCCGGGCCATGAATGCCCCGAGGATGACGTCGCTCAATGCCTTGTCCTCGGTAACGATCCGCCGCAGCCTGTCCAGTGGAACCTGGATCACCTCCCCCGCATCTCTGACGACCCCGGAGAGGTAGAGCCGTTGGCCGGTCAGGAGATTCAGCTCGCCGAGGAAGCGGTGGGCACCGTGGATGGCGATGAGGCGGTTCTCCCTGCCGAGGCCCTGGACGATCGCCACCGCACCCGATTCGATGATGAAGAAATCGCTGCTCTCGTCGCCGGCGGCGAAGAGAACCTCCCCCGGCTCGACCTTACGGACGCGGCCGAGCCCCCGCAGCCGAGTGCGCTGGTTGTCATCGAGGCGTGGAAATGCCCCATCGCGCTCAGGTGTCTCGCGAGATCCCGCGCCAATCGACTGGCCGGTTTCGCTCACCGGCCCGACTCCGCGATCTTCGCCGGAATGATCTGCGCGAGCTGGCGCCAATGGCCTTCGAGCCGCTCTCCGTTCACGAAGAAGGTCGGGGTGCCGTGGACTCCCGCTTCTCCACCCCCCGCGACGTCTTCGAGGACGCGCTCACGGAACGTCCGCCGGCCGAGTGCCGTCTCCGCCTCATCCTCGTCCAGCTCGAGCCGCCGCGCCACCGAGAGCAGATCCTCGTGCGTGAACCTCTCGCGCCCGGCGAGCAACAGTGAATTCGCCTGCCAGAACCTGCCGTGGACCGCGGCGAGCTCGGAGAGCTCCGCGGCGAGGTCCGCTCCGGGATGCAGTTCGGCGTCGGGGAAGTGTCGCCACACGAGGCGAAGGGTCTCGAAGCGATCCAAGAGCGACTTGACCGGCACGCCGGCCGCGAAGCAGTACGGACACCCGAAGTCTCCGTATTCGACCAGCGTCACCGCGGTGGAGTCGGAGCCCGTGACGTGGTCGCGGTCTCCGACCGGCGGAAGCGGGCTCGTGGGGACCTCGGACACCCGCTCAACGTTACTTGTGGCCATGCCGCTCACTCGGCCAGCGCTCCGGGCGTCGCGGCCGCCACGGTGCAGAGGGCGCCCGCGACAGCCGTATCGCGGCGATCGAGCCCGCTAGTCAACGGGGATGGCGGAGCGAAGAGGCGGGAAGTCGGCGAGCAGGTCGACGGCGTGGACCTGGAACAGCTCCACCGGCTCCGGGAGGCCGCGGAATCGCCAGGCTCCCAGGCTCTTCAGGCTGACACCGTCCGCCGGCGGCTCGGGGATCGCGGAGCGAACGGCGGAGGACATGACGATCTGCCCGCCGTGCGCCGCGAAGCAGATGCGCGCGGCGGCGTGCACCGAGATCCCGACATAGCCGGTTTCGGTGAGCGCCGGGCGCCCGCGGTGGAGGCCGATGCGCAGCCGCACGTCGGTCCCTCCGGGCCAGGCGCCCGCATGCATCGTCCGCTGGATCGCCAGCGCGGCGTCCAGCGCCGAGGGCGCGAGCTCGAACACGGCCAACAGATCATCGCCGGTGACGGACACCTCGCGACCGCCGGCAGATCGGACCGCCGCACGAACCAGTCGGCGGACGTTGGCCAGAAGGGGGACGTATTGATCGTCGAGGCGCCCAACCAGCTCGGTCGATCCCTCCATGTCGGTCAGCAGGAATGTGACGTGGCCTTTCGGCAGCTTCAGCTGCGGTCGCAGCTGTGCGCTCATGAAGCCGATCGGCATGATCCTGTGTTTCTTCGCCGCCCTCAGCAGCCTGTTGCGCGCCCGGTCGCGCGCCGCTTCGTCCTCGAAAGCGCACTGGCTGAATCGCGCCAGGGCGTTCCGGACGTGCACCGCGTCGTGGATCGGCAGACGGCGTCGGCCGCGCGAATCGATGTACGCAAAGGCGCTGTCAGGGAGCTGCGCGCGCTCTTTCGCGCTGAGCCGTGCCACGTCGGCATATTCGCAAGAACCCATGCCCACGAGCGGCCACCGGCGAGCGCGCACCGCCGGGCGGATCGGCGCAGGTCCTTGACGCGGGTAACACCCTCGGAGACCCGGATACGCGAGGCGGACTAGGCTCCGGCGGGGGTCGCCTCCGCGTTCGCCATCTCGACATGCGCCCGGCTGTCTCGGGTGCGAATCAGTATCAGGGTCGCCACGAAGCCCAGCGCCGCGATCGCCGCGCCGCCCAGGAACGCGCTCTGGAATCCCTCCGTGAGAGCGTTCGGCAGGGACGAGGTCCCACTCGCCATGAGGTGGTCGGTTCGCGAGGTCGCGATGGTCGACAGCACCGCGAGGCCGAGGGCACCGCCGATCTGCTGCGAGGTGTTGATGAGCCCACTCGCCAGGCCCTGCTCTCGCTGCTTGACCCCCGAGACGGCCGCGATCGTCGAGGTGACGAAGCCGAACCCGAGGCCGATCGCCGCGAGCAGCGAGGGCCCGAGGATGTCGGTGGTGAAGCCGCCGCCGACGGATACCTGGCTGAACCACGCGAGGCCGAGCGCGACGAACAGCATCCCCGCCGCCAGGATCGGCTTGAAGCCGAACCGAGTGACGAGCTGACCCCCCAGGCCCGCGGCAACGATGATCGTCACCGCCAACGGCAGGTACGACAGCCCGGCGTGAATCGGGCTGTAGCCGAGCACCTGCTGCATGTAGAGCGAGATGAAGAAGAACATCGAGAACAGCGACGCGCCGAGCAGCAGTCCGACGACGTTGGCGCCGGTCAGGGTCCTGAGGCGGAAGATCCGGAAGGGAACGAGCGGCGCCTTCGAGCGCAGCTCGATCGCGACGAACGCTCCGATCAGCGCCACCGAGAGCGCCAGCAGGCTGACGATCTTGGTCGAGCCCCAGCCGGCGGAGCTCGCGTCGAGCAAGGCGTAGGCGAGGACCGAGAGGCCGGCGGTGACGCTGACGGCCCCGGCGGCGTCGAAGTGGCGCGTCGCCGACTCGGAGCGGCTCTCCGGAATCAGCCCGGGCGTGAACGCAAGCGCGATGAGCGCCACCGGGACGTTGACCCAGAGGACCCATTCCCATCCGAGGCCGTCGGTGAGGATGCCTCCGAGGAGCACTCCCGCAGCGCCCGCGGAGCCCGCGACCGCGCCCCAGGCGCCCAGGGCCTTGTTGCGCTCGGCCCCGTCCTTGAACAGCGAGGTGACGATCGAGAGCGCGGACGGCGAGATGATCGCCGCGCCCAGGCCCTGCGCTGCGCGCGCAGCTATCAGCTGACCCTGGTTGGCGGCGAATCCCGCGGCCAGCGATGCGACGGCCACGACCAAAAGCCCGGCGATGAAGACGCGCCGGCGGCCCAGCAGGTCCGCCGCGCGACCGCCCAGGAGCAGGAAGCCGCCGAACGCGATCACGTAGGCGTTTACGACCCATGGGAGGTTCTGCTCGGAGAAGTCGAGGCCCTTGCCGATGCTGGGCAGGGCGACGTTGACGATGGACGCGTCGAGGACGACGACGAACTGCGCCACGCAGAGCAGGATCAGGGCGGTCCACCGGCGTTCGAGATATTGCTGTGCGGTTGTCACGTCTCCGGCTCCTTTCCATTCGGCCGCTTTTTCGTCTTCACCCTTACGACGAACGGGCGAGGCGCAAATAGACAGGTGCGGTAGGCTTATTCGGAATCGGAATTCCGATTTCGGTGGAGCATACCGGAATTTCGATTCCGCTTACATTGACGACCGTCACTCAGAAGAAGCCCGCCTCGGACGGGAAGCTCGACAGCGTCGAGAGGACCCTGCGGGCCGACGCCCGCCGCAACCGGGAGGCCGTGATCGCGGCCGCGAAGCAGCTGTTCGCCGACCAGGGCCTGGACGCCCAGATGCCCGATGTGGCGAAGGCAGCGAAGGTCGGCGTGGGGACCGTCTACCGGCATTTCCCGACCAAGGACGACCTGATCGCCGCCCTGGTCGGCGAGCGCTTCGAGCGCCTCGCCCAGAAGGCTCGCGAGGGCCTCGAGGCGGAGGACCCGTGGGAGGGGATCTCCGACTTCATCCGCTACTCCGCCCAAATTCAGGCCGATGACCGCGGGCTCTGCGAGGTGATGGGATCGCGCCCGGAGGTCATGGATGCCGCGGCCCGCGCGGCGGGCCTGTCGGAGCTCTGCGCGGAGCTCGTCAAGCGGGCTCAGCGGTCGGGCGAGCTTCGCCGCGACCTGGTCTGGGAGGACATCCCGATGATCGCGTGCGGGCTTGGCCGGATCACGCAGGCGAACGTTGGGCCTGCGACCGGTCGCTGGCCGCGCCTCGTCGAGATCATCCTCGACGGCCTGCGGGCGCCGGGGACCGCAAAGCTGCCGCGAGTGCTCTGAAAACCGGCGCCGGGCCGGCGAAGAAACCTCCCAGGAGAGAGCGCCCATGGACTTGGAGGCTCTGCACTGTCTAACCGGGCACCGCGCGGGGTAGGCCGAAGTGCGGTAGGACGCCGGTATCGGCGAACCAGGTGATGGCGGAGACCCAGTCGTCCTCGAGGGTAAGGACCATCAGGCCGTATGGGCGCGCGATGGCTGCCTGTTCGGATGGCAGGTAGCAGCCGAACGCCGGCTGGCCGTTCGCCCGCGTGGGCACCAGCCGGAGGGGTCGACCGCGCAGCCTGGCGCGCTCGTCGAGAAAGCCGGCGATCGCCGCGTGACCCTGATACTCGAGCGGCTGCGGTGGCATCGTGATCCGGGCGTCGTGGGTCAAGAGGGAGACAACGCTGTCCATGTCGCCGCTCTCGACGGCGTCGGCGAATTGCCCAACCAGCTCGCGCTCCCGCTGCGAGTGCGGCAATGGGCTGCGGTCGGGCTGACCGGCCGGGAGCGTCTCGAGGGTTTCCCGGGCGCGCTGCAGGGCCCCCTTCACCGCGCCCTCGCTGGTCTCGAGCATCGCCGCCACCTCGGCCGTCCGAAAGGCGAGCACGTCGCGAAGCACGAGCACGGCGCGCTGGCGCGGTGGGAGATGCTGGAGAGCGGTGACGAACGCCAGCGCGACGGCCTCCCTCGTCTCGTACCGCCCCTCCGGGCCCACTGAGCTGTCCGGAAGAGCGTCTAGGAGGACGTCGGGGTAGGGCTCCAGCCAGACCGGCTCGATTCGGCGGGTGGGGGCGGGCGGGTCGACCATGGGCTCCAGCTCCCGCGGGCGGCGCGCGCTGTCGCGCAACACGTTCAGGCAGCGGTTGGTCGCGATTCGATAGAGCCAGGCGCGCAGTGACCCTCGGCCCTCGAAGCGCTCAAGCCCGCGCCAGGCCGCCAAGAGCGTCTCCTGGAGCAGGTCCTCCGCGTCCTGTACGGAGCCCAGGATCCGGTAGCAGTGCAACTGCAACTCGCTCCGGTAGGGGTCGGTGAGCTCGCGAAACGCTTCCTCGTCTCCCGCGCGGGCGCGAGTGAGCGTCCGGTCTGTCACCACGGGATCCTCGCACGGCCACATTGATTCACGCTCGTCATAGGTAACGACCCCGTCGGCGCCCGAAAGGAATCGTCCGTTCCGGTTGCGGCGACTGCGGTGTCTGAACTAGCAATTACCAAACCACGAAACGGAGTAGTTTCGGCCTCCGCCGCGGTTTCGGCGGCAGGTGCGACTGATAGGAGGAACCGATGGCGGATCACAGGATCGGCTCACAGGAGGAGTTCGATGCGGCCCGCGAGGAGCTGCTCGCGGAGGAGAAGGAGCTCACGCGCCGCAGCGACGAGCTCACGCGGAGGCGGCGGGAGCTTCCCTGGGTGGCGGTCGAGAAGGACTACCGCTTCGAGACGGACGCGGGGACGAAGTCACTCGCCGAGCTCTTCGACGGTCGCTCGCAGCTGCTCATCTACCACTTCATGTTCGGCCCGCCATACGAGGTGGGCTGCCCCGTCTGCTCCTCGATCACCGACACCATCGATCCGAACGCGGTCCATCTGGCGGCACGAGACGTGACCATGCTGCTCGTCTCGCGCGCCCCGGTCGAGAGGCTCCAGGCCTTCAAGGAGCGGATGGGCTGGAGCCTGGACTGGGTCTCCGCCGGCGGCAGCGACTTCAACCGTGACCTCGGATTCACCCACACCGAGGAGGAGCTGCGTCCCTTCCTCGAGGGCGACATTCACCCGACCGTGAAGCAGAACGCGGAGGGGTGTGGAACCGACGCCGCCGGCTACATCGCCGAGAGCCCGGGGCTGAGCGCGTACGCGCTCGAGGGCGGGACGGTGTACCGGACCTACGTCACCACCGCGCGCGGACTAGAGCCGACGATGGCCTACTACGGCATGCTCGACCGAACGCCGAAGGGGCGCAACGAGGACGACGATCGGCCCATCTGGATACGTCGACACGACGAGTACCAGAGCGCCGGCTCCTAGGGCGCCGGAACGCGACGCCGAGCGGACACTCGGCGCCGATACGTGCGGTTCTTCACCCGATTCCCGCAGATCTCCATCTGACACCAGGTGCCGCCCTGGTTTCGGGAGCTGTCGAAGAACGCCCACCGGCACTCGTCGTTGGCGCAGATCTTCAGCCGCGACCATCGCCCTTCGAGCTGCGCCTGGAAGACGATCCCGATCATCTGCGCGATCAGGCCGTCCACCGACGTGGCCGGGCTGAGGTCGAGTGAAAGCGCTTCGCCGCTGCCCTTCGTCAGGGTCACCGGATGATCGGCCGCGAGGCGGGCGAGTCGAACGCTCGCCGACGGGTCGGCGTTGCCGGTGAGATTGGAATCGAGCAGATCGCGGATCGCGGCGCGGCACTCCAGCAGGTGGTCAAGCTCTCGCCTGCCGACCTGAACGTCGGGCGTCGCCAGATCGGATAGCAGCAGCCATTCGCGGGCGGCACGCGCATCGGCGAGCCGCTCCTCCGTCGGATCGAACGCGAAGGTGTTGGCCAGGCCCTGGACCGCGATCAGCGGCACGGGCGCGACCTTGTACTCGATCTGTCGAGCGAGCTCCGCGACGTCCACGCCTGAAATTGTACAGCCACGATGACCACCTAAACCGCTTGACAGGTCATGCTGACCGGTGTAGATTGTTTACCGGTCATGCGCGGTCGGCGCCTGCGTCGCTTGCCGCCTCCCGAGGAAGGAGGAAACACCGTGATTCCACTCGCCCAGTTCGTCGCGCGTCAGGTCCGCTTTCCGGAGAGCGTCCGGCCGGATGAGGACGCGATTCGATCGCGTCGGAAGCAGGCGGAGCTCGTTCGTCGCCGGGACCTTGGCCCGCGGCGTACGCTCGTGGCCCGGTTCGCCTGCTACGTCCGGGGAGCGGCGAGGAGTGCCCCTCGGCCGTCAGCCCCTCGAGCGAAGCAGCCGGCTTCCCTGGCTCATCCCCGAATGAGGTGACCGGAGGCGGAACTCGCGGCCCAGTTTCGGAGATACTGGGCTCGCATGAGGCTGATCGGAAACGTCCTGTGGTTCGTGCTGGCCGGGCTGTGGCTTGCGATCGGCTACCTGTTCGCGGCGCTCGTGATGTTCATTCTCATCATCACCATCCCGTTCGCGCTGCAGGCGGTGAAGCTCGGTGTCTTCGCGCTGTGGCCGTTCGGCCGCACCGTCCTCAAGCGGCCGGACGCGGGAGCACCGTCGCTGATTGGAAACATCCTCTGGCTGATCCTGGCCGGCTGGTGGCTCGCCATCGGCCACCTGGTCACCGGCATCCTCCTCTGCATCACGATCATCGGGATCCCGCTCGGGCTCGGCAACTTCAAGCTGATCCCGATCTCGCTGTGGCCGTTCGGCCGTGAGATCGTGCCGATCGAGGAGGCCGATGCGACGGCGGTGACGGTCGGCCCGCGGTAGTCCCGCCCGGCCGGCGAGGACCTCGCCGGCCTACGTCGAGCGGCGCGAGTGGTCCAGGATCCGCTGGCGCAGCTCGTCGAGATCCTCGTCGCTGAACTCGAATTCGGCCGGCTCGGTCTCCTCGAGGAAGTCGCGGAGCAGGGCCGCGAAGCGGATCGGGTCGTCGAGGTGTGGGAAGTGGCCCGCCTCCTCGAAGATCTCGAGGCGGCTCCCGGGCATCTGGCCGTGGGCGAACTCGCCGTGGGCGGCGGGGATGAGCGGGTCCCGCCGACCCCAGACGATCAGCGTCGGGAGCAGGCTCGCGAGGTACAGACGGTCGGCGGCGCTCACCCGCTGGCCGGTGTAGTCGATGACCGCGCGGACCGTGTGGAGGAAGGCGGCCCTGGCCTCGGCGTCGCTGAGCGAGGCGTAGCCGCGGGCCATCTCGGCGATGTCCGGGCCGGCGCGCAGGCCGAGCCGCGCGAGGATCTGGCCGACCGCGCCGCCGGCGCCCAGCACCCGCTGGTGCGCGAGCAGCGGGAGCATGAGCTCCGCGCCCGGCAGCGTTGCCGCCCGCAGCAGAGGATGAACCTCGCGGCCCAGCCCGCCACTCGACACGACCACCATGCGCTCGGCGAACACCGGGTACTCGTAGGCGAACTGCATCGCGACGCCGCCCCCGAGGGAGTGGCCGACGATCGTGGCGCGGCGGTGCCCCAGCACGACGAGGAGGTCGCGCAGGCTCACCGCGTAGGCGCCGAGCGAATAGTCGCCCTGCGGCTTTGCCGACTGGCCGTGCCCGAGCAGGTCGGGCGCCAGGACCGTGAACTCCTCGGCCAGCACGGGTGCGACATCCGCCCACTGCTCCGAGGTGCCCGCGACGCCGTGTACGAGCAGAATCACCGGGCCCGAGCCCGCCGTCCGGTAGCTCACGTGGTGCCCGTGCAGCTCGACGTGGTGCACGGTCTCGAATTCGGTTGTCCCCTCAGCCAGTCGTGTCATTGTTCGATGATACATATACCCATGTAACGGTTCGGTTACGCGGGCACCGCGAACCTCACCGCCGGCCTCGGTTTGACCCTCCACGCTCCCGCCAGGCGGGCGGCTGTCGCGCGATCACTCCGCGTAGAGGCTCTCGGACGCGATCTCCCGCAGTCGGCGGTCCCAGAGCTTCACCTCGAGATAAATGTCGTCGCCGAACCCCCGCACCGCGTCGATGGCAACGAGCGTGAAGCGGCCGTCGGTGACCGCGGCCTGATCGAGGACCTCTCCGTCGAGCTCGGCGGTCGCGGCGACCGCTCCCCGCACCAGCGGCAAGCCCCAAACGAGCGTGATGTCGCCGCCCCGATCACCCTCCGCGCGCCACGGACCGATGACATCGTCGGAGAGGTCGATCTTCCAGTCGGGGTTGTCCTCGGCGGTGACGTCGGTGAAGTCAGCCCGGGCGGCCAGATCGCTCGGCTCCCCGTCCTCCGGGCGCTCGAACGAGACCCAGCCGAAGTATTCGACCGGGCCTTCGGCTGGCTCATCGTCCGTAGCGGCCTCGCCCTCCGCTGCCCCGCCGGTCGCCGGGACGTAGACGCGTCCGCCCCAGCCCCGCTCCGGAAACCACTTGATCGTCCCGGGGTCCAACGGCCCGCCCGCCTCGCCCGCGTGCTCCGAGCACGCCTCGGCGAACTCGTTCCGCAGCCGTTCCTCCCAGCGCCCGTACGGCTTGCCCTCCTGCGGCGAGTCGGCGATGAAGCGGGGGTATGGGCGCGGCAGCGGCGGCATGAAGCGGGGAGCCTAACCCGCAATTGCCGAATTCGCTGAGCATGGGCCGTTGCTCGAGCAGTTGGCCGGACATCGTCGGACCAGGCTGGCCCTCGAGCCTGGCCCGCGTGCGGCCGGCGAGGAAGACCTTCGCCCTCTCGCGGGCGAAGGCAACGGCCACTGCCCCGTCGATCCAGCCGGCGCCTCCGTAGATGACAGTTCTCTTGTTCTCGAGCAACATCGAGTCCCTCCTTCTGTTCAGCCGCCGTTCCGGGAGGAGCAGGTCGGCCACTCGCTCGAGCAGCACCGCCCGCTCGCGGGCGTTCTGCGGTGAGCGCGGCGGCGCGCTCGAACTCCGCGCGCGCCTCGTCGTCGCGGCCGAGCTTCGCGAGCAGGTCGCCGCGCACGGTCGGCAGCAGGTGGTAGCCGCGCAGCGCCGGCTCGCGAGCGAGCGCGTCGACCAGCTCGAGCGCCGGCTCCGGGCCGAACGCCATCCCGACCGCGACCGCGCGGTTGAGCTCCACCACCGGCGACGGCGCGAGCTGGGCGAGTCCGTCGTAGAGGGCGACGATGCGCTCCCAGTCGGTGTCCTCGGCGATCCGGGCGCGCGCGTGGCAGGCGGCGATCGCGGCCTGCAGCGTGTACGGGCCGAGGGCGCCGCCGGTCGCTCTGCGCGCGCTCGAGCGCGGCGAGCCCGCGGCCGACGAGCAGCCAGTCCCAGCGCGACGCGGTCCTGGTCGAGCAGCAGGACCGGCTCCCCGGCGGGCCCGATCCGCGCGCGCGAGCGCGACGCCTGCAGCTCCATCAGCGCGACGAGGCCGTGCACCTCCGGCTCCGCCGGGAGCAGCTCGGCGAGGATGCGCCCGAGCCGCAGCGCCTCCTCGATCAGCTCGGGCCGCATCCAGTCGTCGCCGGCGGTCGCCGCGTAGCCCTCGTTGAAGATGAGGTAGATCACCTCGAGCACCGAGGCGAGCCGCTCGGCGAGCTCGCCGCGCTCGGGCACCTCGAACGGCACGCGCGCCGCCGAGAGCGTGCGCTTGGCGCGCACGATCCGCTGCGCCACGGTCGCCTCCGGAGACCAGGAACGCGCGGGCGATCTCCTGCGTGGTCAGGCCGCCGAGCAGGCGCAGGGTGAGCGCGACGCGCGCCTCGGTCGAGAGCACCGGATGGCAGGCGGTGAAGATCAGCCGCAGGAGGTCGTCGTCGAACGGATCGTCGATCTCGGCCGCGAGGTCGCGGGCTCTCGCTCTGGCCGCGGAGCTCGATCTCGCGCCCAGCTCCTCGTCTTGCGCTCGTGCACCTCGGCGCGGCGCAGGCGGTCGATCGCGCGGTGCTTGGCCGTGGCCATGAGCCAGGCGCCCGGGTTGTCCGGGACGCCGACTCGGGCCACTGCTCGAGCGCCGCGACGAGCGCCTCCTGCGCGAGGTCCTCGGCGACGCCGACGTCGCGCACGATCCGGGCGAGGCCGGCGATCAGCCGCGCCGACTCGATCCGCCAGACGGCGTCGATCGTGCGGTTGACGTCGCTCGCCGGCACGCTGATCGTCGGCGCGCCCGGCCGCCTACCGGTTCGCCTCGGCCTGCGCGCGCAGGCGCGCCTCCTGCTCGCGCAGCTCGGGGGTGAGCTCGTCGCCGAAGTCGTCGGCCTCGAAGACCGGGCGGATCTCGACCACGCCGTCCGTCGCCGTCCGGGTTCGGGATGCGCTTGACCCACTCGATCGCCTCGTCGAGCGACTTCACCTGCCACACCCAGTAGCCGGCCAGCAGCTCCTTGGTCTCGGCGAACGGGCCGTCGATCACCTTGCGCTCGCCGCCCGAGAACGCCACCCGCACGCCCTTGGAGCTCGGGTGCAGGCCCTCGCCCGCCAGCATCACGCCGGCCTTCACCAGCTCCTCGTTGAAGTCGCTCATCTGCGCTGAGCAGCTCCTCGCTCGGCATCTCGCCGGCCTCGCTCTCCTCCGTCGCCTTGATCAGCACCATGACTCGCATTTCGCGTTCCTCCTTGCGGTTGTGACTGTGCTTCTACCACATGCGTCGAGCGAGCGACGCGGAAATCGACACGCCGGCCTCGCCATCCGCGCCGAGGGCTACGAGGCGAGCGCCTCGCGCAGGTCCGCCGCCGCGCGCTCCGGCGGGTAGGTGTTGACGTCGACGCCCGTGCCGAGCTCGAAGCCGGCGCGGATCGTGAGCCGGGGGACGATGTCGACGTGCCAGCAGAACTCCTCGGCCCCGCGCGGCGCCGTACGAACCCAGAGATTGAGCTGCGGCGCGGCGCCGAAGACCGCGCGCGCCAGCGCGCGCGATCGCCGCGCCGGATCATCGCCGTGCCGACTTCGCCGTCCGCCTCGAACGAGCGGTCGCCGGGCGTCGCGGAATGACGCGCAGCTCGAACGGGCGAGCGCGATGCCCACGGGCAGACCAGGAGCGCCTCGTCGTCGATCGCGACGAGCCGCTCGCGTGCGGCGCACCTCCTCGGTCGCGACGTCCGAGAGCAGGTGCCCCCCATCGTCCGCTCGTGGTACGCGCCGGCCCGCTCGCGCTCGCGCGCGACCTCGGCCGGAACGAATGCGAGCGCGTAGAGCTGGGCGTGCGAGTGCGGCAGCGAGGCGCCCGCGTCGCGGCCCCTCGTTGACGATCAGGTGGACGAAGGCGGACGCCGTCGGCGTGGGCGCGCATCCGCTCGCGCCAGGCCGCCGACCGCGCCCGGCGAACCGCTCGTCGCTCAGCTCCGCGAGTGACGTCACGTGCTCGGGTGCGTGGACGATCACCTCGTGCGCGCCGTCGGCCGGCTGCGAGGCGAACAGGTCCGGCTCGCGCGCCGCGCGACGACGCCCGCAAGCGGATCGACCGAGCTCGACAACCCGCGTCTCGGCGGCGCCGGCGTCTCGCCGGCCGCGGCCGCCTCGCGCCGAGCACCGGGTAGAGGTTCGGGACCGCCCGGGCCGTCCAGCCGGGCGAATCCGGCGGCGCCGCCGTCCGGGCGGGTCGCCCACACCTCGGGCGGCGTGCGGTCCTCGCGGCCCTCGCAGAACGGGCAGGACTCGGCGGCTCCTCCCGGCTCCGGGGCCGCGCGGGCGCGAACGCGTCCGGGCGCTCGGCCCGGCCGGGCGCGAGGATGACCCGCAGCCCGGTGAGCTGGTCTATGCGGACCTCGGGTCCGGTCAGCTGCCCGGCGTGCTCGCGGGAGGCGGCGGAACGCTTGGCTGCCGCTCCGGGCTCCAGGAACGGCTTCACCATGTCGAGCGGCAGCGGGAAGATGATCGTCGAGTTCTGGTTCACCCCGATGTCCAGCAGGGTCTGCAGGTAGCGGAGCTGGAGGGTGGCGGGGTTCTGGCTGATGATGTTCGGCCGCCTGCGAGAGCTTCTCGGCCGCTTGGAACTCGCCGTCGGCGGCGATGATCTTGGCGCGCCGCTCGCGCTCGGCCTCCGCCTGGCGCGCGATCGCCCGCTGCATGTCCGCCGGCAGCTCGACGTCCTTGACCTCGACCGTCGTGACCTTCACTCCCCACGGCTCGGTCTGCTCGTCGATGATCTGCTGGAGCTCGATGTTCAGCCGCTCGCGCTCCGACAGCAGCGAATCGAGCTCGGCCTTGCCGAGCACCGAGCGCAGGGTCGTCTGCGCGATCTGCGAAGTCGCGAGGAGGAAGTTCTCGACCTCGGTGACGGCCTTGTTCGGGTCGATCACCCGGAAGTAGGCGACCGCGTTGACCCTGACCGTGACGTTGTCCTTGGTGATGACCTCCTGCGGCGGAACTGTCAGGGTCACCGTGCGCAGGTCGATCCGGACCATCCGGTCGACGATCGGGATCAGGAAGATCAGGCCGGGGCCCTTCTGGGCGATCAGGCGGCCGAGGCGGAAGATGACGCCGCGCTCGTACTCGCGGAGGATCCGGACTCCGGAGGCGAGCAGCGATCGCCACGAAGATGACGAGCAGGACGACTATCGCGATGACGACGGCCACGCGGCGCTCCTTTCCTATGGACCCGCCCGGCTCGGCTCGGCGACTTCGTGGCGCCGACCGGTGAGACGTGGAGCGTCAGCCCCTCCACTGACTCGACGCGCACTCTAACGCCGCGCTCGAGCGCCCGCCCTTCGCCGTCCGCGTCCGCCGAGCTCGGCGCGCCACAGGGCGCCCTGAACGAAGATCTGGCCCACGGGGTCCAGCGCGCTCCCGCACCTCGCCGACCGAGCCCGACCATCTCCTCCCACCCGGTGCGCTTCGGGCTCGCGCCGCGCCTGCACCGCCTTCCGGACGACCAGCGCCAGGCCGCCGCCGAGAATCAGGCCGACGATCACGACCACCACGGCGAGATCTCGACGGCGCTGGTGTTGGTGGGGTAGAGAAGGAACCCAGCGGCGATGATCGCCGCGATCCCCGAGGCGCCGAGGATCCCGTGGGTTGGTAGGTGGGCCTCGCCGATGATCATCAGGATGCCGGCGACGAGCAGGAGCACCCCCGCGAGGCTCACCGGAAGCTGGAACGGAGCCGTAGAGGCCGAGGAGCAGCGAGATCACCCCGATCGTGCCGGGCGCGATGAGGCCCGGGCTGAATGCCTCGACGATCAGGCCGAGGATGCCGACGAGGATCAGGAGGTAGGCGACGTTCGGGTTCGACCAAGATCTCGAGCACCTGGTACTGGAACGGCATGTCGTGGTTCTGGATCTGGAGGCCGGAGGTGTGAGACCTGCTTCTTTGGGCCCTGGACCTGGAACCCGTCGAGCTTTTGGAGCAGCGCCTCCTGGCTCGGCGCGATCACGTCGATCAGGTTGTCCTTGAGCGCCTCCTTCGCCGTGAGGTTCTTCGCCTGCGTGACCAGGAGCTAGGCGAGGTCGGCGTTGCGCCCGTGCGCCGAGGCCAGGGCGCGCATCCCAGGCCGCCGCGTCGTTCTTGATCTTGCGCGAGAGGTCCTGGCTCTCGCCGCCGGCGGCCGATCGCGATCGGCGTCGCCGAGCCGATGTTCGTCGACCGGCGCCATCGCGGCGACGTCGGCCGCCTCGGTGATGTAGGCGCCCGCGGACCCGGCCCGGGCCCCGTTCGGCGAACGTAGACGACCACCGGCATCGGGGCGGCCGCCATGTCCTGGATGATCGCCCGCATCGAGTCCGCTCAGGCCGCCCGGAGTGTCGAGCCGGATGATCACGAGCTGGGCCCCCTGGCTCGCCGCGTCGTCCAGCGCGCTGCTCACCCACTTCTGGGTCGCCGGGTCGATCGGCGCCTGAAGCTGGATCGAGTACGCGACGCCGGTCGAGCCGGGGCCTGACAACTGGCCGAGCGCGGGCGTGGCGGCGAGCGCGGCGCCCGACCACGGCGACGGCGCACCAGATCCAGGTCCGCAGGCGGCTCATGGCCTCATTATGCGCCCTACCGCGACCCGCGTAAGACTCGAAGCGGTGACCGCCTACGCGACCTCATCTGGCGCCGACCGCGCGCCATGCTGCGCTGGGACGCCTGCCGCGCGGCGTCCCCGCCGCGCGAACAGCGCGTTGAGTCCGGGTGGAAGGCGGCCGTCGGTGGAGAGCCAGGAGCCCGCCAGGATGAGCAGGAGCCCGGCGATCGCTCCCGCGCCCGGACGCTCCCCGAGGATCGCGACGCCAAGGGCGACGGCGACGACCGGATTGATGTACGTGATGACCAGCGCCCGGCCGGCGCCGACCTCCGCGATCAGCATGCCGTACAGGACGAACGCCGCCGCCGTGCACAGCAGGCCGAGAACGACCAGCGCGGCGATCGCCTCGCCCGACAGGGGTGCGCTCGGCGGGTCAAGCGCGACCGCCGGGATCAAAAGGACCGCAGCGATCGCCAGCGCCGAGCCCATCGACGCGACCTGGTCGAGCTTCGCGAGGTGACGCTTCAGGACCATCGGCCCGATCGCGTAACAGAACGCGGCGACGAGAATCGCCAGCGCGCCGAGGAGCTCGTCACCGCGGCCCGCCACATCGATGCCCACGAGCGCGACGACCCCGGAGAGCCCGACGACAAGCCGGCGAGCCGGCGTCCCTTCACCCGTTCGCTCGCGTCGAAGCGAATCGCGAGCAGGGCCACGAACAGCGGGGCGGTGGCGATGATGATCGCCGCCAGCGACGAGGCGACGTGCTGCTCGCCGGCTGCGATCAGCGGGAAGGGAATGGTGATCTCGGCCACGGCGAAGACCGCGAGCCAGCGCCAGTGACCGCGTACGGTCTGGAGCGTCCCGGCCCGCCAGGAGATTGCCAGGAGAAGCGCGGCGGCGAGGACCACCCTGACCCACGCCAGGAAGGCAGGCGGCACGCCGTCGTCGACGGCGATCTTGATGAACAGATACGGGATCCCCCAGAGGACCGAGACGCCGCCGAATATCGCCCACGCCCGCGCGCTCACGATGACAACGAAGCTAGCCGCCCATCGCGTGGCGCCTGATGTCGGCGACGAGATCGGCCTCGCTCGCGTACTGGCCCTGCTTGACGAACACCAGTTGCCGCTCGAGTCGTAGAAGGCCGTCGCGGGGAAGCCCGCTGTGGCACCGAGCGATTCGCGAGATGTCCTGGTTGGGATCGCTGTAGCTCGGATACGGCAGCGGGAACTCCTCGAGGAAGGTGCGCGCCGCGGCGCTCGAGTCGTTCGCGTCCACGCCCACGAACGCGACGCGGTCGCCGAAGCGGGCCGAGGCGCGCTGCAGTAACGGGAATTCCCTGCGGCACGGCTCGCACCAGGACGCCCACTTGTTCACCACCACCGAGTGGCCGCGGAGGGCGTCGAGCTCGGCCCCGAAGGCACCCGTGCCCGCCGCGCAGCAGCTGGTCGCCCTTCGCGTAGAGCCGCGCGAGAGGCTGCGGGGCGCCGGCCAGCGCCGAGCTGGTAGTCCGGCGGCTTACCGGGCCGGTGTCGTCGCCGGAGCCGCACCCGGACATTGCCACGAGCGCCACAGCGGCCATGGCTGCGGCGGCGAGATTTGCGAGCTTGCGGAACATCGGGTTGGAGGGTTGTTCCCGTAAACCGGCGCCCAGGATGGTTTAATAAGGGTAGGTCCACGCTTGAACCTGGACCCCGGGGGAACCGCCGACTCGTCGAGAGGGGTAAGCCACGAGAGCCGGCGCGCCTCCACCGAGCCTACAGCGCGCCCTCCCCACGACCTGTGGGATCGGGCGTCTCAAGAACCTTCATGGCCAAGTCAGTCGAAGTCGCCGCCAGCGCGGCCGGGACGATCCAAGGGGATCAGCTAGAGCGCGTGCGCGAGTTCACGCGCGAGCCGATCCTGCTCGACGGCGAGACGATTGAGGATCTCGCGCCGGGCACGGCACGCCGGCACGCGGTCGACGCGGCGCTGGCCGAGCTCGACGAGGGCAGGAGCACGCCGTCACCGGAGTGGCGCCGCCAGTATTCCCTGCTCCTGGGCCTCGAGCGGCTCCTGTCCGACGAGCCCGTCCTGCTCGCGGACGGGGCCGAGCTCACGGAGCACCAGGTCGACGTCCTCTCGGGCACGCTGGCCGCGCTGACCGCCGAGGTGGAGGAGTCCGATCGCGCGGCGCAGGCCAACGGCGCCCGTGCGGCGCGGCGCGCGGCAAATGGCGAGGACGGCGCCAACGGCGAAGGCAGCGGCAACGGAGTTCCGGATGCCGTCGCCGAGGACGAGATCGTCCCGGACGAGGAGGAGCCCGTCGACTGGGAGGAGCGAGCCGAGCGACGAGGTCCTCGATGAGGCGCCCGAGGATCCCGGCGCCAGCCGGCGCTTCTGGTTCGAGCACGCGACCGGCTCCGGCAAGACGGTCGCTGCGCTCGGGTTCATCGAGGGCTCACGGACGGGCGGCGTCCTCATCCTGACCCACCGCCGCAATCTGGTCGACCAGTTCATCGGCGAGATCTCGGACCGCGGGTACAAGGATCGGCTCTCGCCGCCGCTGCTCGGCACGTCGGACCATCCCTATGGCCCGGTCACGGTCGAGACGTACCAGTGGTTCGTGCGGAACGCGAACCGCATCTCCGACGCCTACGCGATCGTGATCTGCGACGAGGCGCATACCGCGCTCGGGGAGAAGACCAGCGCCTGCATTCGCGCGTGGCCGGGGCCCGTCTTCATAGGGATGACGGCCACGGGCGCCCTGATCGCCCGCCACGTCGCTGACCTGTTCCCCACCCAGACCTCGCGCTTCGACCTCGTGCAGGCGGCGCGGCGCGGCGTCATCGCACCGCTTCGGTGCATCCGGATCCCGCCCGGCCCGGGGGTGAGGACGATCGCCAAGGTGCCGCTGCGCCGCGGCGAGGTCGACCAGGACTTCGACCAGGAAGAGCTGGCCGCCCTGCTGGACCAGGAGCCGTTCAACGTCGCCGTCGCCGACCTGTACCGGTCGCGCTTCCGGAAGATCCAGGGAGTCGTCTACACGGCGGGCGTTCGCCACGCGAACAACGTCGCCGCCTCGTTCCGCGCCGCGGGCATGAATGCCCGTGCCGTCTCGGCGAGACGCCTAAGCGCGAGCTGGCTGAAATCCTCGCCGCATTCGAGCGCGGCGAGGTGGACGTGCTTTGCAACGCGATGCTGCTCGCGGAGGGGTGGAACTCGCGGCGGGCGACGATCTGCATGCATCTCGCTCCGACCGCGTCACGGCGCGTGTACCAGCAGCGCGTCGGCCGCGTCACGCGCCGCGCTCCGGACAAGGAGGCCGGCATCGTCATCGACTTCGTGCATCCGGCGACGACGAGCGACGAGACCATCGTCACGTTGCACAGCCTGCTGGACCGCGACGTGTACCGAGGCGGCGCGATTGTCGTCGGGCCGGTGCGCCGCGGCCGGGGCCGCCGCGTGCGGGTCGAGCGGCGGGTCGTCCCGGTCTCGGCCGATCCCGAGCGGCGCCTCGCCGTCCTGGAGCGCGAGCTGTGGCGGATCGCGGTCGAGAACCTCAACTACTCCGAGCAGCACGCCTGGGCGGCGCTGGCCGGGGCCCGCGTCACGACGAACAACTGGCGCCGCGCCAAGGCGATGCTCCAGCATGACCAGGGCAGGGAGCTTCGGCGGCGCTTCCTGCTGACGTGCGTGCAGCGCAACCGCAACCATCAGCTCCGGCTGAAGGCCCTTTCGGAGATCGCGGCGCTCCGGGACCCCGACGCCTTCGACGACTCGCTCGAGGTCGTGGCGACGTGGCCGCGCGACGAGCGGCGGGCGGGGGCGAGGGTCCTTCTGCAGGCGCTCGCGGAGCGCCGGATCGGCCGTCGTGACCAGGCGCAGGCGTGGGTGTGGCGCCTGGCGTCGATCACGCGCGAGCTCCACGAGGAGTACGCCGTGCAGCGCTGGCCGGAGACGAAGCGGCTGCTCGGCCTGTTCGTCAATTCATCGGGACGGGCCCACGGCCGCAACGCCCGGCGCATCGTGCACGCCGCCCGGCAGCAGGACCGACGGTTGGCGATCTCGCTGCTGGCGGCGGCGGTGGCCCACACGCCGGAGGCCGAGGAGGTGCTGCGCGGCGCCCGCATGCGCATGGCCCGCAAGCCCTCCGCCGTCGCCCGGGAGCTCCTGCGCAACTTCCCCCGCTCGGCCGGCAAGCGCAGGCGACGGCGGGGCCGCCGGTCCGCCGCCGACGAGAACGGGGCGCGGGCGGCACAAAACGGCGCCGACGGGGAGAACGACACCGAGGCCGGCGACGAGAAGACTCCGTCGAGGCTTCGGGCGACGGAGACGAGCCCAAGGCGGCCTCCAACCCGAAGTCCGAATCGAGTGAGTGATTGAGCCGCTGTATGCGGCTCAAATCCACACTCGGCGCTGTTGACCCGATCGAGTGAACGATTGGGGGTACCTATAAGGGCCCCAATCTTTCACTCGGCGCGAATCTCCCAGTCACTCTCTCGTCGCCCGATCCACGGTCAGCGTCACCTCGCCGGACCCGAGGCTCAGGCGTTCCCCATCGGCCGTGACCACGACGAGGTTCCCCCGCTCGTCGATCCCGTCGGCGACGCCCGAGCCCTGGCCCTCCTCGCCGCCCGCGCCCGTCCAGCCCACCTGCCGGCCCCGGAGCGCATCGCGCACCTCGAACTCGGCCACGACAACATCGAGCGGCGTGCTCACCCACTCGCCGAGCCGCGCACAGACCGCGTCGAGCACCTCCTCGGTGTCCACTCCATGCGCCACCGAGGTCGCGGGGTGGCGAAGGTCGTCGGGAAACTCGTCCGGCTCGATCGAAACGTTGACGCCGATCCCGATCACCGCCCAATCAGGGGGCTGGGCCTCGATCAGGACGCCCGCCACCTTGCGCTCGTCGCTCCAGACGTCGTTCGGCCACTTGACCCGGCACCGAAGCGGCGCGAGTGACTCCACCGCCTCGCAGATCGCGAGCGGGACGGCAAGCGGCAGGAGCGCGTGCTCGGCGCTCAGCGGGCTGAGAATCGCCGAGACGAGGAGCGCCTTTCCGGCCGGCGCCGACCAGCGTCGGCCCCGGCGGCCACGGCCGGAGGTCTGTTGGTCCGCCGTGACGATCGTCCTCCCAGGCGCTCCCGCGGCGGCGAGCTCCCGTGCTCGCTCGTTCGTCGAATCGACGAGCCGGTAGTGCCTGCGCGGCGCCCCGAAGGGCGATCGGGCTTCCACCGCCGTCAGTCCGCGGGCCGAACGGTGACCTCGGCACCGGGCTCGAGGCCTAGCTCGGCGGCGGCGTCGCCGCGGTTGACGGCGAGCGCGAGGCTCCCGGTCGAGTCCTCGTAAAGAAGCAGCCCACCGTCGGGGACGTCGGCAAACGTGAGCGCGAACACCGCGTCGCGCGTCGACCCGGCCACGTCGACCGTGACCGGGCGGCCCATCCGCAGCCCGCTCCTCGGCAGATGCCGGTCGGCGAGGTCGAGCGCCGAGTTGCCGAACCGGTCGACGGAGACCACGTGCGCCCTGACGCGCCCGGCCTCGATCGCCGGCTCGGGCGCCTCGATCCGGATCAGCGACTCGGTCTCGATCCTCTCGCCCGCCTTCGGCAGCGAAGAGCCACGGGCGAGGTGCGCGGCGACCGGGGCGAACACGTCGCGGCCGTGGAACGTCGCCGAGATCGGCTCCAGCCGCAGGTCGGACAGGGAGATGTCGGCGGCCTGCACGGGGCCACCGAGGCGCTCGATCGCGGGCCAGAGCAGCCCGTTGTCGGGGCCGACCAGGATCCGATCCTCGGTTGCCGCGCGCACCGCCACGGCGCGCCGGGGGGAGCCGACTCCGGGATCCACCACGGCCACGTGGATGCCCGCGGGCGTGTATGGAAGGGCGTTCGCCAGCACCGCGGCTCCCCGCTCGACCCCGTGGCGCGGGATCCCATGGGTCAGGTCGATCACCGTCGCGTCGGGCGCGATCCGAGCGATCACCGCCCTGCACACGCCGGCGAACTCGTCGTCGTAGCCGTAGTCCGAGAGAAACGTGATCGGCCGCGTCGCCACGGCACGAAAGGTAGTTCAGACGCTTGGCCTCAGCCCACCGGTGCGGGGCGGCCGATGTGAAAGCCCTGCGCGTAGTCCACGCCGAGATCGGTGACGAGCTCCAGCGTCCGCGCGTCCTCGATTCCCTCCGCCACCGTCAGCATTCGGAGCTCGCGGGCGATCGCGACGATCCCGCGAACCATCGCCTGATCCTCGCGACTCGAAGCGGCCTCGCGGACGAAGCTCGTGTCGATCTTGAGGTACCTGACCGGCAGCACCCGCAGATGCGTCAGCGACCCGAAGCCGGTTCCGAAGTCATCGAGGGCGAACTGGCACCCGAGGCGGGTGAGCCGCTCAGCGAAGTCGACCGCGAGATCCAGCTGTTCGAGGGCGGCGGTCTCGGTGATCTCGAACACCAAATTGGACGGGCTGACGCCGGCGCGCTCGATCCATTGCTCGAGCCTGGCGATAAATTCCTCGTCCGCGATCGAAACCGCGGAGAGGTTCACCTCCGCCCGTCGGCCCCGCCGCGAGAGCGCCACCGCGTGGGCCGCCATCCACCGGTCCACCAGCCCGATGAGCCCGCAGCGCTCGGCATCCGGAAGGAACTCGGAGGGCATCAGGATCGCCGCTGACCCGTGGTCCTCGCGCATCCGCACGAGGAGCTCCTCCTGCACGATCTTGCCGCGTCGATGGTCGAGGATCGGCTGGCTGTATGCGACCAGGTACTCGTCGGTGAGGACACCGCGCAACCGCGCCTCGACCTCCTTCTCGCGGGTGACGTCGAAGGCGACGGCGAACCAGCTCTCACCGTCCGTGCGCGCGCTCCACCGCAGCCAGCGCCAGCCGCCGCCACGGGAGCGGTAGCGACTCTCGAAGTTCACGACCTCGTAGTCCGCACTGGTGACCTTGGCCAGCTCGGCGACCGCCCGCGTGCGATCGGCGGGATGAATGAAGTCGACGATCGGGCGGGACATCAGCTCCTCGCGCGTCCAGCCCAGAACCCGCTCCCAGCCGCTGTTCAGCGACGTGAAGTAGCCGTCCGAGTTGACCGTGCAGAGGAGGTCACGCTCGATATGGAACCCGGCACCGTCGGCCCGAGCACCCTCTCCGGTATTCGTCAATTGCTCCCTACGCGGCTCCGAGCCCTGGGTTGGGCTCCACGGCCTTCCGGAAGGCTAAGGACGCCGCCGAGCCGCTGTCAACCGACAACCGCTCGCTGGGCGGCGTCGAGTAGCAGCGCCTCCACGAGGCCGTCTGGATCGTGCCGAATGGCCTCCACGTCGACCCCGAGGCCAGCGGCGCGCGCCTCGTCGCTCGTCACCGGTCCGATCGAGACGATCCTCGCATCGCCCGGCAGCCGATTCCCGGCCACCGCGACGAAGTTGCGCACCGTCGACGACGACGTAAAGGTCACGTAGTCGGCGGACTCCGCGGCCTCCAGCGCCGCGAGGTCGGGCTCCTCGGCCACCGTCTCGTAAAGCCCGATGACGTCCACCTTCGCGCCCCGCTCGCGAAGCGCCTCGGGCAGCACGTCCCTGGCCTCGGCCGCGCGGGCGACGAGTACTGGGCGGCCCACCACGTTGACGTCCAGGAGCGATTCGACCAGCGCCTCGGCGACCGACCGCTCCGGAACGACGTCGGCCCGAATGCCCCGCTCCGCGAGCGCGGCGGCCGTCCCCGGTCCGATCGCCGCGACGGTCGCGTTCGCGAGGGCCCGCGAGTCGTGCCCGCCTTCGTCCAGGGCCTGGAACAGAAGCCGAGCTCCGTTGGGGCTGGTCAGGCAGATCAGGGCGTAGGAGTGGATCGAACCGATGGCGTCACGTACCGCGGGCGAGTCGAGCCGTGGCTCGATCCGGATCGCCGGCAGCTCCACGACGTCCGCTCCCAGCGCCGCGAGCGTGGCCGCGAGCCCGCTGGCCTGCGCCCGTGCCCGGGTCACGACCACCCGCCGACCGAAGAGCGGTCGCCGTTCGAGCCAGGCGATCGTCTCGCGGCGCGCGGCGACGGCGCCCGTGAGGACGATCGCCGGCGGGCTGATCCGCGCCCGTGCCACGGCGTCCGGCAGCTCCGCCAGCGGTGCCTCGACCGTGCGCTGCGCCGGCGTCGTGCCTCGCTCGATGGCGGCGGCGGGCTCGTCCGCCCGCCTGCCCGCCCCCGTCAGGCGAGCGACGATCTCGCCGACGCGCTTTACGCCCATGTAGAGGACGAGCGTGCCCGGAAAGCTCGCGAGCGAGTCCCAGTCGATCCCGGATCCATCCTTGGATGGGTCCTCGTGACCCGCGACGAAGGCGACGGCGGAGGCATCGTCGCGATGGGTGAGCGGGATCCCGGCATAGGCCGGGGCAGCAACCCCCGCAGTGACGCCCGGGACGACCTCGAACGGGATCCCGGCCTCGGCGAGCGCCTCGGCCTCCTCGCCGCCGCGCCCGAACACGAATGGGTCGCCCCCCTTCAGTCGGACGACGCTCCTGCCGGCGCGCGCCTGGTCGATCATCCGGCGCTCGATCTCCGTCTGCGGCAGCTCGGCCTCACCCGGCCGCTTGCCGACGTACGCGACCTCGGCATCCTCCCGTGCGCCCCGCAGCGCCCCGGCGGGGATCAGGCGGTCGTGGAGGATCACGTCGGCGCTCGCGAGGAGCGCCGCGCCGCGCACCGTCATCAGCCCGGGGTCGCCGGGTCCCGCCCCGACCAGATACACGACGCCGGGCCGCGCCGCCGCCATCAGAGCGCCGCCCCGGCGCGCTCGAGGATGTCCCCGGCACCTGCGACCAGCATCCGCTCCGCGAGCGCCTCGCCCAACGCCACCGGCTGCTCGCGGTCGCCCGCCACCCGGTCGCGAACCCACTCGGATCCGTCGGGTAGGCCGGCGTAGCCGTGCAGGACGAGCTCGTCGTCGCCGATGCGCGCGCAGACGCCGATGGGCGTCTGACAGCTCGCGTTCAACGCAACGACCGCCGCTCGCTCGGCCGTCAGCTCCACCAGCGCGTCATGATCGGAGATCCGTGCCGCCTCCACCGCCGCCGAGGCGTCGTCCCGTCGCGCCTCGATCGCGAGCGAGCCCTGCCCCGGCGCCGGGGTGAGCTCGGAGATGGCGAACGTGAAGGAGATCTCCGACTCCCGGCCGAGCCGGCGCAGCCCGGCGGCGGCGATCACGATGCCGTCGTAGTCGCCCTCGGCCAGCTTGCGAAGCCTGGTGTCGACGTTCCCGCGAAGCTCGACCACCTCCAGGTCGTCCCGCGACGCCAGGAGCTGCGAACGCCTCCGCAGGCTCGAGGTCCCGATCCGCGACCCGGCCTCCAGATCGCCCAGCGAGGACGCCGCCCCGACGTACGCGTCCAGCGGATCCTCGCGTCGGCTGACGCCGGCGAGCCGGAGCTCGTCCGGCCGGTCGCCGGGCAGGTCCTTGGCCGAGTGAACGCCCAGGTCCACCTCCCCCGCGAGGAGCGCCCGCTCCACGCCGCGGACGAACCGTTCCTTGTCGCCGGGCTCGGAGTCCGTGGACCGCACGGGAATCACCTCGGCGTCCCCGATGGCGTCCGCCACCGCCTGCGCCTGCGCGAGGGCGAGGCGGCTCCCGCGCGTGCCGAGCCTGAGGACCTGGGCCTGATTCAAGTCGCTGAGCGACCGCGCCGGGCGCCGCGAAGCGCCCGCACCTCGGCGTCCGCGTTCCGCGCGGGCGCGCTCTCGGCGTCGAGACCGAACAGCTCGCGGAGCGCGTTCACATAGATGTACGCGTCCTCCTCGCCGGAGGAGCGCTTGAGCCGCAGGGTCGGCTCGTGCAGCAGACGGCTCGCGATCGCCCTGGCCATGGCCCGAACGCGCTCGCGGTCGCCATCGCTGAGCGACTCCCACCGCTGCTCGTTCTCCGCGAGAACGCGCGCCGTGATCTCATCCGCCCGAGCGCGCAGGGCCGCGATCGTCGGCACGACGTTCTGCGATGCCATCCAGCGCTCGAAGCTCCCGAGCTCCGTCCGCAGGATGCTCTCCGCGCGCCGGCCCTCGGCCTCGCGCCCGGACGCGTTTCGCTCGACCAGCCTCTGGAGGTCATCCATGTCGAAGAGACCCACACCCTCGAGGTCACGGCAGTCTGGATGGACATCACGAGGGACGGCGAGGTCGATCAACAGCAGCTGGCGCCCGGCGCGCGCCGCCATCACCTGGGCGAGCTCGGTGCGCTCGATCACGTGATGCGGCGAGCTGGTGGAAGCGACGACGATGTCCGCGTCCGCCATCTGCTCCGGAAGCTCCTCGAACCGGATCGCGCGCCCACCGAAGCGCTGCGCGAGTCCGATCGCCCGGTCGTAGCGGCGGTTGGCGATGAAGGCGGGCTCGACACCTCGCGACACGAGCGCTCGGGCCGTGAGCTCGGCGGTCTCACCGGCGCCGACGACCAGCACGAGGCGGCTCGACAGGTCCCCGAGCGTCCGCCGCGCGAGCTCGACGGCGACCGACGGAACCGAAACGCCGCGCTCGCTGATGCCCGTCTGGGAGCGCGCGCGCTTGCCGGCGGCGAGCGCGCCGCGGAAGAGGCGGTTCAGGATCGGTCCCGTCGCCCCTTCCACCAGCGCCAGCTCGTAGGCACGCTTGACCTGACCCTGCACCTCGGCCTCGCCGACGATCATCGAATCGAGACCCGCGGCGACCCGAAACAGGTGAAGCGCGGCATCGGCCCCGCGCAGGGAGTACAGGTGGCCGACGAGCTCGGTCGGCGGCGTCCCCGCCTCTCGCGCCAGCACGCCGAGGGCCAGCGCCTCGGCGCCCACCGGATCCGGAGCCGCGAGATAGAGCTCGGTCCGGTTGCAGGTCGAGATCGCAGCGACCTCCTGGACCTCGCGGGCCTCGACGAGCTCGCGCAGGACGCCTGCAGCCCGCCCCTCGGTCAGCGCGACGCGCTCGCGCAGCTCGAGCGGAGCGGTCTTGTGCGAGATGCCCAAGGCGAGCAGTGCGGTCACACCAATTCCTCCCGGCTGCTCCGCTCTCGCTCGAACATGTTGCCCTCGGCTCCGCCTCGGGCATCTTGGTCTGCTCCCGCGTCCGCGCCGGGAGGATCGGTTGCAGGACGGCGGTTTCCTTCGGCGAGCTCGGCCAGCTCGGACAGCTCGCGGTCGATCCTCGCGAGCTTCGCCGCCATGAGTGCGACGTAGATCAGGATCAGGGCGAGAAAGACGAGGTATGCGGCCGCGACGTACTTGCCGGCCTCATCCAGTGGGAGCGCGGGCATCAGGTCACCGACGTCGCGCTGGACGGAACGCCGGGGGCGACGCGCGATCCCGGTGCGGGCACCTCCGGCTCACCCTCGAGCGCTCGCCGCAGCCGCGACAGGCTCGCCGACGCGGACTTCGCGGCCAGCTCGAATCGCACGAGCGCCAGCCACAGGAGCGCCATCCCCGCCAGGCACACCAGGAAGGTCAGGAGCATCGAGCCGGGCAGGCCGCCGTTTGCGGTGGCGAAGACCCGCGGGTGGACGAGGGACTGGGCCATCCGCACCGCCACGAAGTTGAGCGGGACGAAGGCGCCCGCCGTGATGGCGAACACCGAGGCGTAGCGGGCCTGGCGGTCGCGATCCTCGATCGCGTAGCGCAAGGGGTAGTACGTCGCATAGAGCAGGAACACGATCAGAAAGCTCACCAGCGTCGGCTCATCCCAGACCCACCACTTGCCCCACGAGGCGTGGGCCCAGATCGATCCCGTGATCAGCACGCCGACGCCGAAGATGATCGAGAGGTGGATGGCGACGTAGGAGCGGGCGTCCCACCGCGGATCGCCGGTCCGGAGATGAGCGATCGCAAGGATCCCGCCGACGACGAACCCGGCCAGCGAGCACATCGCGAGCGGGACATGCAGGTAGAAGATCTTCTGGATGAATCCCTGGTCGGCGTCGAGAGGCGCGTAGAAGAAGACCAGCGCGAAGCCCGCGGACAGGACGAGCGTGGCTGCGATGGCGTTGGTTCGGAGGCTTGGGACCTTCATGCGAGGCTCGTCGGCGAGTGCTTCAGTCCTCGAGGAGATAGTCGTAGACGGCGAAGCCCACCGCCGCGAACGTCATATCGTAGAAGGCCAGCACGGCCAGCCATTTCGCCACTCCGTCGTACGACGGCCCGCCTGCGGCGAGCAGCTCCTGCGACGCGCCGGCAGCCGCGATCATCACCGGCACCAGGAGCGGCAGCAGGACGAGCGGCACGAGGAGGTCGCGCGCCCGGGAGTTGGCCGCGATTGAGGAGACGAGCACGCCGGTCGCGGCGAGGCCGAGGTCGGCGAGCAGGAGGACTCCCGCCAGCGGGGGTATGCCGCTCCACGAGTGCAGAAAGAAGAGCGCGAAGACGGGAACGGCGATCGTCTCCAGCACGACGAGGTAGATCACGAGCGCTGCGGCCTTCGCGCCGAGCAGCGCGGTTCCGTCGACCGGGGCCAGGCGAATCGAGTCGAAGCCCCCCTCCTCGCGCTCGGCGACGAACAGTCTGTTCACCGCGATGATCGCCGCGAACAGCACCGTGGCGAGGAGGACCCCGGCTGCGAGGCCGCCGCTGAGCGACTGCCTGTCCAGCCCATAGCGGAAGATCACGAACGTGGTCACGGCGAACAGCGCCATGGCAGGCACCGACTGGAGCGTCCGCAGCTCGACCCGCAGGTCCTTCATGAGGATCGCCCGCAGCGCCACGAGCGAGCTCGCGCGGCGCTGCGCGCGCGCCTGAGCAGTGCGCGGTCACGGCGCGCCCCCGTAGATGGCCCTCGCGTCCCCCGCCGACAGGCCGCTGGCGGGGCCGGCGTAGGCGACCGAGCCGCCCGCCTTGAGCGCCAGGACGAGATCGGCCTCGGCCAGAGCGGCATCGACCTCGTGCGTGACCAGAACGCGGGTCCGCCCCGGCGCGGGGCCCAGCAGCGGCTCGACGAGCGCCCCGGCCTCCGGATCGAGATGGGAGCGCGGCTCGTCCAGAAGCAGGAGCTCCGGCTCGTGCAGAAGCACCCGGCACACGGCCAAGCGCTGGACCATGCCGGCCGAGAGGTTTCGCACCAGCTCGTCGGCACGCCGGGACATGCGGACCTGCCGCGAGCAGCTCGTCGACCCGCCGGGCCGCTTCATCCGCGAGGCCGTGAAGGCGGCCATGGAAACGGAGGTTCTCCGTGGCGGTCAGGTCGCGATAGAGGAGCGGCTCGTGGCCGAGGAGCCCGATTCGGCCCCGGGCCCGCCAGGCCTCACGCGGGAGCGCACAGCCGAGAACGCTGACCTCGCCGCTCGTCGGGCGCAGCAGCGTGGCGAGAATCCGGAGGAGAGTGGTCTTGCCCGCACCGTTCGGCCCGAGCACGGCCAGCGTGCTGCCAACCGGGGCCGCGATCGAGGCATCGCGCAAAACCGCCCGGTCGCCGAACGCCCGCCACAGACCGCGGAGCTCGACCGCACCGCCCGCTTGTCGCGAGCGCTCGCGCGCAACGGGTTGTTGGAGCGAGGTCGCCTCCGTCATTCGGTGCGATTGTCCCAGCCGGGCATGGGCGGCATGCAGGGGAGCTTGGGGTTCCTGCCCGTGTTCATTAAGCTGAGCCCAGCGGACCGTGCCGCCGCAGGAGGCAGGGGAGACGAGGGATTCACAGGGAGGTTGAGATGAGGCGCTATTTCCTGATCGGCGCGACGCTCGTGCTGCTTGCCATTCCGGCGCTGGCGTTCGGGCGGGCCACCACGACGGTCACGGTCGGCCCAACAACTCGCTCACCTTCGGACCGAAGACCGTGACCAAGAACGTGGGCGCGGGCGGCATCCACTGGCAGTGGGGCACCAACGGGACGACCTCCTCCAGCCACAACGTCCGCCAGGACGTCAAGCTCTTCTACTCCGGGCGACCTCACGCAGCCACAGCCAAGCGGGTTCACCGTCATCCCGTCGGCGGGATCCTTCCACTACTACTGCGAGCTCCATCGCAGCTCCGGGATGGCAGGGCACGATCAAGATCCGGCCTCAGATCTTCAACAAGACCGCCAGCTCGTTCGGCGTCAGGTGGTCGACGGGGTCCAACGACACGGGCGGCAAGTTCGACGTGCGCTACCGGGTCGACGGCGGGGCGTGGAAGGTCTGGAAGAACGACGTGACGGCCGCGCAGGCGACCTTCGGCGCCGTTGGAAAGCCCGTGCCGCGTTCGGGCAGGGCACACCTACGACGTCGCGGCGCGCTCGGAGAAGGCGAGCAACACGAGCCAGGCGAGCGGCTGGTCGCCCGCCGCCCGCGTAGCCGTGACGACTCACCGGTCAGGCGGCCACAGCAGTAGGGCGGCCCGCCCGCGTTCTCAGCGTTGGCAATCCAGGGTCGCTATGCGTGCCTGGACGCAAGCTGCGCGGCCCGCGCTAGGCGTCCTTGCGCAGGGTGCGGGCGGTCACCCGCAGAAGCGGGATCCCACCCTCGCGCAGCGCCCGCACGCGCTGGCCGTTGCGGCCGTAGAGCAGCCTGGCGGTGGCGCGGACGGCCTCGCCGAGGGTCCGGTCGTACGGCTGCCACCAGAAGTCGCGGGTACGGCCCGGCTCCCAGGCGACGAGCTTGACGTCGACGCACTCGTAGAAGCCGAACTTCGAGTGCGAGCGGCCGACGCCCGAGTCCTTGACGCCGCCCCAGGAGCACTGGCAGGCGGCGTGCGTGTAGGAGTGGTCGTTGATCCACACCATGCCGGACTCGATCGCGCTTCGCCATCCGCTCGCCCTTTGCGCGGTCCTTGGTCCAGACCGACGCGCCGAGGCCGAAGTTGGAGTCGTTGGCCCGGGCCATCGCCTCCTCCTCGGAGTCGACGACGATGATCGGCACGCACCGGGCCGAAGATCTCCTCCTTCATGATCCGCATCTCGTCCTCGACGCCGGCGAGCACGGTCGGGGCGATGAACTTGCCCGTGAAGCCGGGGACCTCGCGGGGCCCGCCGGCGACGCGCTCCGCGCCGTTCGTCAGCGCGTCGTCGACGAGCTCGCTGCACGACGCCGAACTGATCCTCGGAGACCATCGGGTCCGATCTCGGTCTCCCACTCCATGGGTCGCCCACCGTCAGCTCGCTCGCGCGGCGCACGACGCCGTCGATGAACCTGTCGGCGACCTCCTTGACGACGTAGGTGCGCTCGATGCCCGAGCACGTCTGGCCGGCGTTCGCGAAGCCGCCCCACACGCAACCGGAGATCGCGTTCGGGAAGGTCGGCGTCCGCGCAGACGATCTGCGGGTCCTTGCCGCCGAGCTCGAGCACCGAGCCCTTGAGCCGCTGGGCGCAGAGCTCGCCGACCTTGCGGCCGACCTCGACCGAGCCGGTGAAGAAGATCTTCCGCGCCGTCGACTCGCACAGGGCCGCGCCGATCGCCCCGCCGCCGTGGACGACGCGGACGAGGCCCTCGGGGAGCCCGGCCTTCTCGAACGTCTCGCGGATCCGCTCCCCGAGCAGCGGGGTCAGGCTGGCCGGCTTCAGCACGACGCCGTTTCCCGCCATCAGCGCCATCGCGACCTCGTCGAACGGGATCGACCACGGGTAGTTCCACGGCGCGATCACGCCGACGACGCCCATCGGCTGGTACGCTGAACTTCGCCTGCTTGGTGAGGAAGAGCGCCTGGCCCATCCGCACCTGCTCGTCCGCGAGGATCTTCTGGCCCGCGCTGGCGCACCAGCGCAGCACGTCGATGGTGGGGACGACCTCCATCGTGTAGCTCTCGGTGATCGGCTTGCCCTGCTCGCGGGTGAGGAGCTCGGCGACCTCGTCGACCTCCTCGACCAGCACGTCGGCGGCCTTGCGCAGGTACCGCGCCCGGTCCGCGAGCGTCAGCTGCGCCCAGAACGGCTGGACCTCGCGCGACGTCGTCGACGACTCCCTGGACCTCGTCGGGCTTGATGGTCTCGACGCTCCCGACGAGCTCGCCGGTCGCCGGGTTGAACGACTCGAGCTTCCCCATCGACGGCGATGATATTGCGCCGAGCGGTGCGTTATCCGCGCTATGCGCGGGAACTGCACCTCTCGACCTGGGGGCTACTTCGTGCGGGACCTCGCGCCCTGGGAAGGGCGCAGGCGGCGGCGCAGCTCCTCCAGGCGCCTCGAGACTCCGCCTCGAAGCCACGGTCGGTCGGCTCGTAGAAGCGCTCGCGTTCCATGCCCTCCGGGATCACCTGCTGATCGGCCACGCCTCCCGGCTCGTCATGCGGATAGACGTAGCCGACACCGCGCCCGAGCTTGCGCGCGCCGTGGTAATGCGCGTCGCGCAGGTACGGTGGGGGCGGCTGCGCGCCATGCTCGCGGACGTGGGCGAGGGCCCGCTTCAGCCCCAGGTACGAGGCGTTCGACTTCGGCGCGAGCGCCAGGTAAGTCGCCGCCTGCGCGAGGTTCAGCCGGCACTCGGGAAGCCCGACGCGATCGACGGCGTCGGCCGCGGCGCTTGCGACGACGAGCGCCTGCGGGTCAGCGTTGCCGATGTCCTCAGAGGCGAGGATCACCATCCGCCGGGCGATGAAGCGGGGGTCCTCGCCGCCCTCCAGCATGACGGCCAGGTAGTACAGGGAGGCGTCGGGATCGGAGGCGCGGGTGGCCTTGATCCACGCCGAGATGTAGTCGTAGTGGCGATCGCCTTCGCGGTCGTACGTCAGCGCCTTTCGCTGGAGCGCATCCTCGGCGGTGTCCAGGTCGACCGCATGGCCCGCGGCGCGAGCGGCCTCGACCGCACGCTCGAGCGCCGACAGCCCGACGCGCGCGTCGCCGTCCGATCGTCCGGCCAGGAGCTCCAGCGCCTCCTCGGAGACCTCGGGCGGGTCCTCGACGCCGCGCTCGGAGTCGGCCAGCGCCCGATCGAGCAGCCGCCGGAGGTCACCCGGCGCGAGCGGATGAAGCTCGTAGATCTGCGCTCGGGAGAGCAGCGCCGAGTTCACCTCGAAGTATGGGTTCTCGGTGGTCGCGCCGATCAGGGTCAGGAGCCCCTCCTCGACCGCCGGCAGGAGGGCGTCCTGCTGAGCCTTGTTGAAGCGGTGGATCTCGTCGAGGAAGAAGATCGTCGGCTGCCCCGAGGCGCGGCGTCGTTCCTCGGCGCGCTCGATCACCGCCCGCACCTCCGCACGCCCGGCGTTCACGGCGGACTCCTCCTCGAAGGCGCCCCGTGCGGCCTCGGCGATGATGCGGGCGAGGGTGGTCTTGCCGGAGCCGGGGGGGCCGTAGAAGATCGCCGAGTGGGGCTCCCCGGTCTCGACCGCGATGCGCAGCGGCGACCCCTCGGCGAGCAGGTGCTCCTGACCGACCAGCTCGTCCAGCGTCCGCGGCCGCGCCCGCACGGGCAAGCGGCGCCTCGGCGGGCGGGACGCTCGTGCGCCGACGCCGCTCCTCGCCGGTTTCGAAAAGCCGCTCCATGAATCCAGTATGACCCCGAGCTCAGGGAGGTTTGGGGACCCAGGGTCGCGATGACGCCCCAATTCCCCAGAGCCGTGAGCGGCGAGGTTGCCGGCTGAGCACTAACCTCCCTCGCGTGGAGGGAGAGGGCGCAGCGGCGACCGCCGAGGGCTCCGAGGCCGTCGAGCTGCTGCAGCGGCTGCTTCGCATCAACACCGTCAACCCGCCCGGCAACGAGCAGCCGGCGCAGGAGCTCTTCGCCGAGACGCTGACCGACGCCGGCTTCGAGTGCGAGCTCCTGGCGCGCGGAGCCCGGCCGCCCGAACCTGGTCGCCCGGCTTCGTGGCGAGCGCTCCGGGCCGACGCTGTGCCTGCTCGGGCACGTCGACACCGTCCCGGCCGACCCGTCCGAGTGGAGCTTCGATCCGTGGGCGGGCGACGTCGTGGACGGCGAGATCCGCGGCCGCGGCGCGCAGGACATGAAGGACCAGGTCGCGGCCGAGGTGGCCGCCGCGGCGGCGCTCGGGCGCGACGGCTGGCGGCCGACCTCCGGGGACCTGCTGGTGGTCGCCACCGCCGACGAGGAGATGGGCGCCGAGGCCGGCGCGCAGTGGCTCTGCCGGGAGCACCCCGACGCGGTTCGCTGCGGACTACGTCTTGAACGAGGGCGGCGGCGTGGCCTTCGAGCTCGACGGGCGCCGCTTCTACACCCTGTGTGTCGGCGAGAAGGGCGTGTTCCGGTTCCTGCTCCGGACGCATGGCCGCGCCGGCCACGCATCGATGCCGGCGCTCGGCGACAACGCCCTGCTGAAGCTTGCGCCGCTGCTCGAGCGTCTGCGCGCGCAGCCGCCCGTCGACCGCGACCCCGGAGGCGGCCGAGTTCGTCTCCGGCGCTGTGCGGCGAGGACGTCGGCGCCGACCCAGGCGGCCTCGACGAGCGCGGTTGCGCGGCTCCGGGACCGCGCGCCCCGAGATGGTCGCCTACCTCCTCGACCCGATGCTTCGCGTCACGCTCGTGCCCGACGCAGGCGAGCGCGTCCGACAAGGCGAACGTGATCCCCTCGACCGCCGAGACCCTGGTCGACTGCCGCGTGCCGCCCGGCGTGGAGGAGGACGAGGTTCGCGCGCCAGGTCGAGGCGAGTTCTCGGCGGGTCCGACGGTTACTCGCTGGAATTCGTGGACCAAGTCGTCGGCAACCGCTCGCCGTCCGAGCTCTCCGCTGCGGGACCTGATCGAGGAGTGGCTCGCGCGAGAACGACCCCGGCGCGGCGCTGGTGCCGATCGTCATGGCGGGCTTCAGCGACAGCCACTGGTTCCGCAAGGCTTTCGACGCCGCGACGGTCTACGGCTTCTGCCCGCAGCGGGAGTTGTCGCTGCTCGACGCCGCGCCGCTGGTCCACAGCGCCGACGAGCGCGCGGCCGTCGCCGACATCGAGTTCGCGGCGCGCTTCTATCGCGACATGATCCAGCGGGTGCTGGAGTGAGCATCGACGACGGCGCCTCCGCCGAGCGCGTCGTCGACGCTCCCGGCAACGGCGCTGGGCCCGAGCGCCCGCTGCGCCTCGGCGGGATGGCGCTTCGCAACGGGCTCCTGATCCACGGCCCGACGTCGTGGGCGGCGGCCGCCCGCGCCCCCGACGGCGCGATCGAGGTCGCCTCCGGGCCCAAGCCGACGCTTCGCCCGCGGGTCGCTGGGGTCGGTGCCGCTGCTGCGCGGCCCGCTGCGCCTCGCCGAGGCGTTCGCGGTCGTGCCCGTCGCGCGGCGCAGCCTCCCGCGGCGCGGCTGCCGATCGAGGACTCGCGCGTGCTCGCGGTCGGCCTCGCCACGGCGCTGGCCTCGAGCGTGCGATCCGGCGGCTCGGCCCGACGACGCGTGGCCCGGGAGGCCCTCATCGCTACGCTCGGCGTCGCTCCCGGCTGCCGCCGCGCTTCGCGATCGCGACCTCGCCGCCTACCACGGCGTCGAGCACAAGGCGATCGGCGCGTACGAGCGCGGCAGCTTCGACCCGGCCGACGCTCCCGAAGGAGCACGAGCGCTGCGGCTCCAACCTGGTCGCTCCCGCTCCTCGTCCTCTCGGTGGCCGGACAGCTGGTCGTGGAGCGGCTCGTCCGGAACCCGGGGCCGGCCGCGCGCGGCCGTCGCCGGATTGGCCAGCTGTCCGGCGGCAGTCGAGCTGTTCGCCTACGCGCGAGCGCGCGCCGGACTCCCCACTGGGCGCGGGATCCACGCCGCCGGCCACGAGATCCAGCGCGCTCCTCGTCCACGCGCGAGCCCAGCGAGGAGCAGCTGGAGGTCGGCTCGGCCGCCCTGCGCGAGATCCTGAGGGCCGAGGCAGGCGACACGCTCGTTCAGTCGCGGCCTGAGGCTGCCGATACGGTTAGCTGCCGGCTCAGCCGCGGCCAACGTACCCATGACCACGCTCGGAATCTCGGCATCGACTGGGACCAGTTCGAGAACTTCATGCAGCGTGGGCTGCCGTCCTCTTCATGGGGCGTTCTCGTCTACCTGGTGTGGCGGACGCTGAAGCTGATGCCGCGGACCAAGCCGCAGCAGATCACGCCGCGGTCCGCGAGCTCCGTCACGTGGGACGACATCGCCGGCGTCGAGGAGACCAAGGACGAGCTTCGCGAGGTAGTCGAGTTCCTGCGCGGCCGAAGCAGTTCAAGGCGCTCGGCGCCACGGTGCCGAAGGGCATCCTGCTCCACGGCCCGCCCGGCACCGGCAAGACCCTGCTCGCCAAGGCGGTCGCCCACGAGTCGGGCGCGAACTTCTTCGGCCAGTCCGCCTCGTCGTTCGTCGAGATGTTCGCGGGCCTCGGCGCCGCCCGCATCCGGCGGCTGTTCAAGCAGGCGCGCGAGCACGCGCCGGCGATCATCTTCATCGACGAGCTCGACGCGGTGGGGCGCATCGCGGCTCCGACATCTCCGGCGAGCGCGACCAGACGCTGAACCAGCTGCTCGTCGAGATGGACGGCTTCGACTCCCGCGACAACGTGATCGTGATGGCGGCCTCCAACATGCTCGAGAAGCTCGACAAGGCGCTGCTGCGCCCCGGGCCGCTTCGACCGCCAGGTCTTCGTCCCGCCGCCGGACATGCGCGGCCGCGAGCGGCATCCTCGGCGTCCACACGCGTTCGAAGCCGCTCGCCCAGGACGTCGACCTGGAGCGCGTCGCCCGGCACACGGCCGGGCTCACCGGCGCCGACCTCGCCAACCTCTGCAACGAGGCCGCGATCCTCGCCGGCGCCGCAGCGCGCGACTTCATCACGCAGGCGCGACTTCGACAGACGCCTTCGAGCGCGTCGTCGCCGGGCCTCCAGTCGCGCAAGGTGATCACCGACCACGAGAAGCGGGTCGTCGCGTGGCACGAGGCCGGCCACGCGCTGGTATCCGAGCTCCTGCCGAGCGTCGACAAGGTCCAGAAGGTCTCGATCGTCCCCCGCGGCAAGGCCCTCGGCTACACACTGAACCTGCCGCAGGAGGACCGCTACCTGAAGTCGCGCGAGGAGCTGATCGACTACATGAAGGTCCTCCTCGCCGGGCGCGTCTCCGAGCAGATCACCTTCGGGCGCATCACCACCGGCGCGTCCGACGACCTGAAGCGGGTCACCGACATCGCACGCTCGATGGTCTACGAGTACGGAATGGGCACCCCGATCCGCTCCCACCAGGTCCCGGCCGACGACTTCACGGTCTCCGAGGCGCTGCGGCAGACCCGCGACGAGGAGGTCACGGAGATCTCCGAGGAGGCCTACCGCGGCGCCTACAGGCTGCTCGTCGACCACCGCGACCTGCTCGACGAGATCGCCGAGCGCCTGCTCGCCAACGAGGTGATCGAGCACGACGAGATCCGGGCGATCATGGCGCGAGAGCGGGCCACGCCCGAAGTCGATGGCGAGCGAAGCGAGCCCGCGCGGGATCGCCCTCGTGCCGGGGACCGCGCCGCTGCCCTCGTATCGAAGCCTCCGGAGGCCGAGCGGCGCTAGGCCTGGGCCCCGCACGAAGGTCCATAGACTGACGCCCGTGTTCGGGCAGATCGACCACGTCGGCGTCGCGGTGTCCGATCTCGACCGCGCGATCGCGCTCTACGAGGGGACGTTCGGCATGCCGCTCGTCCACCGCGAGACCGTCGACGAGCAGGGTGTCGAAGCGGTGCTGCTGGACGTCGGCGATGGGCACGTCGAGCTGCTGTCGCCCCTGGGCCCCGAGACCGTTGTCGGCGAAGTTCGTGGAGCGGCGGGGCGAGGGGCTACACCACGTCGCGTACCGCGTCGACGACATCGATGCGGCGCTCGCGAGGCTCGGAGAGGCCGGCGTCGATCTGATCGATCCCAAGCCGCGGATCGGCATCCGCAAGAGCCGGGTCGCGTTCCTGCATCCCAAGTCCACGGACGGCGTGCTGACGGAGCTGGTCGAGCCCGCCACGGGTCACGAATAGGAGGCGAGATGGCTGAGATGAAGCGGATCGAGGTGGGCTTCGCGGGCGGGCAGGTGATGTCGGCGCGCGTGAGCGAGGACGCTCTGCAGACGCTGCGTGAGGCGGTGCAGCGTGGCCACGACTGGCACGACCTCGACGCGGAGGACGGCCCGGTCACCCTCGACACCGAGACAGGTGGTCTTCGTCCGCACCGCCGCCGCCGCGCACACGATCGGCTTCTCCGACAAGTGAGGAAGCTGGTCGCCCTCGGGCTGCTGGGGGTGGTCGGCGTGGCCCTGTGGTGGCGGAAGAACCCGTCGGCCTGCCCCTATAGCCAGCGCTTCTGGGTCGCGGCGCCACACCCGGTGATCACCCGCGAGCGCCTGCGCCAGGTCCTCGAGCCGACGGCCGGCGAGCGGGTGCTGGAGATCGGCCCCGGAACCGGCTACTACACCCTCGACCTCGCGGAGTGGGTCGGCCACGATGGGACGGTGGAGATCCTCGATCTCCAGCAGGAGATGCTCGACCACACGATCCGCAGGGCCCGCGAGCGCGGACTCTGGAACGTGAACCCGACGCGGGGCGACGCACGGGAGCTTCCATACGACGACGACTCCTTCGACGCGGCGATTCTGGTCACCGTGTCTCGGGCGAGATCCCCGATCAGGACGCCGCGCTGCGCGAGATCGCACGCGTGCTGAAGCCCCGCGGCCGGCTGATCGTGGGCGAGCTCTTCGGCGACCCGCACATGGTGACCCTGCGTTCGCTGCAGCGCCGGGCGGAGGGCGCCGGGCTGCGACTGACCCGGCGCAGCGGGCCGCCGCTCGGCTACTTCGCTCGTCTCGAGCCCTGACCTGGTCAGGGAGCGAGCGAATCCCAGAGCCGCTCCTCGGCCTCGAGCACGACGGCTGCCTCGGTGGCTACCCGTGACCACACGCCGGGATCCGGCTCGCTGGGCTCGCTGGCGGCCTGGGCCGTTGCCGCGAGCGCGGTCCAGGCCGCGGCCGCCGCGGCCGCCAGCGCCGCCTCCTCGTAGCCGGCCTCCTCGAGGAACCGCGAGTACATGAGCCGGAAATTCCCGCCGCCGGTCCCGCGGCGCTCGATCACCTGATAGAGGAAGCGAGCGCACCACCGCCAGTCCTCGGCCTCCTCCGGCCACGCTCCGACCTCGGAGGCGAACCGGCGAAGCGCAGGCATACCTTGGACCGCTCCGAGCTCCGGCTCGAGCATTCCGCGCGGCGCAGCGCGCGATCGCCCCCGGTGCGGCGGCGGAGAGGTCCCGGATCTCCGCTCCCTCCGGCACCGCGAACATGTGCCCGTCCAGGGGGAAGATCGGGTGCTGACCGTGTCGCGCGCGGGCCAATGCCTCGAGGCGTGTCGTCTGAAGCTCCTCGAACGCGGTGTCGGAGAGGTAGGCCAGCTCGGAGTCATATCCGGCGAGCACCACCGCGTGGCCCGGGAAGTGCGCGGACTTCCCATAGTGATCGAGGTAGTAGAGATCCGTGATCAGGATCACGGGCCGGCCGGAGTCGACCGTCGCCGCGGCGGCTCGCCACCCGTCCCCTGGATCGTCGAAGGTCTCGAGACGAAGCGGCGCGTCCGTCAGGTCGACGAACTGCTCCTCCAGCCGGCCGGTGCGGCCGTTGGTGAAGCGCGAGGGCGAGGAGTCCTCGAGGACCACGTAGTAGAAGCTGATCCCCGCGCCGAGGCCAAGCGCCATCTCCTCCGACATCTCCAGCCCGTGGAAGGCGAGGAGGTTCCGGAGCGCGGTCGAGCCGCAGTGATTCCCGGGGACGTGCCGGTAGCCGGGGACCATGGTCGGGGTCATTGGCGGATTCTGACCGAGGACGGACCTCGTTTCCGCCCTGCCCCCTGGGGTACGTGCCCACGGACAAGGGAGGCATGGGAGCAGGAACGGGTCAAGCCCACGAGCCGGAGCCGCGGCATGCGAGGTCGGTCGCGCTCCTGGTGAACCCGGATTCCGGCAAGGGCGACGCCGAGCGGGCGAGGCTGGAACTGGCGGCTCTCGGCGCTGACGTCCGCGTCTACCCGCTCTCGGATTGGGAGCGCGCGGCGAGCTCCGCGGCCGACCGAATCGTGGTCGCCGGGGGCGACGGATCGATTGGCTCTGCGGCAGTGACCGCCGCCGAATCCGGGGTCCCCCTCGCCGTCGTCCCCGCCGGAACGGCGAACGACTTCGCGCGCGCCTTGGGGCTGCCCGACGACCTCACCGCCGCCTGCCGGCTTGCCGTGAAGGGCGTCCGGACCGAGCCGCTCGACCTCGGCCGGATGGGCGAGCGACCGTTCGTGAACGCCGCGAGCGTGGGGCTTCCGCCGGCGGCCGCGCGGAAGGCGCGAGGCTTGAGGCGTCTCTTCGGCGCGCCCGCGTACGCCCTGGGCGCGCTCCGCGCCGGGCTGACCGCGAAGCCCGTGGAGGGCGCGCTGCGCTGCGACGGCGCCGAGGCCTTCTCGGGGCGCGCGTGGCAGGTCACGGTCGCCTGCACCGGCGCGTTCGGCGCCGGCTCCCGCGTGGAGGCAGACCCGCAGGATGGCGCCCTGGACGTCGTCGTCGTCGACTCGACCGCGCGGGTCAAGCTCGCCGTCCGCGCGTATGGCCTGCGTCGCGGAGAGCTCGAATCCCAGAGCGGCGTCCGCTCGTTTCGGGCGCGGCGGGTCGAGCTCCAGGTGCCGGAGGGAACCGCCTTCAACGTCGACGGCGAGCTCGTGACGAGCGGTGCTGCCACGTTCGTTGCCTTGCCGCGCGCGTTCCACGTGATCGTCGGATGAGCCCAGGCATACTCTCCGCCCGTGCTGAGAACACGCGCCAGAGGCTTGCGAACGCCGCCGGTGGTTCGGATGCCGTTCGCGCGCCGGCGGCGGATCGGCCCGCCGGTCCGCAGGCGCCGGCGTCGCCGGGTTCCTCGGCTGGCTGGACCAGACGGTCCTGTGGTTGATGCGCACCCGCGGCCATGTCGAGCCGCTCGAAAGCGGCATGCGTGCACTGGGGATCGTCGGCGAATGGGGCGCGGTTTGGGCCGCGATCGGCCTGTTCGGGACCGCCCGCGATGCGCGCCGGCGTCCCCGGTGGCTCGCAGCAGCCGCTGTCGGACCAGTGGCGATCGCCGTGAACTACGCGGTGAAGGTCGCTGTCGGTCGCGATCGACCGCTCATCGAAGAGCACCCACCGCTCACGCGCGCGCCGAGTGATCTCTCGTTTCCCTCGGCCCACGCGACCTCGTCCGTCGCCGCCGCCACCGCACTGGGCCGGGTCGCCCCGAGCTGCCGGCCGCCGCTCTCGCCTCGCCGGCGCCATCTGCCTCACGCGGCCCTATCTCGGCATGCACTATCCGTCCGACGTGCTCGCCGGGGTGGTCCTCGGAGCCCTGATCGGCAGGCGTTTCCCAGGCTGCGGCGAGCCAGGAATGGAGGAGCGCTTGATCGAACTCGTCGCCGGCGGCAGCGGGAATCGGGCGACCGACCTCGACGGCGGCCGGGATGGCGGACCCGCGCGACCTCACCCCGAAGTGAGGATCGGGATCGTCGGCCTCCCGAATGCCGGCAAGACCACCCTCTTCAACGCGCTCACGAGGGCATCGGCGCGAAACGGCCGCCTATCCCTTCACGACCGTCGAGCCGAACGTCGCCATCGTCGAGGTCCCCGACGACCGTCTCGCGCCGGTGGCGGCGGCGGCCGATGCGAGTCCCGCTGGTCCCGGAGACGATCGAGTTCCGGGACATCGCGGGCCTCGTCCGCGGGGCCTCGCGCGGCGAGGGGTTCGGCAACCGCTTCCTGGCCGAGATCCGGGAGACGGATGCGATCTGTCACGTGGTGCGCGCGCACGTCGACGACTCGTTCCGCACCCGGACGGCGCGCGTCGATCCGGTCGCCGACGCAGAGATCGTCGAGGCGGAGCTCTACCTGGCGGACCTGGAGCAGGCGGAGCGCCGGCTGGAGCGAGTCCGAAAGCAGGCGGGCTCCGGCGCCAAGGAGGTCGTGGCCGAGCGCGAGTGGCTGGAGCGGGTGGTCGACGCGCTGGGCCGTGGCGACCCGGTGCGCGAGGATTCCACCGCCGGCCGCTGGCGCCGCGGGCAGCCGCGAACCTGCAGGCCCTGACCTCGAAGCCGATGCTCTACGTCGCAAACGTCGACGAGGGGGAGGACAAACCCCCGGCGGACCTGATGGCCCACGCCGAAGAGTCGCCGTGCGTCGCGGTGAGCGCTCGTATCGAGGAGGAGCTCGCCGAGCTCGCCCGCCCACGAGGCCGCCGAGATGCGGACCGAGCTCGGGATCGACGAGCCGGGCCTCGCGCGGCTCGTGCGCGCCGCCTACGACCTGCTGGGGCTGATCACGTTCTTCACCGCCCACCGGGGAAGCGAGGCGCGGGCGCGGGCGCTCGGGAGCGGCGCCACCGCCTGGGACGCGGCGGGCCGCGTTCACGGCGATATCCAGGCGGGGTTCGTCCGCGCCGAGGTGATCGGCTGGCGCGACCTCGTCGAGGCCGGCGGCTACGCGCGGGCGCGGGAGCGAGGGCTCTTGCGGACCGAGGGGCGCGACTACGTCGTGCGGGACGGCGATGTGATCACGATCAGGCATTAGGGCCGCCGGTCCATACCAGCCGTTCAGGGCAAGTAGAGGGTGGCCGCAGGCAAGTAGTCGCACGCCAGTGGACGTTCGCTTTCGCATACCGAAAGCAAGCGTCCACCCGCCACTCATCGGGGATCAACCCCTTGAACCAGGCTCGCCATCACGCCTCCCTGGATGCCCTCCGTCCGAGACGCATCCGTCGCCTTCGGATTTGTTAGCCTCTTGCCGCCGTTCAGTTAGCAAGCCTTAGAAATGCCGAATCTCCGGTGCGCCGCGCCGGGGAGCGGGGGATCCGACGGGGCCAAGGCCCCAGGGGCGAATCGGCACACCGGCCGTAGCGCAGCTCTTTCAGCGCGAGCCCGACAGCTAACCCCGTAGGCCCGAGAAAGAGGGGGCTGTTGAGTTGAGCCGCAAGATCCATGGGATGCGCCTCGCCCGCGCTGGTGTCGTGGCGACGGCCGCAGCGACCGCGGCCATGTGTGGGGCGGCGGGCGTCGCCGTCGGCCAGACCGGCGCCGGTTCCGGGACGACATCCGCCGACGCCACCGCGGACGAGGGCACGACGCAGGCGGGTACGACTACCACCGGTGACACGACGTCGGCCGGGGCGAGCACCACCGGCGCTGACGAGACGTCGGCCGGGACGAGCAGCAGCACCACGAAGGCCTCCAGCGGCACCGGCGGCAGCGGCAGCGGTGGAGGTGGCCGCGGCTCGATTCGCCTGATGGCGGAGTCCGCCGGCCCCAGCAAGGCCTTCATCTACGGCGATCACCGGGTTCACTACGCGTTCACGATCGACGGCGACCGGTCCAAGAACCTCAAGATCCAGGCGGTGCGACGCGACGACTGGAAGGTCGTGCGGGTGTGGCGGCGCGACAACCTCGAGCCGGGCACCTACCAGGTGCGATGGAACGGCGTCACGCGGGACGACAAGGCGGCCGCCAAGGGCGCCTACCTCTTCCGGGTCCGCACCATGCGGGGTGCCGATGTGGACCGCTCGCGCGCCAAGGGCGATGATCGCTCGGTCAAGCTGTACCCGGCGAAGTTTCCCGTCCGCGCGCGCCACACGTACGGCGACGGCTTCGGCGCCGCGCGCTCGGGCCACACCCATCAGGGACAGGACCTCTTCGCCAAGTGCGGCAAGCGCGTTGTCGCGGCCCGCGGGGGACGGGTGCAGTACAGCGGCTACCAGGCCAGCGGCGCCGGTTATTACGTCGTGATCGATGGGCGAGCCGACAGTCATGACTACGTCTACATGCATCTCAAGAAGCGGGGCCCGCACGAAGGGATCGCGCGTCCGCACCGGCGAGAAGATCGGCCGCGTCGGCCAGACCGGCAATGCGAGCGGGTGCCACCTCCACTTCGAGATGTGGTCCCGCCCCGGCTGGTATGAGGGTGGCCACGCGATGCGGACGGTGACCAAGAAGCTGAAGAAGTGGGATCACTGGAGCTAGTGCCTGTAACTCCGGCCGGGTAGATTGGCCGCGTGCGAAGCCCGCCGCGGTTCCCCCGCGTCCGGAGGGACGCCGGCCATTACGAGAGCTACTACCTGAAGGCGACCCACCCGGCCGGCGGACGGGGTGTCTGGATTCGCCACACGGTCCACAAGCGGCCGCAGGCCGAGCCCACCGCCGCGCTGTGGCTGACGCTCTTCGACGCGGAGGCCTCCGGTCCGCGCGCGACCAAGGCGACGTTCTCCGCCGAGGAGCTGTCCGCCCCCGATGACGGCTACATCCGCATCGACGGCGCCGCCTTTGAGCCGGGCCGCGCCACCGGCGAGATCACCACGCCGGAGCTCGAGGCGAGCTGGGACCTGCGGTTCGCCGACGAGGGCGAGGCATTTCACCACCTCCCGTACGACCGCCTGTACGAGGCCGCGCTGCCCCGCACCAAGTTCCTGTCGCCGTACCCGAGCGCCCGCTTCGACGGCGGCCTCGACCGTCGGCGGCGAGGAGATCGAGGTCGCCTCGTGGCCTGGGATGGTCGGCCACAACTGGGGGGCCGAGCACGCGGAGCGCTGGGTCTGGGTGCAGGGCGCGTTCCTCCACGGCGACGAGCCCGCCTACTTCGACATGGCCGCCGGCCGGATCAAGCTGGGGCCCCTACAGACCCCCTGGGTGGCGAATGGGATGCTGCGCCTCGGCGTCGTCGAGCATCGCCTCGGCGGCTTCGACCGGATGTGGTCGACGAGGGTGTCCGAGCACCCCACGAGCTGCGCATTCCAGCTCGCCGGCAAGGGCGTGAAGGTTCGCGGTCGCGTGGCCTCCGAGGCGCGGAACTTCGTCGCCTGGGTCTACGCGGACCCGCGGGGGCCGGAGCACAACACGCTGAATTGCTCGATCGCCGACCTCGAGCTGGAGGTGGAGCGAGACGGCGGTGCGCCCGAGCGCATGGAGCTGATCGGCGCCGCGGCCTACGAGTTGGGGACCCGCGACACCGACCACGGCATCCAGGTGCAGCCGTACCCCGACGGCTGACCCAGCGCGTTTTTCGGACCTACTCCACCTGCCGAATCGTCCAGAAGTCGCGCGAGAGGCTTCCCTGGAGCAGGTACGGGTATGGCATGGTGAAGTAGCCGTCCATGCCCCAGTCGTCGCTCCACGAGTTGCGGACGATGAAGCGCTGCTCGCCCTCGTCGTAGCCGACCGCGAGAACGGCATGGCCGCCGAGGACGGCCTCATTTGCCTTCGGCATCGGCACCTTGCCGGTATCGGCGACCTCCTGGCTCTCGAAGCTCTCGTAGACCACGAACCCGAAGACGAACGGATAGCCGTCGGCGAGGCAGCCCTTCAGCTGGCTCAGCGCCTGGGTGACGCGCAGGTAGCGGATGGCCTGGTGGCGCTTGCCCTGCTTGTAGGCCTCCTCCGGCGGCTTGTCATCGAACTTGTTGATCTGGTAGGGCCACGTCGGATCCTCCTTGCAGGCCCCCTGCTTGGCGACCGACTTGACGCCGTCGCGGATCTGCGCGCCGGAGTCCGAATGCACCGTGCCCTCGATGACCCGCTCGTTGTAGTAGATGAACAGCCGAGACGGGACGAAGTCGTTCTCGCCCTGCTTCATCTGGTCGAACTGCAGGGCCCCGCCGATCGCATTGGCGGTGCAGCTCCCAAGCTGCCCCTGGTCGTACACGGGCGGGCAGTCCCCGCGCATGTCCACCTTCGGCGGGAGCTCCGGCAGCGCCGTCAGCGGTGCCGCGTAGAGCAGGTCCCGGCCATCGGGCAGGTCGGGGAGCCATCCGTATCCCTGAAGCTTGTACGCCATCGCGTCGGCCTCCTCTCGACGGTCAAATGAACGAGCGCGACCGTAACCGCAGGCGCGCCGGCAAGTCAACCCGTCCCGGGGTCAGCAAGCTAACCATCGCGCCCCGCGGCGGGACGCTCGTCGCGGATCGCGGCAGACGCCGCGGCGCTCGCCGCCGGGCGAGCTAGCGCCGGCGGAACCTGGCCCAGGTGCTCATCAGGTCCAGACGGCTCTGCAGGGTCGCCCCGGAGACGCGCGAGCTGCCCTGCGAACCCACGACCTTGGCCTTCACGATCCGCGGCGAGTCTCCCGTCTTCGTGACTTCGATCTTCCTCAGCCGGCCCCGGAACAGGCCGTCGAGCCGCGACTCCATCTCGTGCTGAGAGTGGGTCTCCTTCCACTTGTGAAACGGCGAGACGCGGTCGAAGGGGTCCTTCACGCTCTTCAGGTACCGGACCGGGCGGGAGCCGAAGACGTACCGGGCGCTCTCGGTCTGGCCGCCGGACGTCGAGAAGAAGAACGCCGTGATCACATGCCGGTGGTAGCGGAGGACCTCGTCCCTTGTCGCGCGAACCGCGCGGTCGGTCGCCCGGGTCTCGGTCCCTTTGCCGCCGTAGACCTGGCTGCGGGTGTCGTCATAGACGTCGAACCCCTTGCCGGCCGTCGAGCTCAGGCCGTATGACCGCGTGGCGACCGCCTGCGCCCGCAGCGCGTCCTGCGGCCACGAGGAGACCATCTCGTTCGCGATCACTCCGCGGGCGTAATCGTCCAGGCCCACGTTGTTGACGACGAGGAGCCCACCGGTCTCCTTCGCCTTCAGCGTGCCGCGGTAGGTGCCCTTTCCGTCCACGCGGATGCCGCTCCCGCCCTTGGCCGTCCCGGAGCGGCCGCAGGAAGCGAGCCTGCGACCGCGCTGGCTCCGAAGGACCACGGTCGATCCCGAATCCGCGAATTGATAGCCGCGCCGCGTGTCGAGGCGCTTGCCGCACGCTGTGCGGGCCTTGCTGAAGCCGACGGAGCCGATACCGGAGGCGAGGAGGACCCTGATCCACCCGTTCGCCCTGCCGATGCGCGTGTGGCGGTAGTAGTGGCCCAGGATCGAGCGGTAGTCTCGACCGTGCTTCGCGTAGCCGTAGGCGCCGTACTGGCTCATGCCAACGCCGTGACCGAAGCCGCGACCATGGATCACCCAGCCCGCCGCCGATGCGCTCGCCGCGAGCGCAGCCGCGGCCAGAGCGACGCACGTCGCAGCGATCGCGAAGTACCTCGCTTGCCTGCCGCTCATCCTCACTCCTCCCGATACGCCTGCATCGCCTCGTTCACCACGCGGTCGCGGGTGTCCTGGCTGGGGGAGCCGCCCCCGCAGCCGATCGTGAGGACGGCGGCGATGAGGGCAAGCGGGAAAGGCATCGCACGCCGAAAACGCTACCGCCCGCGGCCGTAATCAGCTGACAGCCGGGTGAAGTCAATCCACATCCGGTTTCCGGATGCGGATTGACTTGACCCAACCCTGTCACAGGCGATCGTGCGAGGTGCCGTCGGGTAGTTTGGAGGCGATGGCTTCGATGGAGGTATGGGATGGCAATCGCGACTAAGGAGCAGAGCGTCGTCGACAACGTCGCCAAGCAGCTCTACATCGGCGGCGAATGGCGTGACGCAAGCGGCGGCGAGACGCTCGCGATCGAGGATCCAGCGACGGGCGAGGCCCTGTGCGACGTGGCCGACGGGACCCCTGAGGACGCGACTGCGGCGCTCGACGCAGCCGTGGCGATGCAGGCGGAGTGGGCCGCCACACCGCCGAACGAGCGCTCCGCGATCCTCTACCGGGCCTTCGAGGCGCTCAACGAGCGCGCCGACGATCTGGCGGTGCTGATGACCCTCGAGATGGGCAAGACGGTCGCGGAGTCGAAGGCGGAGATCGCGTACTCGGCCGAGTTCCTCCGCTGGTTCTCCGGTGAGGCGCTACGGCTCGACGGCTATTACAAGGTCGCCGGCAACGGCGCCTCCCGCGTCCTCGTGATGCGCCAGCCGATCGGGCCCTCGTTCTTCATCACACCGTGGAACTTCCCCATGGCGATGGGCACACGCAAGGTCGGCCCCGCCATCGCGGCCGGCTGCACGATGGTCTGGAAGCCCCCGCAGCAGACGCCGCTGTCCGCGTTCGCGTTCGCCCAGCTACTGGAGGAGGTCGGGCTCCCCGGCGGCGTGCTGAACGTGATCACGAGCTCCTCGTCGAGCTCCGTCGCCGGACCGGTCATCTCCGACTCGAGGCTGCGGAAGCTGTCCTTCACAGGCTCCACGGAGGTTGGGCGGAAGCTGATCGCACAGAGCGCGGACAACGTGCTCAAGGTGTCAATGGAGCTCGGCGGCAACGCGCCGTTCCTGATCTTCGACGACGCCGACCTGGACGCCGCGCTCGAGGCGGCGATGGTCGCGAAGATGCGGAACATGGGCGAGGCATGCACCTCCGCCAACCGGTTCCACGTCGCGGATTCGGTCGCCGGCGACTTCGCCGCTCGGCTCGCCGAGCGGATGGGCAAGCTGCGCGTGGGCCGCGGCACCGAGGAGGGTGTCGACGTGGGCCCGCTGATCGACGACGACCAGCGGGGCAAGGTCGCCGGGCTGGTCGAGGACGCGGTGGAAAAGGGGGCGAAGGCGCTTGTCGGCGGCAGCACGGTCGACGGCGCGGGTTACTTCTACGAGCCCACCGTCCTCGCCGATGTGCCGCCGAACGCCCGCCTCCTGAGGGAGGAGATATTCGGCCCGGTGGCCCCGGTCGCCTCGTTCGACTCGACCGAGGACGCGATCGCCGCGGCCAACGACACCGAATACGGCCTCGTCGCCTACGTCTTCACGCGCGACATCAAGCGGGCGCTGACGGTGTGCGAGGGCCTCGAGACGGGGATGATCGGTCTGAACCAGGGCATGGTCTCCAACGCCGGTGCGCCGTTCGGCGGGGTCAAGCAGTCCGGGATCGGCCGCGAGGGCGGCAACGAGGGCATCGAGGAGTACCTCGAGACCAAGTACGTCGCCGTCAACCTCTGAGCGGGAGGCGCAAGCCTACAGCCGAGGTTCATTCTCCCCGTCGAGCCGCACTCGATCTCCGCACCCCGGGACTCGCACAAAGAAGACGACCGGCGCGAGGGACATGGCGCCCCGAAACGGTAGACGGTGCTCAGCAGCTCCTTTCCAGGAGGCCATGTTTGTGAGCGCGGTGCGCTCGTGGCACCGGCGCCAAGACTTGGTTACGCTGAGCCTTGTCGACAATCGTCCCTGCGCCGTGCCGTTCACGCTCCGGAACCTGAAGGAGGACCTGGAGGACCTCGGGTCGAGGTTCGATGGCGCGCCGGACCTGGAGTTCCGCGCGGCGACCGAGGCGCTCGAGCTCGAGGAATCCGGGCTGAGCTACCAGCGCATCCCGCCCGGCTATCGCTTTCCCTACGGCCACACGCACAAGAAGCAGGAGGAGGTGTACGTGGTCCTGCGCGGGAGTGGGCGGATGAAGCTCGACGACGAGATCGTCGAGCTCAAGGAGTGGGACGCGGTGCGCGTCCCGCCCGGTACGTGGCGAGGCTACGAGGCCGGACCGCAGGGCCTCGAGATCCTCGTCATCGGCGCGCCCAATCTCGGCGAGGCTCCGCGCGAAGACGTCGCGGGCCAGCGCGACTGGTGGGCTGAGTAGCGCCAGGTAGGTGAACATTCGCGATGCGGGAAGCTTGGCCGGTGTCCGGGTTCAGGCGACCCCTATACCCCGTCAACCTCGGAGCGGGTAGGCGGCAAAGCCAGAGCGGCCGTCTTGACCCGCAGGGGTCGGGATAGTGTCTTTGGGTGCTACGGCTCGTCACGATCCCGATCAGCCATTACTGCGAGAAGGCTCGATGGGCGCTGGAGCGGGTGGGAATCCCCTATCGCGAGGAGCGTCACGTACAGGGCATCCATCGGCTCGCCTCGCGGCGCGCCGGTGGTGGGGGCACGGTTCCCGTGCTCGTGACCCCGGACGGCGTGCTTGGCGAGTCCGAGAAGATCCTCGCCTGGATCGACGACCGCACACCACCCACACAGCGGCTGTTTCCCCCGGAGCCCGAAGCGCGGGCTGAGGCGGAGCGCCTCTGCCGGCGCCTCGACGGCGAGCTCGGGCCACGGGGGCGGCGGCTCATGTACGTCCACATGCTCGCCGATCGCACCCTCGTGCTGCGCTTCAACAACGAGGGCGTGCCCCGCTGGGAAGACGCTGCGATCCGCTACGGATGGCCGCTGATGGTGCGCTTTGTCCGGCGTGAGCTCGGCATCCGTCCCGGCGTCGAGGTCGATGACGAGGCGGCGGTGTGGCGCGAGCTGGACTTCGTGGCGGAGCTCCTCGCCGACGGCCGCCCGCACCTGTGCGGCGAGCGTTTCGGGGCGGCTGACCTGACCTTTGCGGCGCTGTGTGCCGCGGTGGTCGTCCCACCGGTATACGGCGTCCCACTCCCACAGCCCGACGTGCTGCCGCCGGATACGGCAGCGCTCGTCGTGCGCGCACGCGAGCACCCCGCTGGGCGCTACGCGCTGGCGCTCTTCGCGGAGCACCGGCGGGAGCGCGTCATCTGAGCCAAGCCCTCTCCAGGTAGCGCTTCTGCTTTTTCGTGCAAAGCAGCAGAAGTGGCAAAAGCCTGGCGCCTAGCGTGACGCCTGCGCCGAGCGGCCGCTGGTCGTCGCCGAGCGTCGGTCAGGCGGGGCGCCGCCGCGGGCGCGTAGTCCAAGTGTTCCGATCGTGGCGATGAGTCGAGCGACCAGGAAGCCTGCCAGCACATAGACAGCTGCTGCGATGCCCCAATTCGCGGCGACGCCTGCTCGGGGAGGGTCAACCTGGAACATCCCCGTGAATGGCCCGACGAGATCGTGGGCGATGGCGCGAACCGCGGAGACGATCCCGTTATTCGGATTCGCTTTGAGAACGACGAGCAGGACGCCGACGGCGATGATCGCGGCGACAACCCAGGCCACCGAGCGAACGAGGCCGGCCAGTGAATCCGCGGCCGAGGCGAGCCGCGCTGCTCGAGGGCGTTCGCCGGACGCCCCCGTCTCGGTGTCACGCTTAGCCGAGCGAGCGCCCGTCCCCGCGGGACGGTCTTCCTGACCATGTTCAGAGGCAGGTGCTGCACTTGAGGTAGCCACTTCTTCCTCGAGCAGGTTCCCCGCATCCCACGGCACAAACGCCTGCCCCCGGGCAGACGTGGGGGACGAGGCCGCCGTGGTTCGCCCCGAGGCGATGGCCGTGATAGCACGAGGCGAGGTGGCCTGCTACGCGGCTCGTGGCTCGGTGGCCCGTTCGAGCCGCTGGGCAGTGGCGACGAGCCAGGTCTTGACGGTCGCGATCTCGTCCGGGGTCAGGTCCCGCTCGGTCGCCCGTTCGAGCGCCCGAACGGACGGGTTTGCGGCCTCGAGCCGCCGTTGGCCCTCGCTTGTCAGCGTCACTTGGAGGATTCGACCATGCGTCGGATGCGGGCGGCGCTCGATCAGGGACTCGCGTTCGAGCGTCGCCAGTACCCCGTTCATCGCCTGGGGGGTGGTGTTGCAGGCCCGCGCGAGATCGGCACCCGATGCGCCGGGCTTGCGCGCGAGCACGCTCAGCACCCCGTACTGCGGCGGGGTGAGGCCGTGGGGGCGCAGAGCCCTCTCCATGGCTTTGCGGAACGCGTGCGAGGCCTGGCGCAGGAGGTAGCCGCTGTGCCCCTCGACGCCCCGGTAGCTCTGCCCGATCGCTGGAACGCTCACAGGGGACACAATATCAAGGCCTTGACATGGTAATACGGACCTTGTCATAATCTCAGGAACTTGATATCTGACTCGTCATCCAGAGGAGGCGCCAACATGTCCAGCCATCAGGTAGCGGAGCAGCCGACGACCGAACCGACCGACCTCGAGAGTCGGTGCGGCGTGCTTCGGTCGCTGCACGTGCCCGGTACCCCTCTGGTGCTTCCGAATGCCTGGGACGTCGCCTCGGCTCGGGTCGTGGTAGACGCCGGTTTCCCCGTGGTTGCGACCACGAGCGGCGGCGTGGCCGCCTCGCTCGGCTACGAGGATCACGAGCGGGCGCCCGGTGACGAGATGCTCGCTGCCGCCGCGCGGATTGCCACGGGTGTGAACGTCCCCGTGACCGTCGACGCCGAGGCCGGCTATGGGATCGAGCCCACCGATCTCGTGGCCAGGCTGAAGGAGATGGGGGCGGCCGGCTGCAACCTCGAGGACACCAACCACGCCACCGGCGAGTTGCGCGACCCGGTCGAACGGGCCGACTGGCTGCGCGCGGTTCGCGGAGCGGCGTCCGACCAGGGGTATGGCCTCGTGATCAACGCCCGGATCGACGTTTTCCTCTCCGCCATGGCTTCCGGAGCCAACGGGAAGAGCCAGGCCGAGCTGGTGAGCGAAGCGCTGCGGCGGGCGCACGCCTACGTAGAGGCCGGCGCCGACTGCGTCTTCCCGATCGTCCTCTGGGAGCGGGACGCCCTGGAGAGCTTCATCTCGGACGCGCCGGGCCCGGTCAATGTCCTCCAGATCCCGCCAGCACCTTCGCACGCCGAACTCGCCGAGCTCGGAGTGGCACGAATCAGCTACGGAGGCCTGCTGCACCGGGACGCGATGGAGCAGTTCGGCTGCCTTCTCGAGTCGGTTCCCGCCGCTCCGGCCGCCGAGTAGCCCTCGTGACGAAGGGTCGGTTCTGAGCGGGTAGGTGGAAGAGCCGCGGTCCTAGTCGTCGAGCGCTTCTCGGATCCGCCGCTCGCGCTCACTGCCTGCGGCATCCGCTGGGGCCGGCTTTGATTCGGTCGCGCCGCCCGACTGCTCGACGTAGTCGTAGAGGTGGTCGGCGTGCTCGCCGAACAGCGCCATGACGTGAAACTTGATGCTGCCGAAGGTCAGCGTCTTCTTTCCCTGGTAGAGGTCGGCCCCGTCGAGGGGAGACTTCAGGACCACATCCCCGACGTCGAGCAGGCGGCGCCCGGACAGCTTCATCGCGTACAGGTTGCGGTCGGTGGCGACGAGGACGTGCGGCCCTGCGCTCACCTTCGAGCGGTAGAACATCCCGAGCTCCGAGCTCATGAACCCGGAGGTGCCGACGGCGCTCGCGTTGGCGGCCGCGGACTGCCCGGTCTGGGTCTGGACGAGCTCGCGAATCGACTCGCCCTCCTCGAGGTTCGCCTTTGCCCCGGCGCTGAGCTTCACCACCCGCTTCTTTCTCCCCCCGAACATCGGGCCCATTCTAGGTGCTCGCGATAGCCTCGGCCGGAGCGATGCGCGTAATCGTGGTCGGAGCCGGAGTGGCGGGCCTGACGGTTGCCGATGCAGCACGCTGTGCCGGCGCCGACGTCGTCGTTCTCGAAGCGCGCGATCGCGTGGGCGGGCGGACGCACACGGTCCCTCTGGGCCCGGGCCAGATCGACCTCGGCGGCGCCTGGGTCCACTATCCACTCGGCAACCCGATGGCGGAAGCGCTCGCCTCCGCCGGAATCGCGACGAGGAACGACGGCGCCTTCGGCGCTCGGATGGCGGTCTGGGCAGACGGGTGGGTTGACGCGACTCTCGCAACCACGGTCACCGCCGCCCTTCAGGCGGACTGGGACCCGGCGGAGGCGCAAGCCGCACTCCCGGGCAGCGATCGCTTCGTCGATGGAGTGGAGTGGTTTCTCGCCGATCGTGGGCTCGAAGGCAGGCAGGCAGAGCTGGTCAGGTTCACGCTGCTCTGGCTCGTCGGGGCGCTCGTCATCGCGGGGCCTCCCGAGCAGATCTCCCTCGCGGGAGCCGCGGCCTATGCGGAGGGGTCAGGGGGAAACCTCGTGCCCACTGGCGGCTACGGGGCGTTGGTCGACAGGCTCGCCTCCGGTCTCGATGTGCGGCTTGGGACGGCGGTAACCCATGTGGAGCACGGGAGCGATCGAGTTCTCGTGGTCGCCGACGATGTCACCCTCGAGGGTGACCACGCCGTGGTCACCGTGCCGCTTGGGGTGTTGCGGGCGGGGGCCGTGACGTTCGATCCCCCTCTCCAGGGCGGTCACGCGCACGCGGTTGATCGGCTTGCGATGGGTACGGAGGAGAAGGTGGTGTTTCGCTTTTCGGAGCGCTTCTGGCCCGAATCGCTCTGGGAGGTCACCCACGTGGCCCAGGACCGGGCCTTCCCCGTTTGGTTCGACTTCAGCCGACACGTCGGCGCGCCCACGCTGGTCGCCATCTACAACCCCCGCTCGACACCCGGCTTGGCACAGGTCCCGCCCGAGGGTCGGGCCGAGCGGGCCCTTGAGGTCGTTCGCAAGATGTTCGGATCGGCACCTGACCCGGAGGAGACCCTCACAACGGATTGGGCCGGGGATCCCCGTTCGCTCGGTGCCTACAGCTACGTGCCGATCGGGGCCAGCGTCAAGGACATGGGCCGCCTGGGGGAGCCCGTTTCCGAGCGGCTCACGCTGGCGGGCGAGGCCACCTCACCCGACTGCTACGGCACCGTGCAGGCTGCGTTTCGTTCCGGGCTCCGTGCAGCCTCCGTCGCGCTGGGGAGGCGGCCCGAGCGCCTCTCGCTCGGGACGATTCCGTCCCACTGGCTCAGCTGAGTGCCGCTGCATTCTCGGCCCGCCCGACCGCCGGCAGCCGACCGGCGACGGACCCGGCGCTGATCGAAGCCACCGGTCTTCCGCGCGACGCGTCGATCATCGATGGGCGATGGCACCGGCGCGGGCCTTGCGCCGCGGGGGCCACCGGGTTAGGCTGACCACACGTTCCCGCTCGCCCACATCTTCGGAATCCCGGTCGAGGAAACGGCGCTCGGCGTTGCACCGTTCGCGACCGTCCTGTGTGGGCGTGCCGTGGCGCGTCTCCGCCGCGCGCGCCGGCGCGCGGCCTCGCTGAGGGAGGTCGCGTCGAGACCGCGCACCGCTCCCACGACGCCGCCCGCATCGTGAGGCTGCAGGTCGCGGTCATCGGTCCTACAGCAATCGAAGAGAGGAGTACCCCGTGCCCGAGCTAGAGGATCCGACGTTCTATCGATCGCCCACGGCCGCCATCGCCGCGCCGCCCGAGCAACTCGCATACGTGGCCGCCTTCGACCCGGCCAGGGCCAAGCGCGACGCCATGACCGTCATCGACTGCGACGCCGACTCATCGACCTACGGCGAGGTCGTCGGCTGGACCGAGCTGCCGACCGCGGGAAATGAGCTACACCACTTCGGATGGAACGCATGTTCAAGCGCGCTGTGTCATGAGGGGCACGATGGCGCGTTGGAGCGTCGCTATCTGGTCCTACCGGGAGTCCGATCGTCTCGCACCTACGTGCTCGACACCAAGCCCGACCCGCGGCAGCCACAGGTCGTCCGCACCATCGAGCCCGAGGAGCTCGCCGACAAGGCCGGGTACTCCCGCCCACACACGGTGCATTGCGGGCCCGGCGGCATCTTCATGTCGAACCTGGGGAGCGCCAACGGCGGCGGAGGCCCGGGAGGGGTGGCGCTGATCGACCACGACACCTTCGAGGTCACCGGCGCTTGGGAGACGGATCGGGGTGATCAGCACCTCGCCTATGACGTTTGGTGGCATCTCAACGACGACGTCGCGATCACCTCCGAATGGGGCACCCCGGACATGATCGAGGATGGGCTGAACCCCGAGGACCTACTTGGCAAGCGGTTCGGCCACCACCTCGACTTCTGGAGCCTGTCGGAAGGCCGGCTGATGCAGCGGATCGATCTGGGCGATGAGCATCAGATGGTGCTCGAGCTGAGGCCCGCGCACAACCCGCAGCGGCGTTGGGGCTTCGTCGGCGTCGTGATCAGTGTCGCGGACCTGTCCGCCTCGGTGTGGATGTGGCACCGGGATGACGACCGGTGGGTGGCGAAGAAGGTGATCACGATCCCAGCCGAGCCCGCCGACGCGTCCGAGCTACCGCCTGCGCTGCAGCCGTTCGAGGCCGTTCCGCCCCTGGTGACCGACATCGACCTGTCGGTCGACGATCGCTGGTTGTACGTGTCGTGCTGGGGGACCGGCGAGCTCAAGCAGTACGACGTGGGCGACCCACACAACCCGAAGGAGACCGGCTCGGTCCGCCTGGGCGGGATCGTCGACCGCACCCCCCACCCGGCTGACTCCGAGATGAGCCTGGCGGGCGGACCCCAGATGGTGGAGGTAAGCCGCGACGGCCGACGCGTTTACTTCACCAACTCGCTCTACGCGTCGTGGGATGACATCTTCTACCCGGACGGGGTCGGCGCCTGGATGACTCGTGTGGACGCGGACACCGAGACCGGCGGCATGAGCGTCGACCCGCGATTCTTCCCGCACGGCGACGACTTCCGGGGGCTGCGGGTCCATCAGGTCCGCCTCCAGGGCGGGGACGCGTCGAGCGACTCCTACTGCTTCGTCGAGTAGCCGCACAACCGTCGTTCACCCGCACAGAATCATGAATCGGCAGCTGAGCTCACGCTGAGGAGGATCATCGGTGCGCTCCGTTGATCTACCGGAGGATGCGGACATTCCCGAGGCGGCTCTCGAGCGGCTGCGAGCCCTGCCGCCGATCAACATCTACCGGCTCCTCGGACTTGTGCCGCAGTCGGTGGTCCCGTGGACGGATCTCACCGCGGCGCTATACCAGTGCGACCTGGAACCCCGCCTGCGGGAGATCGCCATCTGCCGCAGGCCCATGCGGCGAATGCAGGCTACGAGCTGCATCAGCACCGATTCATCGCCCAGAACAACGGCGTCACGGACGCCGAGCTCGACGCCGTGCTCTCCGAATCCCCCGTGCGCTCGCTCGACCCGGAGGCCAACCTCGTGTGCAAGGTCGCGGATGAGCTGGAGGGGCGGGCCGGCCTGTCGGATCAGACGTTCGACGAGCTGTATGGGACCTTCGGTCGACGCCACGGGACGGAGCTGGTGTTCATCCTGAGCTTCTACGCGGCCGTGGCCAGGCTGTCCAACGGCACCCGGATACCGATCGAGACCGACGATCCGCTGCAGAAGGCGGCGAATCCGAACGTTTCGTCCTGATTGGACGCTGTGTCCAAACCCAGGTTCGGTGGTATTGACATTCGGACCTCGGCGGACGTAGGATCGGGCCCGTAGCTGTCACTCGCACCCAGAAAGGGAGGGATGCACCATGAAGAAGCGACTCCTGCTCCCGGTGGGGCTGATCGTCGCCCTGCTGGTGCCGGCCGTCGCCTTCGGCGCCGTCGTCACCTTCACCGGATCGTTCCCGAACGATTCGAACGCCACGATCAGCTTTCACGTCAAGCGCGTGAATGGGAAGAACAAGAGGGTCAACGACCTGTCGGTCCGCCGTTTCAACGTGAACTGCACCAAGAGCGGTGCCACCAGATCCTACCACAAACCCGATCACCATCAATGCCCCGGTCCAGAACAGGCACTGGAACTTCAACGACGGGACCACGCATTTCCAGGGCACGTTCCGGAAGGCCAACAAGAACAAGGCCGACGGCACGCTGGAGGTCACGCTCACGGGAACTATCTTCGGGCCAAGCAGAGAATTGCCACGGCGGTCCGCGGATCTTCCACGCCAGCACATAGCAGATGAACTGACTGGATTCAGAGCTGGCCGCCCCGGGGAGTAGCCCCGGGGCGGCCGGTGCTCTGAGCGGAGCTAAGTCAACCCGACGCCGATGATGCCCGATCCGCGACGGCGGCCCCGACCGCCGACCGGCCTAGGGCCTTGCGTTGTGCGGCAATTAGCGGGCGTCGAGCGCGGCGTTCAGAGCAGCGAGGTCGGGCGCCCCGAACACCACGCGATTGCCGGTTGCGACATAGACCAGGTCGAGATTCACGCCGGCGCGGGCGATCTTGCGAGTGAGGTCCGCCAGCACGCCGGGGCGATCCTCGACGTCGACCACGGCCACCTCGCGCTCCCTGGTGACGCCGACGTGTGAAATCGCCAGAGCATGCTTCGCGGCCCCGGCATGTGGGACCAGGATGTGAAGCTCGGCCTGCTCGCCCGGTCCCACGCAGGTCGCGGCTGCGATGTTCACGCCGGCATCGCTGATTGCAGCCGCCACCCGCGCCAGCGCCCCCGGGACGTTCTCGATTTCGATGGCCAAGTCGATCGCCATGGATACCGTGGCGCGTCAGCCTACTTGCGAGTGAATGCCTTCATCAGAGAGACACCGGCGCGAGTGAGCTGAGCGGATCAGTAGTAGTGCGTCCGTCCGGCGACTGGCCGGCCGATCGCGCCGAGAATCCAAAGAATCGCTCCAACCACTATCAGAATGATTCCGAGCGTCCAGAGGATTCCGACACCGAACAGAAAGCCAAGCACCAACAGGATGATGCCCAAGGCGATCACGGTCTCTCCTCTCTCGAGTGTCCTTCCACCTGAGGCCTGATACCCGACCGGCTGTCGCAGCAATCGCTCGAGCGCAAGACGCCGTGGAGTGGTGCGACGGCCGAGAGAGCGGGTGCGTCAGCCCAGGGACGGGTGCGTAGGCCGTCGTCGATCGGGGTGCCGCCGCAGCGACGTGAGGTGCGCTAGCGCCCGAGCAACGTTCCCAACAGGCCGCTCGAGGAGCGCTTATCGAGGTAGCACTGGTGGTACTCCTCGGCGCGCCAGAACGGCTGCGCGGGCTCGATCTCGGTCACGATGGGGGCGCGGAACCGCGGCTGCGCGCGCTCGATCACGCGCCTCGCGATCTGCGCCTGCTCGTCGGTGTGGGCGAAGATCGACCGACCGGTACTGCCAGCCGACGTCCGGACCCTGGCGGTTGAGCTGCGTCGGGTCGTGGATCTCGAAGTACTTCTCGACCAGCTGCTCGTAGCTCGACCTTCGCCGGGTCGAAGGTGACCTGGCAGACCTCGACGTGCCCGGACGTGCCGCTGCACACCTGCTCGTAGGTGGGGTTCTCGACATGGCCGCCCTCGTACCCGACGGCGGTGTCGATGACGCCGTCGAGCTGCCGAAACGCCTCCTCCACCTGCCAGAAGCAGCCGGCGCCGAACGTTGCCTTCTCGGTCTGGGTCCTCGTGCCGGTATCAGTGGTCATGGGGCTCCTTCCAATGAGCGTCTGAATCGATGATGGCAGCTACCAATTGGTCGACGGACCGGCCGATTCATTACGCGAGGACCGCGGGGAACGGCCGTCAGTCGTGCGGGCGCGCCATCCGCCGGTGGTCGAGTGCCTGCTCGAGGATCTCCTCGTCCACGCCCATCTCGCGGGCGACCTCGCGAAGCGGACGCCCGGACTCGTGGGCCGCCTTGACGATCTCCGTCGCCCGGTCGTAGCCGATGTGCGGATTCAGCGCCGTCGCGGTCGCGAGGGTCGCCTCGGCGTGGCGGCTGGTCATCTCCTCGTCGGCCTCGATCCCCCGCACGCATTTCGTGTCCAGCAGCCGGCAGGCCGCGCGCCAGGAGCTTGATCGAGTCCAGCAGGTTGCGCGCGATCAGCGGCACCCGGACGTTCAGCTCGAACTGGCCCTGCGAGCCGGCGATCGTGATCGCGGCGTCGTTGCCGACCACCTGGTCGGCGACCTGGATCGCGACCTCGCAGATGACCGGGTTGACCTTGCCCGGCATGATCGAGGAGCCCTTCTGGAGCGCGGGCAGCCGGATCTCGGCCAGCCCGGCGCGGGGCCCGGAGCCCATCAGCGCGAGGTCGTTCGCGATCTTGTTCAGCGAGACCGCGACCACCTTGAGCGCACCGGACAGCTCCACCAGCGCGTCCCGGTTCCCCTGGGCCTCGAAGGGGTCGGCCGGCTCGGAGATCTCGAGGCCGGTCGCCTCGCTCAGCTTCGCCCGCACTCGCTGCGCGAACTCCGAGTGGGTGTTCAGGCCGGTGCCGGTCGCGGTGCCGCCGAGCGGGATCTGGCCGACCCGGGGCAGCGTGCCGCGCACGCGCTCGGTCCCGAGCCGGATCTGCGCCGCGTAGCCCCCGAACTCCTGCCCGAGCGTGACCGGCACCGCGTCCATCAGGTGCGTGCGGCCGGCCTTGACGACGTCGGCGAACTCCTCGGCCTTGCGCTCGAGCGCCGACGCGAGCTCGTCCATCGCCGGCAGCAGGTCGTGCGTCACCTCGTCCAGGGCCGCGAGGTGCACCGCGGAGGGGAAGACGTCGTTCGACGACTGGCCCATGTTCACGTGGTCGTTCGGATGGGCGTCGTCGCCGGCGAGGTTGGCGATCACCTCGTTGGCGTTCATGTTCGAGGAGGTCCCGGAGCCGGTCTGGAAGACGTCGACCGGGAACTGGTCGTCGTGCTCGCCGGCGGCGATCGCGTCGCCGGCGGCGGCGATTCGCTCGGCGATGTCGGCGTCGAGCAGCCCGAGCTCGGCGTTCACCCGCGCCGCCGCCGCCTTGATCCGGCCGAGCCAGTGCACGACCGGCGCCGGGATCGGCTGGCCGGAGACCGGGAAGTTCTCTACCGCCTTCATCGTCTCGGCCCCCCAGAGCTCTCGCGTTTCAACGTCGGTCGCCGCCATCGTTCCTCTCGTTTATCGCTATCCGGTGGCCTCTCCCGCAGCGTATCCCTTCCCGAACGCCCGCTCGAAGGCCGCGCCCAGCGAGCCGCCGCCCGGGTTGTAGCGGGCGGCGGTGTCGACCCGGCGCACGAGGTCGGCCTCGCTCGGGACGTGCGCGGTGCCCTCGTGGACGGCGCCGTCCAGGTACCCGAGCCTGACCGTCGCCGGCCGCGCCGGGTCGCGCCGCGCCTGGGCGTTGAGGCTCGTGCCGCCTTGATCACCGTCTGGGCGACGTCCGGGGCCTCGGCGCCGGTGAAGCAGTCGCTGATCGGCCGTCTCGCCGCCGAGCCGCACCGCGCCGGGCGCGCGGCTGAAGGGCCTTGAGGTAGCCGCGGCCGGCCCAGACAGGCGCCGGGCGTCGCGGTCGAGCCCTTCGAGCCGCAACCCGCCGCGAGCGCCACCGCGACCGCCACCGCGGCGAGAATCGATACCGATCGGGACACAGGGCCATGCCACGCGGAGGTCTGGCCATCCAGGGACGCTATGGCGGCCCTGGATTGCCAAACGGTGCTGAGAGCGAGCCGCTCGACGTCGCTGCGCTCGACGCTGCGGGGAGGGCCGGTCCACCGGCGGTTGGCAGAATCAGGCGCTCGATGGCCTTCCGTCCCGTCGACCCGAGGCAGTCCGTTACCCGAGCTCGAGGAGCGGATCCTCGAGCGCTGGCGCGAGCGCGACGTCTTCCACCGGTCGCGTCGCACAGCGCGAGGGCGCCGAGGTCTGGAGCTTCTACGAGGGCCCGCCGACCGCCAACGGCCGGCCGGGCTCGCACCACGTGCTGTCGCGGGTGCTTCAAGGACATCTACCCGCGCTACCGCACGATGCGCGGCTACCGCGTGCCGCGAAAGGCCGGCTGGGACTGCCACGGGCTGCCGGTCGAGCTGGAGGTCGAGCGGGAGCTGGGCATCTCCTCGAAGGCGGAGATCGAGGCGTACGGCATCGCCGAGTTCAACCAGCGGTGTCGCGAGTCGGTCTTCCGCTACGTCGACGACTGGAGGCGCCTGACCGAGCGGATCGGCTTCTGGATCGATCTGGACGACGCCTACGTCACGCTCGAGCAACTCCTACATCGAGTCCGTCTGGTGGTCGCTGCGGAGGATCTGGGACGACGGACGCCTCTACCAGAGCCACAAGGTCGTGCCGTACTGCCCGCGCTGCGAGACCGCGCTGTCGTCGCACGAGGTGGCGTACGAGGGCAGTACCAGGGACGTCGAGGACCCGTCCGTCTACGTGAAGCTGCCGATTCGCGAGCCGACGCCAAGCGACGCGATCCCGGAGACGCCGCTCGAGGAGGGCGACGTGCTGGTCGTGTGGACGACCACCCCGTGGACCCTCATCTCCAACGCAGCGGTGGCGGTCGGGCCCGACATCGAGTACGCGCGCGTGCGGCCCGCCGGATCCGAGGAGGTGTTCGTGGTGGCCGCTTCGCTCGTCGAGCGGGTCTTCGGCGAGGGCGCCGAGATCCTCGCGACCCTTCCCGGCAACGCGCTCGCGGGAACGGCCTACGAGCCGCCGTTCGACTACATCACCGACTACGGCCCGCGCGGCCACACCGTCCTCGAGGCCGACTTCGTCTCCACGGACGAGGGCACCGGCCTCGTGCACACGGCGATCGCCTTCGGCGAGGACGATTTCCGCCTCGGCGAGCAGTACGGGATCACGCTCCAGAATCCGGTGCGCCCGAACGGCACCTTCGACGAGCGCATCACCGACTTCGCCGGGCCGCAACGTGAAGGAGGCCGACCCCGACATCATCGAGGCGCTGCGGGCGCGGGGGCGCCTGCTACGAGCGCGAGACGTACGAGCACGCCTATCCGCACTGCTGGCGATGCGGAACGCCGCTCCTCTACTACGCGAAGTCGAGCTGGTACATCCGCACGACCGAGGTCCGCGACCGGATGCTGGCCGAGAACGAGAAGATCGGCTGGCACCCGGAGCACATCAAGCACGGGCGCTTCGGCAAGTGGCTCGAGGGAAACCAGGACTGGGCGCTCTCACGCGAGCGCTACTGGGGCACGCCGCTGCCGATCTGGGAATGCACCGTCGGCGGATTGCGACGAGCGGTTCTGCGCGGGCTCGATCGCCGACCTTCGCGAGCGCGGCGGCGAGGTCCCGGACGACCTCCACCGCCCCTACATCGACGAGGTGACGCTCCGCTGCGAGGCCTGCGGCGGGCAGATGCGGCGGGTCGTGGAGACGATCGACGCCTGGTACGACTCCGGCTCGATGCCCTTCGCCCAGTGGCATTACCCATTCGAGGGGGAGGACGTCTTCACGGAGCGTTTCCCGGCCGACTTCATCAGCGAGGGCATCGACCAGACGCGCGGCTGGTTCTACTCGCTGCTCGCGATATCGATGCTGCTCTTCGATCAGACGAGCTATCGCAACTGCGTCTGCCTTCGGGCTGATCCTCGATCCCGAGGGGCAGAAGATGTCGAAGAGCCGGGGCAACGTCGTCGATCCCTGGGAGGTGATCGACGCGCCACGGCGCCGACGCGTTCCGCTGGTACTACTTCACCGCGCAGCAGCCGTGGGCCGGGTATCGCTTCTCCACCGAGACCCTCGGCGAGACCGTCTACCGCTTCTTCACCACCCTGTGGAACACGTACTCGTTCTGGGTGCTCTACGCGAACGCCGAGGGGCTCGGGCCCTCCGACTTCGAGGAGCCCGCCACCGGCGAGCCGGCACGGATCTCGACCGCTGGGCGCTGTCGCGCCTCCAGGCCGTGGTGGTCGAGGTCATCGAGCGCATGGACGACTTCGACTGCACGACCGCGGGCCGGGCGATCGCCGAGTACGTCGAGGAGCTCTCCAACTGGTACGTGCGCCTGTCGCGGCGGCGCTTCTGGGAGGGCGACCGCTCCGCGTTCGCGACGCTTCGCCACTGCCTGCTCACGGTGGCGTCGCTGCTCGCGCCCTTCGTCCCGTTCCTCGCGGACGAGATCTACACGAACCTGGTCGCGGGCGACGAGGACCGGTTCGGCGAGGCCGCCCGACTCGGTCCACCTCGCCGATTACCCGAAGCCGAGGAGCTGCTCGTCGATCCCGAGCTCGAGGCGGGCGTCGAGGCCGCGCTCCGTGCCGTCGAGCTGGGCCGCGCCGCCAGAGCCGCCGCGCGCGTCAAGGTCCGCCAGCCACTCCGCAAGGCGGTGATCGTCGCCCGCGGCACCGAGCGCGCGGAGATCGAGCGCCTCCAAGACCTCGTGCTGAGCGAGCTCAACGTCAAGGAGCTCGAGTTCGTCTCCGAGGAGGCGGAGCTCGTCTCCTACGACGTCAAGCCGAACTATCGGTCGCTCGGTCCGCGGTTCGGCAAGCTGATGCCGAAGGCCGCCGCCGCGGTCGAGTCTCTGGACCCGGCGTCGGTCGCCGACGCGATCGCGGGCGGGCGCAGGATGGGCATCAACGTCGATGGCACCGAGCACGAGGTCCAGCCCGAGGACGTCAGCCTCGTGATGAAGCCACTGGACGGCTATCGCGTGGAGGCGGAGGCCGGGCGCGCCGTCGCGCTCTCGCTGGAGCTCGACGACGAGCTTCGCCGCGAGGGCCTCGCACGTGAGATCGTGCACGCGGTGCAGAACGCCCGCCGCGACGCCGGCCTCGAAGTCACGGACCGGATCGCGCTCGTCCTCGGCGGCGACCCCGAGCTGCTGGAGGCCGCCCGCGCACACGAGGCGTACGTCGCGGGCGAGACCCTCGCCACCACCGTGACCTACGACGGAGACGGCTCGCGGCCGACCACGCGGATCGAGGGTCGCGACCTGCGCATCTCACTGGAGCCGACGCGATAGCCGGCGCTGGGTCGGGTCGCTAGCCGGTGCTCAAGCGATCGGACCCAGTCGGAGCCGGGATCGAAACGCTCTCCAGGCAACGCGAGCCGGCGCAGGTCTGCAGGCGGGCGAGTACCGCCGCGAGCTTGCGACGAGCCGGCCGGTAGGCGGCCGCATCGACCCGGTTGATGAGCTCGTTCGGATCGCGCTCCGTGTCGTAGAGCTCCCTTCCGACGACCGGGCCTGCTCCCAGGGGGGTGGCGGCCGCCGCCGCCGAGGACGACCTGACGGCGCGGTGCCACTCCACGTAGAGATAGCGCGAGGTCCGAACCCCGTCGTAGGAGAGGGACTCGAACGCGCCGGACGGCCCGCGCGGAGCGGCGTCGTCGCGCCCCTCGATCAAGACCGCACGATCGGGATCACGGTCGCCGGTCACGAGCGGCAGGAGCGATCGCCCATCGACCGGTCGCCGCTCGCTCGACGGCTCGCTCGCGCCGGCGGCATCGAGGATGGTTGGTGCCAGGTCGACGTTTGCCACCGGCGTCGAGACCGAGCCGCCGCCCGGGATCCCGGGCCCCCGCATCAGGAGCGGGACCCGGATCGCCTCCTCGTAGGGGAGGTTCTTGCCGGCGGCCTCCCGATGCTGGCCGAGAAGAAAGCCGTTGTCCGAGGTGAAGAGGATGAGGGTGCGGTCGAGCTCCCCGGCTCGGCGCAGGGCGCCCACGAGCGTCGCCACGCTCCGGTCGACGGCGAGCAGCGAGGCGAGGCGGCAGCCGTAGTCGGTGCGGATCTCCTGAAGGTCCGCGTGGTCGAGGCGCCGCCGTCGCAGGAACGGCGGCTTGTCGCGAACGTTCGCCTCGTCGAACGAGGGCGATCGGGGCAGCGGCGCATGGTCGAAGGCGGAGGCGTCGGCCGGCGCCGGCACCGCAGTCTGTCCGGCGGGCTGCCCCGGCTCGGGAACGCCCCCGCAGCGTCTGCTCGCCGCGTCGTCGCGGCCGAATCCGAAGTGGGGCGCGGTGTAGGAGACCCAGACGAAGAATCGGTTGTGACGGCGCGCGCTGCGTTCGACGAGGCGCTCGGCGAGCCTGGTCAGGACCGTGGTGTTGTAATCGGCCGCATCCGAGCCGAAGCTCCGGGTGCCGCCGCCCGTCCAGTTCAGCGAATAGTCGTAGTAATGCGCGATCGTGGACTCGGTCGTCGTCCACCAGTCGGTCCACCCCGGCGGGACCCCGGGCGGTGGGAACTCCGGCCACTTGCCCACCACCGCGGTGTCGAGCCCCGCCGACCTCAGCCACACCGGCAACGTTCGCCCCGGATCCCGAAGGTTGAGGTACCCGCCGCCGTCGGTATCGGGAAAATTCCCCTGCACCCCGGTGTTGTGCGCGTATTGCCCGGTGAGAAACGTCGTCCGGGACGGGCAGCAGAGCGGGTAGGAGGTGTAGAAGCGCGTGAAGGCAGTTCCCTGAGCCTCGAGCAGGCGACGCGTCTTCGGCATGACGCGCAGATCCGCGTTCGTCTGATCGTCGGTCATGAGGACCAGGACATTGGCCGCGTGTGAACCCGGCTGCGGCTGTGGGCCCACGCCGGATCCGCATCCGATGGCGAGCGCCACGACCACGACCCCCACGACCGGTGCCGTGGCGAGCTTTCGCGATCGGGATATCTTCCTCGGTTCCATGAGCCGCCGCTGGCTGTACGCGCTGGTCGCGATCACCGCGGTGGGGGCGATAGTCCGGTTCGCCACCTTAGGGGTCCAGAGCTACGACCATGACGAGGCCGTGACCGCGGCAGGGGTCCTGCACCCCAGCCTGTTCTCGACCTTCAGCGAGATCGCGCACGGCGAACGCAGCCCGCCGCTCTACTACGTCCTCGCATGGCTGTGGTCACGGCCCTTCGGGACGGGGGAGGTAGGCCTGCGCTCGCTCTCCGCGCTCCTCGGGACGCTTGCCATCCCGCTGACGTACCTGGCCGCCGCCGTCCTCACCCGCCGCCGCAGCGTGGCCCTGGTCGCCGCCGCGCTGGTCGCACTGAACCCCTACCTGGTCTGGTACTCGCAGGAGGCGCGCTCCTATGCGCTGATGGTCCTCTTCGCGACTGCCGCGCTCTATTACTTCGCGCGGTCGCTCAACGACTCGAGCGCTCGCTCGCTGGGCCTGTGGGCGTTGGCGTCAGCGCTCGCCGTGTGCTCGCACTACTTCGCCGCCTTCCTGATCGCCCCGGAGGCGATCTGGTTGCTAGCCCGTCCGAGCGGGCGCCGACGCGCGGCGGTCGCCGTGGGCGCCGTGGCCGTCGCGGGTCTCGCTCTCGTTCCGCTGGCGGTGGCGCAGGAGGGCAGCGGCCGGCGCAACGGCTTCACCGACATACCGCTCATCTCACGGGTGGGGGACCTGTGCCTGAACTTCGTCGCGGGTCAGGAGCCGTCGCCGTTCGCCGGCGATCACTTGGTGGATGCCCTCCAGCTAGCCGCCCTCTTGGGAGGCGCGCTCCTGGCCGGGCTTGCGATCGGCCTGGTGGTCCGGCGAGGCACGCGGCGCGACCGACATGCCGCGGTGGTCGCGGGCGTCGTCGGCGGCGGCGCGATTGCCCTGCCGCTGCTCCTCGCCGTCGTGGGAATCGACTTCATCAACCCGCGGAACCTGATCGGCGCGCTCGTTCCGCTCCTGATCCTGCTCGCGATCGGGTTCGGCATGCCGCGCAGCGGGCTCCTCGGGCTTGGCGGCGCCGGGGGCCTGTGCGCGCTGTTCGCCGTCGTTCTCGCGGCGACCAATGTCAGCTCCCAGATGCAGCGCCCGGACTGGCGGGGGGCGGCGGAGGCGATCGAGGCGTCCGCGCCAGGCGCCCGCGCCTACGTCGTGCCGCGCAACGGGGATGAGGTGATCTCGTACTACCTCGGGCTCGACAGGCTGCACGAGGGTGGGCCGAGCCACCTGCGGACAGCCGTGATCCCGGTCCTGAGCACGAACTACCGCGTCCAGCGCCCCCCGGGGCCCTTTCGCCTGAGCGATCAGCAGAGGCTCGCCCCCTTCTTCATCCTCTGGCGCTATGCCGCGGATCAGCCACGACGCGTGCGATTGCGGGACCTCACGGGCAATCAGGTGTTGAGCGAGCGCTCAGCCGTCCTGTTCAGGGCGGGTCCGTGATCGCGGCGATCATCTTCGATCTCGACGGGGTGCTGATCGACTCCGAGGCGGTGTGGGACTCGGTGCGCGAGCAGGTGACGCGCGAGACCGGGGGGCGCTGGCACGAGCGCGCCCAGCAGGAGATGATGGGCATGAGCTCGCTCGAGTGGTCTCGCTACATGCACGAGAACCTCGGCGTGCCGATGGCGCCGGAGGAGATCTCCGCGCTCGTCGTCGAGCGGATCGCCGAGCGCTACCGGCAAGGCCTGCCCCTGCTCCCCGATGCCGTCGAGACCGTGCGCAGGCTGGCCGAGCGCCGACCGCTCGGGCTGGCCTCCTCCTCGAACCGACCGGTAATCGACCTCGTGCTCGAGCTCACCGCCCTCGCGCCGTGCTTCCGGATCAGTGTGTCGTCGGAGGAGGTGGGCCGCGGCAAGCCCGCTCCCGACGTCTACCTCGAGGCGGCGCGCAGGCTCGGGGTCGAACCCACGGGATGCGCGGCGGTCGAGGACTCGACCAACGGCATCCGCGCGGCGAAGGCCGCGGGAATGCTCGTCGCGGTCGTTCCGCGGCCCGACTTCCCGCCGGCGCCGGAGGCCTCCCGTCGCGCCGACCTGGTGCTCGACTCGCTTGCGGAGCTCCCACCCGCGCTGGCGCGGCTTGCCTGAACGGCCCTCAGGCCCCGCTACGCGAGCGCGGGCTCGAGCTCGGATTCGAGGCGCCGCTTCGGCATCGCGCCGATGACCCGCTTGGCCTCCGCGCCGTCCCTGAACAGGATCAGCGTCGGGATCGATAACACCTCATACTTCGCCGCCGTCTCCTGGTTCTCGTCGGTGTTCAGGCTGACGACCAGCAGGTCCTCGCGCTCGGTGGCCATCTCCTCCAGGATCGGATGAACGACGCGGCACGGACCGCACCATGGGGCCCAGAAGTCCACCAGCACGGGGCGCTCCGAATCGAGCACCTCCGCCTGGAAGGTTTCGTCGGTCACGTCGGGGAGCTTCCCGGTCACCTTCTCTCTCCTGATCGATCGTCGTTCACCCGGTTGCTCGGACCCCTAATCGGGCCGCCATTGCTATACAAAATATAGTAGGTGCCGGGCCGGCACGAGCGGCGGGGCCCACGGCGGCGAAAGCATATGCCGATCGCCGCGTCCGGGAGCAGGTTCAGCGACCCCGCAGCCGCATCGCGGGAACCCGCCAGGCCGCCTCGAGGGCGATGCTGCCGGTCATCTTCGAAGCTCCCACCCGCCGGTCGCGGAAGACGATGGGGACCTCGACGACTCGAAACCCGCCTCGGATCGCCCGGAACGTGGTCTCGACCTGGAACGCGTAGCCGAGGGACCCCAGCGAGTCCAGATCGATCGCCTCCAGCACGGTGCGGCGAAAGACCTTGAAGCCGCCGGTGAGATCGTGGACGTCGATGCCGAGCGCCGTCCTGGCGTAGGCGCTTCCCCAGCGGCTCACCGCTCGGCGGGCGGGACCCCAGTCCGTCACGCCGCCCCCGTCGACGTAGCGCGATCCGAGCACGAGGTCGGCGTCGTTGGCCGCCTCGAGCAGGCGTGGGAGGTCCTGCGGATCGTGCGAGAAATCGGCGTCCATCTGCGCGACGAATTCCGCACCGCCGGAGAGCGCCTCCTGGAATCCCGCGACGTAGGCCGGGCCCAGACCCTGCTTGGGCCCCCGATGCATGACCGTCACGTCGCCGTGGGTCTCCGCGAGCCGATCGGCGATCCTGCCCGTGCCGTCGGGAGAATCGTCGTCCACGATCAGGACCCGCCGGGACGTCGGCAGCACTTCGCGCGCGGCCTCGACGATTGCCTCCACGTTCGCCGACTCGTTGTAGGTGGGGATCACCAGCCACACGGGGGGGTTCTCCGGCACGGGCTCGATGCTATTCGGGTCCCCGCAATAGGTTTGAGGTCATGCGCAACGCCGAGATCGCCGACGCGCTGAGCGAGCTCGCGACGCTGTATGAGCTCGACGGAGCGATCCGGTACCGCGTGCTCGCCTACCGCGAGGCGGCACGCGTGATCCGCCAGAGCCCGGTGTCGGTGGCCGAGCTGGCGCGGGCGGGGCGCGCGACCGAGCTTCCAGGCATCGGGAAGACGCTCGAGGACAAGATCGTGAAGCTCCTCGAGACCGGCGAGATCCCGTCGGCGGCCAAGCTCAAGCGCAAACTCCCGGTCTCGCTCGTGGAGGTCACGCGCGTCCCGGGCGTCGGCGCGAAGACCGCGCGCCGCCTGTACGACGAGCTGGGCGTCTCGAACCTGGACGACCTACGCGCCGCTGCCGAGGCGGAGCGGATCCGGGGGCTGAAGGGGTTGGGCCCGAAGATCGAGGAGAACGTGATCGCCGCTCTCGGCAAGCTCAAGGAAGAGGGACGGACCGAGCGCATGCTGCTCTCCGAGGTCCTGCCGGTCGCCGAGCGCATCGCGACCGCGCTGCGCGAGCATCCGGCGAGCGATGCCGTGGAGGTGGCGGGCTCCGCGCGGCGCCGGGCGGAGACCTGCCACGACATCGACATCATCGCGACCGCGAGCCGGCCGCTCGACCTGTCGGCGGCCCTGCTGGACGATCCGCTCGCCGCCGCGAAGGGGTCGGCGCGAGAGAGCGGCGCCCGGATCACCACCCACAACGGCATCGCGGTAGACCTGCGCATTGTCGCGCCGGACGCCTACGGAAACCTCCTCCAGCACTTCACGGGATCGGCCGAGCACAATGTCGAGCTTCGCGAGCGGGCGGTTGGCCTGGGGCTGTCGGTCTCGGAGCACGGCATCACCGACTCCGAGTCCGGCGAGGTCGCGCGCTACGCGACCGAGGCGGAGGTGTACGGTCGGCTCGGTCTCGACTACATCGAGCCCGAGCTTCGCGAGGCGAACGGCGAGATCCGCGCCGCCGCGGACGGAAACCTCGCGAAGCTCGTCGCGCTCGACGACATTCGCGGGGACCTGCACTGCCACACGACGATCTCCGACGGTCGCAACACACTCGAGCAGATGGCTGAGGCGGCGCGGAACCGGGGCTATGCGTATCTCGCGGTCACCGACCACTCGGCGAGCCACGGGTTCGGCAACCACGTCACGCCCGAGCGCCTGGAGCAGCGCATCGGGGAGGTCCGCCAACTCAACTCGGGGGTGCGGGGATTCCGGATGCTCGCCGGGTCGGAGGTGAACATCATGCCCGACGGCTCCCTGGACTACGAGGACGACGTCCTGCGCGAGCTCGACTGGGTGATGGCGAGCGTCCACACTTCGTTCAAGATCTCCGGCCGAGCGATGACCGAGCGCGTCATCACCGCGATCGAGAACCCGCTGGTCGACTGCATCGGGCACCTGACGGGGCGGCTGATCAACCGGCGGGATCCCTACGACGTGGACGTCGAACGCGTTGCCGATGCTGCCGCACGGACGGGCACGATGCTCGAGATCAACGGGAACCCGAACCGCCGCGACCTCTCGGAGCGCCACGCGCGCCTGGCGGCGGAAGCCGGGGTGATGATCTGCGTCAACACCGACGCCCATGGCACCGACACGCTCGGGAACATCGTCTACGGCCTGGCGACTGCGCGTCGCGCCTGGCTGACCGCGGACCAGGTCGCGAACACGCGCCCGTGGCGCGAATTCGCTGCCTTGCGAAAGCGCGCGAAAGTGGTTCGCTAGGATAATTAGTGATGGCAACAAGATTGACAGTGAGTGCCTCGGAGCGCGATTTGAGTGGCCTGGCCGCGCAGCTTCGCCTCGTGATCACGAGGACCGCCCGGCGGCTGCGCCAGGAGGCGGCCTCGGACCTCGGTCCGTCTCAGACGGCGGCGCTCGCGACGATCGAGCGGCACGGGCCACTCACGCCGAGCGAGCTCGCGCGGATCGAGCGCATTCAGCGTCCCACGGCGACGCGAATCGTCGCGCGGCTGGAGGAGGCGGGTCTGGTGGCGCGGGTCGCGGACCCCGCCGACGGACGCTCGTTTACGGTCAGCGCCACGGCGGATGCCCGGGCGCTCATGAACAGGCTCCGGACCCGAAAGAACGCATATCTGGCCCGCCGGCTGCGTGTCCTCGACGAGGGGGATCTCGAGACGCTTGATCGCGCCGCGGAGATCCTCGAGGATCTGCTGGAGGGCGAGCGCCGGTGAGCGCCGCTCTCCACCGCTCCTTCACATCCCTCTCCGTTCCGAACTACCGGCGCTACTTCACCGGTCAGCTCGTCTCGCTGAGCGGCAACTGGATGCAGATCGTCGCCGAGATGTGGCTGATCCTGTCGCTCACCGGCAGTGGGGTCGCCCTCGGGGTGACCTCGGCGCTCCAGTTCCTGCCATTCCTCCTCTTCGGGACGCTCGGCGGCCTGCTCGCGGACCGCTTTCCGAAGCGATCGCTCCTTGGCGTCACGCAGACCCTGATGGTGCTCCCCGCGCTGACGCTGTGGGCCGTCACCGCTGCCGGGATGGTCGAGCCGTGGATGGTCTGGGCGCTCGTCTTCGCCCGCGGCTCGGTCAACGCGATCGACAACCCGACGAGGCAGAGCTTCGCCATCGAGATGGTCGGCGAGGACAAGGTCGTCAACGCGGTCAGCCTTAACAACGCGCTGATCCACTCGGCCCGCATCATCGGCCCCGCCGGCGCGGGGCTGGTGATCGCGACGCTCGGCATCGCTCCCTGTTTCCTGCTCAACGCCGCGTCATTCGCCGCGATGATCGTCGCACTCCGGTCAATGGATCCTGACGAGCTGCGGCCGGCCCCGCTGGCGACCCGCGGACGCGGTGCGGTGCGGGCGGCCCTTGCATACGTGGCGCGGACGCCGGCGCTGGCGATCCCGCTGGCAATGATGGCGGTCGTCGGAACCCTCGGCTACAACTTCCAGGTCATCCTTCCCCTGCTGGCGCGGTTCAGCTTCGACGGCGGAGCCGCCACATACACCGCGCTTGCGGTCGCGATGGGGGCAGGCTCGGTCGCGGGAGCGCTCGTTGCGGGTGCCCGTGGGCGCGTCGGGCCGGGGCTCCTGGTCGCGGCCGCGTTCGGATTCGGGTCGGTCGCGCTGCTCGCCGCCTTGGCGCCATCCCTCCCGCTCGAGATCGCAGCGCTCATCCCGCTCGGGGCCGCCAGTGTGACCTTCGCCGCCGGCGTGAACTCCTCCCTCCAGCTCGCGGCCGATCCGCCGATGCGGGGTCGCGTGATGGCGCTCTACTCGATCGTCTTTCTTGGATCGACGCCGATCGGCGGCCCGGTCGCCGGCTGGCTGAGCCAGACCATCGACCCGCGAGCAGCCCTCATGATGACCGGGGCAGCCGGACTGGTGGCCGCGATCGGCGCCCGTGCCGCGTTCAGGGCCTCCACTCCCGGCTCGTGGCGGGAGGCGGAGGCGGCGGATGACCGGCGGCGACGCGGTCGCGTCCCAGCCCGGGCGTCCTGATCAGCTTCACCGGCGCGAAGGCAGAGCTGGGCTCAACGTAGAAGCGGACGCCGTCGCGCTCCTCGATCGCCGTGACCGCACGCTCGCGGCCGCGCCACGCCAGGGCGTTGAGGATGGCGAACCCCGCGCCGACGCCGGTCACCGGGGGCCAGATCCACGCCAGGCCTCCGGCAACGATCGCGAAGGCGCCGATCGGCCACAGCCGCTGGAACGCGATGCGCCCGGCGCTCTCGGTGGGCAGCGACGTCGCGGTTCGAGCTCCGGCGAGGGCACGGGACATCCCCTGCGCGGCGCGCCCAGAGGTCCCGAGCACGATTCCCGCGATCGCCGCGATGATCCACCATGCCGCGGATATGTAGACGGTCGAGTAGGAGGCGTCCTGGTTCGCCGCGACCACCGTCAGAAGCCCGAGGATGGAGGCGGCGCCCCCGATCAGGAGCACCGTCAGACGCAGGAGATCGACGAAGAGCATCAGCCGCTCGGAGCCGGGGTGGGGTCGGCCAGGACCCTCAGCACCTGGAGGAATCCCTCCGGACCCTGGACGACCGCGTCGGCGCGCTCGGCCAGCTCGGGCGGACCCTCGTCCGAGACGACGCCGATGCAGACAACCGCCGCGAGCGCCCCGGCCTCGAGCAACCGTCCCAGCGCGTCGAACGCTGCGAGATCCCCGCGGTCGTCCCCGCCGAACAGGGCGCTGCGGGCGTCAGTCTCGGTCAGGAGGCGCTCCGCGGCGGTTCCCTTGTCGATCCCTCCGTGTGGCCTGATCTCGAGCACCTTGCGGCCCCAGTGAGGGACCAGACCGGCGGCCTCGGCGCAGCTCGCGATTCGCCTGGCGTGACCCTCGGCGGCGGCCTCGTCGCCGGCGCCCCGCCAGTGAAGCGCCTGGATCGGCCCCTTGCTCTCGAGCCGAAGCCCGGCCGCGCTCACATCCTCGGCGTCGAGCTCGAGGACGAACTCACGAGCGCGCCGAGCGTCGCGCGCGACCGCGGGGTCCAGATCCGGATCGGCAGCGCCGGGCCGCAGGAGCTCGAGCCCGTGGTTGCCCGAGTAGAGGAGCTCCTCGACTCCGACCATCTGGCGCGCCTCGAGCGCCCGCCGCCCGGTGACGCAGGCGACCAGCGCGAAGCGGTCGGCGAGCTCTCGCAGGACATCGCGCGTTTCAGCAGGGACGGCGGAGTCCTCGGGATCGGGCACGATCGGCGCCAGCGTCCCGTCGATGTCGAAGAGGAGCGCCGCGGCCGCTGGATCGGCCCGGACCGGGTCGAGGAGCCGCGTCAGGTCCGATGCGGCCCCGGCCGCCTCGCTCATTCGCCACCCCTCGCCACGGTCATCGGCCTCTAGTATCGCCGCCGTGACGCGGGATCGCCTGCTGAAGCTGCTCGTGATCGGTACCGCGAGCGGGCTGTTCAGCGGCCTGTTCGGCGTCGGCGGGGGAACGATCATCGTCCCGCTCCTGATCCTCTGGCTCGCCTACGGCGAGCGCGAGGCCACCGGCACCAGCCTCCTCGCGATCGTCATCCTCGGTGCGTACGGCGCCATCGCCCAGGCGCTATACGGAAACGTCAATCCCGGCAACGCGGCGGTGGTGGGCATCCCAGCGCTGGCCGGCGTCGTCGTGGGAGCGGCCGTGCAGCAGCGGATTCCCGAGCGCCTGGTGGCCCTCCTGTTCGCGGCCCTCCTGGTCGCGACGGCGGTGGAGTTCATCCTCTGATGGAGTACGTGGCCGCGGCGGCGCTGGGCTTCCTGGGCGGGATGCTCGGGGGACTCGTCGGGGTCGGAGGAGGCGTCCTCTTCGTCCCCGCCCTCGTCATCTTCCTCGACCAGACGCAGGTGAAGGCCGAGTCGACCTCGTTGCTCGCGATCGTGTTCGTCGCCATGCTCGGCGCCTACCGGCAGTACGGCTACGGCAACGTCCGGGTGCGAGAGGGCCTCGTGCTCGGGGGCTTCGGCCTGGCGGGAGTGATCGGCGGCGTCGCGATCTCGAACACGGTCTCCGGGCGGACGTTGGAGCTCATGTTCGCCGTCCTCGCGCTGGTGATCGCGGCGCGGCTCGTGCGCCGCGCGCTCAGGCCCTCGAGCCGCTGATGCCGTGCTCGAGCGCGCCCTTTACGGAAGCGTCCAGGGCGTTCAGCCGATAGAGCGCAAGCGCCTCGGGCGAGTCGAATCCGCGCCCGGCCGGGCCGCGGGCCCGCAGCGGCCCCGCCTCCGCGCCGTGATGGGACAGCACGCAGTTCAGTAGCGGGAGCCGGCGCTCGGCCGGCAGGTCGCCGGCGGCCTGGGCGATGAGCTGGGCCCCGATCGCGAGGTGGCCGAGCATCCGGCCCTCGTCGGTCAGCTCGAAGCGGGCGCCGTACGCGAATTCGCGGGCCTTGCCCACGTCGTGGAGGAGCGCGGCCGCCATCAGCAGGTCGGAGTCCAGGCGCGGATGGAGCTGGCAGAGCTCCCCGACGAGAGTGCCGACGGAAACCGTGTGCTCGAGCAGCCCGCCGAGGTACGCGTGGTGCCCGGCGCGGGTGCACGGTGCGCGCCGGAATTCCTCCGCCACCGGGCCGCCGAGCAGCAGGCGCTCGACGGGGTGGCGAAGGGACGGATCGTGGATCTCGCGCGCAAGGTGCTCGAGGAATCCCTCGAGCTCCTCGGCCGACCGGTAGGCGGCGGGCAGGAACTCCGCCGGATCGAAGCTGCCCGGCTTGAGGCGCTCGATGTCCTCGAGCTCGGCGACCATCTCCCCGCGAAACCGCTCCACCCGCCCCCGCGCGCGCACCGCGTCACCGCTCTCGAAGCGAAGGCCGATACGGTCGGCCTCACGGAACACGCGAGCCGGTAGCGTCCCCGTGCGGTCGCGGAGCTCGACCGACAGGTAGGAGCCGCCGTTGCGGGCGGTCAGCCGGTCCTTCCGCAGGCAGCCGAAGCGGCCCTCGAACCGGTGACCGGGCCGCAGTTCCGCGATCGTCGCCGACGCTGCTTCCGGTGGCCTTCTGGACGATTGCGGCCTCGATGAAGCGATGGTGACCGCGCGACCGGACACCACGAGCGAGCAGCGGACGGGGAGCGTCCCCCAATCCAGTGCCGGTCGGCGCCGGAAGCGGGGCGCGACTGGTTTCGAGGCAATAGTCTCGCGGCGTGGATCCAGTCCAGTGGCAAGGAGACGTGCCCGAGCTGCGCGCTCCGACCCTCGTCTGCGCGTTCGCCGGTTGGAACGATGCCGCCAGCGCCGCGACCGCGGCTCTCGAGGCCGTGGCGGCGTCGCTCGACTCCGACGTCGTGGCCCGGATCGATCCGGAGGAGTTCTACGACTTTCAGGTCAACCGTCCGACCATCCGCTTGATCGAGGGCCAGACGCGGCAAGTCGACTGGCCGGCGAACACGCTGCTCTCCGTTCGCGTGCCCACAGCGGAGCGCGATCTCGTCCTGCTGAGCGGCGTCGAGCCGAACACCCGCTGGCGCACCTTCGCCGATGCGATCGTGGGTGCCGCCGAGCGCCTCGGCATCGAGATGATCGTCTCGCTCGGCGCGCTCATGGCCGACGTCGCACATACGCGTTCGGTCCCGATCACGGGCCTCGCCTCCGATCCCGACCTGGTCGAGCAGCTCGGGATGAGCCGCTCGAGCTACGAGGGGCCGACGGGGATCGTCGGGGTGATACACGACGCGTGCCGCCGCCGCGGCATGACCTCCGCGAGCCTTTGGGCCGCCGTGCCGCACTATGTCGCCGCGGTTCCGAACCCGAAGGCCGCGCTCGCCCTCCTTCGCCGGCTGGAGGGCCTCACCGGCATCGCCGTCGAGGCCTCCGAGCTCGAGGATGCCTCCGAGCGGTTCACTGAGCAGGTCAACCAGGCCGTCGCGGCAAATCCCGAGATCGAGGAGCTCGTCCGGAACCTCGAGGCCTCCCAGGAGGAGGACTACGAGGTCACCCAGGATGTCCCTTCGGGCGACGACATCGCCCAGGAGTTTCAGCGCTTCCTACGCCAACGCGGCAAGGACAAGAACTAGGCCGCTGCAAACCTGCGCATCTCGGCCGACCTCAGGCCTCGCTGGCGGGGCAGATGAGGCGGTAGTCGCACCAGCTGCAGATCTCGTACGCGGGCCGTGGCTCGAAGTCCTGGCCCTCGATCCCCGCGCCGACCTCGAGCACGGTGCGCTCGACGCGCTCGGCGTCGTCCGGAGCGGCGGGCAGCCTGACGCGCTCGTCCTCGAGCACGTACCAGTAGCTGCCGACGTCGGCCTCGACCTGCCACGCGGACCGCGCGGCGAGGCGATAGAGCGCGAGCTGCACGTCGTCGCCCGTGCCTCGCCGTGCGCTCACCGGTCTTGTAGTCGATCAGCTCGTATCCGCCGTCAGCGCGGCGGTCGACCCGGTCGACCCGGCCGCGCAGCTGGTGGTCACCGATCGCGAAGGAGAAGCCGCGCTCGAGCCACACCGGACGCGACTCGGCGCGCCGCTGGCGCTCGTGGTATCGGGCGAGGGCCGCGACCGCCCGGTCGCGGTACTGGAGCTCGTCGTCGGAGGAGCCGAAGCCGGTCCGGCGCCAGCCCGCCTCGAACAGGAACAGAAGACGATCCACACTGCCGGGCGGCCCCGACGCGGCCGACGGCGCGGCCGTTGCTCGCTCGGCGCTCGGCCCGCATGGCCTCGGTGTGGAAGCGCTCGAGAACCTGGTGGATGAGAATTCCGAAGCGTTGGTTGATGGTCGGCTCGCGCGGAATCGCGAAGACGCGCGCGAACTTGTACTTGAGCGGGCAGGTCCGGTAGAGGTCGATGTCGGAGGCCGAGAGCGCCAGCCCGTCCCCGCGGCGCGGAATGAACTGCTCGAGCGAGGGCTCGCGCCGGGCGGCCACCAGTTCGCGCCGGGCGGTGACGTCGCGCTCCTCAGAGACGACGTACTCGTCCAGCGCCGAGGCCTCGAGAGCAGCGCGCTGCTCCGCGGAGGCGGCGCGGCCCAGGAGCTCGTTGAGCGCCGAGATCGTCTCGGCCGCGGGCTCGGACCCAGGCTGCTGCACGAGCGCCGCGAGCTTGATGAGCTCCAGGTAGCGCGCCACCGCCCGCGTCACGTCCTCCGCGGTGTCCAGACGCATCTCCGAGAGGGCGGCTCCGGCTCGCCACGACGCCTCGAGGACCTCGTCGCGCAGCATCCGGTAGGTGGAGTGAAGCCCCTCGGCCGGTCCGAAGAGCTCCTCCTCGTGGATCTCCTCCTCGGCCGCCAGCGCGTCCCGCGCGACCTCGTAGAACGGCGACGGCGAGACCTGGCCCTCGGCGCTGCGTGCGGGCCAGGACATCACGAGCCCCCGCCGCGCCCGGGTCATGCCGAGGTAGGCGAGGCGCGCCCTGGCCGCCCTGGCGGCGTCGTCGCCGCCATCCGGTGCCCGCCTCTCCGGGCAGCAGGCTGCGCGGCAGCCATCCCGCGACGGAGTCGCGCGCCGTGATCGCGCCCGCGGTGAAGGCCGAGCAGGTAGAGGTGCTCGAACTCGAGGCCCTTCACCTGCTCGGGCTCGGCGAGCACCACCGTGCCCGCCCGGCGCGGTCGCGGCATCGTCGGGGTCCAGCTCGCCGGCGTCCGCGACGGCCGTCAGATGCCGCACGAAGTCGCGGACCGATCCGCGCGGCTCTCGACGCGTCCACGCGGCGGCGAGCTCGGACAGGCGGGAGAGGCTCTGGAGCCGCTCCGCCGCCTCCGGCGTCGCCACGAACAGCCGGTGGCGCCGCAGGCCGATGCGCTCGATCAGGCGCCGGACGAACACGTCCGCGCGCATCTCCTCCATCGCCGCGGACGCCGAGCGATGAAGCTTGAGAAATGCCTTGATGCGGTCCCGCGCCTCAGGCGGGAGCTGCGGGCTCTCGAGCGCCGCGTCGAGCGCCGAGATCATGTCCAGCTTGCGCCGCCGGGCGATGGCGGTGCAGCGTGCGAGGTCGATCGAGCGCAGCTCGACCGGCGGCCGCGTCAGCGCCCGAACCACCGCGGCCGAGTCCGTAGGGTCGGCCAGCATCCGGAGCCAGGCGAGGACGTCGCGGACCTCCGGGCGCTGGAAGAGCGCCGCGTCGCCCGCGAACCGGAACGGGACGGTCCGCTCCTCGAGCGCGGCCGCCACCAACCGCGCCTCCCGCCAGCCCGAGCCGACGATGACGCACACCGCCTCTGGGCGCACCTCGCCCGCGGCGAGCAGGTGCTCGATCTCCCGCGCGGCCGCCTGCGCCTCCGCCCGCTCGCTGGTCGCAGCGCCAGTAGCGGACAGAGGACTCACCTGCCGGCTGCGCATCGTCGCCCTGCCCGCGTTCGGTCTGGCCCGCCAGCTGGCCGCCACCGCGCGCGGCGGCCCGCTCCACCTCCGGGCCGAACCGAAGCGGCCTGCCCAGGACGACGTGCTGGGCGCCGCGGGTAGCGCTCCATGAACGACGGCCCCGGATCGACGGCCGCTGCCGGAGGTCGGCGGATGGACTGCGCGACATCGCACGCGCAGACGACGTTCTCGTGCTCGGCCAGCGCGTCTATCAGCGCGCGGTGGGCGGCCCCGGCGTCCTCCAGCTCGTCGACCATGACGAAAGGGAACCGCGCGGACACTCGCGCACGGACGTCCGGCCGTGCCCGGCAGCAGCCGTTCGAGCTCGATCACGAGGTCGCCGCCGTCGAGGCTTCCGTCCTCGCGGAGGATCCGGTCGTGGCTCGCGTACAGATCGGCGAACTCGCGCTCGCGCCGGGCTCGCTCGCGCTCCTCCTGCCTCGCCGGGCTCCCGCTCGCGCTCCTCGGCCCAGTCACGCAGCCGGCCCGGGCTGATCCCCTCGGCCTTCAGCGCATCGATTCGCCGCAGCAGCCTGGCGAGCAGGCCCGCTGGATTGCCTCGGATCTCGTGGCGGCGGAGCGAGAGGTCATCGAGATGGTCGAGCAGCAGCGCCAGCCGGTCCGCGAGCCGGACGGTCGCAAAGAACGGGTCGAGCCCCGCCTCCAGCGCGTACTCGCTCGAGCAGCCGCCCGGCGACCGCCTCGTAGGTGGCGATCCAAAGCTCCTCGTAGGGCGCCTCCACCAGCGCGTTCGCCCTCGTTCCCGCAGCCTCGCCGCGCCTGCCCGCGAGCGGGTCAGCACCAGAATGTGCTGCGGCTGGATCCCCTCGCGCGGTCAGGCTCTCGAGCCGCCGGACGCAGCGCCTCGCTTCGGCCCGACCCCGCCGGACCCGACACGAGCATCGGACCCTCACGGTGGCGTACCACGCGCGCTTGGGCTTGGGTCAGCGCTCGGATCCCGGGCTTCTCGCGCGCTCCCTTCCCTGCATCCGCCGCTAACGGTAGTTCGGTGACCGCGTCGGCACTAGCATGGTGCCGTGGCCCGCAGGCAGACCTCCGACGCGGACGCCGAGCGCTTCCGCGGCGGGCGAGGAGACCGGCGCCGATTGGCTCGGCGCGTGCCGCCGGATGGTCGCGGCGCAGCGGGAGCTCTTCTCCAGGGAGCACGGCATCGCCGCCAGAACCGTCTACGACGGCGTCGGGGAGGGCGGGGATCGATCACGCTTGCCATCGACCGCCGCAGCGAGGACATCGTGTTCGCCGAGCTGGAACGCCTGAACGACGACGGGCACGACTTCACCGCGATCTCGGAGGAGCGAGGCGAGGTCGCGTTCGGCGAACAGCGAGCACGGAACGGCGGTGATCATCGATCCGCTGGACGGCTCCCTCAACGCGCGCCGCATGCTGCCTTCGTTCTCGCTCAGCATCGCCGTTGCGTCAGGGCCGACCATGGCCGACGTCGAGGTCGCCTACGTCTACGACTTCGGCTCCGACGAGGAGTACTTCGCGCGGCGAGGAGCGGGCGCCCCAGGTCGGACGAGGAGCTTCGCGCGCCGAGGGCCCGGGTTCGGGCTCGAGGTGGTGGGAATCGAGGGCGCCAAGCCCGAGCGCCTGATCCCGGTGCTCGACGCTCTGCGTGGAAGGGCGTACCGGATGCGCTCCGTGGGCTCGATCGCGATCTCGCTCTGCTACGTGGCCGGCGGGCGCTTCGACGCGATGATGACCGGGCGGGCCTCCCGCTCGGTCGACGCCGCCGCCGGCCAGCTGGTCGCCCGCGAGGCCGGCGCGGAGGTGGCGTTCGCGGGCTCCGGGCTCGACGTGAGCCTCGACCTCGAGGCCCGTTATCACGTCGCCGCGGCACTCGATCGCGAGATGCTCGACACCGTGCTCGAGTCGCAGAGGTTCGCGGAGCCAACCGGGCGGCGGGACGTAGCGGTGGAGCGCTTCGTCGACTGGCGCCTGGCCCAGCGGGTGGCCGAGGGCGTCGCCGGGGGCGGGCACGATCCCGCGTCCTTCTCCCAGGCCGGCGGTCGAGGCCGCGTGCGACGGATGCCCGTCGGGACTGGTGTGCGACTACACGCGCCTCACTCCGGGCCGTCCGCTGCCCCGCGCCCGAGGTCGTGGATCGCGCCGAATGGGTGCGCGTCGGCCTGGGAACGCTCCGCGAGCTCTCGCACGCCTTCGAGTCGCGCGTCGCGAGCGGCATGAGGGCGCCGGGGCCGATCGGCGGCATTGCGCGGTCGGTCGCCGGGGCAGCGGCGGGGGCCGAGGCCGGGCTCGCCGTCGGCTACGGAGCGCGGAAGGTCCTCGGCCAATACGACGTCGCGCTCGTCGATTCCGACCGAGAGCCGCGCGCTCTCTGTTCGTCGCGCCGAACCTCGCCGCGCACCCACCACCAGCTCGGCGAGACGCCGGAGCTGTTCCTGCGGTGGATCGCGATCCACGAGACCACGCACGCGGTGCAGTTCACGCTCGGTTCCCTGGCTCCGGCGGCATCTCGCGGACCTCCTCGACGAGCTCATCGACGGCGCCGCCGGCGCAGATCGATCGCGCATCGCTTCAGGGCCTGGCCAAGCGCATCTTCAGCACCGACCCGCGTCGTGACGATCAGGTCGCTGCTGCAGGGAGACCTCGCGCGGACTCCTCGCGGGCCCGGAGCAGGCACGTGTGCTCGACCGCCTCCAGGCCGCGATGTCCGTGATCGAGGGTCACGCCGAGCACGTGATGGACGCCGCGGCGGCCGACCGAGCCCGGCTACGGGCGGCTCCGCGACCGGCTCGACGCGCGGCGCGCACGCCGCGGCGGGCTCGGCGAGGTGATCTCGAGGCTGCTGGGCATGGAGCTGAAGCTCCGCCAGTACAAGCTGGGAAAGTCGTTCTGCGACGCCGTGGCGGCCGAGGCCGGAATCGAGGGCCTGAACCGCGGTTTGGGCGGGCCCTGAGGCCCTTCCGAGCACTGAGGAGCTCGAGCGGCCGCGCGCTTTGGCTCGAGCGGGTGCACGCGCCCGCGGCGGCCGCGTAAGGACCCAGGCCAACCATTTCCGGACGAGTGAGCGATTCGGGGTCTATAAGACCCTGAACCTCGCATTCGATGAGCTTCACGCTCGCGGGGACTCTCCTCGGTGCCTCGCCAAGCTGTGGACGAGCGCTTCGCCTGGGCGTAACCCCTGGTCCGGGCGGGGGTACAAACACCTGTTCGCGTTGATAGACTCGAACATCCTTAGAAATAAGTAAGACCAAGAGAACCACCGAGGGAGAAGGAAAGATGGCAACCAACGGCAAGTACCACGAGCAGCACGACGCAGCGCAAGAGCGCGCCGCGTACGACCAGCGGCCAGCCGCACGGACGCCCAGAAGATCCGCGAGGGCCTGACCAAGGTCCGCAACGGCAGCGTCTCCTACGCCCGGCAGACCGCCGAACGCTCCGTGGACGTTCCCGTCGGGGCCGTCCTCACCGTCGCCGACCGGATCAACGAGGTCGTCGAGCCCTTCACGAAGCGCGAGACGGCCGAGCGCGAGCTGAAGAGCTTCCGCACCCAGGTCGAGCGCGAGCTCAACAAGCTCGAGCGGCGCGGAGCCCCGTCCCGGCGCAAGGCGCGCACCCGCGCGCGCCGGACCCGCAACCGGGTCCAGCGCGAGCTCAAGCAGCGCCGGCGCCAGGTCGAGACGCACGGTCAAGCAGAACCGCGCGAAGGCCGAGGACAGCCTCAAGCAGGCGCAGAGCACGGTGTCCGGAGCGGGTCACCACGCTCGTCTGAGCCCCTTAGCCCGGGCCGCCTCGAGAGGTGGCGTCCCGGAGGGATCTGCCCGCCACAACCTCGCGGGCAGAACAGCAACCTCTCCTCCCCCGATCGACCGGCCATCAGCGCCGGTCGATCGACGTTCGGAGGGCCGCTTTGTCACAATGGACTCCGTGCCAACGCCCACCAAAGAACAGATCACCGAGGCCCTGCAGGGGGTCATCGACCCCGAGCTGCGGCGGTCGATCGTCGAGCTCGGCATGGTCCGCTCGGTCCAGATCGCCGACGACGGCCGCGTCGACGTCGTGGTCTCGCTCACGACGCCCGGCTGCCCGATCCGCTCCCATTTCCAGACCGCGGTGGCCGAGCGGGTCGGTTCGAGCTCGAGGGCGTGACGCGGCGTGGGCGTCGGCTTCGACGTCCTCTCCAACGAGGAGAAGGGCCACCTGCAGCAGTCGCTTGGCCGCCAGCGCCTCCCCGAGGGCGCGCTGGCACAGGTGAAGAACGTCGTCTGCGTCGCTTCCGGCAAGGGCGGCGTCGGCAAGTCCACGATGACCGCGAATCTCGCGGCCGCGCTCGCCGCGGACGGGCACTCAGCGGGCGCGCTCGACTGCGACGTCTACGGCTACTCGATCCCGCGCATGCTCGGAGTCAACAGCAAGCCGGAGGTCAACGCGGAGCGCAAGATCATCCCGCTCACCGCGCCCGCGCGGCGTCAAGGTGATGTCGATCGGCTTCTTCGTCGAGGAGAACGCCGCCGTGGTCTGGCGCGGCCCGATGCTCCACAAGGCGATCCAGCAGTTCCTCGAGGACGTGGACTGGGGCGACCTCGACTACCTGCTGCTCGACCTGCCGCCGGGCACGGGCGACGTCTCGATGACGCTGGCTCAGCTCCTGCCGCAGGCGAAGATCCTGATCGTCACGACGCCGCAGCCGGCCGCCCAGAGCGTCGCCCGCCGCGCCGCCGAGATGGCCGAGAAGGTCGACCTCGAGCTCCTCGGAGCCATCGAGAACATGTCCGGCTTCACGGGCCCCGACGGACAGCGCATCACCATCTTCGGCGAGGGCGGCGGCCAGCTCCTCGCCGACGAGCTCGACATCCCGCTCCTGGGCAAGGTGCCCCTCTCCGCAGGAGCTCCGCGAGCACGCCGACTCCGGCACGCCGCTGGTCCTCGAGCGCCCGGACGACCCGGCCGCGCAGGCGATCCGCGACGCCGCGCGCGGCATCGTGGCCGCCACGCCCCAGGAGCTTCCTGTGATGCAGGCGCCGCCCGCGGCGGCGATGCCGGAGCCCGCCGTCAGCGGGACCGAGCTACCGGTCGTACAGGGCTAGCGCTAAGCGTTCGAGTAGTACTCGGAGTTGATCTGGATGTACTTCGTCCACTCGTCCGGGAGCTGGTCCTCGGCGAAGCAGGCGTCAACCGGGCAGGCCTCGACGCAGGCGTCGCAGTCGATGCACTCGTCGGGATCGATGAAGAGCTGCTTGGCGGCCTCGTAGTCCGGCTCGTCGGGCGTCGGGTGGATGCAGTCGACGGGGCAGACCTCGACGCACGAGTTGTCCTTCTCTCCGATGCAGGGCTCGGCGATGACGTAGGCCACGGCTGGTTTTTCTCCCTCTTTGGCTCCTCGGTTTCGGCTGGTCCAGATCGCGCCGCCCCGCGGTGGGCGGAGCCGACATTCTAGGCGACTTGGTCTCCCTGGTCCCGCGTCAGGCGAAGTGACGATTCGCGCTTTCTTAAGGCGCACTGGAGAGCTTGAGCCCCTGGATAGAGTCCTGCCGCCGTGATCCTCCTGACCGGTGCGAGCGGAACCGTCGGGCGGGCGCTCCTGCCGCTGCTGCTGGGCGCCGGGCACGAAGTACGGGCGCTCGTGCGCGATCCGCGCGGCCTCGGGCGCCACCGCGTGGACGTGCAGATCGCGCTGGCGACCTCGCACGCCTCGGCGACCGCCACCTCCAGCGCCAGGCGCTGCGCGGCGTGGACACGGTGATCCATCTCGCGGCGGCGATCCGCGACGAGCCCCACGCCCGCGTCGAGGAGCTGAACGGGCTTGCCACGGCGCGTCTCCTGCGCGCCGCCGAGCGCGCCGGCGTCGAGCAGTTCGTGTTCTTCTCGGCCCTCGGCGCCAGCGAGTTCCAGCGAACGCGGTTCTTCCGCGCCAAGGCGCTGGCCGAGAAGGCGGTGGCCGACTCGCCCGCTCGCGACCACGATCTTCGCGCCGTCGATCGTCTACGACCCGCAGGACCGCTGGGTGCGGCTCATGAAGCGGCTGGCGCTCCTGCCGGTCATTGCCGATCTCGGGTTCCGGGCACGGCGAGGTTCGAGCCGATCTGGGCACACGACGTCGCTCGCTGCGTGGTGACCTCGCTCGAGCGGAAGGCCGAGAAGGCCCGCTACGAGCTCGCCGGGCCGCAGGTCCTGACCTACGACGAGATCGCCCTCGCCGTCGCCCGGGCCAGCGGCCGCCAACGGCCGCTGGTCCACGTGCCGCTGGGGCTCGTCCACCTGACGCTGGTCACCCTGCGGCGGCTCTTCGGAGAGGCCGTGTTCGCGACCTGGGAGGAGGCCGAGCTGATGGAGGTGCCGATGGTGAGCGAGCGCGGGACCGCGGATGCCGAGGCGCTGGGCGTTGACACCGCTGCCGGTCGAGGCGGTGCTCGGCACCTAGCCGGTTGGACCCTGTCCGGAGCGGGGCGAGCCGCTGCGCGCCCGGTGCCGGCGGCGGCAGCGGACCCTCCTCCTTCCACCGCGAGCCCGGCCGGCCGGGCAGCGCGAGGACGATCAAGAGACCGACGACCGAAAGGAGCAGCCCGAACGCGAGCCCGAATCGCTCGCCGTAGCCCTTTCTCTCGGCCAGCCAGGCCGCGGCCGCCCCCGAGATCAGCCACGCGAACAGGAGGTACAGCGCCTTGGCGCCGATGAGAGCGAGGACCGTCATGCGCCCAGATAGGCCCGCTGGACCTCGGGGTCCTCTCGCAGCTTGGCCGAGTCGTTTGCGATTGCGATGCGCCCCGTCTCGAGGACGTATCCGCGGGCGGCGATCTCCAGGGCGTAGTTGGCGTTCTGCTCGACGAGCAGGATGGTCACGCCGTCGCGATTGATCTCGCGGATCGTGTCGTAGATGCGCTCCACGAGGATCGGGGCGAGCCCCATCGACGGCTCGTCGAGCATCAGGAGCCTGGGCCGCGCCATGAGGGCGCGCCCGATCGCGAGCATCTGCTGCTCGCCCCCGGACATCATTCCCGCCTTCTGGCGCTCGCGCTCCTTGAGCCGTGGGAACAGCGAGAAGACGCGCTCGAGATCCTGCGCGATGTCGGGGCCGCGGCGGCGATGGGCGCCGAGGTCGAGGTTCTCGCGGACGGTCATGCGCGGGAACACGTGCCGGCCCTCCGGTGCCATGGCGACTCCCAGCCCGACGATGTCCTCGGCGGCCGCCCGCGTGATCTCCTCGCCGCCGAAGTTGATGGTGCCCGAGCTGGCGGGGGTGAGCCCCGAGATCGACCGGAGCGTGGTCGACTTGCCCGCGCCGTTCGACCCGATCAGCGTCACCACCTCCCCCTCGTCGACCGTCAGCGACACCCCCTTCAGCGCCTCGATCGTCCCGTAGTGGGCGCGGATGTCCTGGACCTCCAGCAGGGCCATCAGCGTTCGTCCTGCTTGCCCAGGTAGGCCTCGATGACGCGGGTGTTCTCGCGGATCTCGGCCGGCGGCCCCTCGGCGATCCGCTCGCCGAGGTCGAGGACCGTGATGCGCTCCGAGATGCCCATGACCACGCGCATGTCGTGCTCGATCAGGAGGATCGTGAGGTCGAGGTCGTCGCGCAGCTTGCGCATGAAATCGGTCAGCCGATCCGATTCCTGCGGGTTCATGCCGGCGGTGGGCTCGTCGAGGAGCAGCAGCGTGGGATCGGCCGCGAGGGCCCGGGCGATCTCGACGCGGCGCTGGTCGCCATACGACATGTTGGCGGCGAGCTGGTCGAACTGAGAGTGGGCCAGGCCGACGTAGTCGAGGATCTCCCGCGCCCGATCGCGCGCGGCGCGCTCCTCGCGTCGGACGCCCGGCGGGCGGACGATCGACCCCCACACGCCGGCGTTCATGCGTGCGTGGCGCCCGACGACCACGTTCTCGAGCGCCGTCATCGCCCTGAACAGCCGGATGTTCTGGAAGGTGCGCGCGACGCCCAGCGACGTGATGATGTCGGGGCGCTTGCCGGTGATCTCCCGGTCCTCGAGGAAGATCCGGCCGGCGCTCGGCTTGTAGAGGCCGGTCAGCATGTTGAACAGGGTCGTCTTGCCGGCGCCGTTCGGCCCGATGATCGAAACGATTGAGCGCGTCGGGATGTCGATCGACACGTCGCTCGACCGCGACGAGCCCGCCGAACTCCTTCGTGACGTGCTCGGCGCGCATGATGGCCGGCGCCTTCTGCGGCGCCGCCGTGGTGGTGGGAGCCGCCTCGGTCGAGCTCACGTCGGCTCCTTCAGCATGGTCTGGCCGCGGTCGATCTCCTGGGTCAGCTCCAGCTTTCGCCGCCGCTCCGGGAACAGTCCCTGCGGACGGAGAACCATGACGAGCACGAGGAGGAACCCGAAGATCCCGAACGAGAGGTCGGTGAGGCTGAAGTTGAGGCCGAGGCTGCTCGGCACGCTGTTGAGGACGTCGGGGATCAGGTAGAAGTTGATGTAGGACAGGAGCAGGGCGCCCAGCACCGCCCCCCAAATCGACCCCAGTCCGCCGACGATGATCATCGCGAGGACGAAGATCGAGAACGAGAAGGCGAACTGCCCGGCGTTCACGGTCGTGTAGTAGGCGCCGAGGAAGGCGCCGGACATGCCGCCGAACGTCGCCCCGATCGAGTAGGCGAGCAGCTTCGTCCGCACGGCCGGGATCCCCATCGACACGGCGGCCACCTCGTCCTCGCGAAGCGCGACCCAGGCGCGCCCGAGGCGGGAGTCCCGCAGCCGGATGTTGACGAACAGGACGAGCAGCAGGATCCCGAATATGAGCCAGTACCAGGCGCGCAGGTCGAGCAGCTCGAACTTCCCGACGCCCGGGAAGTACGGGAGGTCGACCGCCGGAATCCCGAGGTTTCCGGCCGTGAGCGTCATGCCGCCGGGCAGGTGGATGTCGGTCCCGTTGATGGCGAGCGTGCCGATGATCTCGCCGAACGCGAGCGTGACGATCGCGATGTAGTCGCCCCGCAACCGCAGGGTCGGCAGGCCGATCAGCGCCCCCGCGACGGCGCAGATGACCGCCGCGCACAGCAGCACCAGCAGGAAGTTGAGGTGGATGCCCTGAGCGTCGGCGAGCGCCGCGGACAGCACGTGGACATGGGCCTTGAAGAAGAAGCCCGACGCGAACCACCCCATGCTGTAGGCGCCCAGCGCGTAGAAGGCCACGTATCCGAGGTCCAGCAGGCCGGCGAAGCCGACGACGATGTTCAGGCCGAGCGCCATCACCACGAACGCGAGCGCCCTGATCGTCGCGTCGAGAAACCCGCTCGTCGGGCGCGAACGCGAACGGGAGCAGGATGCCAACCACGATCAGGATGCCGGCAGCGGCCCGCGGCCACCACGGCGGCAGGCGCTCCAGCGCCGCCGTCCCGCCATTCGGTGAGCTGGGCGACGAACTCGCTCATCCGGCCTCTCGCGTCTCCTCACCGAGCAGGCCGTGCGGGCGCAGGACCATGATCAGGATCAGGTACACGAAGACGACGGCGCCGGTCCACTCGGGCCCGAATCGAGCGTCGGACATCTGCTGGATGATCCCGATGATGAGGCCGCCGAGCACGGCGCCGCGGACATTGCCGATCCCGCCCATCACCGCCGCGGTGAACGCGATCAGGCCCGCCTCGAAGCCCTGGAAGTACCAGATCGTCGTCTGGTAGAGCGCGTAGACCAGGCCGGCGGCGCCGGCGAGCATGCCGCCGAGCAGGAACGTGAGCGAGATCGTCCGGTCCACGTTGATGCCCATCAGCCGCGCGGCCTCCGGGTCCTGCGCCGTCGCCCGCATCGCGCGCCCGGCCCGCGCGTTCGCCAGGAACCACGTGAGCGCGATCACCAGCGGGATCGTCACGCCGAACGCGAGGACGTCGGCCCGGTGGATGTCGACGCCGGAGATGCTGAAGACGACGTCGCCCTGGCGCAGCAGATCGCTGACCCCGGTCGGCGAGCCGCCGAGCCACAGCAGCCCGACGTTCTGGAGGATGAACGAGAAGCCGACCGCGGTTATCAGCGGGGCTAACTTCGGGGCGTTGCGCAGGGGGCGGTAGCCGACGCGCTCGATCAGGACGTTCAAGCTGCCGCAGACGGCCATCCCGAGGATGAGCGTCAGGAGCAGGCCGCCGATGAGTCCAAGCGTTCCGGTGGCGAACCCGAGCCCGATCGTGCCCCAAAGGCCGACCGTCGCGAAGGAGCCGATCATGAAGACGTCGCCGTGGGCGAAGTTGATCAGCTCGATGATCCCGTAGACGAGCGTGTAGCCGATCGCGATCAGGGCCCAGATCATCCCGTTGGACAGTCCTTGGACGAGGGTCTCGCCGACCTGCGTGAGGTTGTGGACGACCACCGGTTGGCCGGCGACCACCCCCGCCTGGTAGCCCTGGGTGAGGTCCTTGATCGCGTAGTAGACGGGGAGGATGAGGAGGGCCACGATCAGGCCCCACCCGCCGGCCGTCTGCCGCACCTTCGCGAGCGCACCGGTCCATCCGGCCGGCATGCGTGCGGTGAGCGTCCTGGCTTCCACGTCCGTGCGTCTCCTCTGGGCGGGCGAGAGGGGGGCGCCGTGGCGCCCCCCTCTCCAACGGATCTACCTCCGACTCAACCCGATGCCGCGGACGCCGGCGGCGTCAGCGTCTTGAAGAACACCGGATTGCCGCTCGAGTCCACCTTGTACAGGCCGTACGAGGTGAGCGTCGTGTCGCCGTTCTGGTCGAATCCGTACTTACCGAGGACGGAGTTGCGGTCCTTGGTGGCGAACAGCGCGTCCAGCACGGCGGCCTTGTCGCTGCCGTCGGACCCGAGACTCGCGACCGTGTCGAGGCCGAGCTTCATCGCCTCGTACCCGTAGATCGCGTACGGATCCGGGTTGCTTTCCCCGTACTTGTCGGCATACGCCTTCAGGAACTCCTTGCCGCCCGGATAGCTCTTCAGGTCGAGCGTCGCGACCGTGCACTGGAGCAGCGGCGCGATGTCCGCCGGAACGCCGCCCTCCTTCGCGCTCGTGCAGGAGTTCGTGCAGACGCCGTCGCCGCCGAAGATCTTGGCGTCCGGCACTGCCGCGTGGACGTCCTTCGTGAGCTGCACCGCCGCCGTTCGACACGATGCCGGCGAAGAAGAAGCAGTCCGCTCCCTCGTTCTTCACCTGCTGCGCGTACGAGCGGAAGTTCGCCGCCTCCGGGTCGATCCCGGTGTTGCTCGTGATGTCGACCCCGAACTGATCCTTCTCGAGCTCGAGCAGGTCAGCCAGGCCGGCGCCGTAGGCCTCCTTGTCGTTGGCCACGGCCACCTTCGAGCAACCGGCTTCCTTCATCGCCATCAGGTCGGCGGCCGCCTGAATCGAGTCCCGCGGCACGATCCGCAGGTAGGTGCGCGTACCCGTCGGGTAGTACTTGTCCGGCTCGCCGGGCGCGCTGCCCGGCTCGTTCGTCGTCAGCCCCACGTACGTGTTCGCCGGGCTGACCTGCGGGATGCCCGCGTTGTTCAGGATCGGGATCGAGACCTCGCTCGCCCCGGAGTTGAACTCGCCCATGTAGTAGACGGTGTTCGGATCCGACGCCGCCTTGCGCGCGTTCGTGGCGGTCTGGCCCGGATCCCACTCGCCCGCCTGGGCGGTGGAGTCGTCCAGCGACGTGTACTTGACCGTGAAGTCGCCGGCCTTGTTGTTCGCCTGGTCGAGCGCCAGCTTGATGCCGTTGACCATCGGCTTGGTCTGCGCGCTCGACGCGCCCTGGAGCGGCAGACTCGAGTAGAAGCTGACGGTTCCACCGCCAGCCGCACCCTCGCTAGTGGTGCTGCCTCCTCCTCCGCAAGCGGAGATCGCGGCGGCGGTGACCACCGCCGCGCAAACGGCTAGTGCCTTCGTTAACACCCCATCCTCCTCTCGTACCCCAGCTATTACTGGGACCAGATTCGCGGAGAATATCGCTGCCTCGGCGGCGATGAGCGGGACCGACTACAAATGGGCAACGCGACGGAACGGAACGCGCGCGAAGTCGGCGTGCCGCGGTGGGCGACGTTCGACTGCTACGGGACGCTGGTCGACTGGAACCGCGGGCTCGGCGATGAGCTCGAGCGCCTCTTCGGGACGGACGCGCGCGAGCCGGCTCTCGCCCGCTATCACCAGCTGGAGCGCGAGATCCAGGCGCGCGACCCGGCGGCCCCATACCGAGAGGTGCTGGCCGAGGCGCTCGCGGGCGTGGCGGGCTCGCTCGGCAGCGAGCTGCCCGCTGACGAGCGCGACGCGCTGGGACGCTCGCTGCCGGAGTGGCCGGTCTTCGACGAGGTCCCGGCTTCGCTCACCGAGCTGCGGCGAGCGCGGCTGGCGGCTGGTGATCCTCTCCAACACGGACCGCGACTTCATCGACGCGTCGATGGAGCGGATCGGCGTTCCGTTCGAGCTCGCGATCGTGGCCTCCGAGATCGGCTCCTACAAGCCGGCCCCCGGCCACTGGCGGGAGTTCCTGCGGCTGACGGGCGCTGACCCGCATCGTCACGTGCATGTCGCGGCAAGCCTGTTCCACGACGTCGAGCCGACCCACGAGCTCGGGATCCCCTGCGTTTGGATCAACCGGGAGGGGGAGGCGGCCAGGGGCGCGCCCGCGGCGGAGCTGCCGGACCTCCGCGATCTTTCCGACACGCTCGACCGGCTGGTGCCCGCGACCTAGGGCGGATGTCGGCAGTGGACGTCCGATTTCGCGTGGCGAAAGTAGACGTCCACCCGCCGATGCTTTCGCGCCCGCGCGTCTCAGGCCGCCAAGCCCTCCGGATCCATTTGCGCCTCCACGTCCGGCTCTCGGTGAGTCGCGATCGCCGCGACGACCAGCGCGACCCCCGCCACCTCCGCCGCCGACGGGATCTGCGCCAGCACGAGGATGCCGATGACCGTCGCCGTGGCCGGGAGCAGCGAGACCATGAGCGCGTACGTGGACCGGGCCAGCCGTCGCATCGCGAGCTGGTCCGTGACGTAGGGAATCACCGACGACGAGACGCCCACGCCCACACCGGCGGCGAGCGCCACCGGGTCGGTGAATGCCGGCAGCGCCTCCCAGCCGCCGATCGGAGTGACCGCGACCGCGGCGATCAGCATCGCGCACCCGAGGCCGTCGATGCCGCTCATCCCCTCGTAGCGCGAGGCACGGTGTGCGAGCACGATGTACGCCGAGAACAGCACGGCGTTGGCGAAGGCGAACGCGATCCCCACCGGCTCGGCGACGAGCTGGACATCCGTCAGCAGATAGACACCGCCCACGGCGAGCAGCAACGCCGCCGCGTTGCGGGCGGTCCGGGCGCCAAGGGCGGCGAGGACGATCACCGGAAGAAACTCGATGGCGGCGACCGTGCCGAGCGGGAGCCGATCGATTGCGATGTAGAAGCAGGCGTTCATCACGGCGAGGACCACGCCCCACGTCCACAGCAGTCTGCGGCCCTCGGCGTCCAGGCCCGCGAGGGCCCGCCACGGCCGCCGCCAGCGCCGCGAAGATCGCCGCGGCCGACGCGATTCGCAGCCACGCGACGCCGAGGACGCCGACCCGCGCGAACAGGAGGACGGCGAACGCCGGACCGAGGTAATGGAAGACGGCACTCGTGACGAAGTAGAGATGCGGCGGAACCCGCTTGGTCATGGCTGAAGATTGCCTGGGATTTCTGGCCGTGTCCATGGCCGATCCGCGGTACACTACGCTCGATGCCGACGAATCAACGGCCAGATGCGTCTAACGCCAACGATTTCTTGATCGACGACACCAGCCGTCGGATCGTCTCCGAGCTCCAGCGCGACGGCCGGCTGACGATCGCCGAGCTCGGGCGCCGGGTCGGCCTCTCCGCTCCCGCGGTGACCGAGCGCCTACAACGCCTGGAGGGCGCCGGCGTGATCCGCGGCTACCACGCCGATGTCGACCCCCGCGCGATCGGCCTGTCGCTGGGCGCGGTCGTTCGCATCCGCCCGGCACCGGGCCAGCTTCGCAACGTCGCGGAAGCCGCCGTCGAAGCCGACGAGGTCGTCGAGTGCCACCGCATCACCGGCGAGGACTGCTACATCCTGCGGGCCCACGTACGAGACGTCGAGCACCTGGAGGAGCTGATCGACCGCTTCACACCGCTCGGCCAGACGACGACGTCCATCGTCCAGTCATCGCCGGTGCCGCGCCGCGGCCTGGCGGTGGACTGAACGGCGGCACCCAGGGGAGGCCCCGACTCCGGGAAATCGGGCGCCTGTGGACGTTCGCTTTCGCATAGCGAAGGTAGACGTCTACCGACCGAGATTTTCGTCCCCGCAGCTGGATTTCGCCGGGCGGGTTCCCCTCGGTGCCACGTCCTCCCGCGCCGCCACGCACCCAAGCGAAAGGGCCCGGCTTGCGCCGGGCCCTTCGAGTAGCGCTTCCGTAGGAGGCGCTGATTACATCATCCCGCCCATGTCGGGCATGCCGGCCCCGGCGCCCGCAGGCTCCTTCTCCGGCGGCTCGGCGACGATCGCCTCCGTCGTCAGGATGTTCTTGCCGATCGAGGCCGCGTTCTGAAGGGCCGAGCGGGTGACCATCGTAGGGTCGATCACGCCGTCCTTGACGAGGTCGCCGTACTCGCTCGTCTCCGCATTCAGGCCTTGGCCTGCCTTCATGCCGCGGACCTTCTCGACCACGACCGAGCCCTCGAGACCGGAGTTCTGCGCGATCTGGCGGAGGGGCTCCTCCAGGACGCGCCGGATGATCTCGGCGCCCGTGCGCTCGTCGTTGTCGGCGAGCCCGCTCGGGTCGATCGCCTCCTGCGCGTTCAGGAGCGCGACGCCGCCGCCGGGCACGATGCCCTCCTCGAGCGCGGCCCGGGTCGCCTGCAACGCGTCCTCGACGCGGTGCTTCTTCTCCTTCATCTCGGTCTCGGTGGCCGCGCCGACCTTGACGACCGCGACGCCGCCCGCGAGCTTCGCGAGCCGCTCCTGGAGCTTCTCGCGATCGAAGTCGGAGTCCGTGGTCTCGATCTCGGAGCGGATCTGGTTGATCCGACCCTCGATCTGCGACTTCTCGCCGGCGCCGTCGATGATCGTCGTCGTGTCCTTGGAGACGACGACGCGCCGGGCGTGGCCGAGCTGCGAGAGCTGGGTGTTCTCGAGCTTGAGGCCCATCTCCTCGGTGATCACCTCGCCGCCGCGTGAGGATCGCGATGTCCTCGAGCATCCGCTTGCGCCGATCGCCGAACCCGGGCGCCTTGACCGCGACGCCGGTGAAGGTGCCGCGGAGCTTGTTGACGACGAGCGTGGCCAGCGACTCGCCCTCGGCGTCCTCGGCGACGATCAGCAGCGGCTTGCCGCTCTGCATCACCTGCTCGAGCACCGGCAGGAGGTCACGGACCGAGCCGATCTTCTGGTTGGCGATGAGGACGTACGGGTCCTCGAGCACCGCCTCCATCCGCTCCTGGTCGGTGACCATGTACGGCGAGATGTAGCCCTTGTCGAACTGCATCCCCTCGGTGAACTCGAGCTCCATGCCGAAGGTCTGGCCCTCCTCGACGTTCACGACGCCGTCCTTGCCGACCTTCTCGATCGCGTCGGCGATCACGTTGCCGATCTCGTCGTCGGCGGCCGAGATGGCCGCGACGCGGGCGATCTGCTCCTTGCCGGCGATCTCCTTGGACTGCTTGTCGCGCAGGTTCTCGACCACCTGGTCCACCGCGGCCTCGATGCCGCGCCGCAGAGCCAGCGGGTTCGCGCCGGCCGCGACGTTCTTCTGGCCGTTCCGGACGATCGTCTGCGCCAGCAGGGTCGCGGTCGTCGTCCCGTCGCCGGCGACGTCGTTCGTCGCAGTGGCGACCTCGCGCACGAGCTGGGCGCCCTGGTTCTCGAAGACGTCCTCGATCTCGATCTCGCGAGCGATCGTGACGCCGTCGTTCGTGATGGTGGGCGCACCGAACTTCTTGTCGAGCACGACGTAGCGCCCCTTCGGGCCAAGCGTGACCTTGACCGCGTTCGCCACGGAGTCCACGCCGGCCTGAAGTGCCGCGCGCGCCTCCGCGTCGTACTTGAGCTCCTTATGAGCCATGTCTCAAATCTCCTTCGATTCGTTCCTGGTTTGAGCGGCCGCTATACGACCTTGGCGAGGACGTCAGACTCCCGCAGCACGAGAAGGTCCTCGCCGTCGACCTTGATCTCGGTGCCGCCGTACTTCGAGTAGAGGACCTCGTCGCCCTCGCTCACGTCGAGCGGCCGGCGCTCCCCATCCTCGATGGGACCGTCGCCGACGGCGAGCACCTTGCCCTTCTGCGGCTTCTCCTTCGCGGTGTCGGGGAGGACGATGCCGCTAACGGTCGTCTCCTCCTCCTCGATCGCCTGAACGATCAGCCGATCGCTAAGGGGCTTCAGCTTCATCCGTTCGTTACCTCCGTTTGATGCGATTTGAAAGTCGTTTTCTCGCCTGTCCTGGCACTCTACAAGGGAGAGTGCCAAGCTACAGCCAGGAGTGTAGCGACTCCCGCGACGATGTCAATATCTCAGTGGACCGGACTCAGATCAGCTGGAGGCGAGCAGGCGGCAACCGAGCAGGCGCGCGAGGCCCTCGCCGCCATTGCGCATCACCCAGTCGTGGTTCCAGGCGAAGATCGGCGCGGCGAGGGGCGCGAGGCGATTCATCCACGGCTTCGTCGTCCGGACGTTCCATTCGTAGACCACGGCGGTGACCGGGTGGCGCCGCCCCCGGCGAACAGGCGCCAGCGGCCAACGCCGGCGAGCTCGCCTGCCGCCTCCCCTTCGAGCAGGTACGGCTCCGCCACCCGGGTCGTGGTCAGCTCGAAGTCGAGGTCGTAGGGCAGCCGGGAGCGCCAGGTGTAGCGGCCCACCTCGCCCAAGCCGTTTGAGTCGCCGTCGGCGACCTTCCTCACGCTCCGTACGCCACGCCACCACTCCGGCCAGCGCTGGGAATCCCGGATCGCCTGCCAGACGCGGTCGCGGGGCGCCTCCAGGCACCACGTCGTGAGGAAGTTGTACTCGGACACGTTGGCCGCTTCGGAGCTAGTTGCGCGACGGCGTTTCGCCGTTGCCCATGTGCGGTGCGACTGATTCGACGACCTGTGAGAAGCGGATCACGGTGACCGTGTCCTCGTGTTCGACCTCGCGGCCGTAGATCTGGCGCAGGAACCCGGTCATCTCGTCGATGCGGCGGAACTCGGGATTGTCGTGCTCGATGTCGCGCGGCGAGAGGTCACGGACTCGCTTGACCTCGACGTCGTCGATCACGGCGGAGAACAGCTTCTGGCGGGGGCTGTGCTGGTAGCCGACGGTGATCCAGACGATCTGACCGCGCTGGTACTTCCGCGACTTGTCGCCGAGGCGGATCGTGGCGGTCTTCCGGCCGCGCTTGAGCTGGTCGACGAATGCCGGGGAGAAGAAGTTGAGGGCGAGCAGGCCGCCCGTCATGGTGAGACCGAACCTCTTGCGGGGTGGGCGCTCACAGCGGCAGCCTAACGGTTGTACTGGGGCGCGACTTTCGTAGCGCCGGTGCCGGATCAGGTCGGAGAAAGGCGCCGCGAATTGCCTGGAGAGGCGCGGCGCCGCGACTATTCGGCGAAGCCCTCCGCGCCGATGAGCGGGACGAAGCGGCAGGGGCCGATGACCTCACGCGCCAACCCCACGCCGCTCGCCGCGTCCACCTCCTCCCCCGTGCGCCGGAAGACGGTCAGCATGTCGGCCGCGCGCCTGGCGATCGGGACCACGAGCCCGCCGCCCACCGCGAGCTGACCGATGAGCGTCGGCGGCGGTCCGGGCGCGGTGGCGTGCACGGCGATCGCGGCGAAGGGCGCGCGATCGGGAACGCCCGCGCTGCCGTCGCCCACGAGCACGTCCACGTTGGCGACACCCAGGTCGCGCAGCGTCTCGCGAGCCCGCTGCGCGAGCTCGGGGACGCGCTCGATGGTGACCACCTGGCCCGCCAGCTGGGCGAGCACCGCAGCGGAGTAGCCCGAGCCCGTTCCGACCTCCAGCACCTTCTCGTCACCGGCAAGCTCCAACGCCTCGCAGATCGCGGCGACGATCCACGGCTGCGAGATCGTCTGGTCGTAGCCGATCGGCAGCGCGGAGTCGGCGTAGGTTCGTCGGGCGTACGGCTCGGGGACGAACCGCTCGCGCGGGACCGCGGTCATCGCGGCCAGCACGCGCTCATCGCGGATTCCGCGGCGCCGGAGCTGGCGCTGGACCATCTGCTCGCGCTGCGATGCGAACTCTTCGGCGCCGGGAGTTCCCCGCATCAGAAGATGTATGCGCGCAGGCGGTCGGGCTCGACCACGGTCACCCTGCCCCGCCCGACCCGCACGACGCCGGCCCGCTCCAGAGTGGCGACAAACCGGCTGACGCTCTCGCGCGAGGTTCCCGCGAGCTGCGCCAGGTCCGCCTGCGTCATGCGGATCGTGATGCCCAGCCGACCCGCCGAGGCGCTCTCCTCCGCGATGAGCTGGTCGAGCACTCCTGCCACCCGACTCGGCACCGTTTGGAACGATTGCCGGGCCACGCGCTCGTTCGTCTCGCGCAGGCGCTTGGTGAGCGCCGCGATCAGCTTCACGGAGATCCCGGGATGATCGGCGAGCAAGCGGCGCACGTCCGCGGCCGGGAGCGCGAGGAGCTCGGAGTCGGTCAGCGTCTCGACACTCGCCGAGCGCGCCTCGCCGTCGAGCATCGCGAGCTCGCCGAAGATGTCGCCCGCGCCGAGCGTCGCGAGCGCGATCGCGCGGCCGTCGGGGTGCTCCCGGGTCACGCGGAGGTCGCCCTTTCGCACCAGATAGCAGGCGTCGCTGTGGTCACCCTCGTGGAAGACCCGCACGCCCGCCGGGTAGCTCCTCGCGACCGACACGCGCGAGATGCGCTCCAGCTCCGCGCGCGAGAGCTCGGAGAACAATGGTACGCGCGAGAGCAGTTCGACGGATTCGCCAGGGCTCATCGCTCCTCCTCCACGCGCGGATTATCCCCTGATTCGCTGGCAGGACTCGCACCAGTAGGTCGTGCGGTTCGCGTCGCCCTGACCGCGAGACCGGATGCGCTGGCCGCACCGCGGGCAGGGCTGGCCGGCGCGACGGTAGATCGACCGCGGCGGGCGGCCGGTCTCGAGCCCATAGCGCATGAGCGCGGCCGTCTCGATCACCAGGCGGCGGAGCTCCTCATCGCTCAGGTCGGACAGCCGCCGCCACGGATCGACGCGCGCCGACCAGCATCCCTCGCACCTGTAGATGTTCCCGATGCCGGCCACGACGCGTTGATCGAGCAACGCCTCGCCGATCTCGCGCGACTGCTCCGTGCGGCGGAGCGCGGCGACGCCGGTCTGGGCGTCGAACTCCGGGGCGAGCACGTCCGCGCCGAGCGCACGAAGGCGCGGATCGGATCGGACCTCTCGCTCGGTCCGCAGGTCGAGCCGCGAGCCCTCCAGCTCGACCGCATCCACGTCCTGCGCCGACAGCACGACCCAGGCGCGTCGATCACGGCCGCCCTCCCCCGCTGGAACCACGCGCCACGACCCGCGCATGCCCAGGTGCGAGTGAAGGACCAGGCCCCCGTCGAAATGGAGGAGCAGATGCTTGCCTCGCGCCTCGGCGGCGGTCATCGCGGCCCCACGGAGCCGCTCGACACGATCGCGTTGACGCCGGAGGGGGCTCTGCGGGGTTCGGGACGGCGACGTCGACGACCCGCTTGCCCTCAAGCGCCTCGCCCAGCGCTCTAGCCGTCCGGTGAATCGCGTCCCCCTCAGCCATGCCCACGTCCCATTTGAGCATCGAAAGGTGCAAAAGCCGCGCTCACCGCGGATATTGCACCGTTCGATGGTTCGCAGCTAGGACCCCGCGGCCCAGGGCGGCACGTTCTGCCAGGTCGCCGGACGTGGGTCATCCGGTGTGGTTGGACGCTCATCGCCGCGCGTTTCAGTCCCGGACGGCTCGGCCGCCGGCGGCAACGCGATCTTCACGACCGACCAATCGCCGTTCTCGCCCTCACGCGGCACCCACCGGTGTGTCTCGCGCTCGGGACTCTCGGCCGATAGCCGCCGGCACTCCACTTCAGCCTCGGCGCGAGTCATGGCACGAGGCTACGCCTAGTCAAACCGGCGGAGATGGTCTCGATGGTGATGCAGCCAGAGATCCTCTTGTCGCTGCCTTCGCCACGCCGTCCCACTGGGGAGCGAAGCCGCGATCGATGGGACCGTCGCATGGAGATGTCTGACCAGGCCGCCCGCTCAGGCTGACGCCACCAAGCGGCGTGGCTGGCGGTGGAAGCCCGCCGCGATCAGCGTCTCCTCGAGGCCCGAGCCGATGACCGGCTCGCCGTCCACGCGTTCGATCGCCAGGCGGGGTAGCAGGCCGTCGTTCGCGGCGGTCGCCACCTCGCCCACCGCCTTCGCGAAGGCCTCGCCCTCCAGGGCGGCGAGCCTCAGGATGCCCCGGCCGCCGCGCTCCACGAACAGGAGTGGCTCGCCGTCGCGCAGCAGGACGTAAGCGCCGGGGGTGCGGCTGGGCCGCCGACCGCCTTCCCGCTTCGGCCATGTGATCCCCGCCCCGTACGGGTTGGCCGGATCGGTCGCCGCCAGGATCGTGTAGCCGCCCTCCGGATGGGGCAGCGACCGCAGGCGCTCCACCGCCCCGGGTAGCGCGAACTGCGCCCCGCCCAGCCCCTCCACGAAGTAGCCCCGCCGCGCAGTGCCGAGCATCTCGAGGTTGGACATCTCCCCGTAGAGGGTCGAGAAGCCGCCCGGTACGCCCTCTGCCAGCACCGTCTCGCGGGTGACGATCCCGTATCGCTCCAGCATGAGCTCGGCCTGCGCCCGGAGGCGCGGACCGGCCGGGGGAGCGTTCTCGAACAGGGACGCGGTCAGCGACCATCGCCCCTGCACCGCATGGGAGGCCGCGGCCCGTCGCGCCGCAAAGCGCCGGCCCCGCCGCTGCGACCCCTGCACCGAGCGCAACCGCCGAGCGCGTAGCGGGGCGAATGCGTCGTTGGTCACCTCCCCGGCCCAAGCCAGATCCCAGAGCGCGTTGTGAAGCTCCTCCGGCGCGATGTCCAGCTCGTCCACGAGGTCGATCCAGAAGCAGGGCCGCCGGCCCAGCAGCTCGCGGATCGCATCGTGGACTTCGCCCTCCGGCGCCTCGATCTTCGCGTTGGCCGGCGGCGGCCCGGCGAGCCGCACATCCTCGCGGAAGTACAGCGCGATCTTGCCACCGCTGCGCCCCTGTGGGCCGGCGCCCACCCATACGACCTCGCCCCCAGTGCACAGCTCGTCGAGCCATGCCGGGCTGTAGGCGCCCAGGCGCCGCGGCAGGACGTCCCGCTCCCAGACCTCCGGGTTCAAAGCCACGCCCTGAAGCGGCACGAGGGCCTCCCGCAGCCGGTCGCGCCCCGCGCCCGCCGGGCGGTGGGCGTCCACGTTCTGCCAGCTCGGAAGGAAGCGAGCCAGCTCGCGAGGCTCGACTGCCTCCGCCTCGGCCCGAAGGTGCGCGAGGCTGGCGCGCCGGAGGCGGCGCAAGACATCGGGATCGCACCATTCGCGCTCGGTGCCGCCGGGAAGGAGCTCGCCCCTGACGAGCTCGCCGACGCGTTCGAGCTCTCGCAGCGCCGGGGAGGGATCCCCGCCGTAGCGCCGCGCAGGCTCCTCGGTCGCAAAGGGACCGTGGGTGCGGGCGTAGCGGCGCATGAGCGCCGCCATGGGCTCCGAGACCCCCTCCAGGAACGAATCCGGCAGCCCCGCTGGTGGGGGAACGCCAAGCGCATCGCGGTACAGCGCGGCGTCCTCGGCTGCGATCCAGCGCTCCTCGCCCCCGATGCGCACTCGCGTCGCTCGCCGCTCGCGCTCGAGCTTCTCCAGCATCGAGGCGGCGGAGTAGCCCTCGGCCACGCGCTCCTCGCACTCGGCCGCGGTCAGGTCGCCGAGCCGCCGCAGGATCTGCTGAAGGGCGTCCCGGTCCTTGGCCCGCGCCGCCTCCACCCGGTGCTGCAGCGAGTCAATCACCTCGGCGAGCGCGTCGGGGTCGATCAGTTCGCGCAGCTCCTCCTGGCCGAGCAGCTCGCGCAGGAGCTCCCGATCGAGTGAGAGCGCGGCCGCCCGCCGCTCGGCGTTCGGCGTATCCCCCTCATACATGTAGGTGGCGACGTAGTCGAACAGGAGCGACGAGGCGAATGGCGACGCAGTGGAGGTCTCGACCTCGACCAGCGAGATCCGGCGTGCCTGCAGGTCGCGCAGCAGCCCCTGGAGGCTCGGGAGATCGAGGACGTCGCGCAGGCACTCGCGGTACGTCTCCAGGATCACCGGGAATCGCGGGAAGTCCTTGGCGACCTCGAGCAGGTTCTGCGATTTCAGGCGCTGCTGCCAGAGCGGGGTTCGCTTGCCGGGATAGGCACGGGGGATCAGGAGGGAGCGGGCTGCGTTCTCGCGGAATCGCGCGCCGAAGAGAGCCGAGCCGCCCAGCTCCCGTACCACGAGGTCCTCGATCTCGTCGGGCTCGAGCAGCACGAGATCGGCGGGCGGCGGCTGATCGGCGTCGGGCAGGTGCACCACGATTCCGTCGTCGGACCAGATCGCGTCGGCCTCCATCTCGTACTCGTCGCGGATGCGCGCGGAGAGGGCCAGGCCCCACGCGGCGTGGACCCGACCTCCCCAGGGGGAGAGCACGCATAACCGCCAGTCGCCGATCTCGTCGCGAAACCGCTCGACGACGATCGTCTCGTCGGATGGGACCACCCGCGTCGCGGCCTGCTGCTCGCGCAGGTAGGCGACCAGGTTCTGGGCGGCCCGTCGGTCCAGGTCGTATTCGGCCGCCAGCTTCGAGGGCTCGGCGCTCACCGCCTCGCGGGCGAAGGCGCCGATCGCCTTGCCGAGCTCGGCCGGCCGGCCAATCCCGTCCCCCTTCCAGAACGGGACCGCTCCTGGTACGCCGGGCGCGGGGATCACGACCACGCGATCCCGCGTGATCTCGGCGATGCGCCAGGTGGTCGCCCCAAGCAGGAAGGTCTGGCCGGGTCGCGCCTCATAGACCATCTCCTCATCGAGCTCGCCAACGCGCCTGCCGTCCGGCAGGTGGACGCCGTAGAGCCCGCGGTCGGGGATCGTGCCCGCGTTCGTGACGGCGAGCTGCCGAGCGCCGGGCCGGCCCCGGATCGTTTCGGCGGTGCGGTCCCAGACCAAGCGCGGCCGAAGCTCGGCGAACCGATCCGACGGGTACCGGCCATCCAGCATGTCGAGGACGTTCTCGAGCTGCTCGCGTGACAGCTCACGGAACGGCTCCGTCGCGGTGACGAGTCGCTCCGCCTCGTCGACCTCCCACTCGTCGTCCGCGCACATCGAGACCAGGTGCTGGGCCAGGACATCGAGCGGGTTGCGCGGGATGACGGTCTCCTCGATCTCGCCGTCGCGTATCCGCCGCGCCACGACGGCGCACTCAAGGAGATCGGCGCGGAACTTCGGGAAGATCCGGCCCACCGAGACCTCCTCGACGCTGTGGCCGGCGCGCCCGATTCGCTGGAGCCCACGCGTGACCGATTTCGGCGACTCCACCTGGATCACGAGGTCCACGGCGCCCATGTCGATCCCCAACTCCAGCGAGGAGGTGGCGACGAGGCAGGGGAGCTGGCCGGACTTCAGGAGCTCCTCGACCACCAGCCGCTCCTCGTGCGCGAGGGAGCCGTGATGCGCCCGGGCGACCTCAACCGCCGCCTCGGCCTTCGAGCCGGCGCCGTTTCCCGAGTGCTCGGTTGCCGGCAGCTCCTGTTCGGCCTCCTCGTTGGCGAGCTCGTTCAACCGTTTCGCCAGGCGCTCCGCCCCGCGGCGGCTGTTGACGAAGATGATCGTCGACGTGTGCTCACGGACGAGCTTCAGCAGCTCGGGGTAGATGGCGGGCCAGATCGAGCGGGTCGTCGGCGCTGCGTCGAAGTTGGCGTCACCGGGAAACCCGGAATCGCCGCCGTCCCGGCGTTTCTCGATCGATGCGTCGGGCTCGGTCATGTCCTCGACCGGCACGACGATCTCCAGGTCGAGCTCCTTCCGCTTGCCCGCATCGGCGATCTCGCACTTGCGCTTCGGGCCCACCAGGAATTGCGCCACCCGATCCAGGGGGCGCTGAGTCGCCGAGAGCCCGATGCGCTGAGGGTCAGGCCCGTCGTTGGAGGTGACGAGATGCGACAGGCGCTCGAGCGTCAGCGCCAGATGGGCACCGCGCTTGGACTGGGCGACGGCATGGATCTCGTCGACGATGACGGCCTCGGCGCCGGTGAGGATCTCTCGTGCTGCCGAGGTCATCATCAGATAGAGCGACTCCGGTGTCGTGATCAGGATGTCCGGCGGCTTGCGGCGCATCGCCTGGCGCTCGCGCTGCGGGGTGTCGCCGGTGCGCAATCCGACCGAGATACCGGCAACGGCACCAACCTCTGCCGTGGCCGTACGGCCACGGCCTGGAATGCCTGCCGCCACACCCCTCAAGGGCGCGCGAAGGTTGCGCTCGATGTCGTAGGAGAGCGCCTTCAGCGGCGAGACGTAGACGATCCGAACGCCCGAGCCAAGGGCATCGGGAGCGTCGGCGGGCGCGTCCGCGCGCCGCGCCAGGCGGTCGATGCCCCACAGAAATGCAGCCAGCGTCTTACCCGACCCGGTCGGAGCGCAGATCAGCGTGTGATCGCCGGCGGCGATCCGCGGCCAGCCCAGCGCCTGGGCGGGGGTCGGCTCCGCAAACGACGCCTCGAACCAGCGCCTTACCGGCTCCGAGAATCGCTCGAGAGGGGATTCGGCACTTGATTTCTGCTCAGTGGCCAACCCTCCGATCTTACGCTCCCGCGAACTCGTTAAAGCGGGGTATTGGGGGAGTTCCCACGCTATGGCGTGGTCAAGTCCCCCACGCGGTCACCAGGGCAGCCTGTCGGCGATCTCGACGAGGCGCGGGGCCGTCTTGTCGCGTTCCGACAGGAGCGGCTCGGCAACCGGCCACTCGACGCCCACATCCGGGTCATCCCAGGCGATCCCCGATTCGGTCTCGGAGTCGTAGACGCTCGACAGCAGGTAGGCGAAGTCCCCGATATCGCTGAGCACACAGAAGCCGTGGGCGAAGCCGACGGGGATGAAGAGCTGGTGGTGACGCACGTCGTCGAGCTCGTAGCCCTCCCACTCACCGAACGTCGGGGAGTCACGGCGCAGGTCCACCGCGACATCCCAGATGCGCCCGCGCAGGCAGCGGACCAGCTTCGCCTGTCCGGGGCTGGTCTGGAAGTGGAGACCGCGGAGGGTGTTCTGAGCCGATCGCGAGTGGTTCTCCTGGACGGGTTGGATGTCGATGCCGAGGTCGCGCCATGCGTCCTCGCTGAAGGTCTCGAGCAGGAACCCTCGCTCGTCCCCGTGGACGTCCGGCTCGATGAGCACCAGCCCGTCGAGCCTGGTCTCGAGCCGGCGCGCCATCAGCGCAGCGCGCGCCCATACCGGCGCTCGTAGTACTCGCGGTACTCCCCCGAGCGGACCGGACTCCACCACCACTCGTTCTCGCGGTACCAATCGACCGTGCGGCGCAGTCCCTCCTCGAAGAGGACTTGCGGCCCCCAGCCGAGCGCCTGCGCGCGCTCGGAGGAGAGCGAATAGCGCCGATCGTGTCCGAGCCGCTCGGTGACGTGGGTGATCAGCGACTCGTCGCGGCCAGTGAACGCGAGGATCTTCCTCACGACGTCGATGTTCGTCAGCTCCTCGGGCCCACCCAGGTTGTAGACGACGCCGGCCCCGCCGCGCTCGAGCACCATGTCGACTCCCCCGCACATGTCCTCGACGTGGATCCAGTTGCGCACCTGCATCCCGTCGCCGTACACGGGGAGCGGGTCGTCGTTCAACGCGTTCAGGATGCAGAGCGGGATCAGCTTCTCGGGGTGCTGGCGCGGCCCGTAGTTATTGGAGCCGCGCACGATCAGCGCGTCGCTGCCGTAGGTGTGGTGGTAGGCGCCGACGATCAGGTCGCCACCGGCCTTCGACGCCGAGTACGGCGACGACGGCCTGATCGGCGAGTCCTCGGTGAACGAGCCGGAGACAATCGAGCCATAGACCTCGTCGGTCGAGACCTGGAGGTGTCGGATGCCCTGCGGAGCGAGCGGCCTCGAGCAGCACGAAAGCGCCGAAGACGTCGGTCTCGATGAACTCGCCGGGCGACTCGATCGAGCGGTCCACGTGCGATTCTGCGGCGAAGTTCACGATCGCGGCGCAGCCCTGGACGGCTGAGGCAACCGTGTCGATGTCCGAGATATCGCCCTCGACGAGCTCGACCCTGTCCTCCGGGAGGCCCTGCAGGTTCTCGGGGCGTCCTGCGTAGGTGAGCTTGTCCAGCACCCGTACGTCGTCCTCCGGATGCGCTTGCAGGCGGTGGCGGACGTAGCAGGAGCCGATGAAGCCGGCCCCACCGGCGACGAGGAGCGTCAAACCGCCGCCTCCTGCCTCGCGGCCTCGCGCTCCGCCAGGTAATCCGCGAGCCCCTGGCGCCAATGCGGAAGCCGGATCGCGTCGGGGCGCTCGGTGCCAAGTACGGAGTACGCCGGCCGCGGCGCCGGACGAGCGAGCATCTCCGTCGTCCCCGCCATGACGCGGCACTCTACGCCGGCCTGGTCGAAGATCTCCTGCGCGAACTCGTACCACGAGCACTGACCGTCCGCGGCCATGTGGTGGATGCCATAGTCGTTCCGCTCCAGGAGCTCGGCGAGCCCCTCACCCAGGTGGCGGGTGTAGGTGGGACAGCCGATCTGGTCCGAGACCACCAGCACCTCAGGTCGCTCCTCGCCGAGGCGGAGCATCGTCTCGACGAAGTTCTTGCCGCCGATGCCGAACAGCCACGAGGCGCGCACGATGAAGTGGCGGGGATTCGCGACCGCTACCGACGTCTCTCCGGCCAGCTTCGAGCGGCCGTAGGCCGAGCTCGCGCCGGTCATGTCCGACTCGCGGTAGGGCCGCCGGGACGATCCGTCGAAGACGTAGTCGCTCGATGGCTGGACGATCGTCGCGCCGATGCTGGCCGCAGCCGCGGCAAGGAGGGCAGCTCCCTCGTCGTTCACGCGCATCGCCCCGCGCTCGTTGGACTCGGCCCCGTCGACGTCGGTGTAGGCAGCGCAGTTCACGACCACATCTGGGTCGTACTCCGAGATCGCCCACTCGGCGGCCGCCGGATCCGTGATGTCGAGCGCGCCGCGGTCCAGACCGATCACGTCGTGGCCGCGCTCCCGGGCCGCGATCACAAAGTCGCTGCCGAGCATCCCGCCGGCCCCCGCCACCAGGATCCTCCCACCGTCGCGCGGGCTCACGGGATCCTTATCTCCGCGTTGTCGCCGACGATCATCCGGAGCGTCTTGGGCAGGGTTGCGCCGCGACAGAGCGTGACGTTCTTGCCGAGGAGGCTGGCCTCCATGCGCGAATCCAGGTCAGTCACGCTCGAGCCGGACAGCAGGATGGAGTGCTCGACCTCCGCGCGCTCCACGGTGACCTCGCTGTCGATCGATGTGTAGGGGCCGATGTACGCGTCCGTGATGCGCGAGCCCGAGCCGATTATCGCCGGCCCACGGACCACCGCACGCTCCAGGCGAGCGCCGTCCCGGACGATCACGCGGCCCTCGACCTTGGAGTCGATGAGCTCCCCGTCCACCTGGCGCTCGATGTCCTCCAACACGAGGCGGTTCGCTTCGAGCATGTCGTCGAGCTGCCCGGTGTCCTTCCACCAGCCCGTCACCGTCCGGCTCGCGACTGACTTGTCGTTGTCGATCAGCCACTGGATCGCGTCGGTGATCTCGAGCTCCCCTCGACCGGAGGGCTGAATCGCCTTGGCGGCGTCGAAGATCACCGGCCCGAACATGTACACGCCGACGAGCGCGAGGTCCGTCGGTGGGTCGGCGGGCTTCTCGATCAGGCTGACGACCTGCTCGCCATTCAACTGCGCGACGCCGTAGTGCTCGGGGTCGGGCACCCGAGTCAAGAGGATCAGAGCGTCCGGCTCCGAGACCCGGAACGATTCCACCAGGTCGGTGATGCCGTCGCGAAGCAGGTTGTCACCGAGGTACATCACGAACGCGCCGTCCTGAAGGAACTCCTCCGCCGTCAGCACGGCGTGCGCCAGGCCGAGCGGCGCCTCCTGCGGGAGGTAGGTGACTCGTGCGCCGAACCGGGACCCGTCGCCCACGGCAACTCGGATCTCATCGCCAGTCTCCGGCGCGATGATGATGCCGATCTCCTCGACGCCCGCCTCGACCAGGGCCTCGATTCCGTAGAAGAGCACGGGCTTGTTCGCGACCGGCACGAGCTGCTTGGCCGAGGTGTGTGTGATCGGGCGCAGGCGCGTCCCCGCGCCGCCCGACAGGATCAGGCCCTTTAAGGTCTCCATGACGGCGGGAAGGCTACTCGGACGCTCCTCCCTCGGTTTTGGGGATTCGAGGTCCATATAGCGTCCCCAGGACCCCAAAGCCCCTTGTGGCTGATGATCGCGGCGCTAGTACCGTCCGCCGAGCTTCCGGTGGTCCCAGGTCGCGACCCGCCTCGGCTGGAAGCGGATCGCTACTCGTTTTTGCGCCTGGGCCCGGAGCGCATCGGCCGTGGCCTCGTCGACCTGCGCACCATCGGCGTAGCGGGCGGTGAGCTCCTTCGCCAGCTCGAAAACAACCCCGTGCTCACGGTGGATCTCCGCCTCGGCCTCGATCTCCACGCCCCTGAGCTCGCCGTACTCGTGGCCGGTCTCGACCAGCAGCGTGGCCCGCGGATCGCGTTCCAGATTCCGGACCTTCTGCGACCTCGCGTAGGTGTAGATCCAGAGCTCGCCGTTGCGCGGCACGTACCACAGCGGCATCGAATGCGGCCATCCGCGCGGGCCGATCGTCGAGACGACGACGATGCGCTCCGAGGCGATCAGCTCGCGCTGCTCCTCGGCCGAGAGCCGGATCTCCGCGCGCCGACTCATTCGTGGTCGAGCGTCAGGGTCCGCCACGGACCCTCGCCGGCCATCGGCTGGGTGCGCCCCTCCATCCAGTCCGCCTGGAGGTCGTCGTAGTGAGGGCTGCCGGGATGGCCCGACTGGCCCGTGAAGGCCTGCCAGCGTGAGCGCTCGGGCCGAACCGGGTCGGCGACCATCCGCCAGCACGGCGCCCAGATCGCCTTGAAGGGGTCATTCGGGTCCCACCCGACCTGAGCGACGGTCTCCTGGGCTCCGCCGACCTCCAGCCGGCGGTTGAAGATCCGGGCGAACAGCGGGTTGGCGGCGCCGAGGGCATGCGGGAACAGCAGCGGATGGACGCGACCCCACCGCCACGTCGCCTGATCAGGGCCGAACCTGGTCTCCAGGTCGTCTATCGCGGCGCGCAGCGCATCGAGGACCAGCTCGTCCCATGGGCGCCCGACGAGCTCGTCGTCACTCTCGTCCCAGAGCGCGAGCAGGTGCGATTGCCAGCGCCACGGCGACGTCACGTACGCGATGAAGCCGTTGTCCGCGCGGTCGAGCCAGCGCTCCGCGAGATCGCGGTCGCCGATCGCCGCGCGCGCCACCTCCTTGCCGAGCCGCAGCGTGAACGCCTGATAGATCGTCGCGGCGACGGACTCCGCCGCCATCCTCCCGTCCCACGAGCGGAGGCGCTCGATGGCGGACAGTTCGCGCTGATCGCGGGGGCGAAGCCGGACCAGGCGGTGGACCGTCTCCAGCCCCGGGATCGAGCGCATGTCGGTCTGCATCGCCTCGAAGCTCTCGAGATCGTGCCCCTCCCGCTCCTGGATCAGCTCCTCGATCCGCTGCGCGCGGTAGCCGTCGAGGTAATCGCTTGTGATGTGGTGCGGGAAGTCGTCAGGCGCGACCCGGTTGTTGGCGGTGACGAGGAAGCCGCGATCGGGGTCCTCGGCCCGGGGCATGTCCTCGTAGGGGACCCACCCGTCCCATTCGTACTCGCCCGTCCAGCCGGGCTTTGGAAGGTCCGGGCAGTCGCCGTTCCTCACCGGGATCCGCCCGATCGTCTTGTACCCGATCGATCCGTGGCGGTCGGCCCAGATCAGGTTCGAGACCGGATGGCAGTGATCGCTCAACGCATCCACGAGCTCGGGCCCGCTCGCGTAGTCCAGCACCCCGAAGTTCGCCGGCGTCAGGCCCGGCAGATCGAGCGCCGAGAATCGCAGGGCAAGCGGCTCGGAGGCATCCGCTCGCAGAGCCTCGTTGACGATCGGTCCATGATGGGTGCGAGGAACGATGAGCGTCTCCGGACTCGCCCGGCCCTTGATCCCGATCTCCTCCTTGATCACCTCCAGCGGGCGTCGCTCGCCATCGAACTCGTAGTCCGGACCGTAGATGCGCTCGATGAACAGGTCCATCACGTCGGCGAGCACGTTCGTGAACGTCCACGCGACGTCGTTGTTCTGTCCCATCGCGACACCGGGCACCCCAGGAAGCGTCGCGCCGCGGCAGAATCGATCGCCGAGGCGGAGACCGACGTGATAGGTGATCCCGGGCATGCTCGGAGGGAGGTGCGGATCTCCGGCGATCAGCGGTCCGGCGGTCGCCGATCGGGTTCCGCTGACCGCCCAGTTGTTCGAACCGGTGGCCTCGACCGTGAGGCCGATGAGATCTCGGACCTGGATGATCTGCTCCGACAGCTCGAGACCGTCGCCGGTCCAGCCCACCCCAGGCGTGGTCGCCACCGGATGGCCCGCGGGATAGCCGGGGTCGAGTCGCGCCGTCAATTCCGGCCCGAGCTCGCGCGCCATCTCCGCGCGAAGAAGCTCGCGCTCCCAGTTCGTCGACAGCCCGAACGACAGGAGCTTCGTCGTCGCGAGGGCGTCGGCCGGCGTGAACGGCACGAACCGCTGGCGCAGGAGCTGGAACTCCGCCGGCAGCGTCCGGTCGGCCGCGGCCGCGTTCACGCCGGCGCAGAAGGCCTCGAGCGACGACCGCACTCCCGGATGCGAGGTCAGCAGCCTCAGCCAGCGCGGCACGCCTCAATCCCAGCGTCCGCATGAAGCGGTCCGTCGACAGCGTCTGGCGGCCGGCGATCTCGGACAGCGTGCCGGCGCCGGCGCGCCGGTAGAAGTCGATCTGCCAGAGGCGGTCCTGGCCCTGGCAAAAGCCCTGGCCGAACCAGAGATCGTCCGCCGTCTCGGCGCGGATGTGCGGGACGCCCCAGCGGTCGCGCGCGATCTCGACCTGTCTCTCGATGCCGGCGAGCCGGAGCCTCCCCCTCGTGCGGGGCAGCGGGCGGCGGAAGAGCTGGTACCAGAGGCCGGCCGTGGTCGTCCCGGCCACGGCCCAGAACCCCGCGCCGGCGAGCGCGGCTCGCTTCGCGATCGTCCGGGCGTTCAACCTAGTGCGGCGGCTTCGCCGCGTATTCCGGGCGGCGACTTTGTCGCCGCACAGGCAGGTCAGGCGGCATAGCCGCCGCAATTGATTCGGCATGACTCGTCGCTAAACGCTCCTCGACCAACACACCCGCAACTGTAGGAGACGGCCCGACAACGCGGCGGTCAGTCCGTGAGGTCGTCAGGCAGGCGGCCCTCCGCCTCGAGCTTCTCGAGGTGGGCCTCCATCACGACGGCCGCCGCGGGGCGCAGCTCAGTCGGGACGTCGTCCCAGGCATCGTCGAGCAGCCGCGCACGCGAGCGTTCCCCACGCTCGAGCGCGGCGACCAGCTTGCGCTCGCGGTCCATGCGGTGCTCGATGTACTCGCGCACCTTCGCGGCCGGGTCCGTGACGTAGGGCCCGTGGCCCGGGCAGATCAGCTCCAGGTCGAGCGCCGCGATGCGGCGGAGCGAATCGAGGTAGGCCGTGAGCGAGCCGCCGTCGGGGGGACGAAGGTGGAGCCCTCGCCCAGGATCAGATCTCCACTGAAGCAGACGCCTCCAAGGACGAAGCAGACGTGGTCCTGCGCGTGGCCCGGCGTGGGGATGCGTTGAAACGGCCCTCACTTCACGACCGGCGCGTCGAGCATCCAGCTCGCGGCGGAGTGATCGTCGTGGGAATGCGTAAGCAGGACCCCGCCGAGGCCTCCACGCCGCTCCGCCTCGGCGCGGACCGCGGCGACGTGGCCCTCGTCCCCGGGCCCGGATCGATCACGTACGCGGGGCTCTACTCCGACGACGTAGCTGTTCGTGCCCGTGAGCGTCATCGGGCCGGGATTGGGCGCGACTATGCGCGCGATCTCGGGATGACCCGGGGCGGTGTCGATGACGCGCCCCAGGCCACTTGCCGCTGACCGCCCTCAACACCGCGTCGCGAGCGTCCTCGGGCTCCAGCACGACGAGGTCCCCGACGCCCTTCAGGACCTCGCGCACGAGCCAGTCGGTCGAGCCGTACGGAAGCTCGACGACGACGGCACCGTCGGAGAGCTCGTCCGTGACCGTCCGCTCCTCGCGCAGCCATCGCGCCCGATCCGGCGAGACCCAGACGCGAGCCACGCCGGCTGTTCCCGACCTCGCCGTGGACCAGCCACTCCTGCTCGGCCAGGCGCTCCTCGACTCCCTCACGCGGCTCGAAGGTGTCGCCGGTCCACGCGCGCCTCCTTCATCCGGTCGAGCCGGAAGTGGCGGGTGTCGTCGCGGCCCAGGTCGTAGCAGCCCGAGGTACCAGCCCTCCGGGCCGCTGACCAGCTGGTAGGGCTCGACCTCGCGCTTGATGAACTCGTCCTCGTTCTCCTTGTAGTAGTGGAGCTCGAGGACCCGGCGCTTCTCGATCGCATCGTTCACGGCCCGAATCACCTCGGAGTCGTCGCGGCCGGGCGCGATCTCGAGGCCCTCGTGCGAGGGGTCGTGCCCCAGCGCGCCGACGATCTTCTCGCGCGCGGTCGACAGGCCCGCCTGCGGAAGGTGGTCGCCGAACAGGTCGATCGCGGCGACCAGCGCCTTCGCCTCCAGCGGCAGCAGGCGAGCCGGCCGCGCGAAGTTGTCGCCGTAGGTGTCCGGATCGACTTGGATCTCGTCGCCGTCGATCTCCGCGTAGAGCACGTACGTGCCCGCCGCCGAAGTTGACCACGTTCAGCACGTCCAGGTCCTCGTGCAGCTCCTCGCGGCTGACGTTCAGCTCCTCGAGCACGCGGCCGACGGGAGCTGGCGTCTCCTCGCGGGCGGCGCCGATCAGGAGGCCGGCCAGGGTGACGAGGCGCGCGAAGCGCTCGGGCCGGATCACCGCCTCCGAGCGGCCGTTCGACGAGCGCGGCCTGCCGTTGCCCTCGGCGATCGGCCGCTTGACCGTGTTCGCGACGTCGAAGTCGGCGCGATGGCGCTTGCGCAGCAGGTCCAGTCGCTCGGCGGCGTCCTTTGCGAGGTCGGCGGGCTCCAGCAGCTCGGCGTTCTCGCGCCAGCCGAGCACCCACGATGTCAGCATCCGGCCCGAGGCGTACTCGGTCTCGTAGATGAAGCCGCGGCCGGGCGCCGCCGTCTCCCTTCGTCGGCCTTGCGCACCTTCCCGTAGGTGCCGAAGTCCCGCTCGACGAGCCAGGCGATGCGCTCGCGCAGGAACACCTTCGCCGTCCCCTCGATCTCGCCCATCTGCCAGTCGGCCCGGGAGGCGTAGTCGCGGCGGTCGAAGTCCTCGCGGGGGGCGAAGTCGTGCTCGGCCTTGGTGGCGTAGGAGACCTTGCCGCGGATCCGCGAGAGCCTGAACGACGCGGATGTCGTCGCGCTCGTGCGAGTGGCGCGATCAAATAGAACTGGCCGTTGCGGAAGACGAGGTGGTACGGATCGACCTTGCGGTCGGAGACCTCGTCCCGCTGCATCGAGTAGTAGCTGAACTCGATCGTCTTGCGCCGGGAGATCGCCGTCTCGATCTTCGCCAGGCGCTGGGACATCTCGCGTCCGCCTCCGGAGGGCGCGAGCTTGACGTCGATCGACGCCGTGTCGCCCTCGACCAGCGGGCTCGGGCGCCCCCACGAGACCTGCTGCAGCGCGAGCCGAAGCGGCTCGGCGTAGGCGAACTCACCGTCGAGCAGGACGAGCGCGGTGCGCAGCGCCGCCAGCTCGCCGTCGGTGAACTCGATCGGCGGCAGGTAGTAGTTCTCGGGCGGCAGCGCGTAGAGCTCGGCTTCGAAGAAGCCCTCGGCCGGCTTGTCGACCTGAAGCGAGATCCCCAGGCTCTCGAGCTCGGCGCGGTCGGCGTAGAAGCGCCGCGCGAACGCGTCGTCGTTCATCGAGCTGTAGCCCTCCACCTCCCGCTTGATCTCGAGCGCCGAGACGGGCCTCCCCGTGGCCATCAGGAACGAGATCAGGGAGAGCTGGCGAATCAGCTTCTCGGTGTCCTTGGCCATGGGTTCTAGGTGAGGCACCGTACGGCGCCGACAGCAGGCAGGTGCCATTCACTGCGCTGAGCATAGGGCTAGTTGCCAGCCGTTGAGTGGGTCGAGGCGCAGCGCCGCCGCAAATTGCGGGCAGCCGCGGTGGCCCGCCGCGGCGCGCCCGGCGGATCACCCCGTATCCGGCGGAATCGTCCGAGCGGCGCTACGCGGCGCGGGAGCGGAAGTAAGCGGCCGAGTCCAAGCCCGCGGTCGAAGCGCGACCACGCCTCGCCGTCGGCCAGGCCGCGCTCGATCCGGTCGAAGCTCCCGAGCTTGCCGCCCAGGTTGTCGATCATGTGGACCAGGGTCGCCTCGCGGGTGGCGGGGAGGACGGGCGAGCCGTTCTCGAGCGAACCGTGGTGCGAGAGGACGATGTGGAAGATCGCCTGGGCCAGGTCCGGGTCGAACCCTCGATCCGCTCCACCTCGCGGCGGACCAGGTAGTAGCCGAGGGGGATCTCGCCCTGGAGGCGCCCGGCGTCGGTCAGGTCGATCGCGAGCGGATCGTCGTTGTAGGCCATCGTCTTGCCGATGTCGTGAAGGAGCGCGCCGGCGATCGCGATGTCGCGGTCGATGCCCGGGAAGGCCGCCGCCGACGGCGCTCACGGCCTGCGCGACCGAGACGGTGTGGTCGAGCAGCCCGTGGCGATATGCCTGGTGGTAGTACTTGGCCGCCGGCGCCTCGCGGAAGCGAAGCCAGATCGGGGAGTCCGGCGCGAAGAAGCGGTCGAGGAGCGCGGCGAGCTGGGGGTTCTGGATCGTCCCCAGGAGCTCGCGAAGCTGCGCCTCGAGCCGCTCGACCGGGACGCTCGGCCCCTCGGCGAGGTCGGACGGCTCGTACTCGCCGTCGCGGGCGGCACGGATCGTCTCGATCGGTGATCTTGGGCCCGTACTGGGGGTGGACCGCGAAGCGGCCGGTGATGTGGACCGCGGACCCGGGCTCAGCGATCTCGAAGCACTCGGCGACCTCGTCCCATGCGACGGCCTCGACCGCGCCGGTGCTGTCGCAGACGATCAGCCGCAGCCACTCGCCGCCGTTTCGGCGCTGGCGAAGCTCGCGCTGCGCGAACGCCGAAGACGCCCGGCGATCGTCTGGCCGTCGGCGAGGTCGCGCACCCAGGCGCGCTCCGGCCCGTGGCGCCGTTTTCGCTCGTGACGCTCTCCGCGACGCCTGCGCGAGCGGCGGCTGCTCGGCAAGTGAAACCTGCTCGCTCATCGCGCTCACAGTAGAGAGGGCGAGCGGACGTGGCAAATCTCCCCGCGGGCGGTCGATCCGGCGGCTGCCCGGTCTCGCCGGCTACGCCCGGTTCGGCTCGCTTCGGCCGGCGTCCGCGGCTCGACCGCGATCGTCTCTTCCTCGGGCACGCCGCTCTCGAGCTCGCGGCCGCGCTCGATCTCGGCGTTCATCTCCGCCCCGAGGAGCACGGCGCAGTTCGAGATCCACAGCCAGACCAGGAAGACGATGACCCCGGCGAGGCTTCCATAGGTCGCGTTGTAGGAGCCGAAGTTGGCCACGTAGAGCGCGAAGCCGGCGAGGCCAGGATCCACAGGAGCACCGCGAGGATGCCGCCGGGGGTGATCCAGCGGAAGCCCGGATGCCTGACGTTCGGCGCGCCGTAGTAGAGGATCGCGAGCATCGTCGATCACGACGAGCACGATCACCGGCCACTTCACGATGTTGAAGATCGGTGACGGCCGTGCCCTCCACGCCGAAGATCTTCCCGACGTCGGAGGCCAGCGGGCCGCTGACGACGACGGCGATGGCGCTCACCGCGACCAGCAGGAGGAGGACAAGCGTCATCCCCACCTGGAGCGGGCGGAGCTTCCAGAACGGGCGCCCCTCCTCCGTCTCGTAGATCAGATTCGACGCGCGCGAGAACGCCCCGACGTATCCCGGACGCCGACCAGAGCGCCGCCGACGCAGGCCGATCACGAATGCCAGGCCCGCGGTCCCCTGGCTCGACGCGATCTCCTTGATCGCGCCGCTGATGATGTCCTGCGCAGGGCCCGGGCCCGAGCTCGTTGATGTTGTCGAGCACCGCGTTCGTCGCCGAGTCGCCTGCCAGGCCGAGGATCGACACCAGGACGATCAGCGCCGGGAAGATCGAGAGGATCGCGTAGTAGGTGAGCGCGGCCGCCCAGTCCGTGAGGTTGTCCTCGCGGAACTCGGACACGGTCCGCTTGAGCACGCCCCACCAGGCGCGCCGCCTCAGCTGAGTTGGATGCCGCGGACCCTCCACCCCAGCAGGCGGATTCCCGCTGCGGGCGGAGGTCAAACCGCGGTCCTGCGAATCGAGATTGGACTTTGTGTCCTAGTGGGCACCAAAAGTAACCGCGGCACGCGTCGGTAAGGTCAACTCGTGCCCAAGCCGGAGACCCTCTACGTATTCGCCCTGGCCTGCGCCGGGCTGGTGCTGCTGCCCGGACCCGCGCTCATCTTCATCGTCACTCGGGGGGTCGTCCACGGTCGGACGGGCGGGCTGATCTCGACGCTCGGCGTGGAGACCGGGAACGTCCTGCAGGTCCTGGCGGCGACAGTGGGACTCGCCGCGATCGTCGCCTCCTCGGCCGAGGCGTTCAGCGTGGTCAAGTACGTCGGCGCCGGCTATCTCGTCTTCCTCGGGATCCGGGCACTGCTGGGCTTCGGCGATGGCAGCGAGCCCGGAGTCACCCGCACGCGCTCACACCGGCGCCTGTACCTGGACGGGGTGATCGTGGGAGCCCTGAATCCAAAGCTGGCGCTGTTCCTGCTCGCGTTCCTGCCGCAGTTCATCGATCCGACTATCGGACCCGTCTGGCTTCAGACACTGGTCCTCGGTCTGATCTTCAACGTCATCGCGACGATCGGCGATTCGCTCTTCGCGCTCGCGGCGGCGGGCGCCGGCGGCCGCGTTCGCGCCTGGCTCGAGGGTCGCCGCGTAGCCCGAGCGAGCGGTGTCATCTATCTCGGGCTCGGCGCCGTCGCCGCGCTCAGCCACTCAGATACCAGAAGCTGATGGCCCGGCGATAGTGGCGGGTCAGCGAAGGGCTTCCGCAGGCCCGTCGCGCAGCTCCCAGAACTCGACGTGCAACCGCTTCGCCTGTTCGCGGAACCGCGGCGCATAGCGGTCCGGCAGGGTGCGGGGGACCGGGATGAGAAGCGCGCGCTGGAGCAGCGCTTCCCGGTCATCGGCCTCGATGGCCTGCCGGCACTCGTCGCAGGCGTTCCGGGTTCCGCCCTGGATTGGATAGGACCACCGTGGCCGGAGGCTGCCGCAGAACTCGCATCGCACGAACAGATGTTCGCACCGGTGTCAATCCATCCGGCCGGCTGCACCGCCCTCCTGGCTTTGAAGGGCCGATCCCTGTCTCCTGGGGCCTCGTGTGTCTGCCTCACCGCGAGATACTCCGTAGGCGATGTCGCAGAAGGACCTGGAGAGCGTGCGGCGGTTCTACGCGATCGGGGATCGCCAACTTGAGGAGTTGACCGACGAGTTCTTGGGCGAGTTCTTCGATCCCGAAGTCGAGTACCACACGATCCCGCACGGCATGCTTGGCGGAACCACATACGTCGGCTTCGAGGGCATGCGCCGGTTCTGGACCGACTTCTTCGGGGCCTGGGATGAACTGGCCCTCGAGGTCCACGAGATTCGGCAGGCAGGCGACGACCTCGTCATCGGCGTCGTGCGAGCAACGGGACGGATGCGCGAGCGGGAGATCGAGGAGGTCTTCTCTGCCCTGTTCACCCTCCGCGACGGGGGGATCGTCCGGGTCCGAGCTTTCGGCAGCCGAGAGGGTGCCTTCGACGCCGCCGGGCTTTCGGAGTAGGCGATGTCGAGGGAGAACGTCGAACTGGCACGCGCGGCGCTCGCCGCGTTTATAGAAGTGGATGAGGGCCTGGTCGATCCTCAGCGCTTGGAGGAGTTCATCGCGCGGGATGTGGTTACGGCGGTCTTCAGCACCGGGCCTTGATGGCGAGGGGCAGAATCGAACTGCCGACACCACGATTTTCAGTCGTGTGCTCTACCAACTGAGCTACCTCGCCGGCCGCCTAAGGCTAGTAGGCAACAACCGGGCCGTGCACCACGGCGCCCTCGCGTACCGAGCATCCGCAGGTGGAGCTTGGCGCCGCATCGCAGCCCCCACTTCCTGCCGTGCGGCGGCGCTCACCGCCGGCTTCGCGCGGCGTCGAGGGCCAGCTCGACGGCGGCCCGGGGTTCGGCGACCGTTTCGATCCCCGGTCCTCCCTCCATGTCGCCCGATCCGCTGACGGTCCAGCTCCGCAGGGCCGCGACGCTGCGGCCCAGGCGCCGCGCGAAGCCGATCTCCGCGAGCGTGCCCCACTCGCCGCCGATCGCAACGACGGCGTCGGCGGACGCCACCACCGCGAGGTTGCGGGCATGCCCGATCCCCGTCGCGACGGCGTGCGTCACGTGGGGATTCGCCGCGGCGGCGTCCTCCGTCGGAACGATCCCGATCACGTCACCGCCCGCCTCGCGCGCGCCACGGGAGGCTGCTTCCATGACGCCGCCCATCCCGCCACAGACGAGCACGGCCCCGCTCTCCGCTATGCCTCGACCCACCTCCTCGGCGAGGACCCCGAGCTCCTCGTCCGGAGCGCCCTTGCCGATGACGGCGATCTGCGGCCGCCGCGTCAATTCTGGCCCAGGATCGGCCGCATCTCCCGCAACGCGCTGACCGCCACCGCTACATGCAGAAGGGCCGGCCGTCCACCTTCTCGTCCCTCCCCCTGATGCCCGCACAGCGGCGTAGCCGTTGCAGCTTCGCCTCGAGCCGATCCTGCGACTTCCCGTGCGGGCAGTTGGCGAGGTTCCCGCCGTAGCACTGGTTCCGGAGCTCGTACGGATCGCTGTCCAGGTCGTAGCGCTCGACCTCCGGGGGCTGCGGCCTCGTGCACTGGTCCGTCGTCGGGTCGGTCACGCTGTAGTGCTCGGCGTAGAGCGCCTTGCGCGTTCGGATTGCGGCGAACTCGCACGTGCCGTATCGGTGCGGAACGGGTACTCGATACTCGCTCAGCATCGCTCGCCGCCGCGGCCACTCCCCCCGGTCCGTCATGAGCGGGAGGAGCGACCTACCGTCCATCGTCCGGCAGGCGCCGGCCGGTGGGCATGGGTTGGCCTTGGCCAGATTGAGGATCGTCGGCGCGAGGTCGATGTTGCCGACGGCCGCGCCGACGTCGGGAACGCGGGTGGCGCCGTCCCGGTATCGCTCGGGCAGCCTGATCGCGAGTGGCTGCCGGAGCGCCTCCTCGTACGGCAGCACCTTTCCCGTCTTCACCCGATGCTCCCCGTAGAACAGGCCGTTGTCGGAGATGTAGATGAACACCGTCTGTCCCAGCTCCCCTTCCTTCTTGACGGCGTCGTAGACGCGGGCGACGCTGCGATCCACCCCGACGAGCGACGCCAACGCGCAGCGCCAGTGCTTCGTGATCTGCTGCTGGTCCGTCTTGCTGAGCCTCGGCGCCCCCCGGATGAACGCCGGCTTGTCCCCCATCTGCTTTTCGTTGAACGAGGGAATGTGCGGCAGCTCGGCGTTGCGGAACCTGTCCTGGTCTCCGGGCGCGGGCTCCGCGTAACGAGCCGTTCCCGCGCAGGGACCGGACGTGTTGCGCTCGACGTGCGGAGCGCGCTCGTCGAACTGCAGGTAGAAGGGAGCTTTCTTCTGGGAGTACTCGTGGACGGCGCTGACCGCCTTTCGCTGGAGCACGTTGGTCACGTAATCGCTAGGGCGATTGCCGAAATGAACGACCTGCCCGTTGCTCGAGAGCTCGTAGTTGTAATACGCATCGTTTCGGTTAATGAGCGTCTGCCAGTCGTCCCAGCCGGGTGCGACCTCGGCCGGATCGCCGATCTTCCAGTAGCCGTTCAGGAACTTGCCGAGGTGGATCGTGTTGTAGCCCGCCTGCCGCAACCACACGGGCAGGACGTTCCCCTTGTCCGTGAGCGCGGGATAGCCGCCGTTCGGGCCCCCGTTGGCCAAGACGCCATGGTTGTGCGCGTACTGCCCGGTCAGAAGGGAGGCGCGCGAGGGGCAGCAAAGCGCGGTCGTCGCGATGTAGTCGCTGAATCTCGTGCCGTCGTCGACGAGGCGGTTGAAGGTCGTGGGCATCACCTGGCGGTTGAACTGAGCCGCGGTCTGGTCGTCGGCCTGGATGACGATGATGTTCGGCCGGCCGTCACGCCCACCGGCAGCCGCGGTCGGCGGGCCGCTCGCCCCGGCCGGCAGGGACGCGCCCAAGCCGAGCGCGAGACCGGCCACCGCCAAGGCGACTACCTGTGGTCTACCGAATCGCATCGATCGAGTCGTAAAGGCGGAGCCGAACGACGTCACTCGCAGAACGGCCGGTTGCCCACGGGCTTGTCCCGCCCCTTGATGCCGGCGCATTCGCGAAGGCTCTGGAGCCGGCGCTCGAGCTCGTTCTGCTTCGTGTCGTGCGGGCAGCTGTCGGCGGCGCCACCGAAGCAGAGGTTGTTGAGCTCGAACGGGTCCCGCTTCAGGTCGTAGCGCTCCTTCTGGAGCGTCTGGCGACACTCCCCCGTCTTCGGATTCACCACGCGATAGTGCTCGACGTAGATCTCCCTGCGAGTGCGGATCGCCGCGAACTTGCACGTCGAGTATCGCGGCAGGTCGCCCACGCGGTACTCGTTGAGAAGCGCGCGACCGCGCGGCCAGTGACCCTTCCCGGTGAGGAGCGGCATCAGCGAGCGGCCGTCCATGGTCCGGCACTCTCCGCGGACGCACGGTCGCGCGTGGGCCAGGTCCAGGATGGTCGGTGCGAGATCGATGTTCGCGACCAGATCGCTCGAACGCCGCACGCGCGCAGCCCCGTCGCGGTAGCGCTCGGGGACCCTCATGACCATGGGCATGTGAATGGCCTCCTCGTAGGGGAAGACCTTTCCCTGCACGAGCCGGTGCTCGCCGAAGAAGAGCCCGTTGTCCGACGTGAAGACGAAGACCGTGCGTCCCAGCTCCCCTGCCTTCTTGACGGCGTTGTAGACCTGGCCGACGTTGCGATCCACGCTCACCAGTGAGGCAAGCGCGCACCGCCACTTCGAGGTCAGGTGCTCCTGGAACCTGGACCCGATCGGCGGGATGGCCCGCAGGAACGCCGGCTTGTCGCTCATGTCCTGCTCGTCGTACGACGGCGGGCGGGGCAGGGGCGCGTGGTCGAACTTGCCCTCGTCGCGCCTGTCCGGGATCGCCTCCTTGTCGCAGGGGCCAAAGGGGTCGTCCTTACGCGACACATGAGGCGCACGCGTGTCCAGCTGGAGGTAGAACGGACGGCGCTGCGGCGCGTAGCGGTGGATGAGCTTCTTCGACTCCTTCCCCAGAACCCGGCCGACGTAGTCGCGGGGCCGGTCACCGCGCCGCTGGCGGTGCCCGTCGTCCGAGAGCAGGTACTTGTAGTACTGGGTGTGGGAGAGCACCGTGAACCAGTTGCTCCATCCGGGGGCCACCTTCTTTCCCTCGGCCTCGCGGTAGCCGTTCAGGTACTTGGCGCCGACGTGCATCGTCCTGTAGCCGCTCTTCTTGAGCCACGCGGGAAGAACGTCCTGCTTCCCCCGCAGGCCCTCGTATCCCACCTGGTTCGAGCTGACCCCGTTGTTGTGCGCGTACTGGCCGGTGATGAGCGACGCCCGCGACGGGCAGCATTCGCCCGTGGTCACCATGTAATTGGTGAACTTGGTGCCGTGGCTGATGAGATCACGCTTCATCGTCGGCATGACCTGCCGGCTGAGCTGCCCGAGGGTCTGATCGTCGGACTGGATGAGGACGATGTTGGGCTGATCCGGCCGGGCGGCCGCCGCAGCGGGCTCCGCCCGGTGTGCGCCGGCAAGCGCCAGCCCGCCGGCGACCGCAACGATCCCGGTCAGCGAGCCTAAGGCCAGCCGAGCCCGCTTCGAGGAAGGGCGGATCATCCGCAGAACGGGCGCCCGTCCACCTGCTGGTCGCGGCCCTTGATGCCGGCGCAGTTGCGCAGCCGTTGGAGGTCCTGCTCGAGTTTCAACTGCTCCGGACCGGTCGGACAGTTGCTGGGGAGCCCGGCGGTGCACTGATTCTGGAGCTCGTAGGGGTCCTGCTTGAGGTCGTAGCGCTCGACCTGAAGCGTGGCCTGACACCGCCCGGTGGTGGGGTCGCCGACGGCGTAGTGCTCGACGTAGACCGCTACGCGGCGTGCGAACCCCCGCGAAGATGCAGGTCTTGTGGCGGTCCGGGTTGCGGTGACCGATACTCGAGCAGGAGTTGCCGCTGGCTCGGCCACTGGCCCTGCCCAGTCAGAAGCGGCATCAGCGAGCGCCCGTCCATCGTCCGGCAGTGGCCCTGCGGCGGGCAGGGCTGTCCCGTGAGCCAGCGCGAGGATCGTCGGCGCGAGGTCGATGTTCGCGACTGGGCTTCGCGATTCTGGCCTCCGCTGGCGGCACCGTCGCGGTACCGCTCGGCACGCTGGATCATGAGCGGCTGGCGCAGCGCCTCCTCGTACGGCAGCACCTTGCCGCCCTGGATCCGATGCTCGCCGTAGAAGAGGCCGTTGTCGGAGATGAAGATGAACACCGTCTTGCCGAGCTCGCCGGCATCCGCCACCGCGTCGTAGACCTCGCCGACGCTGCGGTCGACCCCGGCCAGCGCCGCCAGTGCGCAATCCCACCTCGTCTGGATTGCTCCCCGTCATGTTGGAGTCGAGCCGCGGCAGCCGCCGCAGGAACGGCGGCTTGTCGCTCATGTCCTGCTCGTTGAACGACGGCGGCCGGCGGCAGCGTCGCGTCCGCGGAACAGCGTCGATGTCCCTCGGGTCCGGCTCGGCCATGGGCGATCTGGGCCCGCCGGTGCACCGGCCCTGGCGATTGCCGCCGGCCGACGTGAGGAGCGCGCTGGTCGAGCTGCAGGTAGAAGGGCTTGCTCTGCGGCGCGTAGCTTGCGGACGGCTTCGACCCCCTTGCGGGTGAGCACCCGGGTGACGTAGTTCGGGTCGCGCGTTGGCGTAGTGGACTAGGCGGCCGTTCGCCGACAGGTCGTAGTTGTAGTAGCGGACGCCGCTGAGGGTGGTCTGCCAGTCGTCCCAGCCGGGAGCGACGTCGGCCGGATCGACGGTCGCCTGCGTGTAGTCGTTCATGAACTTGCCGACGTGGATCGTGTTGTAGCCGGCGGCCCGGAGCCACACGGGCAGGACGTTCCCCTTGTCGACCAGCGTCGATAGCCCTCGCCGCTGACCGCTCGAGAAGACCCTGTGGTTGTGGGCGTACTGCCCGGTGAGGAGCGAGGCGCGCGACGGACAGCACTCGGCCGTCGGATCGATGTAGTCGGTGAAGCTGGTGCCCTGCCGCGCGAGCAGGCGCATCGTGTTCGGGCATGACGGTCCAGTTGAGCTGGCTGGCCGTCTGATCGTCGGTCTGAATGAGGACGATGTTCGGAAGCGGCGCCCGCGCAGCGGCCGCGCCGGCGGGCCCGGACGCGGTCGCGGCTCCGATGGCAACGGTCAGCCCGGTCGCCGCCATCGCGCCCAGCGCAAGGCAGCAGCGGGCAAGCTTGTGGTGCTCTAGTAACCGCATGAAGCAGACGGGCGACGTTCCCCTGGACTGTTCGCTCCGCCGAAGGCGAAAATCGTAGCGCAGGTTGCCCCCGGCACCTGTCGCGGTCGCCCCTCCTACGCCGGGAGGTAGCCGAACGCCCGCAGTGCCTCTCCGCCCGCCCGCTCGAGCTCCGCGATCTCGAGGGCGTCCCGCTCGCGCCAGCGACCGATTGACGAGGACGGCCGGATCTCCGCCACGGCCACCTCCTCCAGCGCTTCCGGCGGGGTCGGGCTATCGAGAAAATCGGTCAGCTGGGCGGCCATCCCGGCCGGATCGGCGCACACCTCCTCGTACCGAAGCCGCAGGTAGCGATCGCCCAGAGCGGCCTCGCCGTAGCGGGCCGCCGCGAGGTTGACACGGGCCCAGAAGCCGATCGACTGGATGGGCGCAGATGAGTTCGGCTCGCTCGGGTCGAAGAGCCGCGGAGCGTAGCGTCGCGCCTGGTTCTGGTTGGCCGAATAGGCCATGTCGCGGCCGTCGCGGACGAGGTGGATCGCCCTCATCCCTGGTAAGAACTCATGGACGAATGGGAAGATCAGGATCGTGCGGGGGACCTTCCAGCCCCACCGCCTCTTCGGCCTGCCGATCGCCTCCCGGTGGTCCTCGATCGTCGCTCGGAAGTCGGCCGCCATCGATGCCGGATACGGAAAGCTCCTCGCCCCGCCGCGGCGCCACATCTTCTCCACCCATTCGGATCTGGCCAGGTAGCGGTCGAGCCAGCGCCTAATGAACCAGCCGATGTCCAGGGCATCCCCGGCCCGGTTCACGTTCGTGCCCATGAAGTAGCCCGCGCAGTCCAGCAGCAGCTGGAGCGCCCTGGTGCCGGAGCCCCCCGTGCCGAAGACGACCACGGGTGCCGCGTGGGATGCTCGCCTGTTCACGCGGCCAAGCATAAGGTCGCCCCGCGAGCCGAGCTACGTCCGCGCCCGCGTCAGCATGCCGGCCATCAGCTCCAGCGCCCCCTGCTTGTGCAGTGGCTCATTCAAATTGCCGCACTTGGGGCTCTGGACGCACGACGGGCAGCCGCTCGGCGCACGGGCACTCGCCGACGAGCTTGGCGGCGTCCGCGAGCAGCCGCTCGAACGTCTCGTACCCACGGCGGGCGAGCCCGACCCCGCCGGGATGACCGTCGTAGATGAAGATCGTCGGCCGGCCGGTCTGGAAGTGGACGTTCGTGGACAACCCTCCGATGTCCCACCGGTCGCACATGGCGAGCAGCGGCAGCACCGCGATCTGCGAGTGCTCGGTGCGCGTGAAGGGCCCCCAGCTGCACGTCCGGCGGCAGCGACCGCGGCCCCGCCAGCTCGTCCGGGAGCTCGTACCACAGCGCCTGCGTGGGGAAGTTGGTCTCCGGAAGGTCGAGAGCGACGAGGTCGATGACCTCGTGGTCGGAGAGGCTCTTTCGCTGAAACGCCATCACCTGCTCGGTCACCGAGACCTCACCGAAGGAGAGCTCAACCCCCGCGACCTCGCGCCGCTCGGCGACCTCCTCGATGAAGACCTCCGTCTCCCTCTTCGGCTGCGTGTACCAGTCGCCATCGAATGCGTCGACGGCGGCCCGCCGAGCCTCGATGTCCAGCTCGCGGACCTCGTACGAACGCCCGAGATGAAGGTAGACGGCGCCGGGGTGAACGGTCGTGAACGCGCGCTCCGCCTCCACTGCGCCGAGGAGCTCGCCCGAGTCGCGCTCGACGATCGCGACGGAGTCCGGAGAGGCGGATCGAAGCGAGATATCGCCCGCCGGGAAGTGCGGCCCCCGCGGCAGGTAGCGCTCACCACGGCCCCGTCGCAGCTCGCCGAGGCCCACCAGCGCCTCCGCCCGCTCGCGCCAGCGCGGCCCCAGGAACTGCGCGTCCGACTCCGACAGCGGCAGCTCATAGGCGGCCGCGAGCGCGTGCGCGGTCTGGATCCGATCGTTCTCGTGGTCCAGGATCGCCGCCTCGACCGGACGCTCGAGGAACTCGTCGGGGTGTCGGCAGAAGAACTGGTCGAGCGCGTCCTCCCCGGCGATGTAGAGCGCGAGTCCCTCTTTACGCCGACCGGCGCGGCCCCACATCTGCCGCAGGCTGGCGACCGTACCGGGGAACGTGACGCAGATCGCCGCGTCCAGATGGCCAATGTCGATGCCCAGCTCGAGCGCGTCGGTGGCGACGACCGCGAGCAGATCCCCCGCTGCCAGTCGCGCCTCGATGTCGCGTCTCTGCTGCGGCGTGTAGCCGGCCCGGTAAGGGGCGATCCTCTCGGCGAGCTGCGGCCGGCCCAGCTCCTCCAGCCGCATCCTCGTAAAGCGCTGGATCAGCTCGATGCCGCGTCGGCTGCGAAGGAAGCAGATCGTGCGCATCCCCTCGCCCACTAGATCGGCAAGCAGCTCAGCGGCTTCGGACAGCACCGACCTTCGGGTCATCGAGCGTTGGTCGATCACCGGCGGGTTCCACATCCCGATGCGGCGCGGCGCCCGGGGCGCGCCGTCGGAGTCGACGAGGCGGAACCGCCGGCCGACGAGCCCCTCCGCCAGCTCGACCGGGTTCGCGATCGTGGCCGAGGCGAGCACGAAGCGCGGTTCGGACCCGTACCGGGCGGCGATCCTGCGCAGCCGCCGTAGCACGTTCGCGACGTGGGAGCCGAAGACGCCGCGGTACGTATGTGCCTCGTCGACGACGACCCAGCCGAGGTTCGCGATGAAATCTCCCCAGCTCTTGTGGTGGGGCAGGATCCCGACGTTGAGCATGTCTGGGTTCGTGAGGATCAGGTTCGAGCGCCGGCGGATCTGGGGGCGGTCATCGCGGGGGGTGTCGCCGTCGTAGATCGCGTGGCGAAGGGGCCGGAGGCGGAGCTCCGAGAGCTTGCGAGCCTGATCCTGTGCGAGCGCCTTGGTCGGGTAGAGGTAGAGGGCCCGGCGGTGATCGTCGCGGACGAGCTCGTCGAGCACCGGCAGGTTGAAGGAGAGCGATTTCCCCGAGGCAGTCCCGCTGGTGATGACGAGGTCGCCCTCGCGCGCGGCCTCGAGCGCCTCGAGCTGGTGCGCATAAAGCGCCGCGATGCCGCTTCCCAGGAGCGCCGCGTTCAGCTCCGGGGCGATGTCAGGTGGGATCTCGACCGTCCGGGCGGGGCGAGCCGGCTCCAAAACCTCCGCGACCAGGCGTCCGTCGGACCGGCCGGGCTCGATCGCCCGCGCCCAGCCCGCGTCGGCCGTGGCGCTAGCCCCGGCGGGCACCACCAACCGCTGGATCGGCGGGCTTGCCGGCGCTCCCGTCCGCGGCGGACGGATCGGCGATCGCGGCCGCGACGCGCAGCGCGTCGAGCGCGGATCGATCGTGAAGCCGCAGCACCTCGGCGCCGGCGGCCACGGCCAGCGTTGTGGCCGCCGCGGTCGCCCACTCCCGCTCCGCGGCCGGGCCGCGCTCCTCCCAGGAGCCGGCGAGAAGAGCGCCGAGGAAGTCCTTCCGGGACAGGGCGACGAAGAGCGGGCGCCCGAGCCGCCGCAACTCGCCGAGGCCGGCGAGGATCCGCGTGTCGTCGCAAACGCTCAGATCGAAGTCGAAGCCGGGATCGAGCGCGACCTGATCCTCGTGCACCCCGCGGGCGAGAGCGGATTCGAGGCGCTCGGCGAACCAGCCGATGAGGTACGCGACCGGATCGTCGTGATGGACCGGCTCGCGCTCCGAACGCGGCGGCCCCTCGATATGCATGAGGACGTAACCGCAGCCGCGCTGGCCCACCAGCTCCAGAATCTCGGGATCGGCCCCGCCCGAGATGTCATTGATCGCCACCGCGCCGGCGTCGAGAGCGCGCGCCGCCACCTCGGCCTGGAACGTGTCGGCGCTGACCGGGACGTCCACGCGCTGAGCCAATCCCTCGATCGTCGGAACCAGCCGCGCCGCCTCATCGTCGGGATCGACGGGATCGCCCGCGCGCGCCGGAACGGCGCCGACGTCCAGCAGGTCGAACCCGGCCTCGACGAGCGCGATGCCGTCCTCGATCGCCCGCTCGGGCGTTCCGCTGCGCGCGCCCTCGAAAAACGAGTCGTCCGTGACGTTCACGATCCCGGCCGCCAGCGGCGGCGGAAACTCCAGCACGCGGTCGGCGAGGCGCCAGCGGGTCATCGAGACCTACGTTAGTCCGGCGGCGGATGCTTCGCGCGTCCATATACGGTGCGCGACCGTGCCGCTTCGCTGCGTCTACACCGACCTCGACGGAACCCTGCTCGGCCACCACGGATCGCTGTTTCGCGACTGGGAGGGCAACTTCTCGACGCGCCAGTCGCGGATGCTCGAGGCCTGCCATCGGGCCGGCGTCGAGGTCGTGATCATGTCCGGCCGCCGGGAGGCCCAGGTGATGGCCGACGCGCGGCTCCTGGGCCAGACCTCGTACATATACGAGGCGGGATGTGGAGTCTTCATCGACGGGGAGCGAACCCTCCTCACCGGCGATTGGGTTCCGGACGCCGACGGAACACCCGCGGAGAAGATGGTCGCCGCCGGCATTCCCGACATGCTCTTCGAGCGCTTTCCCGGGCGCCTCGAGTGGCACCACCCATGGCACCACGATCGCAAGCTCTCGCATCTCTTCCGGGGCAAGGTGGACGTCCCGGCGGCCAACGGGCTCCTGGCAGAGCGCGGCCACGAGGACCTGCGCTTCCTCGACAACGGCGCGATCACGAGCCCGGTGGAGGGATTGGACGAGGTCGCCCACGCCTACCACCTGGTCCCGGGCGGAGCCAGCAAGGCGAACTCGGTTGGGTTCCACATGCGCGCCCGCGGCTACGCACCGGAGGAGTGCATCGCCATCGGCGACTCGCTCGAGGATCTCGACACGTGCGAGTTCGTAGGCAGGATGTTCGTCGTCGCCAACGGTCCCGAGCGCGATCCTGGGCTGCGTGAGGCGATCGCCGGGCGACGCAACGTGACCGTCACTGAGGGGAGCAGCGGCGACGGTGTCTACGAGGCCGTCGTCGCGACGCTCGCCGCCCGCTAGGTCCGAGCCGCAATCGCATCGTCGCTCGTAGCGAAGGGAAGCGCGTAGTAGAGCGCGATGGCAGCGCAGATCGCCAGCGTCGCGTAGGGAGAGAGGGCCGCGAGCGCAGTCGCGATCGCGTAGGGCGCGACGCCGGCGACAGCGCGCATCAGGATCGCTCGGCGACGGGCGTCGCTCACGGGCGTTGCGAGCAGGTCGGGCCTTGCGACGAGCGCATGCCGGTTCGTCGCCGCGAAGGCGGCCCCCATCAGGAGGCAGGAGCCGCTGTAGATCGCCGCCGCGAGATGCTCCCCACTGGACTCCCGAAGATAGGCCGCCATCAGGGCCGTCGTGAAGGGGAGGAGGGCGACGAGGAGGAGCAGGAGGAGGTTCAGGGTCAGGATCCCGTGGTCGACGGCCGCCAGCCGGCGAATCATCGCGTGATGGTTGATCCAGATGATCCCGATGGTCAGGAAGGACACGGTGTAGGCCACGTAGCTCGGCCACTGGTCTCCAAGCGCCGTCGCGAGGCTGGCGGTCTCAGTGGGATCTGGCACGTGGATGTCCAGCACCAGCAGCGTGATCGCGATCGCGAAGACGCCGTCAGAGAACGCCTCGAGGCGGTTCGGGTTCATGGTGCGGGGTTCGCCAGGTTCCTCGCCGGTCCTGTCAGGATCGAGGGATGGGCGAAGCGACGCTCATCGACCGGGTTCGCACGCTCTGCCTCACGCTTCCCGAGGCGTTCGAGGTCGAGGCGTGGGAGCATCCGACCTTCCGGGTGGGAAGCGGTCGCGGGAAGATGTTCTGCATCTCCGCTGACGATGGCTCGTCGATCAGCCTGAAGGCCGACCCGATCGAACGCGCCGCACTCCTCGAGCAGGGCGACCCGTTCTACAACCCGGCCTACGTCGGGCACAGGGGGTGGATCGGCGTGCGGCTGGACGATCCCGGAGCCGACTGGCGTGAGGTCGCCGAGCTCATCGCGATCAGCTACTGCCTGATCGCGCCGAAGCGCCTGGGCAAGCGAGTGACCGAACCGCCGACCGTCTAGGGCACCGACGCGGGACGGGTCAGCTCTTCCAGCAGCTGCACGACGTGCATGTAGGGCCTGCCGGTGGCCCGCTCCATGCCGATCTCGCACGTGCGGTTGGTGGAGATGTGCGCCTCGAACCGCCGGCCCTTGACCTCGGCGGCCTCCTCCTGCGTCGCCGACTCCGTCAGCTCGGGGTGAAGCAGCCCACGGTCACCGGCGAACCCGCAACACGCAGCGGAAGGCGGCACGTAGACGTCACCTGCGAGCTCCGCGGCCACCTTCCGCAGGCGGCGGTCCATGCCCAGGTGACGGCCGGAGCAGGTCGGGTGGACCGCGACCGCCCCCGCCTTGTTGACGTCGAGCTTCGGGAGCAGCGCGATCGCCCGCCCAGTCGGTCGCGTCTAGCACCTCGAGCTGGGCGAGGCGATCCGCGTTCTCCTCATCGAGCGCGGTGCCCAACTCGCTGACGATCCCATGCGTGCACGAGCTCGCATCGATCACGGCCGGCAGCTCGCCCTCGTTCGTCCATCGCCACAGGCTCGCGACCATCTTGTTGGCCATCCACGCGTGACCGTCTCCGTAGCCCTTCGAGCCCCACGGCACCGCGCAGCAGTGACCGGCGACGTCCGGCGGGATCCAGACCGGAAGCCCCGCCCGCCCCGACACCGCCACCACCGCCGCGATCACGCTGAGCGGCGGCCCGGTGCCGTTCGCCTGACGCGACGGGCCAAAGATCCGGTTCACGCACGAGGGCACGTAGACGGCCGCCGCGCCATCGCGCGCGGTGCGCGGCAGGCTCGCGGACGCGGCACGGGGCATCCGCGGTCCCCACTCGGGAATGAGCTCCGCGGTCACGAAGCGCCTCTGCACCTTGGTCACCGCGCTCAGCGCGCCATCGCCCACGACCCGCGAGAGGGTCGTCCCACCCCTCAGCATCGCGCGCGCGGCGCGCTCGATCGCCGCCCAACGCTTCGCTGCCTTGAGGCCGGATCGCTCCGCGCGCTCGTCGTGCTCGCGATTGCGGAAGTCCTTGATCATCCTTCCGGTGTCGATGCCCAGGGGGCAGGAGAGCGCGCAGCTCCCGTCCGCCGCGCAGGTCTCGATGCCGTCGTACTCGTACTGCTCCAAAAGCGCCCGCTGAAGCCGGGAGCCCTGCGGCTGCCGCGCCATCTCGCGGCGCAGGACGATCCGCTGGCGAGGCGTCGTCGTCAGCAGTCGGCTCGGGCACACGGGCTCGCAGAAGCCGCATTCCACGCAGGTGTCCGCCACCTCCTCGATCGGGGGCATCGACTTGAGGTTCCGAAGGTGCGCGTCGGGATCCCGGTTCAGGATGACGCCCGGGCCCAGCACGCCGTCCGGGTCGGCGAGCCGCTTGATGCGCCACATCAACTCGGTCGCCGTCGGCCCCCACTCGCGCTCGAGGTAAGGAGCCATGTTGATCCCCGTCCCGTGCTCGGCCTTCAGCGAGCCGTCGTACTTGTCCGTGATCAGGTCGACCAGGTCGTTCATGAACGCCTCGTAGCGCTCGCGGTCGTCCGGCTCGGCGAAATTCGGTGTGAGCATGAAGTGGAGGTTTCCGGCCGAGGTGTGCCCGGCCACGCCTGGCGAGGAAGCCGTGCTTGCCGAGAAGCCCCTGTAGGTCGAGCGCGGATTCGGCGATCCGTTCGGGCGGCACGCAGACGTCCTCGACGATCAGCACCGTCCCCGGCGGGCGCATGCGGCCCGACGATCCCGTGAAGGCCCTCACGGGTCCTCCAGTAGATCTCCGTGAGCTCCTCGTCGCGAGTGAACTCGGGACCGCGAATCACCTCCCGGCCGGCGAGGACCTCCATCGCGCGCGCCTCCATGCCGTCGAGCGTCGGCCGGATCGTCGGAGCGGTACTCGATCAGCAGGGCTGCCGACTCGGGCGGGAGCTCGCGCCAGTGCTCCGGCGTGCCGGGGATCGAGTACGCCGCCGCGATCAGCGCCGGCGCAACCATCATCTCCACGGCCGTCGCGCCGGCGGCGACGAGGTCTGGCACCGGCTCGACCGTCCGGTCGATATCCGCGAAGTGGACCCAGGTCGTGGTCGTGTGCGGCAGGAGCGGCACGGTGTCGAAGACCGCCTCCGCGACGAAGGCCAGCGTCCCCTCGGACCCGACGACCAGCCGGCGGAAGATCCCGAGCGGGGTGTCCGCGTCGAGGAACGCGCACAGCCTGTAGCCCATGGTGTTCTTGATCTGGAACTTGCGGCGGATCCGCTCGGCGAGCTCCGTGTCGCCGCGGACCTCGTCGCGGATCTCCGCCAGGCCCCTCGCCAATTCGGGCTCGGCCTCCGCGAATTCGCTCCTCCGCCCCCGCGCCGCCCGGTGTCGATCGTCGTCCCGGACGGCAGCACGAGCTTCAGGGCGCGGACCGTCGAGTAGGAGTCCTGCGTCGTCCCGCAGCGCATGCCTCCCGAGTTGTTCGCCACGACGCCGCCGACGGTCGCGAAGTCCGTGCTCGCCGGGTCCGGGCCGAGGCGGCGGCTGTACGGCTTGAGCAGCACCCGGTTCACGTGGCCCAGCGCGGTCCCCGGGCGCACCCTCGCCACCGCGCCGTCCTCCTCCACCTTCACGCCCGTGAAGTGGCGGCGGACGTCGACGAGGATCCCGTCGCTCTGGCCCTGGCCGTTCAGGCTCGTGCCCGCGGAGCGGAGCGTCACCGGAATGTCCCTGCTCGCGGCCGAAGCGGAGCACCTTGGCGACGTCGCCGGCGTCATGCGCCTCCACCACCGCCTTCGGGAAGAGGCGGTAGGGGCTGGCGTCGGAGGCGTAGCTTGACCAGGTCCAGCGCCCGGCTGCTGAACGCGATCGGCCCCGAGGAGCGGACTCGAGCTGCGGCGCCGAGGGGCTGCGGCGTCCCGGCCGCGATCCACTCGGGCGCGGGGCCGGTGCCCGGATCGGTCGACTCCGGGGCGATCCGCAGGACGTCTGGCTGCAGGAGAGCAGGCAAACGCCTAGAAGAGCGCCATTCCCGGCTCGACGCCCACCTCGATCAGCTCGGGCTCGCTCGACGCGATCGCCGACTGCAGCTCGGACCGGAGCTCCTCGAGGCCGCTCGACCCCGCGGGCCCTCACCCCGTAGCCGGCGGCGATCTCCGCCGTGTCGAGCGCCGGGAGGTCGAGGCCGGGCGCGCCGGTCACCTGCTCGGTGCCGGCGAACCACTTGAGGATCGAGTACTCCTCGTTCCGGAGCACGAGGAAGGTGACCGGCACCTTGTAGGCCGCGGCCGACCAGAACGCGGTCACCGCGTACTGCACCGATCCCTCGCCCATCACGCACACGACGGGCCGGTCGGGCTGGGCGAGCTGGACGCCCACCGCAGCCGCGAGGCCGAAGCCGAGCCCGCCGCCGGCGCCGAAGAAGTAGCTGCCCGGCCGCGAGAGCCGCAGCTGGTTGCGGAGCGCCATCGTGCTCGAGGGCGACTCGAGCACGATGATGCCGTCGTCGGGCAGAACGTCGCCCAGGGTCGCGTGGACCGTGGAGGGGCTCAGCGGGTCCGACTCCGCGGGCGCCTGGGGCTCGCCCAGCGGCTCGGGCGGCTCGCGGTCCGACTCCGGAACGGGCCTCGACGCAGCGCCTCGACGGTCAGCTTGACGTCAGCGACGATCGCGTCTCCCATCGGCGCCCGCGCCGCCTCGTCCGGGTCGCTCGTGATCGCCACGAGATCGGTCCCGTCCGCGAGCAGCGGCCCGGGGATGTTCGGGTAGTAGGGGAAGACCGAGGTGCCGAGGGCCAGCACGAGGTCGTGGCCCTCGAGCATCTGGCCGAGCGGCCCGATCGCAGGCGGCAGCGTGCCGCGGAAGTTCGGATGCCCCTCCGGAAAGCCGATCCGCCCGCCGCCCGGCGCGGGCGTCGCCCACACCGGCAGGCGCTGGCGCTCGGCCAGGACCACCGCCGCGTCCCAGGCCCCGCTCGCGTCGACGTCCGGGCCGGCCACCATCGCCGGGTTCGTCGCCTTCGCGAGGCGATCCGCCAGCGACCCGATCAGCCCGGATCCGGCCATCGCCCGCCCGCTCACGGAGCGCGCGATCGCACGTGTCGACGTCGCCGTCGTCCACCTCGGCACGCCAGTCGTCCATCGGGATCGAGACGAACGCGGGCCCCTTCGGCGGCAGCGAGGAGACGTGGACGGCCGCGCCAGAGCGCGAGGGGCACGTCCTCGGCGCGTGGCGGTTCGTAGCTCCACTTCACGAACGGGTCCGGGAAGCGGATCGCGTCGCGGTTGGTCAGATTCGCCTGCAGCGTGATCATCGCCCGGACCTGCTGGCCGGCGGTGATCACGAGCGGCGACTTGTTCGCCTGCGCGTTGAAGATCGCGCCCATCGCGTTTCCCACTCCCGGGGCCGTGTGCAGGTTCACGAGGGTCGGCTTGCCGGACGCCTGCGCGTAGCCGTCCGCCATCCCGACGACGACCGCCTCCTGTAGCCCGAGCACGTACTCGAAGTCCTCCGGGTAAGAGTGCAGCATCGGCAGCTCGGTCGAGCCCGGGTTGCCGAACATGGTCGTCATCCCGCGGGCGCGGAGGAGCTCGTAGGCAGCCTCGCGAACGGTCGTCACGGGCTAGTCCAACCGAGGTGCGGCCGAAGGCCCGCGGATCCGCACCAGGAGGCGGTCGGTCAACCGCGGGGCGATACCGCTCAGGCCGAGAAGCCGAACAACCGGCGGCGCGTAGACGGCGCGCGCGTCCTCCTCGATCCCGCTGACGATCGCCGCAACCAGCTCCGAGACGGGGCGCTCCTCGTCGTTCGTCCGCCAGGCGGGAAGGCGGTCGCGCTGATGATCGAGGAGCGTCGTCCCGTACTCGCCCGGATAGACCGTCGTGACCGAGACTCCCGTCCCCGCGAGCTCGTGGCGCAGCGCCTCGGCGAAGCCACGGTCGAACGCCTTGGTCGCGCCGTAGACGGCGCCCCATGGAAACGACCGCAGGCCGGCGGCGGACGACAGGACCACGATGTGTCCCGTCCGCCCCTCGAGCATGTGCGGGAGTGCCGCCTTCAGCGTGTAGAGGGTCCCGAAGACGTTCACGTTGACCATGCTCTCGTCCTGCTCGAGCTCCTGCTCGAGGAACGGGCCGTAGTGAAGGACACCCGCGTTCGCCACCAGCAGGTCGATACCGCCGAGGTTCTTGGCCAGGCGATTGATCGCCCGGCTCGTCTGCCCCCATTTGGAGACGTCGGCAGCAGCGGTCACGTGAGCGCCGTCCCGGCTTGCGGGAAGCCCCTCGGCGAGCTCCCCGAGCGCCTCCTTGCCGCGTGCGAGCAGGCCGAGGCGCGCGCCGCGACGGGCCAGCTCGATACTCAGCGCGCGGCCGATGCCGCGTGACGCGCCGGTGACGACCGCCCTGGTTCCTTGCTGGATGCGCACCCCATGATCCTTTCACGGGCGGCACTACTATCGGGGGGCGATGGCCACCGACCACGCCACCGTCGCCGAGGAGGAGTACCTCCAGATCATGTTCTGGCTGGAAGAGGCGGGACTGCCGATCACCGGCGCCAACATCGCGCGAGCGATGCAGCTATCCGCCCCGACCGTCCACGAGATGATCGGCCGGCTCGAGCGCGACGGGTACGTCGAGCGGCTTGCCGACAAGTCACTCGCCTTCACGGTGAACGGGCGCGAGCACGCCCAGGCCATCGTTCGCCGTCACCGGCTCATCGAGCGTTTCCTGACCGACGTCCTCGGCATCCCGTGGGACGAGGTCCACGAGGAGGCGGAGCGGCTCGAGCATGCGATGTCACCGGTCCTGGAAAAGCGGATGCTCGCCGCGATCGGCGACGCCAAGACCTGTCCGCACGGACACCCGCTCGTCGAGGGCGTTCGCGAGCAGGGGGCTCTACTCGCGGACGTCGAGGCGGGAGCGGCCGTTCACGTGCTTCGGTTCGAGAACGAAGCCGAGGAGCTCCTTCACTACCTGAAGCAGGTGGGCCTGCGACCGGGCCTCGACGGGACGATCGAGAGCTCCGGAGACGAGGAGGTCGTCGTCGCCTCGGGGGACGGCCGTCACGTCGTCTCGCGCAGCGTCGCCGAGACGGTCTCGGTCCGGGCCGATCCGGCCCCGCCGCCGCGCGCGCCGCTGCCGGAGCAGCTGGAGCTCTCGAGCGACCGCTACGGCCGCTAGACGCGGCGTGCCCGCGGGCGGCTCAGTTGCCTGGCGCGCCGACACGACGTTCCAACTAGAGCTCGCCGCAGATCTGGCGCAGGCGACGGTAGAGCGCCTGGTCCTGCGGGCGGATGGCGTACTCGCGACGACGCACCAACGCCTCGTGCTCGCGGACGGCGGATGCGAGTGCTGAGAAACGCCGCTCGGCGATGTTCCGCTCGCTTACCGGATCGAGCTTTCGCGTTCCCTCTACGACGGTGATCGGGGTCATCGGTGGGTCACCTCCTCGTTCGTTCCCTGTGGCGCCGCGCAACCTTAGGTCCACCGCCTAAGGGCGTTGTAACGAGCGGGTAAAAAATCGCTGCGTCTTTCGGCGTCCGGTCGGGACGCGTCCAACGTTCAGGCCCCTCGCTTCCCGCGCGGGAGGAGAGGCCGCGCGTCAGGCGGGGCTGGCGGCCCGCATCCGTTCCAGCGAACGGGCGATTCGAGCGACGCCCTCAGCCGATCTGCGTCCGCCGGGACGCTCGCGAACGAGAGCCTCAGGCTCGAGCTGCCGCCCTCGAGCATGAAGTCCGGCCCAGCGATGAACGCGACCCTCTCCTCGAGCGCGGCGGACAGCAGCTCGGCTGTGTCCACGTCCTCGCCGAGCGTGAGCCACAGGAAGTAACCGCCTCCGGGAACGACGAACTCGGCCTCGGGGATGTGCTCGCCCAGGGCCGCGACGAGCGTGTCACGGCGCTCGCTAAGAGCGCCCCTTCACGAACTCGATGTTCTCGGTCGAGCGCCCCGGAGCGGCACAGCTCGTACACGATCGACTCCGCCAGCATGTTCGGCGAGATGTAGATCTCGTTGGCCCGCTTCGCGAGCTGTGCGATCTCGTCCGCTGGACCGGCGAGGTATCCGACGCGCACGCCCGGGCTCACGGTCTTGGAGAAAGACGACGCGTGGATGACCCGCCCATCGTCGCCGGGCGACAGCATCGTCGGCGGAGGATCCTCGTCGAAGGGGAGCTCGCGGTACGGATCGTCCTCGAGGATCCAAAAGCCGTGCTCGGCCGCGCCAGCTCGACCAGTCGCTCGCGCTTCTCGGCGGAGAGCGTGCATCCGGCCGGGTTGTGGAAGTTCGGGATCACGTGGACGAGCTTCACCGGGCGCCCTCGCCGAGGACGCGCTCGAGCTCCTCCAAGTCGACGCCGTCGGCCTCGAGCGGCACGCCGACCCGATCGGCGCCGAGCCGCTCCAGGAGCAGCAGCGTGCGGTCGTACGAAGGCTGCTCGACGACGACCCGATCGCCGGCGCCGACGAGCTGCTGGAAGAGCAGTCGCCCCCGCCTCGAGCGACCCGTTGGTCACCATCACCTGGCCGGGATCGGCGAGGCCGTGGCGCTCGGCGATCCACTCGCACAGGCCGGGATGCCCGATGCCGGTCCCGTAGGAGAGCGCGCGCTTCCAGTCGTCGGCAAGGGCCCTTCGCCGCGGCCTCCCGAACGGCATCGACCGGCAGGATGTCGGCGCTCGGGCGCCCCGCGAGCGAAGCTGATGAGCTCGGCGGCCATCGGCGCCCGAGTATAAGTCGGCACGAACTCGCTACATCCGCCGGCCACCGGTGACACCTTCGGCGCTGGAATGAGGGGGTGAGTCGCGTTGACACCATATACGAGTTCAACTCGCCCCACAGCTGGGGTCAGGGCTGCGGCGGTGGGGGAGAAGGCGGTGGCCAGGCCTACGCCTGCGCCGCCTGCAGCGTCTCGACCGCGAGCTGGGCCGTCTCGGTCGGCGAGCGGCCGACGCGGACGCCGCGCTCCTCCAGGGCGTCCTTCTTGGCCTCGGCCGTGCCGGAGGAGCCCGAGATGATCGCGCCCGCATGGCCCATCTGCTTGCCGGGCGGCGCCGTGAAGCCGGCGATGTAGGCGACGACCGGCTTCGACACGTGCTCGGCGATGAAGTCGGCCGCGCGCTCCTCGGCGTCGCCGCCGATCTCGCCGACCATCACGATGCAGCTCGGTCTCGTCGTCTGCCTCGTAGAGCGCGAGGATGTCGATGAAGTCCGAGCCGACGATCGGGTCGCCGCCGATGCCGACGATGGATGAGTTGCCCATGCCCGCCTGCTTCAGCTCGTTACCGATCTGGTAGGTCAGGGTGCCGGACTTCGAGACGACGCCGATCGAGCCGGGGTCGAAGAACTGCGCCGGAATGATCCCCACGTTCGACTTTCCGGGCGAGAGCACTCCGGGGCAGTTCGGGCCGATCACGCGGACTCCCGCCTCGGTGCGCCTTCCAGTAGACCCGCAGCATGTCCAGCACCGGGATCCCCTCGGTGATCGCGATCACCGTATGGACGCCGGCGTCGATCGCCTCCTCGATCGCCGCGGCGGCGAATCGCGCCGGGACGAAGATCATCGAGGTATTCGCGCCACGCTCTTCCACCGCCTTCGCGATCTCGTCGAAGACGGGGATGCCCTCGACGTCCTGGCCACCCTTGCCGGGCGTCACCCCGGCGACGACATCCGTGCCGTAGTCGCGATTGCGCAGGCCGTGGAACGAGCCCTCCCGACCGGTGAGGCCCGAGATCACGAGCTTCGTCTCGGTGTCGACGATGATGGACATCAGTTCCGTGAGATCTCGACGACGCGTTCCGCGGCCCCGAGCATCGTCTTCTCGAGGTGGAGGTTCGGCAGCTCGGCGTCGGCCAGGAGACCCAGGCCCTCCGCCGAGTTCGTGCCGTCGAGACGCACCACGAGCGGGACGTCGATGTCGATCCTGCGCGACGCTTCGATGATCCCCTTCGCGATCTCATCGCAGCGGGTGATGCCGCCGAAGATGTTGAAGAGGATCGCGTTCACGTTCTCGTCGGAGGTGATGACCTCAAGCGCGTCGACGATCGCGTCGGCTTTCGAGCCGCCGCCCGCATCGAGGAAGTTCGCCGGCCTGCCGCCCGCCTGCGCGACGATGTCCAGGGTCGCCATGCAGAGCCCGGCGCCGTTGCCCAGGATCCCGATGTCGCCCCCGAGCTTCACGTAGGTGACGCCCCTCTCCTTCGCCATCCGCTCCTGCGGATCCTCCGCCGAGCGGTCGCGCAGCTCGGCGAGGTCCTCGTGTCGGTACAGGGCGTTGTTATCGATCGTGATCTTGGAGTCGAGCGCCACGACCCCGCGATCCGACGTCACGATCATCGGGTTGACCTCGATCAGCGTCGCGTCCTCCGCCAGAGCGACATCGTGGAGCTTGACCAGGAGCTCGGCGACACCGTCGGTGACGTCCTCGTCGATCCGCGCATCGATCGCCATCCCGCGGGCGACCTCGATCGTGAACTCCTCACCGGGCTCGATGTGGCGCCTGATCAGAGCCCCGGGATCGGTCTCGGCAACCTCCTCCACGTCCATGCCGCCCATCCGCGAAAGGATCGCCAAGAGCTTCTTCTCCGACCGGTCGAGGATGATCGACGCGTAGTACTCGGCGTCGATCCGCGACGCCTGCTCCACCCAGACCTCGTGGACTCGAAAGCCCCTGATGTCCATGCCGATGATCGCCTCGGCGTGGCGCGAAGCCTCGTCGCGGTCGTTCGCAATCTTGATCCCGCCGGCCTTGCCGCGCTTGCCGATGCGGACCTGCGCCTTGATCACGACCGGGTAGCCGAGCTCGTCGGCGGCCTCGACGACCGTGGGCACGGTATCCGCGGGGCGACCCTCCGGAACGGGGACGCCGTGCTTGGCGAAGAGCTGCTTCCCCTGGTACTCGAGGAGGTCCACGGACGCGCTAGGCCTTACGACGCGGGCAGCATGGGCTCTTCATTGGCGGAGGAGCCTATCCGAGCCGCGAGCGGGTGGGATCGATCCTTCCGGGGGTTGGAAATGTGCCGCTTGGCATAATGCCGCCGCTCAATGGCGCTGCCGAAGCTCAAGGACATCAACTGGGTGACCACGGACTGCTACGGCACCCTGGTCGATTGGGAGAAGGGAATCCTCGAGGCCTTCCGCCGGGAGGCCGCCCGCGACGGCTTCAGCTTCGACGAGGAGTCCTTCTTGAACCGGTTCTTCGAGATCGAGGCCGAGATCATCCGCGGCTCGTACGAGCTTTACGCCGAGGTCCTGCGCCGCGGGGCCGTCCGGGCCGCGAAGGAGATCGGCTGGGAGCTCGAGCCCTCGCGGGCCCAGTTCCTCCCCGACAGCGTCGGGCACTGGCTTCCGTTTCGCGAGGCGAACGCTGCCATGGACCGCCTCGCCAAGCGCTATGAGGTTGGCATCGTCTCCAACATCGACGACAAGCTCCTCGGCGTCTCCAGGCGCCACCTCCGCACCGAGCTCGACCTCGTCGTCACCGCCCAGCAGGTCCGGAGCTACAAGCCCGATCCGGCGCACTTCAAGGAGTGCGCCCGCCGGCTCGGCGGGAAGAAGGGCTGGCTCCACATCGGGAGCGGCTACGAGACCGACGTGGCGCCGCTGCTGAAGATGAACGTCCCCGTGATCTGGGTCAACCGCAAGGGCGAGAAGCTCGAGGGGCGCAAGGCGCCATCGGCGACCGTCAAGAACCTTCGCGACGCGGCGAAGCGGCTTGGCGCCGGGGGCTGACGCGAATCCCAAGCGATCCCGCCGACCGGGCGATGGTCGCCCGCGCGCACGACCGCTTCGCGGCGGAGCGCGCGGCCGCGCGCCAGCCGCGCCCGACACCGGCGAACCGAAGGCGCCCTCCCGAACCTGATCATCATCGGCGGCCTCAAGTGCGGGACGACGAGCCTGCACCACTACCTGAACCTCCATCCCGAGATCGCGATGTCGCGGCCGAAGGAGCTCAACTTCTTCGTCGCTGAGATGAACTGGCCGCTGGGCCGCGACTGGTATGCCGGACCACTTCGACCCTCAGGGCGCCCGATGCGGGGCGAGAGCTCGCCCCACTACACCAACCGGCCGGCGTTCGACGGCGTCGCCGAGCCGGATGCGCGACGTCCTCGGCGCAGCGGTCCGCCTGATCTACGTCGTCCGCGACCCGATCGACCGGATGCTCTCCCACTACCTCCACAACGTCGGCGGCGGGTACGAGGACCGCCCGCTGGCGGATGCCCTGTCGGACCCGGAGTCGAGCTACGTCACCCGCAGCCGCTACTTCTTCCAGCTCGAGCCGTACCTCGAGGCGTTCGGGCCCGAGCGCATCGAGATCGTCGGCCGCGAGGAGCTGAAGCGCGACCGTCCCGGCGACGATGCGCCGGGCCTTCGGGTTCCTGGGCGTCGACCCGAGCTTCACGTCCGAGCAGTTCGAGCGCGAATGGGAGACGGGCGTGGCGAAGACCGGCAGCCGCTTCCGGCTCATGGACCGGGCGGTCCGGCTGCCGGGCCTGCGGGCGATCGACCGCAACTTCGACCGGCTGCCCGAGTCGCTCCGCTGGGTGGTCGAGCGGCTCGTCCACGACCCCGCGGGCGGGCGAGGCGCCGAAGCCCGAGCTCCCCGAGGGCCTGCGCGAGCACCTGGTCGAGTCTCTTCCGCGACGACGTCGCGCGGCTCGAGGAGCCTCGCCGGGCGACGGCTTCGGCTGGCTGGCCTGACCCCCACCTCGTAGCAGTTGTCGTGGCGGCGCCATAAGCTTGGGTGATGCGGATCGCTGTCGCAGCCGACGAGCGGGTGGGGATCGCCGAGGCGGTGGTCGACGAGCTTCGCCGGCGCGGTCACGAGCCGCATCCCGCACGGGGCGCTGAACGACTCCGAGCGCGACGACTGGGCATGGGCGAGCGAGGCGGCCGCCCGGGACGTCGCGGCGGGCACGGCCGAGCAGGGGATCGTCTGCTGCTGGACGGGCACCGGCGCCTCGATCGCGGCGAACAAGGTCGCCGGCGTCCGGGCCGCGCTGTGCGGCGACGCCGAGACCGCCGAGGGCGCGCGCCGGTGGAACGACGCCAACGTCCTCGCGCTCAGCCTCCGCGCCACCTCGCGAGGCCGAGCTCGGCGGAGATCCTCGACGCCTGGTTCGCCGCGGACCAAGCGCGGACGGCGGACGACCGCGCGAACGTCGACCACCTCGCCGAGCTCGAATCGGGCTAGATTCCGGCGAATGCGCCGCCTCCTCCCCGACCCGGGGCCGACGCACGTCGCCGGCGCAGGTCCGCGAGCTGGACCTGATCGCCAACGCGCCCGACGACCGCCCCTACGTGGTCGACCAACTTCGCGCTCACGGTCGACGGCAAGGCCACGCTGCACGGCCGCTCGGGGCCGATCGGCAGCGACACGGACACCGCAGATGCTCGTCTGCCTCCGCACCAGGGTGGACGCGGTGATGATCGGGGCGGGGACGATGCGCGCCGAGCGCTACGGGCGGCCCGTCGCCGATCCCGGACAAGCGCGGCCGGCGCGAGCGGCGCGGCCTGTCCGCAGGACCCGCTGCTGGTGATCGTGAGCGGGCGGCTCGACATGCCCTGGGACGCGCCGCTGTTCGCGGACCGGGGCGCGCGGGTGCTGATCTTCACCACGTCCGACGCCGAGCCCGCCGGAGACGGAGGCCGAGGTCCGGGTGGTGCGTCACGAGGGCGCGCGTCGACCTCGCGCGAGGCGCTCGGCCACCTGCGCGCGCGAGCGCGGCGTCCGCGCGCTGCTCTGCGAGGGCGGCCCGCGCCTGCACGCCCAGCTCATCGACGCCGGGCCTGGTCGACGAGCTGTTCGTCACCCGCGCCCCCAAGCTCGCGCGGCGGCGACGGCCCCGGCCTGGCGGTGGGCCTGCCCGAGCTGGAGCGGCCGCTCGAGCTCGTCTGGCTGCTCGAGCGAGGACGGCGAGCTGTTCGCCCGCTACCGCGTGCCCAGGGACGGACGAGCTAGGGCTTCGGCGGGATCCGGCCCGCCGCCTCCACCCGCTCCTCGCCGCGCCGCAGCATCCGCAGGGCGAGGATCGTCCCGCCCAGGGTCGCGGCGAGCCCGAAGCTGACCTGGACGCTCAGGACCCCCTCGCGCGTCCAGTAGACGTCGCGCAGGTCGAGCAGCAGCGCGGCCTCGTCGAACGTCAGCCCGATCCCGGCGCCGAACGGGATCGCGAGCCCGCGCTCGAGCTTGTCGCTCGTCGGTCAGCAGCGCCAGCGCGCCCGACGCCGAACGCGATCAGGATGCCCGGGACGAAGTGGTGGATGTGGCGGCCGCCGAGGCGGACGTTCCCCGCCGGCCACCAGCCGCCCCGGATGCCCGCGGTCGAGAGCCGGATCAGCGCGAACGCGAAGACGAAGCCGGTGAGCATGTTGAAGAGCACCTTCTCGGTGCCGCGATGTCGCCTCGTAGCCCTCGACGAGCACCGCGACCGCGTCCTGGGTCGCCCGGCCGGCGGTCTCGAGCGTCCGCTCGGCGCTCTCGCAGCGGCAACTGCGGCGCCGGCTCGCGGCCGGAGCCGCCGCCTGGCCAGCCGGACGACCTCGCCGACGATCACGGTGCCCGCGGTCGCCGAGCGCGACGGCGCCAGGCCCAGGGTCAGCCGGTCCGCGCGGCGCGCGCCCGGCGGCGCGGAAACGATCCGGCGAGGCGGCGCTCGCGGCCATCATCGCCGCGACACCGATGGTCCGTCGCTAGAGCCGGACGAGGTTCGGGGCGCTCGATGCCCCGCGTGACGCCGCGGAAGTCGAGCACGAGCTGCGCCTCCCGCACGACCCGCTCGTAGTCGACCTCCGGGTGGGCGGTGACGATGCAGACGAGGTCGGCCGCCGGCGAGCTCCCCGTCCAGCTCGACCGACGCGAGCCCGAGCTCGGGCAGCTCGGGGACGTGGGGGTCGTGGTAGGCGATGTCGGCGCCGAGCTCGCGCAGGCGCCGGATGATCTTCAGCGCCGGCGCCTCGCGCAGGTCGCCGACGCCGGCCTTGTAGGCGACGCCCAGCATCAGGACGCGCGACCCGCGCACCGGCTTCGAGGCGTCGTTCAGCGCGCGCTCGATCTTCTCGACGCAGAACTGCGGCTGGGCCTGGTTGAGCTTCCCCGCCAGCTCGATGAACTCGGTGTAGAAGTCGTGCTCGCGGGCCTTGAACGCGAGGTAGAACGGGTCGATGGGCAGGCAGTGGCCGCCCATGCCCGGGCCGGGATCGAAGCGCATGAAGCCGAACGGCTTCGTGGCCGCCGCGTCGACGACCTCCCAGACGTCGATGCCCATCCGGTCGCAGAGCTGCGCGAGCTCGTTGACCAGCGCGATGTTGACCGAGCGGAAGATGTTCTCGAGCAGCTTGCGTGAGCTCGGCGACCTCGGGCGAGGAGACCTCGACCACCTCGTCGCAGATCAGCCCGTAGAGCTCGGCGGCCCGGCGGCGGCACTCGTCGGTGAGCCCGCCGACGACCTTCGGCGTGGTGCGGATCGTGTGGTCGGTGCGGCCGGGGTCGATGCGCTCGGGCGAGTAGGCGAGGTTGAACTCGCGGCCCGGCGGCCAGCCCCGACTCCTCGAGGATCGGGAGCAGCCGCTCGCGGGTCGTCCCCGGGTAGGTCGTCGACTCCAGCACCACGAGCCGCCCCTCGTGGAGGACCCGCGAGAGCTGGGTCGCCGCGTCGACCAGGTAGGAGAGGTCGGGCTCGCGATGGTTCGCGAGCGGAGTCGGGACGCAGATCACGACGCGCCTCGCACGCGGCCAGCGCCCGGTAGTCGTCGGTGGCGGTGAAGCGCTCGGCGACCGCCGCGGAGCCGCTCCGAGGGCACGTCCTCGACGTCCGACTCGCTGCGGCGCAGGCGCTCGACGCGCCGGGGGTCGGTGTCCACGCCCACGACGTCGCACCCCGCCTCGGCGAACGCGACCGCGAGCGGCAGCCCCACGTATCCGAGGCCGATGATCCCGACCTTCATGGCCGCGGAGTGTAGGCGTCGCGGAGCCAGTTCGACGATCGCCTGCGGGCTCCGGCGCAAGCGCCGCGTCGGCGAGCTGCGCGATCAGGCGGCCGTTGATCGCGCCCGGCGCGGCTCGCCGGCGGCGCCTCGACCGCGGCCACGGGCGTGCCCAGCTTGGTCGCGACCAGGATGCGCGGCGAGCGCTGCGTTCGAGAGCCGACGACACCAGGACCGCGTCGGCGCGCTCTCGCTCAGCGCCCGCTCGAACTCGCGCAGCTCACGCGCGATCTCGGCGATCTCCTCGCCCCGATCGCGGCGGCGGATCGGCTCCGGCCGGCGCTCCACGTCGATGCCCGCCGTCTCCAGCCCGCTCGCGCGAGCGCGGCGGCTCGCCGGCGCCATCTCCCACGAGCAGGACCCTCATGCGCCGAAGCCTTACGGATTCTGCGCCGGGCGAGTACCGATGCGGGCGCGTCGGGTAGATAGATTTCGATGTCGATGAAGAGGTTTCTCGTCCCGCTTGAACCTCGGTGTCGGGGCCACGCGCCACCTGATCTGGTACCTCAGCTACCAGATCACGCGGCGAGGCCCGCGGCCGCGACTAGGACGCCATCGGCCGCGAAGGGATCCACGATGGACGGGCTGATGATGGATCGCCCGCTGCTCGTCAAGCAGATCGCCGAGCGGGCCGAGGCGGTGTTCGGCGATCGCGAGGTCGTCGCGCGGACCCAGGAGGGCTCGAGCGCTCCACCTACGGGCAGGTCGTCGAGCGCGCGCGGCGGCTGGCCAGCGCGCTCACCGAGCTCGGCGTCCAGCCGGGCGATCGCGTCGCGAGCTTCGCCTGGAACTCGCTCCGCCACCTCGAGCTCTACCTCGCGGTGCCGACCATGGGGGCGGTCCTCCACACGCTGAACATCCGGCTGTTCGAGGACGACCTCCGCTACATCGTCGAGCACGCGGACGATCGGATCGTCTTCCTCGACGCCTCGCTGGCGGAGGCGATGCCGAGCTTCGAGGGGACGCGAGCGCGAGGTCCTGATGCCCGACGGCCCCGGCGAGCGCGACGGGGCGCTCGACTACGAGGAGCTGATCGCGGGCGGCGATCCCGGCGTTCGAGTTCCCCGAGTTCGACGAGAACACGGCGGCGGCCATGTGCTACACGAGCGGCACCACCGGGCGGCCGAAGGGCGTGCTGTACTCGCACCGCTCGATCGTCCTCCACACGCTCGGCGCCGGGCTGCCGGACTCGATGGGCATCCGCGAGGCCGACTCGGTGATGCCGGTGGTGCCGATGTTCCACGCGATGGCGTGGGGCATCCCGTACGTCGCGACGATGGTCGGCGCGCGGCAGGTGCTGCCCGGGCCCGGACCTCACCCCCGGCGGGCTGGCCGAGCTGATCGCAGCCGAGGGGGTCACCTGGAGCGCCGGCGTGCCGACGATCTGGAACGGCTTGCTCGAGCTCGATCCGCCGCCCGACCTGACCAGCCTGCGCGAGCTGAAGGCGCGGCGGGTCCGCGGTCCCGGAGTCGCTGATCCGCGGCTTCGACGAGCGCTTCGGGTCCCGCTGGTCCAGGGCTGGGGAATGACCGAGACGAGCCCGCTGGCCGCGACCTCGCGGCTGCCCGGCGGGGTCGAGCTCTCCGACGACGAGGCCTACGCGCTGCGCGCCAGCCAGGGACGCGTCCTGCCGCTGATCGACTTCCGCATCGACGCCGAGAGCGGCGGCGAGCTCCAGGTCCGCGGCCCGTGGATCGCGCGCGCCTACTACGAGGACCCGGAGCGGCGACGAGAAGTTCACCGACGACGGCTGGCTGCGCACCGGCGACGTCGCCGAGCTCGAGCGCGACGCCTACATCAAGCTCGTCGACCGCACCAAGGACCTGGTCAAGTCGGGCGGCGAGTGGATCTCCTCGGTCGAGCTCGAGAACGCGGTCATGGCCCACCCGGACGTGATCGAGGCGGCCGTGATCGCGGTCCCCGACGAGCGCTGGGGCGAGCGCCCGTGCGCCTGCGTCGTCCGCCGCGCCGGCTCCGAGCGTGGACGCCGACGCGCATCCGCGCGCACCTGGCGGGCCGGGTCGCGAAGTGGTGGATCCCGGAGCGCATCGAGTTCATCGACGAGGTCCCGAAGACCTCGGTCGGCAAGTTCGACAAGAAGGTCCTGCGCGCCCGGTTCGCCGCGCACTCGAGGCCGCCGCGAGCAGGCCCGGTCCCGCCGAGTCGCGTCTAGGAGCCGTACGCTCGACCATCCATGAACGGCACCAGCCAGTTTCGGAGCTAAAGCTCCTCACCACCGGACCTTGCCCGACACCGGCTTTCCGACCCAGGACGCGCAGAGCGACTTCAGCCGCGCGCGCCGGCGCCAGGCCCTCTCCCGCCTGGCCCGCCGGCTGCGGCGCGAGCCCGACGACGTCAACGTCATCCTGCCCGTTCGACGAGGTCGTGGAGGCGCTCGGCTGGCGCGGCGAGCGGCGCCTGGGCCTCCAGGTCATACCGCTCGATTCGATCGTGGGCACCGTCGACCGCTCGCGGGACTTCGATCGCAGCTTCCGCCCTACCTCGCACGCGTCCGGCGTCGATGGGAGGGCATCGCGGAAGCGATCAGGCGCGGGAAGTCGATGCCCCCGATCGACGTCTACCGCATCGGCGACCTGCACTTCGTGCGCGACGGCCATCATCGCGTCTCGGTGGCGCGGGCGATGGGCCTGGAGACCGATCGACGCTCATGTCACCGAGATCGTCACCGCCGTCGACGCCGACCAACGAACACAGACTCCGCGACCTCGCGCTGAAGAGCCACGAGCGCCTCTTCTTCGAGCGCGTCCCGCTGCCGCCCGGGGCTACGGGACCGCATCCAGCTCAGCGACGAGTGGCGTTACGCCGAGCTCGCGGAGAGCGTCGAGGCGTGGGGGTTCCGCGCCATGCAGGGACTGGGCGAGTTCATGACGCGCGAGGCCGTCGCCGAGGGCTGGTTCCGCGACGAGTACGCGCCGGTCGTCGAGATGCTGCGTGACGCCGAGCTGATCGGCTCGGGAACCGAGACCGAGGCCTACATGCGGGTCGCGGGCCTGCGATACCTGCTCCTCCGTACCCACGAGTGGAGCGACGAGGTCGTCGAACGCCTCCGCGACTCGCTGCGCCGGCCGTCCAGGGATGAGGACACGATGGTCCACCGCCTGCGCAAGGAGCTGCGGTAGGTCAGCGTCGAGCGGTCGCTCCGTCTGCCAACGTGCGGTCCGCTCTCCAGGTCGAAGAAGTGGATCTTGCGCGAATCGAGCCACAGCTCCGCCTCGCTCCCCGCGCTCGATCCGGCTCGCGGGCTCGAGACGGGCGACCACCTGCCCCTCGGTGGCGCCGAGCTCGGCGGAGCCCGTGTCCTCGGCAAGCTCGCGGAGCTCATCCGACTCGACCTGCGACTCCTCGACTCTGGAAGTAGGCGTACTTCTCCGCGCCCAGCGACTCCACGAGGTCGATCTTGGTCTTGAACGTCGTGCCGCGGTCGCGCGCGTCGTCGGGGACGAGCGACGCATCCTCGAAGCTCTCCGGCCGGATGCCGGCGACCACGGTTTGACCCGACTGGGCCGCCGGCGGCGCGCTCGCGCGCCTCATCGGCCAAGCGGACGTCGCCCATGGGAAGCGTGAGGGTGTCGCCATCGAGAGTGGCGGGCATGAAGTTCATCGACGGCGAGCCGATGAACCCGGCGACGAAGAGGTTCACCGGATGGTCGTACAGCTCGGTGGGCGATCCCACCTGCTGGAGCACTCCGCCTCGCATCACGGCCACGCGGTCGCCCAGCGTCATCGCCTCGGTCTGATCGTGGGTGACGTAGACCGTCGTCGTGCCGAGCCGCGACTGGATGCGCGACACCTCGGTGCGCATCTGAACGCGGAGCTTCGCGTCGAGGTTGGAGAGCGGCTCGTCCATCAGGAACGCCTTTGGATTGCGAACGATCGCCCGGCCCATCGCGACGCGCTGGCGCTGGCCGCCGGAGAGGTTCGCCGGCTTGCGGTCGAGGTGCTCGGTGAGGTCGAGGACCTTCGCGGCCTCCTGCACCTTGCTGTCGATCTCCTCCTTGGGCGCCCCGGCGAGCTTCAGCGGGAACGCCATGTTCTCGCGCACGGTCATGTGCGGATAGAGCGCGTAGTTCTGGAACACCATCGCGATGTCGCGGTCCTTGGGCGCCATCTGATTGACGACCGTGTCGCCGATCCGCACCTCGCCGTCCGAGATGTCCTCGAGCCCGGCGATCATCCGCAGCGCCGTGGACTTTCCGGACCCCGAGGGGCCCGACGAGGATCATGAACTCGCCGTCGTTGATGTCCAGGTCCATGTTCCGCACGGCCTCGAAGCCGTCCGGGTACCGCTTGGTGATCTTGTCGAGGACGATCTCGGCCATTCCCTCTCTCCCTTCTTATCCCTTGACCGCGCCCGCAGTCAGTCCGGCCACGATTCGGCGCTGGAAGAACAATACGAAGATGATGATCGGGACGGTGACGATGACCGCCGCCGCCGCGATGTTGCCGGTTGGCGGGTGAATTGCGACTCGCCGGTGAAGAACGCCAGCGCGGCCGGGACGGTGCGGGCGTTGTTGGATGACGTCAGCGTGATCGCGAACAGGAAGTCGTTCCAGCAGAAGATGAACACGAGGATCGCGGCCGTGAATGTCCCGGGAGCCGCGAGTGGCAAGATCACCCTCCGGAACGCCTGGAACGGCGTCGCGCCGTCTACCTGTGCGGCCTGCTCGAGGTCCCATGGGATCTCGCGGTAGAAGGCGACGAGGATGTAGATCGCGAGCGGGAGCGAGAAGGTCAGGTAGGGGATGATCAGCCCCAGGTACGTGTCGTAGAGGCCGATCGACCGCCACATGTCGAACAGCGGGCCGATCGTCGAGATCGCCGGGAAGATCGCGAGCGCGAGTGCGCCTCCGAGGATCAGGCCCTTGCCGGGGAAGTTCAGTCGGGCGATCGCGTAGGCGGCGAACGCTGCGAGGACGATCGCGATCGCGGTGGCGATCAGCCCAATGGCGATCGAGTTGACCAGCGGGTGGAGGAACGGGCTGTTGTCGAACCCGCCCTCGAACAGGACCTTGTAGTTCTTGAGCGTCCATCTCCGCCCGCCGGCAGGAAGCGGCCGTCGCCCACCGTCTTCGGCGTCTTCAGCGACAGCGAGATGATCCACACGATCGGGAGCAGGGAGAAGAAGAGGACCAGGATCATCCCGCCGCTCCAAGTCGCGTATTCCCTGGTGCCTCGTCTCATCTAGGTACCGGGCCTTCCCTCCGCCATGCGGACGCCGAACAGCCGGACGAACGCGAACGCGATCAGCAGCACCGCGATGAAGATCAGCACCGATACGGCCGACCCGAGCCCGAGGTTCGTGCGCGAGATGATCTGGTTGTAACCCAGGATCGACACCGACTCGGTGTTCTGCGCGCCCCGGGTCATGATGAAGATGTTGTCGAAGATCCGGAACGCGTCGAGGGTGCGGAACAGCAGGGCGACCAGGATCGCCGGCTTCATCAGCGGCAGGGTGATTCGGAAGAAGCGCTGCACCGCAGTCGCCCCGTCGACCTTCGCCGCCTCGTAGAGGCCCTGGTCGATAGTCGTCAAGCCGGCGAGCAGGAGCAAGGCCATGAAGGGAGTCGTCTTCCAGACCTCCGCCATGATGATCACCGCAATCGCGCTCCACCGGTCGCCGAACCAGGCCTTGTCGTCCGCGATGAGCGGGAGGTGATTGACGAATCCGCTGCTCGGATCGAAGGCGAAGAACCATGCGAATGCAGCGACAACCGTGACGATCCCGTATGGAATCAGCACCGCTGTGCGCACTACGCCCCGGCCGAAGATCGCTCGGTGCATGATCAGCGCGAGCGCCATCCCGAGGGTGAGCTCGATCGCCACCGAGACGACCGTGATGAATACGGTGTTGAAGACGTCCGTCCACCACAGCGGGGAGGTGAGGACGGTCTGGTAGTTGGAGAGGCCGGCCCAGCCGCCCTGGTCAGGGAACCTCAGGTCGATGTGCTGCAACGAGAGGACGACCGCATAGCCGATCGGGTAGGCCGTCACCAGCAGCATCGCGATCACGGCCGGGGCGCAGAGCATCCAGCCGAGCCGGCGCTCCTCGCGGCTGCGGTCGCTCACACCGCCGCGTCTGCCGAGCCGCAAACGACCGGCGAGGGCGCTCAAAACAGCCCCTCCCGGTTAACGGCGTCGTCGAGACTCGACTTCAGGTCGTCGTAGACGGGGGCCACGTCGGTGGGGTCGATCCTGTCGGGGGGCTGGAGCGTGTCCTGGATCGCCAGGCTCACGTCCTGGTACGCCGGCGTCAGCGGTCGGGGGCCCGCGGCATCGATCGAGGTCTTGACGAGCTGGGAGAAGCCGGGATACGCCTTGGTGACCACTTTGTTCGTGTAAAGGTGCTCGCGGCTCGGCGGCAGCCCGTCGAGCTCCGTGGCGGTCAGCTCGCTCTTGTCGCTGCCGATACAGGAGGCGGCTTCGAATGCCAGGTCCTGATTCTCGGAGTAGGCACCGACGCCGATGTTGAACCCGCCGAGCGGGGGCTTGCTCGGCTCGTCGGCGACGACGCGCGGATACCTGGCGAACCCGATGTTCTTGAAGACACCGGGCGCGTTGGCCTCCGCGCTCGCGTAGGCGAACGTGTAGTTCACCATGAACGCCGAGCTCCCGTCCTCGAAGCCGATCCGCGCCGTGTCCTCGTCCGAGGTGGCGATGTTCGGGGCGGCCCCCGCCGAGTGAGCGAGGCTGCCCATCACCTTCAAGGCCTCCTCCGTGGGCTTCTCCGGCAACGAAACGGTCGTGGGTCCCGAGAGGATGGTCCCGCCGGCCGATGCGATCAACGCGTTCGCCCAGACCGTGAAGCCCTCGTACTTGTTCGCCTGGACCTGGATGTAGCTCGGCTTGCCCTGCGACGCCAGCTTGTCCGCCTCGCTGATCATCTGATCCCAGGTCTTCGGGCGCCTGCTTGACGAGGTCCTTGCGGTACCAGAGCAGCTCGGTGTTCGAGTTGAAGGGCGCGCCGTAGACCTTGCCCTCGAAGGACGCCGTCTTGACAACGCTCGGGAAGACGTCCTTGGTCACTTCATTTGCCTCGGCCTTCGGGAATGGCGCGATCCAGCCGGCGTTCGCGAACTCAGCGGTCCAGATCACGTCCATGCCGATCAGGTCGACCGTCGAGTCCTTCGCCGCGAGCCGGCGGACGAGCTGCTCGCGCTGCTGGCTGGCGTCCGTGGGGAGGAGCTGGACGTCGATGTTGTAACGCCCGTTCGACGCGGCGCTGCAGTCCTTTGCGACCTGTTGAATCGTGCCGCCGGGCTGCGTGGCGACGAACCAGTTCAAGGTGACCGGGCCTCCGCTGCCGGAGCTGCCGCATCCGGCCGCCAGGACGGCCAGGCACGCCAAAGCGGCAAGCCCGACCGGCCGCAGCCTGACCCACGAAGTGCCTATCTCTCCTCCTCCCAAGGTTCGACTGGCCGACACTTACCCTGTCGGATTGCTTGCAAACCATGCCCCAAGCCAGCGCCGAGTCGATCTACCTCGTCCATGCACGCAACCGCCTGCGCGACGTGCTCGGCGAGTGCATGATCGGCGTCTATGCCGGTGGCTCGTGGGCGCTTGGCGATTACTTGCCCGGCCGCAGTGATCTCGACCTGGCAGCGGTCGTCCGATCGTCTCTCTCCGGCGAGATCGAGGAGGCTGCGGTCGCGACTCTGCGCCATGAGGCGCTCCCCTGTCCCGCGCGACTCCTCGAATTCGTCGTCTATCGCCTCGATACCGCGAGCTCGGGCTTGGCGGAGCCCGACTTCGAGCTGAACCTGAACACCGGCGAAGGGGTGCCCCTCTCGGTTCAGTCGCGGGGCGAGACAGGCGACCTGGGTTCCCATTGGTACGCGATCGACCGGAGCGTCCTGTCACAGGCAGGGATCGCGCTGGTCGGACCCCCCGCCGGCGAGGTCTTCGCCCCCATCCCCCCTCGGGATCTGATCCCCGTCCTGACCGAGTCGCTGAGGTGGCACCGCGATCACGCAACCGAGCCGAGCGATGCCGTGCTCAATGCCTGCCGCGCCCTGCGCTACGCGGAGGAGGCCCGCTGGTCGTCGAAGCCGGCCGCGGGGCGGTGGGCGGTAGGGCTCGGCTTGGCTCCCGGCGAATTGATCACGCGCGCGCTGCAAGCTCGCACCGAGGGGAGCGGGCTCGATCACACGCAGGTCGCGAGCTTTCTAACTTCAGTCGAGACCCGCCTCCGAGCGAGTGTCCATCTACCGTTGCCATAACACCGTGTCGAGTGCACACTCGATGCTCGGGCCCCGGTCTGGGTGCCTCGTAGGAGCCCTAAGCCCGCACTGACTTCAGTGTCGGCAGGACGTCCCTGCCGTAGACGGCGATCGCACCGCGGGGGTCAGCACCCGAGCAGTTCATGAGCGTCATGGTGGTCGCTCCCAGCTTCTCCGCCTCGCGGATCCGGTCGGCGTGCACCTCGGGGTCGGACGAGATCGCGAGCGCTTCGGCGAGGTCCTCATCGCTCACATGCGCCGCCGCGTGCTCGTGCATCGCCTTCGGGTGGTGCCAGTCGTCGGTGTAGAACTCGTCCGGCTGCGCCCCCTTCCAGACACGTGCGCCCTCGAGCGCCGCGTCGTCGTCCTCCGCCCACGAGAACTGGAGCTGAAGGATGATCTCGCCAGGATCGGTGCCCGCGTCGTCGCACGCCGACCGGTAGGCCTCGATCACGCCGGGCGCGCTCTCGGGATCGGCCAGCGTCCACAGGCCGTCGCCATGGCGGGCGGCGACCCCGGCGGCGCGCGGCCCGAACGCCGATACGTAGACCGGCGGTCGGCGGTCGGCGGGCGTGTGGAGGTAGGCGTCGTGCGTGCGGAAGAACCTGCCATCGCGGCTCACGCGCTCGCCCGCGAAGAGCGCATTGATTATCTCCAGCGCCTCCTCCATCCGATCCACCTGATCAGACACCGACGGCCAATCGGCGCCCAGCGGCGACTCGTTGAGCGACTCCCCCGAACCGAGTCCCAGGAACGGCCGTCCGGGGAACATCCGCTCAAGCGTCGCCCAGGCCTGGGCGATCAGGACCGGGTGGTAACGGGGCCCCGGCGGGGTCACCGCCGTTCCGAGTGCCACTCCGCTGGTCGCCTGTCCCACGGCACCCAGCCACACCCATGCATGGGCCGACTCCCCCGGCTCCCACCAGGGCTGGAGGTGATCGCTGCAACCGATGCCCTCGAACCCGGCCTCCACCGCCTCGACCGCCTGCCGCAGCAGGTCGTCGGGCGGGAACTGCTCGTGAGCGGCGCCGTAGAAGTAACGCATCGCCGGTCGGCTACCCGTGGGCGGGCGAGGTTAACGCGCGCGAGGGCGGCTTCGGCCGACACCGGCCGCGAGGGACGTCCGCCCATCCGTTCGGATGCGCTCGGCGATTCGCTCGGCGTGCTGCACGTAGCAGACCCGCCACGCGATCCGCATGAACGCCGCCTCGTAGTGCGAGTGGCCCTCACCCGCCTTGGCCTCCCGCCACATGACCTGGATGCGACCCGGATCGAATGCGTCGCTCCAGAGCTCCGGGCTGGCGATCATCTCCTCCATGTCCCGCGAGTGGCGGGGACGCTCCCAGATGCGGGATCGCTTCATCGGGCGCATGCGTCCACCGCCGCCGTGGAAGAAGGCGATTCGATTCCAGGCCGGCATCAGCGCGGAGATGACGGCCAGGTGAAGCGCCGCGCGCGTTCGCTCCCTGGGGCTGAGGTCGAATGATCCGCGTACGAAGGCCGGCGTGACACAGGCCGAGTAGCGATCGTTCCGCGAACCGAGGCCCGCGCGATGAGGCAGGCGCTCGGCCAGGTAGTAGTAGTCGAGCAGGCTGGGGCCGCGAACGCCGTGCGCTCGCCCCTCGTCCAACGTGCGCTCCACCTCCGCCAGATAGAGGGCATAGGCGTCCTCCCGCGCCGAGTTGTGCCGCTGCCGGCCCGAGCGCTCCAGGCGACGGACGAGGCGCCGGCGGGTCCCCGGCCGCAGCTCGCGCCGCAGCCGCGCGGCGTCGTAGTAGAAGCCGTGCGCCAGCTCGCCGCCATGGCCGGTCACGAGCGGCGCCACGAAACCGCGCTGCGGAAGCTCGAGCATTCCCTGTCCGCCCATCGGATTCGCCAACCCGTCGTGGACCAGATGGATCGCGCCGATTCGCTCCACCAGTGAATCGTCCGGCTCCCCGGACTCCATCTCCAGGACGTCCAGCTCGAGCGCGTGTGGCGCGGCTTCGAGGAGCTGCCTGGCGGCGTCGACCTCGCCCGGCTCGATGTCCATGGTGCGGAACCTCGCCTCCAGCCCGGCTGCGATGGCTCCCGCGGCCGAGATTCGCGAGTCGCGTCCGCCGGAGAGGTTGATCGTCGGCGCGACGTCCCAGACTCGTCCGATGGACCGCGCGAGCGCGACCGACTGCTCCGCCGCGCCGCCGGCCTGCTCATCGAGTGACGCCCGCCGAGGAGCGACGAGTCGCCCTACGGCGCCGGTCTCGTGGTGGCGGACGATCGCGCCCGACGGAGCGCCCTCGACCGTGATCGCCGAGCCGGGGCGAACCTTGGCCGCGCCCCTGAGCGGCGTCGAACGTCCCAGGAACCAACCGGCGGCCGCGTGAATCGCCCAGCCCTCCGGATCGAGCTCCGGCGGGGTGTCCGCGAACAGGGGCAGCGCGGCCAACCGGTTCGACCACACCCAGCCGGATGTCGTGCGCAGCTCATACAGACGTGCCGTCGCGAGGAAGTCGTTGACGATCACGAGACGCTTCGGGTCGGAGTCGAGCACCGCAAGGACGAACGGGGGGTTCAACTCCACGACGCGCTCGGGATTCCTCGCCAGGGCGCGCCCGAGCTCGAGCGGCGCGCGACGCGGCTCGACCTCGCCGACCACCCGTTCCCACCCGGTCACCGCGTTCGTCGAGGCGACGGCGGTGCCGCCATCCTCGATCCAGCAGGGCCAGCGAAGCCGCGGGTCGTCGCGGCGCCAAAGGGCCATCCCGACCGTCGGGAACACCCGCGACTCGCCGGTCAGCGGTTCCGCGTAGAGCTGCTCGTAGTGAGCCCGCACCCGCCCCAGCGCGCGCTCGATCGCCTCGGCCCCCACCGGCTCGTCGAGAGCGTAGGCGACCCAGGTGTGGTCGACGTAGCTCATTCCGCGACGAGCCGCACCCTATCGGGGACCGGGCTGCGCTCATCCGAGGCCCTCATGCCACCCGATCGACTCGGTGGATGCCCGGCAGGGTCCCGGGACCCATCGGCGAAGCAGTCCGTCGCGTGGTGCGCGCGACCATGACGGACCGGCCGAACAATCGGATGGAGGTGCTGGACCGCGTCCTGGCGGACATCGAGCGGGAACGGGACCGCCTGCGCGACGCGCGCGCCTCGTTCACGGCTCTGCTTGGTCCCCTGCCCGGCTCCGCGGGGGTCGTCACGGGAATCATCGTTTCGGCCGCCGGCAGAGTCGACTGGCAGTACGTCGCCGCGACCGGCTTCGCGCTGGCGGTGATCGTGATCGTCAGCGTCAGCTTCATGGGCCTGAAGCCCTACCGCGAGCTTCGTAGCGCGGAGCAGCCCGCATTCGATCCCGGCTGGGACCGTCGGTCGCTCGGGTTCCGGGTCTGGCGAAGTCGATCCCGTCGTGTGGCTGACGGCGAAGATTCGTCTCGAGTCGGAGATCTACGGAGACGCCCGGCGACCGGAGGTACCGCTGGTGGCCATCACTTCGGCCCACCACGTTGACGCAGGGCCTGAACAGCGAGCGGGCGGCCGCGAACATCGTCCAGGGATTGGTGGTCGTGATCTTCGTCCTGCTGATCATCGGCATCGCGATCAAGGCGTAGTGGGGATTGCGACCGTCCAGATGTGGGCTATGCGCCCGGCGGCGACGGCTGGCAAGTAGGGCAGCGCCCACTGCGCGCAAGTAGGGCAGCCCCCGCCGCCCGCTAACCCTTCACTCGCCCCCCGCCGTGGAGGCGATTGAAGAGTTAACCGTCTCACAGCCGTATAACCCTTCAATCGCTGACGGACGCGGCGGCCATTGAAGGGTTAGCGGGTCAGTCCCCGCGGATCCGGCAGATCCCTCCCTACTTGCCCGAACTCCCACACCGGGCCCACACTCCAAAGGGGGCCGCGAGGTCGGCGAAGGGCCCGCGGCGGCGTGGGCTCAGCGGGTGGTCGGGGCCTCCCCGCCGACGAACAGAGTGCGCTCGCGGAACTTCGCGTTGGCGGGGTCGAAGTAGTCCGGGACCCAATCCTCCGCCCGCTTCTTCAGCGTGAGTGGCTCGTCGCTGGTCGCGTCCTGTTGCACCGCGCGGAAGCGGTAGTGGTCGGTCAGGCGTATCGCTTCGACGGCATAGGTCGAAGCCAGCTTCGGATCGCTGAAGCACACCAGATTGTCGCCGTTCTCCTCCTCCCCGCCCTTGGCCAGATTCGATGAGCCGGCGAAGACGGTCGGATCGTCGCCGTTGAAATCGACGACGACGAACTTGTTGTGGATCACCTGCCCCGATCCGCCCGCGATCTCGGCCTGGAACGGAGGCGGGACCTTGTCGTGGAGGTAAGCGAACGGCACCGCGACGGCCGGGTGATTGGGCGAGGTCACCGACAGATCCCCTTCCTTGGACTGCGTCGTCCCGAAGGCGTAGAGGTCGCGATCGGGCAGGCGGTGCAACTCGTCCATGACGCGGCCGCCTCCACCAAGGTCCATCACGCTGAACAGCACCGAGCTCTGCGCGCCCGCGATCGCATCGGCGACGCGGTCGAGCGAGACGTCCGCGCTCACGTGCGGGGAGAAGCTAACCGCCGTCTCGGGAAGATCGCCGCTCTCGCGCTCGAACCAGCCCTTCGCGATGTCATCCCGTGAAAACCCGCTGGGATCCTGCCACGCCTGTTCGAAGGCCTCCGAGTACCACCCAGCGATCTGCTCGTCGCGGAAGACGAAGACGTTGTTGGCCTGCACGTAGAGGCCCCGGATGGAGAAATTGGCAGAGCCGCTCAGAACCTTGAGCGCCTCGTCGCCGCGGCGCTGGATCATGACCTTGTCGTGGGCGAAGCGCGAGAAGTGGCCGGTCTTGACGTTCTCGGCCCCGGCTGAATCGGCGAGGAGCCGGTGGGCGGCCACCTCGGGGTCACCAGTCCCGGTGTGTAGCTCCGCATCGTCCAGGAACAGGCGCAGCCTCGGGCCCAGACCCTTCAACCCGCAGATGAAGTCGGGCTCGTCCAGGTCGTAGGCGAAGACGTCCAGGCTCAGGCCGTCATCGGCGAGCGTCTCGTCCAGGAAGTCGAAGATGAGCTTTCGGGCGTGAAAACCGAGCCAGCTCCACTGCTTCTCGTAGGGGGCGCTGGAAAAGTCGATCGTGGGGTCGTCCGGGGCGATGTCGGCGTTGTGAAAGAGCGCGGCGTAGGCCTGTGAGGAGATGTACGCGCGAGTGAAACCGACGTCGAGGTCCCTGTAGCCCTCGTCCAGCAATTCCAGCGCGATCTCCGTCGAGGGTCCGGACTTGAGTCCTCCGTTGGAGTCGAAGAGCTTGGCGCTGACCCGGTACCGGAACTCCCCTGGCTCCACGTCCGGAGGACGGTGGATCCAGTGGAACTTCTGCAGCGGCGCCTGATCGGTCGGGGTCCAGACGCGCTCCTCTGGCGTGGTTTCCGCGGTGATCGGTGCGTCGAAGCTGAGGCGATTGCGGATTGGCGTCGGGCTGCCCCCGGGCGGCGTGAACTCGAGGGCGAAGCCCGCGAGGTCCCCGGCCAGCTCGGCGTCGACGTCGAACGCCAGGAGCGTCGCCCCGTCGCCCCGATAGGCGACGGCGGTGAGACCGTCGTTTTCAGATCGCGAGAGCATCCGCCACCCCGAGCCGGCCGACAGCTTAGTAACCATGACGACGTTTCAGGATCGAAGCGTCAACCCCGGACTGGGGGAGTTGCCGCGGGCCCTTCGCCGACCTCGCGGCCCCCTTTGGAGTGTGGGCCCGGTGTGGGAGTTCGGGCACGTAGGGAGGGATCTGCCGGATCCGCGGGGACTGACCCGCCAACCCTTCAATGGCCGCTGCGTCCGTCAGCGATTGAAGGGTTATACGGCTGTGAGACGGTTAACTCTTCAATCGCCTCCACGGCGGGGGCGAGTGAAGGGTTAGCGGGTATCCGTGGTTCGGGCCGTCGTCGCCCCCGCCACCGTGACCCCCGCCACGGCGGTGCTTCTCGACCTGCTTCGCCAATAGGCCGTGGTTGGTTCGCTTGGCGTCGACCTCGACCCGAAGCCCGCTCTCGAGCCCGTGGAAGCCACCCGGAATCCGCTGCCTGCGCGTTACTTGCCACGAGCGCCGCGAATACGGCCGCCGCCAAGAGCGCGGCCGTCGGCAGTCGGACGGGGTTGCGCTAGATGGTGATCAGCGCGAGATACGGCGCGAGCAAGATGGGCCGTGAAGGACTCGAACCTTCAACCTTGGGCTTAAGAGGCCCCTGCTCTACCAATTGAGCTAACGGCCCGGCGGCGCCGATGGTAGCGAGCACCTTTCGGCCGGCGGCGCTGCTCTCGGCGCGTCTACGGAGTGGTCGGTGCGGGAGTCGTCGGCGCGCCGCCGAACGGGTTCTGGAGCGGGTTCGGCCGGGCGCCGCCGAGGCGCCGCCGCTCTGCTTCTGTTGCCTTCTGCCTGCTGCTTCTGGACCTTGATGGCCCGGTCGACCGCGCCTGCTTCAGCGTGCGTCTCCAGCTGCTTGCGCTGGGCGCCCGAGGCCATCGAGAAGGCCTTGTCCGCGACTGCGTCGCCTCCCGTGATGTCGCCGCCCGCGTATTGGAAGAACGCGAGCTGGCCGTAGGATTGCCGCGCTCGGCTTGGTCCTGGGCGATGATCTCCTGCGTCTTCGCCGCGCCGCCGGCGTCGTTGAGGATCACGTAGACGTTGACCATTTGAAGGCCGTGTCCTGGTGTCCGGCTTGCCCTTGTTGACCTTGAGGTACTTGCTCCAGGCGTCGGCCGCCGCACCCGAGCTGCGTGTGGGCGTCGTTGGTGACTGTGATCTGCCCGGTCGTCTGGTCCTGGGTGACGCCCTCCTTGCCCAGCAGGTACTCGTTCTCGCGCCAGCTTCAGGAGCGCCTGCGTGTCCTTCGGGTTCTTCGCGAGCTTCGCGTTGCGCGTTGTCGATGTGGTCCTGGAACTGCGCCGTCCGCCGAGCCGCGCTGTTGCTGCTGTTGCTGATGCCGAGCGCGTCGAAGATCCCGCCGGGACCGCCGCCGACGCCGATCCCGAAGCCGAGGAAGCCGACCAGGAAGATCAGCGCCAGCATCGCGTACGACACCTGCACGACGTCGCTTGCGCTTGCCCGCGAAGGTCGAAGAGCACGTCGGTCAGCCTAGCTCGGCGGAGGAGCGGGTCCCTCGGCGAGCTCGCCGGCGTCCCGGGCGGCTCCGGCTCGGCGGTCGATGTTCGCTCCGCCGGCGTGCCGACCATTCGCGCCAGGATCAGCGAGAACTCGAACAGCAGGAGCAGGGGCGCGCAGCTCGATCAGCATCGTCACCGGGTCGGTCCCCGGCAGGAGCATCGCGACGACGGCCAGGATCAGGTAGGCGTAGCGGCGGTTCTGGGAGAGCTGCTTGGGGGTCACGATCCCGAGCCGCGTCACCGCCACGACGCCCATCGGGATCTGGAAGACGAGTCCGAGCGCGAGCAGGGTGGTGATCAGGAAGCCGTAGTACTCGCTCGCCCGCACCTGGATGTTGAACTGGTCCTGGTTGAAGTTCAGCAGGAACTTGGCGGCCGCGGGCACGACGACGAAGTACGAGAACACGACGCCGGCGATGAAGAGCGACCGGGACCAGGATCAGGAACGGCAGGATGAGCGCGCTTCTCGGTCGGCTTCAGGGCCGGCAGGAGGAACGCGTACGCCTGGTAGAGCAGCACCGGCAGCGCGATCAGGATGCCCGGCGTAGATCGAGATCTTGAGGGTGCTCATGAACGGCTCGGCGACGCCGAAGGTGATCGGCTTAGATCCTGGCCGTTGACGGTCTTCGGGCAGCGGCTTGTTGGCGATCTCGAGCAGCAGGTGGTTCTGCCAGAAGCACAGCCCGCACGCGACGACGAGCACCGCCGCCGAGACGATGATGCGGTTGCGCAGCTCGTCGAGATGCTCGACGAGCGTCAGCTGCTCGTCGAACTTCGCCGCCCTCAGACGGGGCACGGCTCTAGGAGTCTCTGGTTGGTAACGACCTCGCCCTCGACGGGCTCATCGGCATCCTGCGCGCCCTCGATCTGCGGCGGGCTTCGGCGACGACTCCTCGTCTCGTCGTCGTCGTCCTTGCCCGAGATCGATCGCCCTGAACTCGCGGATGCCCTTGCCCATCGAGCGCCCCAGCTCCGGCAGGCGCTTCGGCCCGAAGATCACCAGGGCGATGATGAGGACGACGATCAACTCAAGTGGTCCAACGTTTGGCATCGCGAGGCATGGTACTCGAGGTCGGGGCCTCGGCATCAGGATCCGGCGTCGCTGGCAGCCGTCTCGACTCTCGGCACCGAGAGCCCCGCCTCGCCCGGATATACGCTGCCGCGCATGATCCTGTCGGACAGGACGATCCGCGACGAGCTCGAGGCCGGCGGCATCGTGATCGAGCCCGCTGGCGGACGACGCGATCCAGCCGTCGTCGGTCGATCTTCACGTCGACCGGTTACTTCCGCGTCTTCCGCAACGACACGACGCCCTACATCGACCCGAAGCGAGCCGCAGGACGACCTGACCGAGTTCGTCGAGGTCGACGACGGGAAGGCGTTCATCCTCCACCCGGGCGAGTTCGTGCTGGGCTCGACGCGTGAGCGGGTGGCGCTGGGGGACGACCTGGTTGCGCGGCTGGAGGGAAAGATCGAGCCTCGGCCGCCTCGGGCTGCTCATCCACTCCACCGCGGGATTCGTCGATGCTGGATTCGGACGGGCATCTCACGCTCGAGCTCTCGAACGTCGCCAACCTGCCGATCGCGATCTATCCCGGGATGAAGATCGGGCAGATCTCGTTCCTGCGGATGAGCACCGCGGCCGAGCACCCGTACGGGAGCGACGCCACGCGGTCGAAATACCAGGGCCAGCGCGGCCCGACGCCGTCGCGCTACTACCTCAACTTCCGCGAGGACGAGTAGACTCCAGGGCCGTGCCGGTGATCCGCCCCGGGCGGCGCCGCGTACACCGGTCGAGGGGCAGCACGGATACGCCCCGCAGCTGGCGGCCATCCTCGCATGCTGGCGGGGTTACCACTTAAAGCATCTGAGTGGTCCAGCCGATACACCTTTCGAAGTGGCAGACCGGGAGACAGCCAAGGGGAGCGACCTCGAGCGGGGCCTCGAGCCGAGCGTCTTCGAGACTCGGACCGCTCAGCGGCCAGCGCCGGCGCCGCGGCGACCTCCACGTCTGCCCCGAGTGCGGCTCCGACCTGGTCTATCCCACCGACTGGGCGCCGGCCAGCGACCGCACGTGGCACGTCGCGCTTCGCTGCCCCGAGTGCGAGTGGAACGGCGGCGGCCGCTACAGCCAGGAGTCGTCGACCGCCTCGACGAGGCGCTCGACCGCGGCACCGAGTCGGTGCTCGACGATCTCAACATCCTGGTCCGGGCCAACATGGAGGACCAGATCGACCGCTTCGTCGCCGCCCTCAACGGCGACCAGATCCTCCCCGAGGACTTCTAGCCGCGTCCCACACATCGAGCGGTGCAAAATCCGCGCCTGGCGCGGAAAACGCACCTCTCGGCGGTTGAGGGGTCGTTGCGGTTGGGGAGTGTTCGGGCGTCGCTACGAGTAGCGCTCGACGACGCCGTCGGCGACCAGCTCGAGCAGCTGTCGCTGCTCCGGGCGAAGGCCCGGAGGTCACCAGGGCCCGCTTGGCCGTCTCGACCCGTCCCCGGGCGTCGGCCCGGACGCTCTCGAGCGCCCCGGTCGCCGCGACCCGGTCGCAGACCTCCTCGGCGCCCTCCGCGTCGAGCGCACGCAGGTCGACCTTCGCCAGCGAGCGATCCTCTTCGCGGGCGAGGATCAGCGGCAGGGTGACGGTTCCGTCCAGGAGGTCGGTGCCGCGGGCCTTGCCGGTCCGCTCCGGCGGGCCGGTGACGTCCAGCACGTCGTCGAGGAGCTGGAACGCGAGCCCGATCTCGCGGCCGAAGGTCTCCAGCGCCCGCTCCAGCGACAGGTCCGGCTCGGCCGAGTTCGCGGCGAGCTCGCCACCCTTCCCAGCGCGGCCGATCAGGCAGGCGCACTCGAACAGGCGGGCCGTCTTCAGCCCGCAGCGCTCCAGGTAGCGCTCGGCCGAGATCGAGATGTCGAAGGCGTCCCGCCGCTGAGCCAGCTCGCCGAGCGCCAGCGCGACGGAGGCGCCGAGACAGCAGCTCGACCTGGCGCTCGCCGCCGTCGCGGCCCAGCTCGGCGAAGGCGCGCGAGAAGAGCAGGTCGCCGACCGCCAGCGCCCGCTCGCGGCCGGACCGCGCGACCACCGTGGGGCGCCCGCGGCGCAGCGGAGCCGCGTCGAGGACGTCGTCGTGGACGAGGGTCGCCATGTGGACGAGCTCGATCGCCGCCGCGGCCCGGATCGCCGGCTCGCCGGCCCCGTGGCCCGGCGCACAGCAGGACGAGCATCGGGCGCAGGCGCTTGCCCCCGGCCGCGAGCGTCGCCCCGGCGTCGGCGGCCAGCGCCTCGCCATGTCCCTCGACCAGCCGGCGAAGCCGCTCCTCGACCGCCTCCATGCGAGCCGGCAGCCACGCGTCGGCGGCGTCCAGGACCATCGTCACCGGCGGCGGGACGGCGGTGCGGTTCAACCGAGTCCTCCCATCTCATTCACGCCTCGCGATCCCTCCCCGGCCATGCGCTCAGGTCCCGTCCGCGCCGGAGTGGATCGCGATGATGCCGCCCGCGAGCACCAGGTAGCGGACTCGCGCCGAAAGCCGGCCGCGGCCATCCGCTCCGCCAGGCCGTGCGGGCGACGGGAAGCGCTTCACCGACTCGGGCAGGTAGGTGTACGCGCTGCGGTCCCCGGCGACGGTTCCCAGGCAACGGCACGATCCGGTCGAACCACAGCGAGTAGAAGGCCGACAGGGGCGGCCGTGCGGGCTGGGTGATCTCCAGGATCACCAGGCGGCCCCCGGGCCTCAGCACCCGCCGGAGCTCGGCCAGCCCGCGGTCGAGGTCGGCCAGGTTCCGAGCCCCGAAGCCGACCGTCGCGGCGTCGAACGGACGCTCCCCGTAGGGCAGCTCCGAGCGCGTCCGCCCACTCGAACCGCACGGCGGGCGACGCCGCGCGTCCCGCCTTGCCCGTGCCAGCTCGAGCATCCGCTCCGAGAAGTCGCAGCCCACGACGCTCCCTTCGGGGCCGACCCGCGCGGCTAGCTCGAGGGCCAGGTCGCCGGTGCCGCAGCAGACGTCGAGCGCCGTGGCCGCCCGGCTCGAGCTCGGCGCGGTCGGCGGCCCGCCGGCGCCAGCGGTGGTGCATGCCCGCGGTCATCGCCGTGTTCATCAGGTCGTAGACGCCGGCGATGCGGTCGAACATCGTCCGCACCTGGGCGGCGAACTCGCGGGACTCGCGATTGGGAAGTGACGTCTGGGTGGTTGCCATGACCGCTGCTCGGCGGGGTGTCAGCGTGCAGCCTGGCTACTTCAGATACGCGAGGAAGTCCGCGACCTCGTTCAGCTTCTTCTGCGCCGAGGCTCTTGAACGAGGGCATGATGCCCGGGCCGGCCTCCAGCGAGCGCAGGATCGCGTTGCGCGGGATGCGCGCGCCGATGTGCGTCAGGTCGGGCGCCAGGGTGCCGTTGCCGTTGTCGCCGATCTTGTGGCAGGCGAGGCAGGCCGACTGCGCGACCACGAGCTTGCCCGCCTCGTATTGCGGGGGCACCTCCATGTCGATCTTGGTCGGCGGCCCGGCGTTGGCGCCCTTGTAGGTCAGGTAGGCCATCGCGACGATCGTCAGGCCCAGCGCCGTCATCGCGATCGGCCGGCGCTCGGGCCGGCGCTCCGGGCCGCGGTCGTAGAACGGCAGCAGGAACAGCACGACCATGCCGATCGTCGGGATGCCGATCGTCGCCAGCGGGACCAGGTACGGGCGGCTTGATCACCCGCAGGACCTCGAACAGGAAGAAGAAGTACCACTCGGGTCGCGGCGTGTAGGTGGTGGTCGTCGGGTCCGCCTTCGGCCCCTGCTCGGCGCCGAGCACGAGCGACAGCAGGACGATCACCAGCACGACGATCAGCGCCATCGTCGAGTCCTTCATCACCGCGTAGGGGAAGAAGGGCTTGCCCTCCTTCTTCAGCAGCTCGTAGTCGCGGAGGTAGGCCTCCTTCTCGGCGCGGTTCATACCCGCTCCTCCTTGACAGTCGCCTTGGTCGCGCTTCGGCTGCAGCCACGGCGGCGCGGTGGTCCCGAGCTTCACGACCAGGTACAGGTGCGCCCCGATCAGGGCGATGATCAGGCCGGGCACGATGCAGCATGTGGATCGCGTAGAAGCGCGACAGCGTCGTCCCGTTGAACTCGGCGCCGCCGCGCAGGAAGTCGCCGAGGTAGGGCCCGATGAACGGCCCGGTGCCGTTGATGTTCACGCCGACCACGGTGGCCCAGAAGGAGCGCTGGTCGAACGGCAGGAGGTAGCCGGTGAAGCCCATGACCATGGTCAGGATCAGCAGCACGACGCCGATCACCCAGTTCAGCTCGCGCGGGTACTTGTAGGCGCCGAAGACGAAGGTCCGCGCCATGTGGAGGCAGATCAGGATGATCATCACGCTGGCGCCCCACTTGTGCATCCCGCGCACGAACTCGCCGAGGAAGACGTCGTTGGTGAGGTGGGTGACCGAGGCGTAGGCCTGGGTCGGCGACGGGTCGTAGAACATCGCCAGGAACACGCCGGTCACCGCCTGCGACCACGAACGCGAACAGCGTCGCCGAGCCGAGCGTGTAGAACCAGTTGGTCCCCTTCGGGACCTTCCGGTAGAGCATCCCGGTGAGGAAGCTCGCGCCGCCGGTGCGCTCGTCGAGCCACCCGACGAGGTCGGCCGGCGCCTCCTTGAGCGCGCGCCGGCGGGGCGCCGCCGTTCGCGCGCTCCGGCCGGTGCCCGGCTTCTGCGGCTTCTTCAGCGGCGGCGGGATGAGCACGTCGGGGATCTTCATCGCGAGCCTCCTCACGGCGCCGGCGGCGTGTCGGGCCGCGGCGGATAGATGTAGTTCCAGACCCCGCCCGTGAACTCGCCGGGGTCGCGGTACGCACCGGGTCGAGCTGCGAGGTGACGCTGTAGCGGGGGCCGAGCTGCACCTGGCCGTTCACCACCCGCGTCTGGAAGCGGTCGAGCGGGCGCACCGGGGGGCCGCCGATCACCTTGCCCTGGAAGTCGTAGACGCCGCCGTGGCAGGGGCAGATGAAGTTGCCCGCCGCGGCGACGAAGTTCACCGGGCAGCCGAGGTGGGCGCAGCGGGTGGAGATCGCGACGTAGCTGTACGGCTCTCTCGCCGTACTTCTTCGGATCCCTGGCGGACGAAGGCGGTCGTCTTGCCCGCCTCGCCGATCCCCTCGCACGAGCGTGAAGACCACCGGCTTGTAGGTGTCGGCGGTGAACCGGCTGGTGGGGCCGACGCTCTCCCAGCGCTCCTCCGGCTTCTCGAAGATCGGGCGCGACCGCGAAGCCGACCGCGGGCAGGACGATGATCGCCCCGGCGATCCCCCGACCGCCTGCCCGGCGACCGTCAGGGCGCGCCGGCGGGTCATCGACTCGCCCTCGAAGTAGCCCGGCGGATCCGGCTTCGGCAGAGCGCCGTCGCCTGCTGACCCGTTGGTCTTGTCGGCGGCGTCGGCCACTTCAGGCTTTGAGTCGGTGCTCGCGCGCCTTGCGCGCACCGTCCGTTTAGTGGGGCTGGAAGCCTATCGCCTCGGCTGCGCCGCTCCAGTCGCTCGCCGAGGCCGGCATCGCTAGGCCGCGGCGGCGGCGCCCTCCCACAGCGCCAGGGGCGCCGCGGGTCCCCCTCACGCAGCGCGGCCTTCGCCTCCTCATGCGCCGGCGGCGGCGCCGACGGCCACCGCGATCACCGAGGCCAGCCACAGCGCCGCCGAGCCGTCCTGCACGGCGGACGCGTGGTTGGCTCGGCGTGAAGCTGCGCGACGAGCGAGATCAGGTCGGAGAGCTCGCGCACCGCCTCGAGGTCACCGAGCGCCGCCAGCCGCTCGAGGCCGCGCGCGTACAGGTAGTCGCCCGCGAGCAGGGCCAGGTCGTCGTCGGCCCCGTCGACCACCCGCGGCTCGCGCGTAGTGCAGCAGGTAGCCCTCGCGAATCGACTCGATCAGCAGCGCGTACTCGGCCGGCGCCTCGGCCGCGCGCGGCCCGCGGGCGACCAGCATCCCGAGCGCGGGGACATCGCCCATCCGGATCGCTGACGTGCGGCGAGATCACGGACTCCTCGGCGCGCAGCTGGGCCGCGAGCTCGCTGAGCGCATCGCCGGGCGAAGGCACGGCGCGAGGTTACTCACACCCGGACGCGCGGCAACCCCGACGATCGAGGCGTGGAGCGCGCCCTCTCGTCCCGCGACCCACATCCCCGGCCCCGCCCGGAGGATCGCGGCGTCTCGCCGGGCTGCGCGGGCTCCCTGTACTCGATCTCCATGTCCGCCGCCTCGGGCTCCTCGCCCTCCGCAGAGCATCTGCTCGACGGGCTCCCAGTAGGCGGCGTTGTTGACGTGGCCGGCGACGTCCATGTCGCTGGCCCGAAATCGCCATGGCCGAGCGCGTCGCTGCTCCCGGGCGGGTCCGGGTGGCCGAGCCGGAAGTCCGCCTTGCGCCAGCCGCGCTCTCGCCGTAGACGGCGCTGGAACTCCTCCCCGAGCCGGAGCGGGCGAAGCGTCTCGGTGTCGACGTGGATCCACATCGCCACCGCCTCCACGGCGCCCTCGCCGCCCGAGACGGTCGTCCGCCGCTCGGCAGCGACCCGTCCAGCGGCGCTGCAGAAGGTGCGGACCGACACCGGCTCGCCGAAGCGCGGGAATGCCTCCACCCGCATCCGCGCCCGGCGGACGACCCACGCGCCCGCGGCCCGCGAGGCCGGCGTCGACGATGTCCGCGTAGGCGATGTCCTGCAGCCAGCGGGCGATCGCGTCCAGGCGGACCCGGCCCGACCCCGTCGCGTCGGCCAGCCCGGGCAGCGACCTCGCGCTCGAACGCTGCGGCCGCGATGGGCCGGCGGCGGGAACCAGCTCCGATAGCGGCGGAACCGGCGTGCTGCCCGTGCTCACGTCGAACGCTGCGTCGAACGCCTCGGCGGCGGCCTCGACGGTGCGGTCGATCGCCGCCTCGTCGTGGGCGAGGGAGACGAACCACGCCTCGAACTGCGAGGCGGGCGGATAGATCCCGCGTTCGAGCAGCGCCCGGCAGAAGCGGCCGTAGGCGTCCAGGTCGCAGGCCGACGCGCCCGCGAAGTCCCGCACCGGCTGCGGCGCTGAAGAAGGGCGTCACGAGTCCGCACACCGAGACGACCTGGACCGGGCGGTCCCCGGCGGCGTCCCGGAGGCCGGCGGCCAGGCGCTCGGTCAGGCTCGCCAGGCGGCTCGTAGGCGCGCGCGTCGAGCTCGCGCAGCGTGGCCAGGCCGGCGGCGACGGCGAGCGGGTTCCCCGAGAGCGTGCCGGCCTGGTAGACGTCGCCCGCGGGCGCCACCCGCTCCATCAGATCGCGGCGGCCGCCGTAGGCCGCCGCCGGCAGGCCGCCGCCGAGCACCTTGCCCATGATCGTCGAGGTCGGCCTCGACCCCGTAGAGCTCCTGGGCGCCGCCCCGGGCAACCCGGAATCCCGTGATCACCTCGTCGAGGATCAGCAGCGCGCCCGCCCCGTCGGCGCTACTCGCGGAGCGATCCGAGGAAGCCGTCCTCGGGCGGGACCACGCCCATGTTCGCGGGCACCGGCTCGGCCAGGATCGCCGCCGGCGCGTGCTCGGCGGCGGCCGCGGCCACCGCCTCCGGATCGTTCCACGGCACGACGATGGTGTCCGCGGCCTGCGCTCGCGTCACCCCCGGGCTGGCCGGGATCCCCTGTGTCGCGAGGCCGGAGCCGGCCTCGGCGAGCAGCCCGTCGACGTGGCCGTGGTACGCGCCGGCGAACTTGACGATCATGTCGCGCCCGGTTGCGGCCCGCGCCAGCCGGACCGCGCTCATCGACGCCTCGGTTCCGGAGTTGACCATCCGCACCATCTCCACCGACCCGAAGCGCTCGCACACCTCGGCCGCGAGCTCCATTTCGCCCCTCGGTCGGGGCGCCGTAGCTCGTCCCGCGCGCGCGGCCGCCTCGCTGACCGCCTCGACGACCGCCGGGATGGGCGTGCCCGAGGATCAGCGGGCCCCACGAGCAGACCCAGTCGACGTACCGGTTGCCGTCGACGTCGACGAGCTCGGCAGCCCTCGCCGCGCTCGACGAAGATCGGGTGGTCCCGCCCGATCGCGCGCATCGCGCGCACCGGCGAGTTGACGCCGCCCGGCATCAGCCTCGACGGCCCGGCGATAGAGGACCTCGGACGCGCGGTAGCCTGATCGTCACGGCGCCTGCCACGGACTCGAGGGGCTCAGGCGCCGCGTGCTCACGCTTCCCACGCGGCGTAGTCGTCCGTGAAGTAGTGCAGGCGGACCTTCTTGAACTCGGTCGAGGAGTAGAGGACCGCGCGGTCCTCGCCGTGGAGGTCGTGCTCGTCGGCGATCCGGTCGAGGATCGCGTCGCACTCCTCCTTCGAGCGCCCGTGCGCCATGGTGAACACCGAATACGGCCAGTCCGGGTAGGTGGGGCGCTGGTAGCAGTGGGAGATCCCGCGGACCGCGGCCATCCGCCCGCCGACCTCGAGCACCCTGTCCTCGGGCACCCGCCAGACCCCCATCCCGTTGGCCGAGAAGCCCGCGCGGCGGTGGTAGAGGATCGCCGCCACCCGGCGCAGGAGCTTGCGCTCGACCATCCCCTCGAGGTGCTCGAGGAACGTTCTCGGTGCGTCATCCCGACCTCGCTCGCGGCCGCGTCGTACGGTCGCTCGACCACCTGCATCGGCCCCTGGAGGGCGCGGATCACGGCGACGTCGGTGTCGTCGTAGGGCTGGCGCTCGAGCTCCCGCGGCGGCGCGGCGTCGATCGCGCGCGGCGAGCGCCTCCGTCCCCTGCTCCATCTCGAGGTTCATGTTGATCTTGAAGAGGGTCAGGGTGGGCAGCTGGCGGATCGACTCGGCGCCGGTCTCCTCCCGCAGGACCTCGAGCGTCCCCTCGAGGCCGAGCGGCGAGTCGGGCGGCGTCGCGATCGTGAACCAGAGGTTGAACTCGTGGGTGCGCAGGTAGTTGTGCGAGACGCCGGGATGGGAGTTGATGATCCGGGCCGCGCGATGGGGGTTCGCGGAGTCGACCTTCGCGGCGACCAGCATCGACGCGTAGCCCAGCGCCCGGGTGTCGAAGATCGGGGTGATCTCGCGGATGATCCGCTCGTCGAGGAGCCGCTGGGTGCGCGACTTGCACCTCCGTCCACGGGCATGCTCCGCCTCGCGCGCGAGCACCGCGAACGGCTCGCGGATCGAGCGGGAAGCTCGACTGCAGCGAGGTTCATCAGCCGCTTGTCGGCGTCGTCGAGCGGCACGGCCGCGCCGCCCTTGCGCGAGCGGACCTTGGGACGCGGGCCTGGTGGTCGCGCCCGCGGGGCTCACAGCCAAGCCGCGGCTTCCTTCGCGTAGTAGGTGAAGACCAGGTCCGCTCCCGCGCGGCGGATCGCGGTCAGCGTCTCGAGCACGGCGCGCTCCTCGTCGATCCAGCCGTTCTGGGCGGCGGCCTTGAGCATCGAGTACTCGCCGGAGACGTGGAACGCGGCGACCGGGGCGCCGGTCTGCGTCCTTGACGCGCCGGATCACGTCGAGGTACGGAGTCGCCGGCTTCACCATCACCACGTCGGCGCCCTCGGCGAGGTCGAGCTCCGCCTCCCGGACGCCCTCGAGCGCGTTGGCCGGATCCATCTGGTAGCCGCGGCGATCGCCGAACTCCGGGGTCGACTCGGCGGCCTCGCGGAACGGCCCGTAGAAGGCGGAGGCGTACTTGGCGCTGTAGGCGATGATCGCGACGTTCGGAGTGGCCCTCCTCGTCGAGCTGCGAGCGGATCGCCCCCACGCGGCCGTCCATCATGTCGCTCGGCGCGACGACGTCGGCGCCGGCGTCGGCGTGCGAGATCGCCGTCTTCGCGAGCAGCTCGAGCGTCAGGTCGTTGTCGACCTCGCCGTCGCGGACGACGCCGCAGTGCCCGTGCGACGTGTACTCGCACAGGCAGACGTCGGTGATCACGACGAGGTCGGGGTGGGCCTCCTTCAGGGCCCGGACGGCGAGCTGCACGACGCCCTCCGGGTCGTAGGCGCCCGAGCCGGCCTCGTCCTTCGAGGCTCGGGATGCCGAACAGGATCACCGCGCCGATGCCCGCCGCCTGGAGCTCGGTCGCCTCGGCGACGAGCTCGGAGATCGAGAGGCGCTCGACGCCGGGCATCGACGGCACCTCCTCGCGCACCCCCTCGCCGGCGACGACGAACAGCGGCTGCACGAGATGCTGGGCGCGAGAGCTCGGTCTCGCGCACCAGATCGCGCAGCGCCTTCGTGCGCCGCATGCGTCGCATGCGGGTGGCGGGAAAGCTCACAGGGCAATTCTAGGGCGGCGACAATTGGCGGGTCAGTGCAATCCAGTCCCGGAAACCGGGACTGGATTGCGTCGACCCGGGGTGACCGACTTGCCCTCCCCGCTCCGGCTCGGAATCCCCGGCCCCGCACTCAGGCGAACCGGCGAAGGGCGAGCCGCGCCAGCACGCCGTAGGCGGCGGCCAGGATCGCCAGGTGGAGGATCGGCGTGCCCAGCGCCGGGCCGCGCGGCGTCGAGCGCGCCCGACATCGCGTCGAGCGCGGCGTCGAACGGGAACAGCGCCCGGACCACCTTGATCACGTCGAACAGGGCCGGGCTCACGGTGCCGGACTCGACCAGCGAGATGAACGCGATCGGCAGCGAGATCATGAACGCGAGCAGCGAGCTGGCCCGGACCTCGCGCGCGGCCGCCCCGATCGCCGCCCCGAAGGCCGCGAACGCGGCGCCGCCCGCCACGATCGCCACGCAGGATGAGCGGGAAGCGGCCCCAGTCGATGTGGACGAACAGCGACAGGCCGGCGAGCATCAAGAGGGTGACGACGATCGACAGCGCCACGCCCAGGCCCACCTTCTCGACCGAGCAGCGCCCACTTCGCGCACCAGCCCGCGGGTCAGCCGCGCGAAGGCGTTCTCCTCCCGCTCCAGCGCCAGCGAGCCGGCCACCAGCAGCACCGTGACGAACATCAGGGTCACCGTCGCCGCGACGGAGATCGCGAACGAGTCGAGGCTGGGCGGCGAGCCCGAGACGACCTCCTTCTGGACCTCGATCGGGTGCGCGATCGACGAGAGCAGCGGGGTTGGCGAGGTTGAGGTTCTGGCGCGCCAGCCTCGCGAACTTGATCACCCGCTGCAGCGCGCCGGCGAACGGGCTGTCCTTCGGCAGCTCCGGCTGGATCGCCTCGAGGATGCGCTGGGTGTTCTTGAGCCCGAGGACGTTGAGCGTCTGGCCGAGCAGGTTGAAGCTGCCGCCCCGCAGCAGCAGGGTCAGGTAGTTCGCGGCGAGATCGGGTCACCTTCTTCGAGATCCTCAGGTTCGCCTGGGTGATCAGCGAGCTGATCCGGTCGTCGACCAGGCTCGCCTTCACCGGGTCCTCCTCGTTGACCAGCACCCGCACGGTGGGCTGCGAGGGGGTCAGCGAGGCGAGCGACTCGAGGTCCTGGATGAAGTCCTTCGGCAGGATCAGCGCCGCAAGCGCGTCGCCCGACTGGACCATCTCCCGCGCCTGCTCCTCGCTCGAGACGTCGATGCAGTCGATCCGCGAGCAGAGCTCCCCGCGGGCGCCGGTGATGTCGAGCTGTTGGCCGCCGATCACGAGCGGCGTCCCCTCCGGGACCTCGTTCAGGAATGCCACCCGCGGCTTCTCGGGCCCGCGGGAGAGCGCGAAGCCGATCAGCACGGCGATCGCGATCGGATAGACGACGAGCAGCGCCGTCAGCAGCGGCGAGCGGCGCAGGATCTGTAGGTCCTTGACGAAGAGCCAGCGCATCGCTCAACCGCCCCGGCCCGCCGCTCGCATCAGTGCCCTCGCTCGCGCAGGAAGGCGACGAACGCCTGCTCGAAGTCCCGGGCGCCCGATTCCGGCACGGCGGCGTGCAGCTCGGGCGGGCGTCCCGTCGAACAGGTTCTCGCCGTCGGCGAGCACGAGCAGGCGCCGGCCGTAGCGCTCGGCCTCGGCGAGGTCGTGGGTGGAGAAGATGACCGTCGTCCCGCCGCCGGCGAGCGCCAGCACGAACTCCCAGAGGCGCTCGCGCTGGCGTGGGTCGAGCCCGGCGCTCGGCTCGTCCAGCAGCAGTACCGCCGGCCGGGCGAGAAGGCCGATGGCGATGTTGATCCGCTGCTGGTTTCCGCCCGACAGGGTCCCGGCCTGGTCGTCGCGGCGCTCGGCGAGGGCGGTCTGCGCGAGCATCTCCTCGACCGCCGCGTCCAGGTCGGGCACCTTCTCGAGCCGGGCGAAGAGGCGCAGGTTCTCGGCCACCGTGAGGCGCCGGTAGAGCGCCGCCTGCTGGGGCACCCAGCCGATCTCGCCGGGCGGACGGCTGACCGAGCCGGAGTCCGGCGTCCGGATCCCGGCGAGGATCGAGAGCAGCGTCGTCTTTCCGGCGCCGTTGGGACCGATCACCGCGAGCAGCTCGCCGCGGTGGGCGTCGAAGCTCACGCCCCGCAGCGCCTCGCGGTCGCCGAAGCCCTTGGCGAGCCCGCGCGTCTCGATCACGACCTCGCCGCTCACCTCCTGCCCGATCACGCCGGAAAAGCTAGTGGACGCGCTGATCGTGCCCGTCCGGCCACGCCCCGGTCTCGCTCGGACGCTGTACGACGCTTCGGACAGACGGGCCCCCAAATTTCAGCGAACCGCCCACCGCTACTCGGGTGGCGATGCGGGTTTAATGGGATGAGGGTCAGGAAGGAGACCAGTGATCTCGGCAGGAACTCGAAACGGGAGCGGGTCGCGCTCCATCGAGGGCTCGAAAAGCCGCCTCGTGCGCCGCGCCAGCGCCTGGGTGCCCGGTGAGGAGCCGCGCCGATGCCGCTCACGGATCTGGAGGACGCCGCGGGCGTCCGCTGGGTCGACATCCACTACGCCGAGCTCCGACACCCCGCGTGCGCTCGGCGCCCTGAATCGCGTCTGCGACGGCAGGCTCACCCAGCGGATGGTCGCGCGACCTTGTCACGCCCGACGCTTTCCCGCGGCCGGGACGTACGGCTCGACGCGGGTTCGGATGACCGCGGGCTTTCTGGATGCGCCACCTGCAGGTCGCCGCTGACGCACGCGACGCCGCGGGCCCGGTGGCCTCGGTCCTCGAGCCGGTTCAGATCCTCGTCGGCGACGATTGGCTGCTCAGCGCTGGCTTCCGCCCGCTTGTTCCGCGGGCAGGCCGCGGCGCTGGCGGCCGACTGCGACGGAGGCGATCCCGACCGGCTCTATCTCGCCGCGGCGTCGAGCTGGCCGGACAGCGGGGGCGACGACGCCCAGGACCTGGCCGAGCTGATCCGGCGGGAGCTCGAGGTCGCATCGGGACATCGCACCCGAGCCACCTGATTCCGGCGTGGTCCCGCGCGAGCGGGCAGCCGAGCCCGAATAGGCTCTGGATGCGTGCGCGTCCTCTTCATCGGCGACATCGTCGGCCGGCCGGGCCGGGCCGGGCTCGCGAGCGGCGATGCCCGAGCTGCGCGAGCGCCACGCGCCCGACCTCGTCATCGCGAACGGCGAGAACACGGCCGGCGGGCTGGGGATCACCGAGAAGACCGCTGCGAGACCTCTTCGACATCGGCGTCGACGTGATCACCACCGGCAACCACGTCTACCGCCACAAGCGAGGCATATGAGTTCCTCGACCGGACCGAGCGCGTGATCCGCCCGGCGAACTACATGGCCGGAAACCCGGGGCGCGGCTACACGGTCGTCTCCGCGGGAGGCCGCCGCGTGGCGGTCGTCAACCTCAGCGGGACGGTGCAGCTTCGAGTCGCGCGCTCGCCGTTTCCCGAGGCGGACGCCATCGTCGGGCGACTCGCGGACGACGCGGACGCGATCGTCGTCGACTTCCACGCCGAGGTGACGAGCGAGAAGGTGGCGATGGGCTGGCACCTCGACGGGCGCGTCGCCGCCCGTCCTCGGCACCCACACCCACGTCCCGACCGCCGATGCCCGGGTGCTTCCGGGCGGCACCGCGTTCATCAGCGACGTCGGCATGACCGGGTCGCGCACGGGCGTGATCGGCGTCCGGCGGGAGCAGGCGCTGGAGGCGTTCCGCACCCAGATGCCGGTGAGGTTCGACACCGCGGACGAGGACGTGTGGGTCAACGCCGTGGTCGTCGCGATCCGCGACGACGGCCTCGCGGACTCGATCGACCAGGTCTTGGTCGCTGCTGATTGAGGGCGGCGTCAGTCGCCGGGGACGCCCAGCGCGAGGGGAGCGCGCACCGGCCCGCCATACATCGGGAAGTCGATCCCGGGTCCCTCGCGCATCACCTGCTCCCACATCCTCGAGACCCCTGCGGTCCCGAAGCGCCTGACGCGCTCCACCGCCTCGAGATCGAGCACGTCCGTCAGCACCTCCTCGGCGCTCCCCGCCGATGACGCGAACCAGGCCCTCGGGATCGACGATCAGGCTGCCGCCCAACGCCCGCGGGGGCGCGACGCGTTGAGCGAGACGACGTAGAGCTGGTTGAAGATCGCATTCGCCCGCGCCATCACCAGCTCCTGCTCGCGGTCGCTCGTGGCGGTGAGGTTGACCTGGAGGACCACCTCGGCGCCCATCCACGCGAGCTGGCGGAACGTCTCGGGGAAGCTGCCGTCGTAGCAGATCGCGAGCCCGATGCGCCCGACCTCGGGAATGTCGAAGGTCGACGAATGCCTCGCCCGGGCGCCGTGGTCTCGTGCGGCTGCCACGGAAACACCTTCCGATATCGGGCGACCAGCTCGCCGTCGGGAGCGAACGCCAGCGCCGTGTTGTGGATCTGCCCGTCCTCCGCGCGCTCGTACACCGACCCCGGAACCAGCCAGACCGCGGCTCGCCGAGCGATCCCGCCGAGCGCCTCGGTGAGCGGCCCGGGAATCTCGAGACCGCCGACCTCGCTCGAGTACCCGGAGTGCTCCTCGAGGATCGGCGGCGGGGCCGAGAGATGGAGCTCGGGCAGCAGGACGAGCTGGGCGTGGGGGACCGCGGCTCGGATGGCGCGGACGCGCTCCGCGAGAAGCTCGAGCGTCGCCGTCGGGATCCCCGCGCGACCGGGGCGGTCTGCAGCGCGGCGATCGAGAGCGTACGCAACGGCCGATCAGCCGTTCACCACGGCGTTGAACGCCTTCGTCACCTCGCGGCCCTGCTCGCCGTCGAGCACCGGCTCGAAGGTGCAGTTCCTGGTGTACTGGGCGGTGGGGAAGATCAGCTTGCTCTTCGCGAGCTGCGGGTCGCGCTTGGCGAGGATCGGCTTGACGCCCTTGACCGGGGTGACGTAGTTGACGTACTCGGCGATGTCCGCCTGGACCTTCGGGTCGTAGACGAAGTTCATCCAGGCCTCGGCGGCCGCCGGGTTCGGGCGCCCCGACCGGGATCTCCATGCTCGTCGACCAGAGCATGCAGCCCTCCTTGGGCATCACGAACTTGATGTCCGGATTGTCCTTTTGCAGCTGGATCGCGTCGCCCGACCAGCCGAGCACGAAGTCGACGTCGCCCGAGCTGAGGTCGCGGATGTAGTCGTTGCCGGTGAAGCGCCGGATCTGGCCGGAGTCGGCGGCCTCCTTGATCTTGTCGACCGCGGCCAGCCACTGCTCCGTCGTGGCGTGGTCGGGATCGATGCCCATGCACTTGAGGGTCATCGGCACCGTGTCGCGCAGCTCGCGTGAGCATGTCGACCTTGCCCTTGTACTTCGGGTCGAAGAGGTCGCAGATCGAGTTCACGTCCGGCGCGAGCTCGGTGTTGACGATCAGGCCCGTCATCCCGCTCTGCCACGGCACGGTGAACTCCCGATTCGGGTCGGCGGCGGGATGGCGGAGGGGCGGGATCAGGTTTTGCTTGACGTTCGGCAGCTTCGAGTAGTCGAGCTTCTGGATGTAGCCGGCGTCGTACATCTGCTTCGCGAGCCAGTCGCTCACCGTGATCAGGTCGCGGCCTCCCGACTCGCCATTCGCGAGCTGCGGCTGGAGCTTGCCGAAGAACTCGTTGTTGTCGTTGATGTCCTCGATGTAGTCGACCTGGACGCCTGTCTTGTCCTCGAACTCGGTGATCGTCCCGTTCTTGCCCGGGTCGATGTAGAGCGGCCACTGCGAGATCGTGAGCTTGCCCTGCACGGGGCCGGATGCGTCCACCTGTTCGGCGCCGACCTGCGGTGCCGGATTCGATCCCGCCCGAGCCGCCGCATCCGGCCGCGAGAGCGACCAGCAGCAGCGCCGCCAGGACCCCAGTGGCTGCGCGCGTCGGCCGCGATCCGGTCGGGCGCTCTCCCTCTGAGGCTGTCGTTCTCAGATCATTCTTTGAACGTTATTCGAACAATACCATTCCAGCGCGGGAGCGCCCGCCTGGGGGTATCTCGACTGCGGGACCGAATAGGATTCGATTGCGAATGCGGCGAAGGAACCAGGCTCAGAGGCGGCAGCAGCTCGCGCGCGCGGCGCGGCAGGTGCTCCTGGAGCGGGGCCGTGGGTCTGCGGGTGAAGGACGTCGCCGAGCGGGCCGGGCTCGCTCCGAGCTCGGTCCTCTACTACTACCCCAGCCTCGACGAGCTCCTGATCGAGGTCTCGCGAGGCGCCATCGAGCGATTCACCGAACGGCGCGCGGCCGCGGCGGTGCGGCGGCTCGCCGCCGCCCGGACCAGCTGCGGCTCGCGATCCATCTGGGAGTTCCCTCCGGGCCCGACGACGTCGACAGCCGGTTGCTCTATGAGCTCGACGCGTTCACCGGCGCGAGCCCCGCGTTCGGGATCCTGACCGCGTCCTACTTCGACCGCCAGGTCGTCCTGTACGAATCGATCCTCGAGGCCGGCGCGCGGAACGGCGATTTCGAGCTCGCCGCCGATGCACTCACGATCGCGCGCGGGCTCGTCGGCGCTCGAGGACGGGCTCGGACTCCAGGTGGTGATCGGCCACCCGGCGATCGACAGAGGAGTCGCCGAGGGGATCCTGATTCGCTACGCGGAGACCGCGATCGGGGCTGCACTTCCCGAGTTGCCGAGCGCGGCGGCGTCCGTGAACCACTGACGACGCCGCCAGGGGCGTTCAGGCGCGACCCGGGACGGACCGCGTCCGCGTGAGCCGCCACTAGCATCGGTCCATAGACGCGGCGACCACTCCACCCCTCGGCGAGCGCTTCAGGCGAGCGCTGAGCTCGCCTTCGAGCTGCACGCCGGCCAGACGCGCAAGGGATCGGGCGTTCCCTACTTCGGCCACCTGCTCGGGGTGACCTCGATCGTCATCGAGACCGGCGCGTCCGAGGACGAGGCGATCGCCGCGCTGCTGCACGACGCGGCGGAGGACCAGGGCGGGTCGCGAGACGCTGGAGCGGATCCGCCCGAGTTCGGCGAGGCTGTCGCGGACATCGTCGAGTCGTGCAGCGACAGCCTGGGCGAGCCCAAGCCCCCATGGCGCGAGCGAAAGCGGGCCTACCTCGAGCACCTCGGGAGGCAAGCGAGCCCGCGCTTCAGTGTCTCGCTCGCCGACAAGCTCCACAACGTGCGGACCATCGTGGTCGACTACCGCGACGCTCGGCGAGGCAGCTTTGGGAGCGCTTCAACGCCGAGCGCGACGAGGTGCTCGGCTACTACCGCGCGCTGGCCGCGATCTTCTCGCGGCGCATCCCGGGCGCGCTCGCCACCGAGCTCTCGGTGACCGTCACCGAGCTGGAAGGCCTGGTCGCCGCGGTCAGTCCCGCGAGCGCGAGCCCGAAGAACCACGGGATGTAGAGGTAGAACCAGTGCTCGGCGGTGAGCTCGACCGCGATCATCACCGCGGCGGCGAGCGCGGCGACCTGGGCGCAGCGAGCGGCGGCGGGGAAGGAACGCGACCACCAACGCGAGGCCGACCGCGAACGCCTTGACCACGGTCTGGAGCCACTCGAGCGAGCTGGTCCTGGCCCCAGACGCTGAAGGGCGAGGTGCGGTCGATCTGGCTCTTCACCGTCCGGTCGTAGAAGGTCGCGAGCCCGGGATCGATGGCCGGCAGGGCCAGCATGACGCGCCGACGACGACGGCGAGAGCTGCGGCAGAAGACCGCCGCCGGCCGCAACCGCCGGCAGCAGGACTCCGCGATCCCGTCGGCCGCGCGTCGAGCAGCCCGCGTCTCCCCGGCGGCGAACAGCGGCGCCAGCGGCAGCGGTGCGAACTTGGCGGCGATCGGAGAGGCCGAGCAGCACGCGCCCGCCTGACCGGCGACGCGAAGAGCGACCAGCGCCCAGACGAGCAGCGCCGCGACCAGCGCGTCGTTGGAGTTCGACTGCAGCGCGTAGTCGGTGAACGGGTAGGCGGCCCAGGCGAAGCCGAGGATGACCCCGAGGCGGGTGCCGTCGGCACCGGGCCGCAGGCGCCGGCCGAGCACGAACAGGCCGGCGACGGTCGCCAGGTCGAAGAAGATCGCGGCCGCATGGGCCGCCGGGAGGTTGTCCCAGGTCGCCGCTCCAGGGGAAGACGAGCTCGAACGGGACGTAGGCGTAGTAGTTGAACGGGCCGTAGGTGTCGCCGAAGGAGTTGTCGGAGGGGAAGTTGTTCCAGATCGCCTGCCCGTGGGTGAGGTGGTCGGCGCCGATCACGCCCGGCGTAGCCGACGTCGATCACCCCGGAGTCGGCGATGTTGAGGGCGATCCGAAAGCCGAGCAGGAAGGCGCCGCCGACCGCGAGCCAGGCGGTGGGCGCCGACGGCCGAAGCCCCTCCCCGGCGCCCGCGGAACCCCACCCAGATCATCCGCGCCAGCAGGTAGAGGAGCGGCGGGTAGGCGAGCGGGACGCTCACGCCGATGTTGCCCGGCGTTGAAGTAGATCTCCGAGATCCCGAACGAGAGCAGGACCAGCAGGTCCAGGTGGACCATCCGCCACTTGCGGCGGAAGTCGAGCAGGCCGAAGCAGGAAGATCGCCGCCAGCGGGATCCAGACGTAGGGCGCGTTCAGCTTGTGGCCGAACTGGTCCGGGTAGCCGCGGGCCATCTGCCAGGCGATCTGGTAGCCGGTCCACGACTCGCGGATCTGCCCGGTCGCGTCGTCGACGATCACCTGGACGCGCTCCGTCCCGTCGGCGTAGAAGTCCACCTGCCAGGTGCCCGGCTTCGCCTCGGCCGTGGCGCTCAGCGGCCCGTAGCGCCGCGCTGCTCGGCGGCGACCTTCGGGTCGGTCGCGGGCGATCCGGATCGCCTCGCGCCTCGCGTCAGGTTCGTGGCCGGCTCGTCGGCGGGCGTCGTCGCTCCGTTGCCGTCGAGGCCGCCTTCGGAGCCGGGGTGGAGCCGGCGGCGGGGGTCGCCTGCGCCCGGGCGGCGCCGGGGAGCGCGATGAGCAGCGCGGCGGCCGCGCAGCGCCAGGCGACCGCGAGCGCGCGCCGCGGGAGCGTGCGTCAGCGCGCGTCTACCCCGAAGGTCCACAGCTTGTTGCCGATGAAGTTGAACGGCATCGCCAGCGGCCACCGCGACCGCCTGGGAGGGCAGCTCGGGCGCCGAGGCGACGTCGACGAGCAGGTACAGCAGGACGAGGTTGACGCCCAGCGCCAGCAGGCTGACGGTGAAGAAGCGGGCCGCCTGGAAGCCGGCGTGGCCCTCGGTGGCGCGGAAGGTCCAGTGGCGGTTCCAGCAGGAAGTTGTTGGTGACCGCGACGCAGAACGACGCGCACGGCGGCGAGCATGTGATGGACGCCGAGGGCCTCGGTCAGCAGGCGAAGACGAGCGAGGTTGACGACGTACCCGGTCCCGCCGACGACCCCGAACTTGAACAGCTGCACCCAGTTCTCGGGCTTCCGGGTGCCGAGATGGATCCGGCGGAGCGAGCTGCCCACGTCCAGTCGGCGGCGCGCGCCGTGGCGTCGCGCGCGCGGGCGCCCCGGTCGCCGACGGCCGTCGCTCGACGTCGCGGGCCGGCTCGACCGTCTGACCTGTCCTCGGTCGGGCGTCATCTGGTCGCCTCGGCCATGCCGCGCGACCCGGAGCTCCGGGCCGTCGCCCGACGCCGAAGTGGTCAGCGACCAAGCCGGCGACGTCGCGAAGCGTCCACTGCTCGCGCGGCTCCGTCGACCCCCGGCTCGAGGCCGCAGAGCAGCAGCGGGCCCAGCGAGTCGCCCGCCGAGCAGCGCGCCGTGGCTGCCGCCGCCCGACGTGGCTCGTGCCGCCCCAGTCGACGCACTCGTAGCCCGTCGCCAGCGAGACGAGCACGTCGCCCGCGTTGCGGCGCGTTCAGCGCCGACCACAGCCGCGCGAGGCCGTCCGGGTAGTCGTCGCTCGTCAAGCCGGCCGTCGCGGTGCTCGCAGCGCCAGCACGCCGCGATCGCCGTCGAGGTCCCACCGCGCCCCGCGCCGATCGGTCTCGCTGCGAGCCCGGCCGAAAGCGGAGCTCGGCGCCGTCGCTCGCTCGACGACCGCCTCCGGCGCGGCGCCGTTGCGCGTCTCGACAGCCGGGCGACCAGGTCGACGCCCTCGAGCTCCGCAGCGCGGCCGCGGACGCTCGGCGAGGACCCGCTCGCGCCGGCGTCGCCTCCGCCAGCGACGTAGATCCCGGCCGCCGCGCGCCGGTCGGGCTGACGGCGAGCTCGGCGAGCTCCGGGCGCTCGGCGTTCGGCGCCAGCACCGCCCAGTCCGCGCCGAGCGCCGCGGCCAGCGGCACCGCGCTGCTCGACGTCCGTCTGCGCGTGGTCGGCCATCAGGATCACCGCGTGCGACTCGAGGAAGGCGTCGATCCCGCCGGCCGCGTCGACGAGCTCGCCGAAGCTGTGGTCGGCGTGGGCGATCGAGTCGCGCATCGCCGCCGACCCCGTGGGTGTGGGTGTGGTGGTCGTTGTCGGGGAGCGAGAAGAGCAGGAAGTCGTAGCCGTCGTCGCGCGACCAGCTCGCGGCCGACGCAGGCCGAGTAGGCGTCGCGCGTGCCCGGCCGCGCGAGGGTCGGCTTGCAGGGCACCCTGCGGCTCGCGTACAGCTCGCCGTAGAAGAGCTCGTCCGGGCCCCAGACCGCGTGGCGGAAGTTCGCCGCCACCGCGACCCGCCGCATCAGCCCCTCGAGGCTGAGCTCGTGGCGGCGGCGGCCGCGATAGATCAGGAACGGCGTGCACGCCGTCCGCACCCCGGCGTCGCCGAGCCGCTCGAACACGGTCTCCACCTCGTGCGAGAGGTGGGCCATGTTCATGTTGTAGACGGTGTCGTAGAGGGTCCGGAAGAGGCCGAAGGCGCGGGTCGCCTCCAGCGAGGATCCGTACTCGACGTAGCGCCGCTCGGCGCGGTGGTACCAGTTCATGCCGCTGATGTGGTGGCCGCTCCGGGCCGGCGCCGGTCGCGATCTCCGAGCAGGCGACCGGGCGTCACCGAGGGAAACGCCGAGACGCAGTCGCCGATCAGCGTCCCGCGCTCGAGCAGGGCGGCGAAGTTCGGCGCCAGGTCGTCGGCGACCGCGCGCAGCAGCATGTCGGTGCGCAGCGAGTCGACGACGATCAGGCAGAGCTTTCGGGACGTGGGCATCGATTGGAGTGTGACGGCGGCGAGGGCGGGCTCACCGGAGCACGCGCAGCCCCTCGTACTTGCGCTGGGCGCGGCGCTGGCGGGCGGACGCCAGCCAGAGCGAGGCCGAGCAGGGCGACCAGCCCGAACGGCTCCCAACGAACAGCGTGATCACCGCGAGCACGAGCGCCACCGCGGCGACGATCAGCCCGATCGACGAGGCGCCCTCGCGACGCGCGCCTGGGCCCCGGCGACGACCGCGCTCACGACCCCGTAGGCGAACACGGCGATGATCGCCCCCAGCGGGACGCCCGGCCAGGCGGGGTGGTCCCGGTTCGACAGCGAGATCGCGAACAGGATCGCGCCGGCGATCGCGGCGGCGATCGCGAGCAGCACGCCGATCGCGCCGCGGCGCCCGGAGGCGCCGGCGAAGGTCCCGGCGGCGATCGCGAGCCCGATCCCCTGGCAGATGGCGAGGAAGAGGCTCATGAGCCGAAAGAGGCTAGTGGGTCATGGTGTCGTGGACGCGCCGGTTGCCGAGGCTCGCGCCCGAGCAAGGGACGGTCAATAGATTGCGGCCGAACGAGTGGAAGGAGATTCGAGGATGACGGTCGACCCCAAGTCGCTGAGCAGGTTCGACGGCTCGCAGGGGCCGCGGAAGATCGGCCCCTCTGAGGGCAAGCTCGTGGACCTCGGGTCCATCGGTGCGAGGTTCATCGCCTGGACCGACGAAACGGGCGGTGATTTCTCGCTCGTCGAGCATCCGATGGCCCCGCGACGGCTCGCCGTGGGACTCCACAAGCACTCGCGCGAGGACGAGTACAGCTACGTCGTCGAGGGGCGGATGGGCGCGATGCTGGGCGACGACGTCGTCTACGCCGATGTCGGCGACTTCGTGTTCAAGCCGCGCGAGCAGTGGCACACCTTCTGGAACGCCGGCGACGAGCCCTGCCGCATCCTCGAGATCATCTCGCCCGGCGGCTTCGAGCACTACTTCGACGAGCTCGGTGACCTGGTGGCGGCGCCTGAGCCCGATCTCGCCGCGATCGGCGAGCTGAACATGCGCTATGGGCTCGAGATGAAGCCGGAGACGGTCCCCGAGCTCTGCCGCGAGCACGGCCTCACGCACCCGTTGCTCGAGATGGCCGGATAGGTCGAGCCCCGAGGAGGCTACGAGTCCTCGCCCTTGGCGAAGTCCTCGGGCGTGACCTGGTCGAGGAAGTCCTTGAACTTCTCGACGACCTCCTCGGTGTCCTCGACCTCGTGCTCGAACTCGATCGACGACTCGTCGATCACGTCGTCCGCGGCGAAGATCGGCGCCGAGGTGCGGACGGCGAGCGCGATCGCGTCCGATGGCCGGGAGTCGATCTCGAGCTCGGAGCCGTTCACCGAGATCGTGATCGACGCGTAGAACGTGTTGTCGCGCAGCTCGGTGACGGAGACGCGCTCGCACTTGGCGTCGAGCTGCTCGAGGAGGTCCGAGAGCAGGTCGTGCGTCATCGGCCGTGGGGTCGAGGCGCCCTGCAGCTTCATGAGGATCGCGGCGGCCTCGGGGTGCCCGATCCAGATCGGCAGAAAGCGGTTCCCGTCCACCGTCTTCAGCAAAACGATCGGCTGCTTGCCGACCATGTCGAAGCTCACGCCGTAGATCTGCATCTGTTGCAAAGTCGTCTCCGGAGCCGTCGCTGGCTGCGGGCAATTATAGGTGTGGGTCGAGAGCCACCATCTGGGCTCGATTGCGCGCTGCGCCCCGGCTGGCGATAGTCGCCCGGACATATCCGAGGCGCGTCAGCAGGCATACATCGCGGCCCCGGCCGGGGGCGATACGCCATGATCCCACCGTCGCGATGACCCGAATCTCCCTTCGAGCCCGCGCCCTCGCCCTCCTGCCACTCTCAGCCCTGGGCGTTCACCAGCTGCGCTACGAGCTCGCCTTCGGCGGACACGCGGGTCATGAACTGGCTGCCCAGGGTCATGCGTACCTGACCTCCCTCACGCCAGTGTTCGTCCTGGCGGCGGCACTCGCCGCCGCGGAACTGCTCGCGCGGTTCGCCAGGGCCTGCCGCGGCGATGACGGGTCGGAGCGGCGACCTCCGTTCCTCGTCCTCGCCCTGGCAATCGCCGCGACGCTGGTGGTGATCTACGCGAGTCAGGAGCTCGTCGAGGGCCTGTTCGCGACTGGTCACCCGGGCGGGCTCATCGGCGTGTTCGGCGATGGCGGGTGGTGGTCGGTGCCGCTTGCCCTCGGCTTCGGCACCGGCATCGCCCTGCTGCTGCGAGGTGCCGATGCAGCGATCGCCCTCATCGCTCACGCTCGCTCGCCAGCGCGTACTCGGCCCGTCACGCCTCGGCGCGAGGAGGCGCCTCGCGTGGTCTTCCTGCCCGCTCGCTCGCCCTTCGCAAGCGCGGCGCCCGGCAGGGCGCCACCTCTCGGGATCGCATCCACCTGACGGGGCTCGGCGCTTTCCGCGCCGACTCGTTCTGACGCACCTACGAGGGAGTTCATGTGCAGGCGAGCTCCAGGAGAGGAGTAACTCAGACATGCAATCCCGAAAGACCGCCGCGGTGGCCGCGGTCGCAGTGCTCATCGCAGCCATCGTCGTCTTCGTCGTCCTGCAGGGCGGCTCGGATTCCGGCGGCGGCTCGTCCAACCACACGTTCGCCTTCCACCTCGCCAACGGGAAGGCCGTCGGCGGATCCAAGGACATCTCGGCGACCCAGGGCGATCACCTGACCGTGACGCTCCATACCGATGTGCCGGCGGAACTCCACATCCACGGCTATGAGCTGGCGAAGGACGTCGACGCCGGTAAGACCGGCTCGATCTCGTTCAGCGCCGACGCGACGGGTGAGTTCGAGGTCGAGGCTCACCATCTCGTGCACGGCGAGGAGGCACCGGGCGTAGAGCTCGCTCAGCTGGCCGTGAACCCGTGATCCCAGTCGCACACGCGCTCCTGATCGGCAGGCGCGACCTGCCGATCCCGGAGTGGCTGTTCGCATGGGCGGCCGCGGTCGTCCTCGTGGCGTCGTTCTTCGCTCTCAGCATGCTGTGGACGAAGACGCGGCTCGAGGACGATCGCTGGCGCCCGGTGAGCGAGCGCGTCTCCGCGCTGCTGGTCAACCGGGCGACCGAGGTGATGGCCGGCCTGATCGGCGTCGCGCTGCTCGCCGTCGTGCTGTGGGCTGGGGCCACCGGGACGGAACTGCCCGGCCTCAACTTCGCGCCGACGTTCGTGTTCATCACCTTCTGGCTCGGGGTGGTGCTGCTCAGCGTGCTGTTCGGAGACGTGTTTTGCGCGTTCAACCCGTGGCGGGCCATCGGGGGCGCCTACGGTTGGGGGCTCCAGCGCCTGTCAGGCGGGCCGTGGCGGCCGCCGCTTCGCTACCCGGAGCGGCTCGGCCGGTGGCCGGCAGCGGTTGGGCTCTTGGCCTTCGCCTGGCTTGAGCTGATCTACGGCGCGAGCAATCCGGCGGGGCTTCAACCGCAGGACGTCGCGATCGCCGCGGCGGCCTACACCGGGTACGCACTCGCCGGCATGGCGCTGTTCGGGACCGAGGCCTGGCTCGAGCGCGGGGAGACGTTCTCCGTCTACCTCGGGATGTTCTCCCGGCTGGCGCCGCTCGAGGTCCGGCGGGGCCGGCTCGGCCTGCGGCGGGCTCTCGCCGCCGCGACCCACTGGGCGACCCAGCGCGCCTCCGTGTGGATCGTCGTCGCTGCGATCGGAATCACGGCCTTCGACGGCGCCCAGGAGGGGCTGTTGAGCGGGGCGATCACGAGCACCACGAACGCCCTCGGCCATGTCGGCCTCGGTACCACGCTCGCATTTCGGGTCGCCGAGACGTTTTTCCTGCTCGTCTCGGTGGGCGGTATCGGCGCGATCTTCTGGACCGGCGTGGCCGGGATGTGCGTCGGTCCGGGGCTCGCCGGCGGTCGGGGAGCTCGGGCGCCTCTTCGCCCACACGCTGATCCCCATCGCGCTGGCGTACCTCGTCGCCCACTACTTCAGCTACTTCGTCTTCGGCGAGCAGGCGCAGTTCACCTATCTGCTCTCGGACCCGCTCGGCAACGGCTCCGACTACTTCGGCACCGCCACGGGCTCGATCGACTACACCTCGCTCAGCGCGGCGTCGATCTGGTACGTCCAGGTCGGCGCGCTCGTCTGCGGCCATGTGACCGGCCTCGCCCTGGCGCACGATCGCGCGATCGCGATCTACGGCGACCCCAAGCAGGCATCGAGGTCGCAGCGGTGGATGCTCGTCGTCATGGTCTCCTTCACATGCCTCGGCCTGCTCCTGCTCTCGCAGTCGAACCAGTGACGCGATGACCGCCGTCTACCTCTACCTGCCGCTCGCTCACCTCGGTCACTGGTACTGGGTTGTGCTCTTCATGCTGCCGGGCGTGCTGGTGCTCGCCGGAGCAATTCGAACCGCGGTCCAGGAGCGGCGCAAGGGGCGCGGCGATCAGGACGGAGAGGACGCGGACTAGGTCAGCTTGCGCTCTCGGCCCGGCGACCCCGGGCGGGCGCCCTTTACTGCGATGCGAGGAGCGGCGCGTCGTGGGCGATCTGGTCAGGGTTGAAGTCGGGGGGGTAGATCGTCGTCAGCCGACCGCTCGCCGAGATCCCGTAGATCGGGGCCGAGTGCTCGACGACATCGGGATTGGCGCGGTTTGGATCGTCCCTGGAGACGACGTTCCAGTTCTCCCACACCTGCTCGAGCTGCGGCCGCGAGCCCACGAGGTACTGCATCCGCCCGGTCATCTGGCGAGCCTTCAGGAACTCCCCGACCGCCTCCGGCGTGTCGTTCTCGGGGTCGACCGACACGGCGATGAACTGCGCGTCCTCGGCCTTGGGACCAAGCTCCTCCTGGGCCGCCCGCATATTGGAGACGATCACCGGGCAGATGTCCGGGCAATGTACGTAGATGAAGGTCACGAAGACCGCCTTGCCGCGGTATTCCTCGATCTTCACCGGCTCGCCGCGGTAGTTGCTCAGGGCCAGGGGCGGCGCCGGCTTCGGCGGGTCGGCAGTCCCGCCCGTGAAGCCGCCGCGCTTCGGATCGCCCGCTTCGCGGGTGGTCGAGCTCGAGCCACCGCACCCGCTCGCGACGAGCGCGGCGATTACGGCACACTGAACGACGCCCGCGACGACCACCCTGCGACGAGACATCGCGGACATTCTGCCGTGTTCGCTCGAAAGCCGAGCTTTAAGCCCACCCATGGGTCCGGCGCTACGGTCTCGGAGTGCCGAGCGAGCGGACCCTGAGGCTGGCTGCCGCCGTCCTCGCCGTGTGTGGGATCGGGGTCGCCGCCTACATCACGATCGCTGATGCGAGTGGCGGCGCGCCCGCGTGCCTCGCGGGCGGCCATGGGTGCGAGACGGTGGCGAACAGCCGCTACTCCCACCTCGCCGGGATCAACGTCGCCGTGCTCGGGATGGGCGGCTACATCGCGCTCCTGGCAGCCGCTGTTGCGCCCGGAGACCTCGGCCGGTTCGCCGGCCTCCTGTTGGCGCTGGTCGGCTTCGGGTTCAGCGCCTACCTCACCTTTCTGGAGCTATTCGTCATCGACGCGATCTGTCAATGGTGCGTGGCAAGCGCCTGCCTGATGACCCTCCTGCTCGGGGTGAACGCGTGGCGGATGTTCGGTTATGCCGGCCGCGATCGACTGGTCGCGGCTAATGAGTCCCTTTAGCTTCGCGGCCTAGCCTGAAACCGGCGATGGCGAGCCGAAAGGAGCAGAAGGAACGCCTTCGGGCGGAGCGCCTCCGCCGCGAGGCCGAGCGAGCAGGCGGCCACGCGCAGGCGGCGGCTGATCCAGTACGGGAGCGGCGCAGGCCTCCTCGCGGTCATCGTCGTCGTCGTCGCCATCGTCGTCAGCCAGTCGGGCTCGAGTGCCTCGGGCGCTGGGGCAGGGGGCAAGGTCGTCGACGCCTCGCTCGTGTCCAATCAGCTTCACGGGATTCCCCAGAGCGGCACGATTCTGGGCGACCCGGGGGCAAAGGTCACCGTGGTCGAGTACGGGGACCTTCAATGTCCGGTCTGTAGGGCGTTCTCCTTCGATGTCGCCCCGGCCCTGATCTCCCAGTTCGTCGGGAAGGGGACCGCCGATTACGAGTTTCGCCAGTTCCCGATTCTGGGACCCGATTCGGTACCCGCCGCCAAGGCGGCGCTCGCGGCCGGGGAGCAGGGCCGCTACTGGAACTTCGTCGAGCTCTTCTACCGGAACCAGGGCGAGGAGAACAGCGGCTACGTAACCGACTCCCTCCTCACCTCGATCGCCCAGGCCGCGGGCGTTCGCGACATCTCGAAGTGGAACTCCGATCGCCAAAGCTCGAAGTGGGACGCGCAGATCTCGAAGGTCCAAAGCGATGCGCAGGCGCTCGGCTTTAACTCGACGCCGTCCTTCGTGGTCGAGGGCCCCGGGGGCAAGAAGGTCCTGGGATCCGGCGTCATCCCCCTGTCGCAGATCGAGAGCGCGATCAAATCCGTTCAGTAGGCGACCGGCGAGCCCCTAGGGAAACGATATGAGAGTCCAGGACGCAAAAACCGAGCCTGGCCAGGACGCAGGGAGGCCGCCGAAGGGAGTGCACTTGAGTCGTGCATGACCGAGGCGGCCGACCGAGGACACCGCCGGGCGACGGTTTGCAGCGTCCTGGATGGGCGATCCTGGACTCGAACCAGGGACCTCCTCCTTATCAGAGAGGCGCTCTGACCGACTGAGCTAATCGCCCCGAGGCGCCCATTCTAGAAAGCCCCCACGAGACGTGCTCGAGCCGGTTTTGGCATCTGAGGCACGCCATAGCGTCCCCAAATCCCCAAAATCGTTCGCGGCTGCCGCGCCGCGGGTTAGCCTGGCGGGCGATGCCACGCCGCCCTGACATGCCTCCGCTCGAGCGCTCGGCGCTTGCCGATGACCCGATCGAACAGTTCCGCGAGTGGTACGAGCGCGCCGCCGGCGACGTGCCGCTGGCCGACGCCATGGCGCTCGCCACGGTGGACGCCGATGGATCTCCGGATGCGCGGATGGTGCTGCTGAAGGGCTTCGGCCCCGACGGCTTTCGCTTCTTCACGAACCTGGAGTCGGCCAAGGCCCGGCAGCTTCGAGCGCAGTCGCGGGCGGCGCTGGTCCTCTACTGGCGCGAACTCGACCGGCAAGTCCGGATCCGGGGACTGGTCGAGAAGCTGCCGTCTGAGGACGACGACGAGTACTTCTCCACGCGCCCGGACGGCGCGCGGATCGGCGCCTGGGCGTCACCTCAGAGCGAAGCCCTGCCGGACCGTGAAGCCCTCGACGAGCGCGTGCGCGACGTCACCCGGCGGTTCGCCGGCGCCGACGTCCCCCGCCCCGACTTCTGGGGCGGGTACCGCCTGCGCCCCGAGCGGATCGAGTTCTGGCAGGGGCAGGCGGCGCGGCTTCACGACCGGTTCGTCTACGTGCGCGAGGGCGACGGCTGGTCGATCCAGCGCCTCGCGCCCTGAGCCGCGGCGTCGCTTCAGCTCCTGCGCACCGAGCGTGCGAACGCGTGCAGCTCGTCCAGGTCGTCAAAGCGAAGCTCCGCCCGGATCCCGCGGCGGGCGGCTCGAACCCGGATACCCGTGCCGAGGGCCCGCTCGAGGCTCTCCTCGGCCCGAGCGAGCGCCGCCTCCTGATCGGGGTGCGGCACGACCCTCGCGGGCCGGTCCGTGCGCTCCGACCCCTTCGCCCGGCGTTCGGTCTCGCGAACAGACCAGTCGCGATCAGCTGCCTCGCGGGCGAGGCGACGCCGCGCGTCGTTGCCCCTCGCCTGAGGATCGCCCGGCCATGGCCCTCGCTGAGCTCCCCCGACGCCAGCAGGTCGAGCGCCTCGTCCGGAAGATCGAGGAGGCGGATCAGGTTCGAGATCGCGGAGCGGCTGCGGCTGAGGCGTCGCGCGAGCTCCTCCTTCGAGAGCCCCATGTCCTCGACCAGCGCGGCGCAGGCCCGGGCCTCGTCGACGGGGTTCAGGTCCTCGCGCGCCATGTTCTCGATCAACGCGGTCTGGAGGCGCTCCGCCTCGGCCTCGTCCCGAACGATCGCCGGGACCGTCCGTACACCCGCCTCCCTGGCCGCCCGCCACCGCCGCTCGCCGGCGGTCAGCTCGTACCGTCCGTCCCCGAGCGGACGCACGATCAGCGGCTGCACCATCCCCGCGTCGGCGATCGAGGCCGCCAGGCTCGTGATCGACGCCGCGTCGAACCGCGTCGCGGGGCTGGTTGGGGTTCGGCCGGATCAGGTCGAGCGGGAGGTCGCGAAGCTCGGGCCGCTCCGCGGTGTCAGGGATGATTGCCGCGAGGCCTCGTCCCATTCCCCGTTGCGTCATCCCTCAACCTCCACTTGAGGTTGATCATCTTCGGGCGCGACCGCCAGACGCTCGACGGATACGCGCGCCGCGCGTTCGCGCTCGGCGAGCTCGGCAGCCAGCTCACGGTAGGCGGCGGATCCCTGCGAGCCGGGCGCATGCTGAACGACCGGAACGCCGAAGCTCGGGGCCTCGGCGACTCGGATGTTGCGCGGGATCACTGTGCGAAGGACGAGGTCGGAGAAGTGGTCGCGAAGCTCGCGCTCGACGTCCTGGGCGAGCCGGGTTCGCTCATCGTGCATGGTGATGACGACGCCGGTCAGAACGAGGCCCGGGTTCATCTCGCGCCTGATCAGCTCCAGCGTCTCGAGGAACTGGACGAGGCCCTCGAGAGCCAGGTACTCCGCCTGAACCGGCACGACGACGCGGTCGGCCGCGACCAGGGCGTTGACGGTGACGGGGCCGAGCGCGGGTGGGCAGTCGAGGAGGGTGAGCGGCGAACCGCTCGCGGACCGGGCCGAGCGATGTCGCGTAGCGTGTCGCTCCGAGCCCTCGATCCGGGGCAGCTCGATCGGCGGCGCCCGCGAGGTCGCGATTCGCCGGCACGATCCAGAGGTTGTCGGGGCCCGCCGGGCGGGCCGCCTCGGCGACCGAGCGCTCACCCAGCAGGCAGTCGTAGGAGGAGGGACTGAGGTCGCGCCCCAGCCCGAGCGCGACGGTGGCGTTGCACTGCGGGTCGAGATCGCAGATCAGCACCTGGCTGCCCGGCCTCGGCGGCGCAGGCGGCGATGTTGATCGCGGTCGTCGTCTTCCCGACGCCGCCCTTCTGGTTCGCGACCGCGTACACGGAGCCCATCGGCGCTCGACCTTACCGAGTGGCCCAGCGCCCAAATCCGCGCCCGGGCGCCGGCTAGCCTCCGAACGGCCGCTTCTTCGCCATCCCGGGGCGGCGGGGCAGCCCGTCGGGCGTGTCGCCGTGCTTTCGGAGGACGTGCAGGTGCCGGTTGCGGGAGCCCGCATACGGCCCGACCCACCGGACCTCGTCCGGTTCCATCCCCACCCTCTCGACCGCCCGCTCCAGCTCCGCCTCCTCGCCCGGATCGCGTCGGCCCTTCCACGCGACGAGAACGCCGTCCGAGGCGAGCAGTGGCGAGGCGAGCTCCGCCAGCGTCGCCAGGCGTCCGACCGCGCGGGCCACGACCGCGTCGTATGCCTCGCGACCGCCACTAGGCGGTGGATTCGAGGCCCACTCCTCGGAGCGGGTGCAGACGACCCGGGCGTTGGCGATCGCGGCAGCATCGATGGTTCGCCGCATGAACTCGCACTTGCGGCCCGTTGCCTCGACCAGATCCACGCGCGCCGCCGGCAGCGCCACCGCGAGCGGCAGCCCCGGGAATCCTGCGCCTGCCCCAAGATCGGCGATCGCGGACGCTTCGCGCAGCTCGCGAAACTCCAGGCCCGCGAGCGAGTCGGCGATGTGAACCCGCCACGCTTGAGCTGGGTCCCTGACGCTGCTGGGCGCCCGCTCGATCGCCGGCGACCGACGCCACGATTGCCTCGAGACCCGCGCGGGCGTCCGCCGACAGCCCCTTGGCGCCTGGGGGGTCGCTCAACCCTGTAGGAGCGGAGCGACGACTACGCAGCGCTCGGGCTCGTCGCCCTCGCTGAAGGTCTCGACGCCGGCCCGGTCCTTCAGGTGCTGGTGGACGACGCGTCGCTCGGTCGGCGTCATGGGATCGAGCTCGATCTCGTTGCCGGTCTTGAGCGCGCGATCGGCCGCGCGATCGGCTTGGCGCTCGATCGCCTCGCGACGCCGCTCGCGATATCCGGCCGCGTCCACCGTGACCCGCTTTCGATCCTGGCGCCCCCGGAACGCGGCGCGGTAGCAGATGAGCTGGATCGCGTCGATCGTCTGCCCGCGGCGGCCGATGAGGAGCCCAAGGTCCTCGCCGTCGAGGCGGCCCACGATCTCCTCCGCGTCCTCGGATACCTCGACGCTCGCCTGCACGTCGAGCTCGTCGACGATGCGCTCGAGGATGGCGCGCACCCGCCTGGCCGGCTCGGTGGCGAGCGCTCCTTCTCGTACCCCATTCATCGGTGTCGCGAGTCTATTCGGGCAACATGGCTTGCGGCGAGAAGGAGAATGCCGCCGACCGGCGAAGGAGTCAGGTTGCGCAACTTTCCGGCGCCGCCCGCGAACGCAAACGAGCCGGGCAGCTGCCCGGCTCGTCGCGCTCACCTGTTCAGGGCGTCACTTGACGGTGGTCTCCACTCGACGAAGCACGCCCTCGGTCGTGTCCTCGAAGCGCCGCTCGACGTCCTGCACGGCGCGCCCGGCCTCGCGCCTGTTCCGCCGTAGCGCACGCAACGCGTGGCCGCGCTGGCGCTTGGTGGCGCGAACCGCCTGCTTCCGGGTGGTGGCGCCGCGGCGCTCCACCTTTCGCAGGTTCGTCGTTGCCCGTCGCTGGAGACGCTGCGCCTCACGGCGGAACTCCGTCTGACTCCGAAGCGGCTTCACGGTATCGGCGACCTTTTCGCCGCCGGTGACCGCGGCTCCGACCGCGGTGTCAGCGACCCGCTGTGCCTGCAGCGCCAGCGCCTTCAGCCGGCCCTGCTCGGCGCGCGCACGCGTCTCGGCGGCCTTCTGGGCCGAACGACGGCGCTTGGCCTCATTCGCCCTGCGCGTGGCGGCGGCCTTTTGAGCGGCGACCTTGCGCTGGGTCTCAGTCTGCGTAGCCATGAATTCGAGTCACCTCGCTGATTCGCCTAAGTTATTACTCGTAACTACGCCTACCCACCGCCGCCGGCAGAAAACGGCCGAACGGAGGCCGTGGTCGATTGCTTACGCGGCAGTGGGGGTTTCGTCACGCCCGCTGGTTGCCTGGGGACCGTCCGACGCGATCACGGTCCCCTGAGCGGGACGGCCCGTGCCGGGGTATCGGCCGAGCGTTGCGGGGGCTCGCCTGGGTGTCCCTAATTGACAACCGCACCACGCCGCGAAATCGCACCCACGGCGGCGAAGCTAGCGTCGTCGGCGCTTCTTCTTCCGGGGGGGCGGTGGGGGCGGCTTGGACGCCTTGGCCTCCTCCGGCGTGGGCGCGGTCGGAAGGGGCATCAATCGCTGCACCACCCACTGCTGCGCGAGGCTGAAGATGTTGGTTGCGATCCAGTAGACGGCAAGTCCCGCCGGTGCATTGATGATGAAGGGCACGACGATCAGCGGAAACACCATCATGATGTACCGCTGGCTGGGGTTCGCGGTCGGGCTCATCGCGGTCGTGAGCAGGACGCTGGCCGCGGTCGTCGTCACGAACAGGACGATCAGGACGATCAGCTCGGCGCCGTGAGGGGCCTCGATCACCGACTTCACGAAGAGGAACCCCTCCGGCGGGCTCTGCTGGACGTCCATCTGGAACGTGTCTCCCCGCAGGAGTTGGTAGATCGCGATGAAAAACGGGATCTGCAGGATGAACGGGAGACACGAGGAGAAGGGGTTGACCCCCTCCCGCTTGTAGACCTCCATCGTCTCCCGCTGGAAGCGCTGCGGATCGTCCTTGTACTTCTCCTTGAGCTCCTTGATCTTCGGGGCGACGACCTGCATGCGCCGCATCGACCGGATCCCTCGCAGCGACAGCGGGAGCAGCGCCAGGCGGACGATGAACGTCATCGCGATGATCGCGATGCCCCAGCTCAGCCCGATGTCGTCGTGACAGAACGTGATGACCCAGTTCGCCAGGTCCTCGAGGGGCTGGAGGATGCTTGCGAGGGGGAGGATCACGCCGGGATCTCCGGGCGGCGTCGGCGGAACAGGGTCTGCGCCTCCACCGGGTCGTATCCGCCTCGGCTGAAGGGGTTGCAGCGGAGCAGGCGCCAAGCGGCGAGGACGGCGCCGCGCAGGACCCCGAACTCACGCACGGCTTCAACCGCGTACGCGGAGCACGTGGGGTAGTACTTGCAGCGGCGCGGCAGGGCTGGCGAGACGAAGCGCTGGTAGGCACGGATCGGGGCCAGGAGCAGCCCGGCGACGAACCGTTTCACGTCTAACGCCCCGCTCCGCGCAGCCCGGACTCCTCCATGAGGCCCGCCAGCGGTCTGCGCGACGCCGCCAGTGCCCTCGCGCTCGAGCAGGCCCGCGACGTCGGGCCGGGCGACCAGGACGAAGTCGTGCCGCCCCGGGACGTCGGGGTCGAGCGACCAGAATGCCTCTCTCAACGCACGCTTCACCGCATTCCTCTCTACGGCGCCGCCGACCTTGCGGCTCACGGAGATCCCCAGACGGGTGTCGTCCTCCGCCTCGGTCCGATCTCCCCGCGGGAACGCGTAGAGGACCAGGAAGCGGTTCGAGTGCGACTGGCCCTCGCGGTAGACGCGATCGAAGTCGCCGCTGCGCGACAGGCGCCCGCGCTTGCGCCGCCCGCCCGGCGAGCCCGCGCTCACGGCGTCAGCCGCTTGCGACCCTTGCGGCGCCGGCGCTTGATGACCTCCCGGCCGCTGCGGGTACGCATGCGGGCGCGGAACCCGTGAGTGCGGGCGCGCTTTCGCTTCTTGGGTTGATACGTCCGCTTCACGACCGGCGAGGCAGTATAGGGGTCCGTCGCGTGGCGACTTCTGGGCTCGACGCGGGGCCCTGGCGCGCCGCCGATCCTTTTTCGCGCAGGATGCGGGCTCGCCCTCGGCGGGCCGCCGGAGGGCCGGAGACGCGGTTCTATGATCGCCCGCCGTGCGCCGAAGACGCCCTCCACGACGACCTCGCCTCGATCTGGAAGCGTGTCACCGAAGAGCTCCGCGGCGGCCTGCCCGCCTCCACGTTCGACCTCTGGATCGCGCCGCTGCGCCCCGTGTGCGCCTCGGGCACGACGCTTCGCGTCTCGGCGCCGCGCTCGACGACAGGCCTGGGTCGAGCGGCGCTACGCGACGCCTGGTCGAGCAGGCGCTGCGGCGCCCAAGGGTGCGGCCTGGAGCGCGTCGTCATCGTGGAGGAGGGGGCGGAAACCGCGCCCGCGGGCTCTGCGCAAGGACATGGAGGTCGTTCGAATCCCTCGATCTCGACCCGAGGCACACGTTCGAGCGCTTCGTGATCGGCGCCGGCAACCGCCTCGCCCACGCAGCCGCGCTCGCGGTGGCCGAGCTCCCCGGCGAGGCGTACAACCCGCTGTTCCTCCACGGCCCTCCGGGGCTCGGCAAGACGCACCTGCTGGGCGCGATCGCCGACTACCTGCGCCGCCGGCGCCCGGAGCTCACCGTCCACTACACGACCGCCGAGCGGTTCACGACCGAGTTCGTCGACCGCCCTGCGCAAGGACGGGCCGGAGCGCTTCAAGCAGCGCTACCGCAAGCTCGATGCGCTCCTGATCGACGACGTCCAGGCGCTCGAGGGCAAGGAGCAGCACACAGGAGGAGTTCGTCCACACGTTCAACGCCCTTCACGCCGCGGGAAAGCAGATCGTCCTCTCCAGCGATCGCCCGCCCGAGGCGCTCGCCCGCCTCGCGGAGCGGCTTCGCGACCGCTTCGAGTGGGGCCTTGCGTCGCGCTCGGCGCCGCCCGACCTGCGCACCCGGACCGCCCTCCTGTGGCGAATGACCATCGAGGTCCCGCTGAGATCTGCGGACCCGGCGGTGCTGCACGAGATCGCCGGCCTCGCTGCCGGCAACGTCCGGCGGCTCGAGGGAGCGATGACCCGGGTCGCCGCGCTCTCCTCCATGCTCAGCGAGCCGTCACGCCGCGCCCTGTCCGGCGTGCGCTCTCGATCAGACCACCGACGGCCGGCGCCATCGCCCGGCTCCCGCTGCCCCGGAGCCGACGCGCCCAGCGTCAGGCGATCCAGGAGGCGGTCTGCTCCGTGCTCGGCGTCTCGCGGCAGGACCTGCTCTCGACCAAGCGCACCGCCGCGGTCTCCCACGCGCGGCAGCTCGCGATGTACCTCTCCCGCGAGCTGACCTCCCTCTCACTCGCCCAGATCGCCCGCCAGTTCGACCGCGACCACACCACGATCCTCCACGCGATCCGCGCCGTCTCCAGCACGCGCCTCGAGCCGACGCCGAGGCAGCTGACACTATCCACCGAACCCGTGAACTCCTCGGTGCGGACACGAGCCGGTCACCGGTGCCGCCTCCTCACCGTCCCATCAACCGTCCATCACAATCGCCGTCCACCGACCGAAACCCCGCAGGTGAAGCCATGAACGTCAGCTCTCCACAGCCATCCACCACACTCAATACATCTGAACCAGATAGGAAGATGCAAGATCAGCCGATGAAGCTCTCCATCTCTCGTGACACGCTCCTCGCGGCCCTGCAGATCGTCGAGCCGCGCCGTTTCGACCCGCGCCACGCTGCCGTCACTCGGTGGTATCCAGCTCGACGGCCGCGGACGGCAGCCTGACGTTGCGCGCAACCGACACGGAGCTCGGGCTGACGACGGTCGTCCGACGATGTCGCGGTCGAAGAGCGAGGGCACGGTGCTCCTTCCCGGGCGTCTCCTCGGTGACGTCGTTCGCAGCCTGCCGCCAGGCGAAGTGACCCTGGCGCTCCGGCCGGAGCAGCGCGACGTCGAGCTGACGGCCCGGCAGCGCGCTTTCACCTGCGCACGCTGCCCGCCGAGGACTTCCCTCGCCTTCCGGAGCTCGACGGCGACGCCGCGACGCTGCCCTGCCGGCCCACTGGCGGAGACGATCGACCGGGTTGCTCGGGCCGCCTCGCGCGACGAGGTGCGGCCGATCCTGACCGGCGTTCTCTTCCAAGCCGAGGGATCGACGCTCACCATGGTCGCCACCGACTCGTACCGGCTGAGCGTCAAGCACACCGAGCTCGAGGCGCCCGCTCCGCGCCGGCGATCGAGGCGAACGTCCCGGCGCGGGCGCTGCGCGAGCTGGCGCGGATCGTCGCCCAGGAAGGCGCCGAGGAGGTCGCGATGTCGCTGGCCCGCAACCAGGCGGTGTTCCGCGCGGGCGACGTGGTGCTGTTCTCGCGGCTGATCGAGGGCCAGTTCCCGAGCTGGCGCCAGCTGATCCCCGAGTCGTTCGAGCACGAGGTGCGACTGCCGCGCGAGGAGCTGCTCGAGGTGTCGCGACGGATCAGCCAGCTCGCGCAGCGCAACGCTCCGCTGCGGTTCGCGTTCGCCGAGGGCGAGCTCACCGTCGCCGCCGAGACGCCGGAGGTGGGCGACGCAAGCGAGGCGCTCCCGGCGCCGTACTCGGGCGAGCCGCTGGAGATCGCCTTCAACCCGCAGTTCCTGATCGAGGGGCTCGAGAGCGTCGACGGCGAGGAGCTGGTGATGAAGCTCAGCTCGCCGCTTCGCCCGGGCCTGCTCGAGCCGGTCGGCCGCGAGGACTTCAGCTACCTCGTGATGCCGATCCGGCTCAACGTCTAGGCGGCGCGCCAGTGCTGGTGACGCGGCTCCGCGTCCTCGGCTTTCGCAACCTCCGCGCGCAGGAGGTCGAGCTCGGCCCGCGGATCACCCTGCTGTGGGGCCCGAACGGCGCCGGCAAGACGAACCTGCTCGAGGCGCTCTGCCTGGCGCTCACCGGGCGCTCGTGCCGCACCCGCAACGAGCGGGAGACGATCGCCTTCGGCGAGCCTCTGGCTCGAGTGGAGGTCGAGGTCGACGAGCGGGCGGAGCGGCGCACCTTCCTGTGGTCGCTCGCCCGCGCCGGGCGAGCGCCGCCACCTGGTCGACGGCAGCCCCGCTGAGCGCGGAGCTCGCCGACCGAGCGCCCGCCGCTGGCGATCTTCCTGCCCGACCGGCTGGCGCTGGTCAAGGGCCCGCCGCGGCTCGCCGAGCGCACCTGGACCGGCTCGCTCGCCGCGCTGTGGCCGGCGCGCGCGGAGGCGCGGCGGCGCTACGGCCGGGCGCTCGCCCAGCGAAACGCGCTGCTCGGCCGGATCCGCGCGGGGATCGCGCCCGAGGACTCGCTCGACGCCTGGGAGCTGGAGCTGGCCGCCGCCGGGCTCGAGCTCATGGAGGCGCGCCGCGACGCGGTCGACCTGCTGGCACCGGAGTTCGCGAGCGCGGCCGTCGGACCTCGGCCTGCCCGGCGAGGGCGTCCCTGCGCTACCGGCCGCGCTCCGAGGCGAGCACCCGCGACGAGCTGGCCGCCGAGCTCGCCGAGCGGCGGAGCGCGGACCTCGAGCGCGGCTACACGCGCCACGGCCCCCACCTCGACGAGCTCGAGCTCGTCGGTCGACGGGCCGAGCGATCCGGCGCTACGGCTCCCAGGGCGAGCAGCGCAGCGGCCCTCCTCGCCCTGCTGTTCGCCGAGCGCCGCGCGCTGCTCGAGGCTCGGCGGAACGCCGCCGCTCCTCCTGCTCGACGACGTGATGAGCGAGCTCGACCCGGATCGCAGGGAGCTGCTGGCGGCGCGGCTGGCCGAGGGCGCCGGGCCAGACCCTGATCACCGCCACGGAGGCCGACACCTGCCGGCCGACGGGGGAGCGCACGGAGATCGCGATGCGCGATCGGTGCCGCGGCGCGCGAGCGTCGGGGGCCGGCAGCGGTCCCGACCGCCGCAGGCGTTCGCGGCGTGAGGCACCGCGGCGTTCCCCGCGCAGGCTCGGCGTCGGCGCTGCGCCCGCGCGCGCGCGCCGCGCCCGCCCGAGGACGCTGCTCGCGGCGGTCCAGGAGGCGTGGCCGCGGCGTCGCCGGGAGCGGCGGTCGCGGCCGAGGCCGACCCGGTCGCCGAGCGCGACGGACGTGTCGACGGTCGCCTGCCGTTCGGCGACCTGGGCCCAGGAGCTCGACCTGCTTCAGCCAGAGCCTCCTCGAGCGGCTGAACGGGCGTCTGCGGAGTGCGGATCGCGGAGGGCCCGAAAGCGCCGCGTTCGCGGGCCTTCGCTTCACCGCCGACGCCGCCCGCCACCAAAGTTGACGCGTTTCGCGCTATTTATTCACGATTTGCAGGGATTTTCAGCATTCCGCAGCGGCGTTTCCGGCGGCCTCTCCTGGTATCCTTATGTGAACTTGGAAGTACGCCCCGAACCGCCCGGCCTGCCCTCCTGGCGGCACGGCTCGACGGTCGGGGTTTCTCATGGCTCCAGGGTTTTCTGCCGGGCCAGCGAACGGAAAGGACTGAGTGGCAAGTCAAGCCCGCAGCGGCGGCAAGTCGAAGCGCCGCCAACAAGACGCAGCGAAAGAACGCAGGTCCTCGAAGGCCAAGCCGGGCACGCGCGGGCGCGCCGCGAGCGACGGGTACAGCGCCAAGGACATCACGGTCCTCGAGGGTCTCGAGGCCGTTCGCCGCCGTCCCGGGCATGTACATCGGGTCCACCGGCCCGCGAGGGCTCCACCACCTCGTCTACGAGGTCGTGGACAACTCGGTCGACGAGGCGATCGCGGGGTTCTGCGACCAGCGTCAGCGTCACCCTCCACCCGGACAACAGCGTCACCGTCGCCGATGACGGCCGCGGCATCCCGGTCGAGGAGCACGAGAAGGAGAAGCGGCCGGCGGCCGAGGTCGTGATGACGACGCTGCACGCCGGCGGCAAGTTCGGCGACGGCGGTGGCTACAAGGTCTCGGGCGGCCTCCACGGTGTCGGAGTCTCCGTCGTCAACGCGCTCTCCGAGCGCCTGCACCTCGAGGTCCGACGGGATGGCCACGTCTGGGAGCAGGACTACGAGCGCGGCGACGCCGCAGGGCGACCTGAAGCGAGGACTAGAAGGTCAAGGGAACCGGGACGACGATCACGTTCCTCCCCGACGACGAGGTGTTCGAGGACGTGGTCTTCGACTACCAGACGCTCGCCGAGCGGCTGCGCGAGACGGCCTTCCTCACCCGCGACCTGCGCATCGACCTGATCGACGAGCGCGGCGCGGGCCAGCGGGAGACCTTCCAGTACGAGGGCGGCATCGTCGACTTCGTCGGCCACCTGAACGAGAACAAGGACGCCCTGCACCGCAAGACGATCTACTTCGACAACGAGACCGACGACGGGCAGGTCGAGGTCGCGATGCAGTGGAACTCCTCCTACCAGGAGTCGGTCTTCAGCTTCGCCAACAACATCAACACCCACGAGGGCGGCTCGCACCTCTCCGGCTTCCGCGCCGCGCTCACGCGGACGCTGAACGCCTACGCGCGCGAGAAGGGCCTGCTGAAGGAGAAGGACGCGAACCTGAGCGGCGAGGACGTGCGCGAGGGCCTGACGGCCGTCATCTCGGTGAAGCTTCGCGATCCCCAGTTCGAGGGCCAGACGAAGACCAAGCTCGGCAACCCGCCGGTCGAGGGGCTGGTGAAGGAGACCGTCAACCGCAAGCTCGGCGAGTTCCTCGAGGAGAATCCCGGGCGAGGGCAGGCGCATCCTGCAGAAGGCCGTGGACGCCGCCCGCGCGCGCGAGGCGGCGCGGAAGGCCCGTGACCTGACCCGGCGCAAGTCGGCGCTCGAGAACTCGACCCTTCCGGGCAAGCTCGCCGACTGCTCGGTCAAGGACCCCCGCGACGCCGAGCTGTTCATCGTCGAGGGCGATTCGGCGGGCGGCTCGGCGAAGCAGGCGCGCGACCGCAACACGCAGGCCGTGCTGCCGCTCCGCGGCAAGATCATCAACGCCGAGAAGAACCGGATCGACAAGGTGCTCTCGAACCAGGAGATCCAGGCGCTGATCACCGCGATCGGCACCGGGATCCACGACGAGTTCAACCTCGAGGACCTGCGCTACCACAAGGTCGTGCTGATGACCGACGCCGACGTCGACGGCGCGCACATCCGGACGCTGTGCTCACGTTCCTCTACCGGCAGATGCCGGAGCTGTTCGAGTCCGGCTACGTCTACATCGCCAAGCCGCCGCTCTACGGCGTCAAGAACGGCAAGCAGGAGCTCTACATCGAGAAGGAGTCCGGAGCTCGAGGAGATCCTGCTGCGCGACAAGCTCGAGAAGTTCTCACTACACCAACGGCTCGGCGAAGCAGCGCTCGTGGACGCCGGCCCGCTGGCAGCGCTTCACCCGCGACTTCAAGGAGTACGACGGCTGGACCGCCGCGCTTGCAGGCGGCGTTTGGGCACGAGGCGGTCGACTTCCTGCTGGAGTCGCAGATCCTCGACGAGGGCGCCGCGAGCATCGCGGGCGTCCGGAAGCTGATCGAGCAGCCCGACCCGGAGGAGGAGCCGTTCGAGACCGAGCTGGTCGGCGCGACCGCCGAGGAGATCGTCGTCAAGGCGATCCATCGCGCGACCGGGCTCGCGCGCACCCACCGGCTCGCCGCCGAGCTCTTCAAGTCGACCGAGTACCGCCGCCTGGCCGAGGTCCACGCGAAGCTCGTCAAGCAGGTTGGGCGTCCGCCGTTCCAGGTGACGCTGGGCGCGAAGCGGCGCGAGGCCCTGTCCTTCGGCGAGCTGCGCCAGGCGACGCTCGATCTCGCGAAGGAGGGGGTAAGCCTCCAGCGGTTCAAGGGCCTCGGCGAGATGGACGCCGAGGAGCTTCGCAGTGACCACGATGGATCCGGAATCGCGGACGCTGCAGCGCGTGACGATCGAGGACGCCGCCACGGCCGAGCGCCTGTTCACCGACCTGATGGGCGACAGCGTCGAGCCGCGCAAGGTGTTCATCGAGCGGCACGCGAAGGAGGTCCGCTTCCTCGATGTCTGATCGGAGTCGCTGATGGAAGGCTCGCTCGAAGCCCTCACGGGCCGCATCGAGGACCGCCAGCTCGAGCAGGAGATGCGCTCGTCGTACCTCGATTACGCGATGAGCGTGATCGTGGGCCGCGCGCTGCCGGACGTGCGCGACGGCCTGAAGCCGGTGCACCGCCGGGTGCTGTACGCGATGCACGACCTGGGCCTCCAGCCCAACCGGCCGTTTCGGAAGTCGGCCTTCATCGTCGGCGAGGTGATGGGTAAGTACCACCCGCACGGCGACCAGGCGATCTACGACACGCTGGTCCGGATGGCGCAGGAGTTCTCACTGCGCTACCCGCTGGTCGACGGCAAGGGCAACTTCGGCTCGATCGACGACGATCCACGCTGCGGCGATGCGGTACACGGAGGCGCGTCTCGACCGGCTCGCCACGGAGATGCTTCGCGACATCGAGGCCGAGACCGTCGAGTTCGGCCCGAACTACGACGAGAAGGCGCAGGAGCCGCTCGTCCTGCCGGCGCGCTTCCCGAACCTGCTCGTCAACGGGTCGTCGGGGATCGCCGTCGGGATGGCGACCAACATCCCGCCCCACAACCTGACGCGAGGTCTGCGGCGGCGGTCCACGCCTACATCGACAACCCGGACATCGACCTCGCCGGGACTGATGGAGCATGTGAAGGGCCCGGACTTTCCCGGGCGGCGGGCTGATCATGCGGGGCGAGGGGATCCGCGACGCGTACGCTTCCGGCCGCGGCTCGATCAAGGTGCGCGCGAAGGCCCACATCGAGCCGATCAAGGGGGGCAAGGAGGCGATCATCGTCTCCGAGCTCCCGTTCATGGTCAAGAAGGGCGGCGACGGCGGGCTGATCCAGAAGATCGCCGACCTGGTCCGCGAGAAGAAGATCACCGGGATCTCGGACCTGCGTGACGAGTCCGATCGCTCCGGGATGCGGCTCGTCATCGAGATCAAGCGCGGCGAGGTCTCGAAGGCGGTCCTCAACCAGCTCTACAAGCGCACGCAGATGCAGACCAGCTTCGGCGTCAACATGGTCGCGCTCGTCGACGGCGTGCCGCGCACGCTCGGGCTGCGCGAGCTGATCCACCACTACGTCGCCCACCAGCGCGAGGTCGTCACCCGCCGCACGCAGCACCAGCTGCGCCAGGCCGAGGCGCGCGCCCACATCCTCGAGGGGCTTCTCGATCGCGCTCGACAACCTCGACGAGGTCATCGCGCTGATCCGCGGATCCGCGGATCCGGACGCCGCGCGCAACGGGCCTGATCGAGCGCTTCGAGCTCACCGAGGAGCAGGCCCAGGCGATCCTCGACATGCGCCTGCAGCGCCTGACGGCCCTCGAGTCCGACAAGGTCCGCTCCGACCACGCGGAGCTCCTCAAGCGGATCGCCGGGCTGCGGGCGATCCTCGGCGACGAGGCCAGGATCGACGGCCTGGTCAAGGACGAGCTCGCCGAGATCGCGGATCGCTACGGCGACGAGCGCCGCAGCGAGATCACCTTCGCCGAGGGCGACGTCGACATCGAGGACATGATCGCCGACCAGCAGATGGTCATCTCGATCACCCACTCCGGCTACGTGAAGCGGCTGCCGCTCGCGACCTACCGCCAGCAGCGCCGCGGCGGCGTGGGGGTGATGGGGATGGACCTCAAGGAGGGCGACTACATCGAGCACCTCCACATCTGCTCGACCCATGACTGGATGCTCTTCTTCACCAACCGGGGGAAGGTGTACCGCCTCAAGGTCTACGAGCTGCCCGAGGGAGCGAGGACGTCGAAGGGCAGGGCTCTGGTCAACGTGTTGCCGCTCCGCGAGGGCGAGCGGGTGATGGCGGTCAAGCCCACGCGCGACTTCTCCGAGGGCGAGTATCTCGTGTTCGCGACCGCGAAGGGGCTGGTGAAGAAGACCGACTTTCCCGACTACAACACCCCGATCCGCGCCGACGGCATCATTGCGATCAAGATCCGCGAGGGCGACGAGCTGGTCCAGGTGCGCCTCACCTCCGGGAAGGACGACCTGCTGCTCGTCTCCAAGTCCGGGCACGCCTCGCGCTTCAACGAGAAGAACGTGCGGCCGATGGGCCGCGACACCTCGGGCGTCAAGGGCATGAACGTCGGCGGCAAGGTCGACGGCGAACCCAACCGCGTGCTCGCGATGGACGTGGCGCGCGACGACGCGGAGCTCTTCGTCGTCACCGAGAACGGCTACGGCAAGCGAACGTCGGTGTCCGAGTACCCGGTGAAGGGGCGTGGGACGAAGGGCGTGCTCACGGCCAAGCTCACGTCCAAGAAGGGCGGGCTCGCGGGAGCGCTGATCGTCCGCGAGCACCAGGACCTGCTGTTCATCTCCGAGAACGGGATGGTCCAGCGCACGAACGCCGGTGGCATCTCGCAGATGGGCCGCGCGACGCAGGGCGTGCGGGTGATGAACCTGCGCGAGGACGATCGTGTCAGCGCCGTCGCGCTGGTGGTCGAGTCGAGCGCGTCGGTCGCCGACGAGGCCTCGGCCGCCGAGGAGGCGGGCGAGCCCAGGTGATCGCGACCGACGCCGACTCCAAGCGGCACCGCACTCGGAGGGCGGCGCCGCCTAGATACGCTGCCGCGCGGTGAAGGAGCTGCGCGGTCGAATCGCCCTGGTCACCGGCGCCGGCGGCGGCCTCGGCGCCTACATCGCCCGGGCGCTGGCGGACCGAGGGCGTGAATCTCGCGCTCACGGATCTTCCCGAGGCGGCCGGTCGACGGGCTCGCGGCGGAGCTTCGCACGCGCGGGGTCCAGGTGAAGCACGCGCCGGCCGACCTGACCGACCGTGAGGAGCGTCGGAGGCTCGTGACCTGGGCCGCGGATGCGCTCGGGCCGATCGACATCCTGGTCAACAACGCCGGCGTCGAGTTCGGCGGCCCGTTCCTCGATGGCGAGCGGAGGCGCTCGAGTCGACCGTGGCCGTGAACCTGCTGGCGATGATGGACCTGACGCGGATGGTCGTTCCGGGGATGCTCGATCGTGGCCGGGGTCACGTCGTCAACATCGCCTCGCTGGCGGGCAAGGTGCCCACGCCGCAACTCGCCTCCTACTGCGGCGACCAAGCACGGCGTCGTCGGGTTCACGGCGTCGCTGCGCGCCGAGCTCGCGCGATGAGCCGGTCGGGTTCTCGGCGATCTGCCCCGGTCTCGTGAGCCGGGTCGGCATGTTCGGCCGGCTCGAGCCGTACATCGATGGCGATGCCGACCCGCCGATGGGAACCGTTCCGCCGGAGCAGGTCGGCGACGGCAGTGGTTCGGGCGATCCGGGAGGACGTCGGCGAGATCATCGTCAACCGCCGGCCCGTCAAGCCGCTCATCCTGCTGAACGCGGTGGCGCCGGGGGCGGCGGCGCGGCTCGCGCGCCTGCGGCCGATGAGCGAGTTCATGGAGCGGATGGCGAGAGCGCGCCGGCGCTACGAGGAGGTCAGCCCGCCGCGCCGCTAGCGGACGCGCCGATCAACGTGCCCGGCCCGGTCCCGCCGCACACGTCACTCATCCTCGCCGTCTGCTTCAATCGTCGCACCGGAGAAAGGAGGTGGTCCTAACTTGAGTGGACATGTTTATGGGGACGCCGGAGGTGCAGGGCCGCTAGGTGGCGGCCGGCCGGTGGTTCGTCGCCGGCGCGGGCAGGTCAGGCGGCATGGCGCCGCCGCTGATCAGTGCGGGCCGCCCGGCGAATCCACCCCGGGCACCGGCGAGACCGAGGAGGCGAGGAGTACGTCCCGCCCCGCCATGAATCCCCGGCTCGCTTCCCAACCGCACCTTCGAGTGAAGGGCCGCCTCCGGGCGGCCCTTCCTCACAGACGAGCCCCCGCGGGCTTTCCCCTCAGCGACCATCGCTGGACGGGTGGAGCTAGGCGGCGACGAGGTACGGCTCCCAGGCGACGGGGATCCGCGGGCTGGCCAGCTGGATGAAGACGGTCGGCCCCGGCGGACGCGGGCTGGACTTCGGGGTGCATGCGCGCCTCCCGCGGCGTCATGTTCCCCTTCTTCCGGTTGCAGGGAGCGCAGGAGGCGACGATGTTCTCCCACACCGACTGTCCGCCCCGGCTGCGGGGGATCACGTGGTCGACGGTCAGGCCCGCCGGACTGGCGCCCGCAGTACTGGCAGGTCCAGGCGTCGCGGGCGAGCACCGCCTTGCGGGTGATCTTGCGCCGGTGCACGTCGCGCGGGACGCGCACGTAGCGAATCAGCCTGATCACGCAGGGCCGGTCGAACGTGAGCCGCTCCGAGTGCAGCGCCCCCTCGCCGCGCTCGAGGATCTCCGCACGCTCCTTCAGCACCAGCACGGTGGCGCGCCGGATGTTGCAGACGTTGATCGGCTCGTAGCTCGCGTTCAGCACCAGGACCCGGCCGCCGATGGTCGCGATGCGTCCGGTGGCCGTTCAGGTGGGCGACGTGGCCGTTGCCGTTCGCGTGCGCTGTGGCCGCACCTCCCGTGGCTCCGAAGCGCCCTCGCCTCGAAGCCCTACGTGAGGGTCGGCCGGCGTGTCCATAGCGCCACGATTGTAGACAGCAGTCCAGGTCGTTCCCCGCGGCGCCGCGGCGCTGAGCCCCTCAGGCCCCCGGGATGCCGTTGGCGACGATCGGATAGCTGCCCAGGATCCGCACCGACTCCGCCTTGCCCCGGAGCGCCTGGATCGCCTCGGCGACCGGCGTCTTCGCCCGCGGCGCCCTCGAGGTCGCAGAAGAACATGTAGCGCCCGAGCCCCTGCCGCAGCGGCCGGGACTCGATCCGGGTGAGGTTGACGCCTCGGCTCGAGAACTCGGTCAGCGCCTCGACCAGCGCGCCGGGATGATCGGCGCCGAGCTCCGAGAAGACGAGCGTCGTCCGCCATGGTCCCGCGCCGCTCGGCTCGGGTCCCCGCGGGCGCGATCCAGACGAACCGGGTGACGTTGTCCGGATTGTCCTCGACGCCCTCGCGGAGCACCACGCAGCCGTAGATCCGCGCCGCCGAGGCGGCGCCGAGCGCCGCCCACGGCTCGTCGCCCGCGGCGACCGATCGCGCACCGCCTCGGCGGTGCTCGGCGCGGCGCGGACCGCGGCGCCGCGGCAAGCTCCTCGCGGATGAACCGCGCGCACTGCGCGCTCGCCTGCGGATGCGAGAGGACGACCTCGATCCGGTCCAGGGGCAGCTCGTTCCGGGCGATCAGGCTGTGGCGGATGGGGTGGTCGTGCTCGCCCGGCGATCGTGACGCCCGGCCGCTTCGAACGCCAGGGTGTCGAGCGTCGAGCGCACCGCGCCCTCGATCGAGTTCTCGAACGGGACCAGCGCTCGCTCGGCCTCGCCCTCGGCGACGGCGCGGATCGCCTCGTAGACGCTCGGGCGCGGCTGCGGGTCGATCGCGGCGTCGCCGGCGGCCGCAAGCAGGGCGTCCTCCGAGAAGGTGCCCGCGGGTCCCAGGAAGGCGACGGTGGTGCCACTGGTCGCCATCGGCGCGCAAGGTTACGTCGCGGCGCGCCCGAGCCGGCGCTCAGGCGCTCCGCTAGCGGAACGTGAGCTGGTAGGTGAAGCGGTTGTTGGTCGTGATCTGCTCGCCCGGCACCGGCATGCACCGTGACCTCGAGCGTCAGCTCGACTGTCCGCTCGGGGGCGGGCTGGATCGGAAGCGACGCGGTCTGGATCGCCGCCGGCCGCGATCGGACGGGATCGTGGTCGTCGCCGGCGATCGTCTGCGGCGCCGCCGGTCAGCTGAAGCTGACGCCGACGCCCTTCTCGGTCGCGCTCCCCTGGTTCGAGACCTGCACGTCGATCTCCGGCGCTCCCGTTCCGCCGGAGATCGTCGTCGGGGTGTCGCGGCTCAGGACCACGCTCGCCGGGCTTGACCGTCGTCTGGACGATCGCCAGGCCGTGCGCGCCGCTGGACGTCTCCTTGCCGCCCGAGACCGCCGACAGGGCGGATGCGACCTGGAGCGGGTCGAGCCAGCCGGGTGGGATCGGTCATGAAGACGCTCGCCGGGGCCTTCTCGTCGATCCCCTGGTCCGAGAGCTCGGTGTCGATCTCGCTCTGCGCCTGCTTGTAGAGGACGTCGCTGGCGAGGAAGTACTGCATGTAGTCGGCGATCGAGGTGAGCGCCTTCGTCCGTTCCGGCCCCGGATTGCCGAGCGCCGTCGAGATCTGGTCGGAGATCCCGGTCAGGGCCTGGGCGCGCAGGTTGTAGGCGAGCTCGAGCTCGCTCTGGGCGTCGTTCAGCTCGCCCGGAGTGTCCAGTGCGTCGACGCGGCTCGCGAGGTTCTCGGCGGTGCCGCGATCGGTCGCGATCTCGGCCTCGAAGCTCGAGCGGCGCTGAGCGTTGCCCGGGATCGCTGAGCTTGCCGAAGAAGTCTCCGGAGAGCTGGTTCGTCTGCGCGGTGATCGCGTTCAGGTCGGAGACGTAGTTCTCGAAGCTCCGCGTCTTGCGGGCGTTGAGGCACCCCTTGATGCCCAGGACGAGCAGGATCAGGATCGACCACGATCACGCCGATGCCGACCGCGCGGCGCACGAGGATCTGCCGCTGGCGATCGGGCCGCGGCGAGAGGGCGGTCGGCCGCCGCCGGGCGGTGGTGCCAGTTCTTCCTCGTCGAGGAACGCCAAAGCTCAGCCCGTCGGTGGGTGCCTTGAATCCGATGCGGCCGAGAGTATGACCCCTGCCACCGCGCGACACGTGCCAGGGCGAGCGGTGCGCAGCCGAAGCATTGCGTCGCCCGGGCAGGTTCCGCAGGCCACGCGGCGAAGCCTGAAGCCGGAATGGTGGGCGAGGTCGTGATGGATCGCTTCCGGCTCCTCGAGCGGGTGGGCTCGGGCGGGCATGGGCACGGTCTACCGGGCCTTCGACGAGCGGCTGCAGCGCCAGGTCGCGGTGAAGGAGATCGCCGAGCTCCGACGCCGGGTCGCGTCGCGCGCGAGGCGCAGGCCGCCGCCCGCCTCAACCATCCGGGCATCGTCACGCTGTACGAGCTCGGGTCTGACGAGGACCGAGCCCTCCTGGTGAGCGAGCTGGTCGAGGGCGCCACGCTCGCGGAGCTCGCGCAGTGCGGTGATCTCTCCGACCGCGAGGTCGCGGAGTTCGGCGCCGACGTCTGCGAGGCGCTCGCCCATGCGCACGAGCGGGGCGTGATCCACCGCGACGTCAAGCCGCAGAACGTGATCGTGCGCGTCGACGACGGCGCGGGCCGCCGCGCCAAGCTCATGGACTTCGGGATCGCCTCGCTCGCCGGGGCGCCGACGCTCACGGCCACCGGCGAGGTGGTCGGCACGCTCGCCTACATGGCACCGGAGCAGGCCGAGGGGATGCGGCGCCTCCGAGCGCGCCGACGTCTACTCGCTCGCCCTGACCCTGTACGAGTGCTGGACGGGCACAAACCCGGTGGCCGCGCGACACGCCGGCCCAGACGGCGCGCGAGATCGGCAACCCGCATCCCGCCGCTCCGGGATTACCGCCCCGACCTGCCCGCAGCATCTCGCCGACCGCATCGACGCGTGCCTCGACGCCGGAGCCGGAGCTGCGACCGCCGCTGGACGAGCTCGACCATCACCTCGACGCGTCGATCCCCAGGCTCGACGCGCACTCGCGCCGTGCCCGCCGCGCGGACGACCGGAGGAGCCAGCCCCGCGCGAGCACGCGGGCGCTGCTGCGGGTCGCCCAGCTCGGCGCGCTGTGCGCGTGGGGGCTCGCGTGACGCTGCTCGCCGTCGCCGCCGGGCCGCCCGGCCTCGCCCTGGTGCTGGGCGTGCTGAGCGCGCCGGCGATCCTCGTCGCGTCCTGGCTGCCGTGGGCCGGGAATCCCGATGCTCGCGCCCCTGCTCGGCGCGGCTTCCGTCGGGCGCCGCGCTATCCGGCGCGTCGCCGGGTCGCGAGGCACGATGCGCGAGCGCGCCGTGCTCGGCGCGCTCGGCTGGTGCTGGATCCTGTGCGGAGCCGCCGCGGTCGGCCTCGGCTCGACGGCGGGCCTCATGGACGATCCGCCCGCACGACTGGACGCGCTCCACGGGCGACGCGGCCAGCGCGCTCCTGGCGCCCCTGGCGTCGCCCGAGGCCCTGCTCGGGGCCGCGGATCTTCGCGGCCGCGTCGATGGCTCTGGGACTGATCCTGCGGGCGGGCCACATCGCGGTGGCGCTGCTCGGGCGCGCTGCTCTGGGCCGCCGGGCTCGACGGCGCGCTGCGCGTGGTCGCGCGACGGCGGCCTGGCCGGCGTGCCGGTCGTCGCGGTCGCGGCGGCCGCGATCGCCGTGATCATGGAGTTCCGCCTGCGCGGAGCCCGGCCCCGCGCACGACCCGCTCCGGTACCGGCCGGTCGCGGGCCTGAGGCCCCGCATGCCATGCCCGGCGCCCGCGCCGCCGACCGGCGGTGGCACCCCCGCTGCCGGTTCCTGAGGAACCGCAACGCCCTAGGATTTCACGCGCGCGTACAGGGGCAGTCCCGTTCCCTCAGCCTCTGCATGCCGACGTGCGGAACCCGGAAGAGAGCTTCGGCATCAGCGTTCTGCGAAACCTTGAGCAGCGGATCGAGAACCTCGTCGAGGGGGTGTTCAGCCGCGCCTTCTCGTCGCAGGTCCAGCCGGTCGAGCTCGCGCGCAAGCTGGCGAAGGAGATGGATGCCCACCGCACCGCGTCGGTATCGCGCGTCTACGTTCCCAACCAGTACACGGTCTGGCTCTCGGCCGAGGACCACCAACGGCTCGAGGGATACGAGCGCTCGCTCGAGCAGGAGCTGTCCGGGTACCTGCTCGAGCACGCGCGCCGCCACGACTACGCGCTGCTGACCCGTCCCGAGGTCAACCTTCGAGACCGACGAGCGCCTGCGCCTCGGGGAGTTCGGGATCCAGACGCGCCTGGTGAAGCCGCCCGCGCGCCAGGGCGAGGAGCCCTCGCAGGGAGAGCAGGGGCACACGATGGTCTACTCGGTGCCGCCGAAGCAGACGCGCAGCGCGAGCGCCGCCGTCCGGAGGGGCGGCTGGTCGAGACCAAGGCGATCGTGACCATGGACGATCGCCGCTACGTGCTCGATGGCCCGGTGGCCGTGCTGGGGCGCTCGCGGGACTGCGGACTGCGTCTTCTCGGACCCGAACATCTCGCGCCAGCACGCCGAGCTTCGCCGCGGCTCGACCGGGGACTGGCAGATCGTCGATCTCGGCTCGACCAACGGGATCAAGGTCAACGACCGGCGCGTGGATCGCAGCCGGCTCTCGCCGGGCGACGAGGTGACGCTCGGCACGACGAGGTTCATCTTCGACATCGAGCAGTAACCAAGTCGCGCCGATGGACACCGAACCGATCGCGGTAGCGCTCAAGTTCGGCTTCCTCGCCGTCCTGTACCTGTTCCTGCTCTGGGTGGCGCGGAGCGCATTTCGCGAGCTGCGCCGACGACCGCGCCAGCGCCCGAGGCGACCGGAATCCACCCGATCGGCCCGGGTGGCCGCGCCGCCGCCACGGACGCCTGGCTCGTGGCGACGACGGGAGGGGGCCTCGAGCCCGGCGAGCGGTTCGACCTGTTCGGCGGGATCTCGATCGGGCGCTCGCTCGGACGCCGACGTGCGCATCGAGGACCGATACGCCTCGGGCATCCACGCGCGCGTCTATTCCCGGGGGGCCAACTACTACGTTGAGGACATGAACTCGACCAACGGGACGTTCCTGAACGGTGGGCGTCTCGAACGGGGAGGCGAAGCTGAACGACCTCGACGAGGTCCGGATCGGCGACACGGAGTTCCGCTTCGAGCTCGACGTCCCCGGGGGCTGACGCGCGGCGACATCATGCTGAGGGTCGTCGAACAGGCATTCCGAACCGACACGGGGCGGCAGCGGAACGCCAACGAGGACGCCTACTTCGCCGAGCTCGCCCGTCTTCGCGGTCGCCGACGGCATGGGCGGCGCGCAGGCGGGGGAGGTGGCCTCGCGGCTGGCCGCCGAGTCGTTCGAGGCGGTGCAGCGGGGCGAGGAGTCACCGGAGGCCTACCTGCGCGCGATCGCCAAGACGGCCAACGCGCGCATCCACCGGCTGGCCCAGTCCGACTCCTCGCGGTCGGGCATGGGAACGACGCTCACCGCCGCGCTCGTCGAGGGCGACGAGGTCGGCTTCGCGCACGTCGGGGACAGCCGCGCCTACCTCTTCCGCGACGGCGAGCTGAAGCTCCTCACCTCCGACCACTCGCTGGTCGAGGAGCTCCGCCGCCAGGGCCGGCTCACCGACGAGCAGGCCGAGGACCATCCGCAGCGCTCGATCATCACCCGGGCGCTCGGGCCCGGAGCGCGAGGTCGAGGTCGACACGATGACCTACCGGGCGCGGCCCGGGCGACGTCTACCTGCTGTGCTCCGACGGCCTGACGACGATGATCAAGGAGGACCGGATCGCCGCGATCCTCGGCGAGTCGCAGACCCTCGACGAGGCGGCCGACCGCCTCGTGCGCCGAGGCGAACGAGGCCGGGGGCCGCGACAACATCACCGTCGTCGCCTTCCGGCTGGAGGAGGCGGAGGCCCCGGCGGAGCGGGACGAGCGACCGCACCCTGGTCGGTCCCGCGGCCGAGGAGGCCGGGCTGACCGCGGCGGGCGTGGGGGCAGCGGCCGAGCGGCAGCGGGCGGCGACGGCCGAGCGAGCGAGCGCCCGTCGCCGCGGCCCAGGCGCGCCGCGAGCGCCGCTGGCCGCGCCGTGTCGCCACGGTGGCAGCGGCCGTCGTGGTGATCGCCGTCGCTCGCCGGCCTCGCCGTCTGGGGCGTGCGCCAGGTCTACTTCCTGGGCACCGACTCGGGAGGCCGCCTGGCGCTGTACCGCGGCCTCCCGTACGACCTGCCGCTCGGCATCAAGCTGTACTCGGAGGTCTACGCGGCGCCGGTGCAGGTCACCTCGATCCCGGCCGAACCGCCGCGACAGCGCCACCGACCACACGCTGCGCTCCCACGACGACGCCGCCTCGCTGCTCGACGACCTCCAGGCCGCGGCCGAGCGCCGCAGCGCGCCAGCGGCAGGCGAGCCGCAGCGCCGGCAGGGAGCGGGGGAAGCAAGGGCGGCGGCGGCGGGAAGGGCGCCGGTCGCAGCAGGGAGGCGGCAGCGGCGGCAGCCGCAGCGCCGAGGAACCGGTAGCGGCTCGGGCGCCAAGAACGGCGGCGGCGGATGAGCGCGCGAAACCGCGAGCTCCTGGCGCTGATCCCGGTCGCGATCCTCGTCACCGGCGGGTTCACCGCCGTGTTCATCGTCGAGTCGAGCCAGATCGGCGACCTCAGCCTGATCTACGGCGGCTACTTCCTGGCCGTCTGCCTCGGGCGTCCACCTGTTCATCCGAGCGCGGCTGCCGTACGCGGACCCGTACCTGTTCCCGCTCTGCGCGCTTGCTGGCGGCGATCGGGCTGGTGATGCTGTTCCGGATCAACGACGACCTGGCGCTGAAGCAGGCGTCGATCTTCGTCGCCGGGGCCGTCCTGCTCGCGGTGACGATCCTCTTCGTTCGCGACTACCACGCCCTCGAGCGCTACCGCTACCTGATCGCGACCGCGGGGATCCTGCTGCTGCTGGCGCCGCGGCTGCCGGGCATCGGGGCGCAGGTGAACGGCGCCTACCTGGGCATCAACCTCGGCCCGCTCTCCTTTCAGCCGGCGGAGATCGCGAAGATCTGCATCGTCATCTTCCTCGCCAGCTATCTGCGCGAGAAGCGGGAGCTGCTCACGGTCGCCGCGCGCCGCGTCGCGGGGCTGACGATCCCGCCGCTCAAGCACTTCGGCCCCCTGCTGGTGGTCTGGGGCGCGACGATGATGATGCTCGTCTACATCCGCGACCTGGGGAGCTCGCTGATGTTCTTCGGCGCCTTCCTGGCGCTGCTCTACGTCGCCACGGCGCGGCTCTCCTACGTGGTCGCTGGCCTCGCCCTCTTCTTCGTCGGCGCCACCGCTGATCAGCGTCGCAGATCGCGCACGTCCGCGACCGCGTCGACATCTGGCGACACGTTCGACAGAACCCCTGGCACCTCACGAAGCAGGAGTCAACGCGGGGCAGGACTGCGGCGTCGGCCAGATCCAGCAGTCGCTGTTCGCCCAGGCCGACGGCGGCCTGTTCGGGCAGGGCCTGGGCGAGTCGCTGCTGAAGCTGCCGGGGCCGTTCGCCCCGCACTGCGCGCAGCCGTTCCCGGACTGCGGCAGCATCCTGCCCGCGCCGCACACGGACGAGATCTACGCGCTGATCGTCAGCGAGCTGGGCCTGTTCGGCGGCGCGGGCGCTGATCGTCGTCTACGCGCTGATCGCCGCGCGCGGCTTCAAGACGGCGGTGATGGCGCGCGACGGGTTCTCGAAGCTCCTGGCGGCCGGCCTGACGGCGGTGTTCGCGCTGCAGGCGGTGGTGATCATCGGCGGCGTGGTGCAGGTTCATCCCGCTGACCGGCGTGACGCTGCCGTTCGTCAGCTTCGGCGGGCAGCTCGGTGATCGCGAACATGATCCTGCTCGGCGCTGCTGCTGATGATCTCCAACGACGCGCGCCGGCCGCTGCCGCCGCCGCGCGAGGCGGAGCCGAGCTGCGAGGAGCTGCCGGCATGAACGCGCCGATCATCCGCCTCTACGGCGCTCATGCTGCTGCTGTTCGCGGCCCTGGTCGGCTTCACGTCCTACTGGGCCGTGTTCGACTCGAACAACGCTCAAGGACGAGACGGCCAGAACCGCCGCCCGCTGATCGAGGAGCAGACGGTCAAGCGCGGCACCATCAAGACCGCCGACGGGGTGACGGTCGCCGAGAGCCACCCGGAGGGCGGCGGCAAGAACCCGGTCTACGTGCGCGAGCTACCCGCAGGGCTCGCTGTTCGGCAACCCGGTCGGCTACAGCTTCGTCGAGGTCGGCCAGACGGGGATCGAGCGGTCCGAGAACGCGCGTCCTGGCGGGCGAGCGCAACGAGTTCACCTCGATCCTCGACCAGCTTCGCGATGTCCCGCAGGAGGGCGACAACGTCACCCTGACGATCGACTCGCACGCCCAGCGGGTGGCGACCCAGGCGCTCCAGTCGGCGATCGCCTCGACCACCGGGGGCGTCGCGGGCGCGGGCGGCGCCGTGGTGGCGCTCGACCCGTCCACGGGCGCCGTCGAAGGCGATGGCCTCGGTGCCCGGCTACGACCCGAACACCGGTCAAGAACCCGGAGGTCCTCAAGCAGCTGAACAGCAAGGGCTCCGGCGCCCCGCTGGTCAACCGCGCCGACCCAGAGCACCTATCCGCCCGGCTCGACGATGAAGGTCGTCACGGCGGCCGCGGCGCTCGACTCGGGCGAGTTCACCCCGAACAGCGTGCTCAGCGGCCACTCCCCGCAGACGATCGGCGGCGTGCCGCTGTCGAACGCCGGCGGCGAGCAGTTCGGCGACATCGACATGACCACCGCGCTCACCGCACTCCGTCAACACCTACTTCGCCCAGGTTGGCGAGCAGCTCGGCACCGGCACGATGGTCGAGTACATGAAGCGGTTCGGCTTCTACAGCGACCCCGAGCTCGACTACCCGACCGACGAGATGGCGCCGAGCGGCGCCTACAACTCCAGCGGGCAGCCTGGTCACCTGCGAGCTTCGACGTCGGACGGGTCGCGATCGGCCAGGGCGGCGCCGAGGGTCAGGACCTGACGACGCCGCTGCAGATGGCGGAGGTGGCGGCGACGGTCGCCAACGGCGGCAAGCTCATGCGGCCGACCTTCGTGCAGCAGGTCACCGACCCCGACGGCCGCGTGACGCACAAGCTCGACCCCGCACGTCCAGTCCACGGTGATCAGCCCCCAGACGGCGAGCCGAGCTGACCGACATGATGACCAACGTCACCCAGGAGAGGGAACGGCCGCCGGCCTGACCGTGGCCGGCGGTGCACCGTTCGCGGGCAAGACGGGTACGGCCGAGATCGGCGACCCGGCCGATCGGCATCAACCAGCCGTGGTTCATCGCCTTCGCGCCGGCCGACAGACCCGCAGATCGCGGTCGCGGCGACGATCGAGCGCTGCCAGGGCTGCTTCGGCGCCGAGGTCGCGGGCCCGATCGCGACCCAGGTGATGGACGCGGCGCTGGGCTCGGGCTGATGCAGCTCGCGCAGGACACGGTCGTCGCCGGGCGCTACCGGCTGCTGGGGCGGCTCGGCTCGGGCGGGATGGCGGACGTCTGGTGCGCCGAGGACACGATGCTCGACCGGCGCGTGGCGCTGAAGTTCCTGCACGAGCGCTTCGCGCAGGACGAGCAGTTCGTGGAGCGGTTCCGCCGCGAGGCCTCCGCGGCCGCCGGCCTCCAGCACCCCAACGTGGTCGGCGTCTTCGACCGCGGGACCGTACGACGGCACCCACTACATCGCGATGGAGTACGTCGAGGGGGCCTCGCTGAAGGACCTGATCGAGCGCGGGCTGTCGGTGGGCGAGGCGGTCGAGATCGTCCGCCAGGTGCTGGCCGGCGCGCAAGTACGCGCACGACCACGGGATCGTCCACCGCGACCTGAAGCCCCAGAACGTGCTGGTCGACGCGGAGGGGCGCGCCCGGGTGACCGACTTCGGGATCGCCCGCGCCGGCGCCTCGGAGATCACCCAGACCGGCTCGGTGCTCGGCACCGCCCAGTACCTCTCGCCCGAGCAGGCGCAGGGGCTGCCGGTCACGGCCGCGTCGGACATCTACTCGATCGGCGTGATGCTGTACGAGGCGCTCACCGGCCGGGTGCCGTTCGAGGCCGACTCCCCGGTGACGGTGGCGCTGAAGCAGGTCTCCGAGCGCCCCCGCCCGCCGAGCGAGCTGAACCCGGCGGTCTCGCGCGCGCTCGACGCGGTGGTGCTGCAGGCGCTCGCCAAGGACCCCGCCGAACCGCTTCGCGTCCGCCGAGGAGTTCCTGCAGGCGCTCGACGCCGCCGAGGCCGACCCCTCCGGCGCCGCGCTCGGGGACACGGCCGTCCTACGCGGCGGTCGCCGCGGCCGCCGGCACCGCCGCCGCCGCCCCGCCCGAGGAGCCGCCCGAGGAGCGCCGGGCTTCTTCACGCCCGGCGCGGCTCGTCGCTCCTGGCGCTCATCCTGCTGGCTGCTCGCCGGCGTGCTCGCCTACGTCCGCTGAGCGCGGCCGCGACTCGCAGGTGCTGGTGCCGACGGTGATCGGCAAAGAGGCAGGCAGAAGCGCGAGGCGATCCTTCGAGGACGCCGGGTTCGAGGTCGCGGCAAGACGATCCCGAGAGCCGACACTCCGCCCGGGACGGTGATCGAGCAGGACCCGACCGCCGGCTCCGAGGCGACGAGGGCTCGACGGTGACGATCACCGTCTCGACCGGGCTCGGCAAGGCGATCGTGCCCGACGTCAAGGGCACGGAGCTCGCGGGAGCCGCGGAAGGACGCTCAAGGACGCCGGATTCCAGCGGCCGTGACAGAAGCGAGCATCCTCGAACACGCGTCAAGAAGGGCACGGTGATCGGCACGGTGCCCCCGGCCGGGACGCAGCTCGAGCGCGAGCGAGACGGTGACGCTCCTGGTCTCGAGCGGCCCCAAGCTGGTCCAGGTGCCGTCGGTGGTCGGCCTCGAGCAGGACGTCGCCGACACCCAGATCCGCGACGCGGGGCTGATCCCGGACTTCGAGCAGCCAGGACTCCGACGCAGCCGGAGGGGCAGGTGATCGCCCAGGACCCGGCGGCGGGAGCAGCGTGCAGCAGGCACACCACCGTCACGGTCGTCGTCTCGACCGGGCTCGGCGACGGTGACCGTGCCGAACGTGGTCGGGCGAGTCGAAGGACGCAGGCGAGGGCCGACCTGAAGGCGGCCGGGCTCAGCGCGCGGGTCGTGAAGCAGACGACCAACGACCCGAACGAGGACGGCCAGGTGCTCGACCAATCGCCCAGCGCCGGAACGCGGCTGCCGCGCGGGCGAGGCGGTGACGATCTTCGTCGGCAAGTTCAAGGAGCCGCCGACCACGACCACCACCGACCACCGACGTCGACGACGCAGCACCACCCCGGCGGATGCGGGTCGCGGTGCTCAGCGGCGGGCGCTCGAGCGAGCACGAGATCTCGCTGCGAGTCGGGCGCCTCGGTGGCCGACGGGCCTGCGGGACGCGGGCCACGAGGTGATCCCGGTCCTGCTCGAGCGCGACGGGCGCTGGACCCGCGACGGCGAGCGAGGTCGAGCTGCGCGCCGGGGGCGGCCTGCTCGACGCCGAGGTCGCCTTCCCGGTCCTGCACGGCCCGTTCGGCGAGGACGGGACGGTGCAGGGCCTGCTCGAGTGCCTGGACGTCCCCTACGTCGGCCCCGGCGTGCTCGCGGCGGCGGTCGCGATCGACAAGCTGACCTTCAAGCGGCTGCTCGCGTTCCACGGCATCCCGCAGGTCGACTTCTGCGAGGCCGGCGAGGAGGGCTGGCGCGAGCACGTCGCGGCGATGGGCCTGCCGCGTGTGGGTGAAGCCGGCGCGGCTGGGCTCGAGCGTCGGGATCACCAAGGTGACCAGCCCCGAGCGCGCGCTCGACGAGGCGGTCGAGCTCGCGCGGCGCCACGACCCGCGGGTGATCGTCGAGGCGCACGGCGGCGGCAGGGAGGTGGAGTGCTCGGTGATCGGCAACGACGAGCCGCGTACCTCCCCGCCGGGCGAGATCGTCGCCCACGCCGACTGGTACGACTACGAGGCCAAGTACTCGGAGGGCGGCATGGACCTGATCGTCCCGGCGCGGATCGGCGACGAGGCAGATCGGCGCGCGTCCGCGAGCTGGCCGCGCGCGTCTTCAGGGCGATCGACGGCAGCGGCCTCGCCCGCTGCGACTTCTTCGTCCGCGACGACGGCGAGGTGCTGGTCAACGAGCTCAACACGATCCCCGGGCTTCACCGTCGACCAGCGTGTTCGCGAAGCTCTTCGAGGCGGACGGCATCGCCTACCCGGAGCTCTGCGACCGGCTCGTCGCACTACGCGCTGGAGCGCTACGAGGCGCAGCGCAGCTTCCGGTTCTGAGCGGCGCGTCCCGATCGCCGCCGCTAGCTCAGCTCTTCAGCCCGACCTCGTTGATCTGGACGTTGTAGCCGCTGCCGCGTGGAGGCGAGCTTGGTGATCCAGATCAGGTAGTACCTGCGCGGTTCGCGGGCGTGAGCTCGATCGGTCTGGTCGGTGTCCATGTTCGGCCTCGTCGCCGATCGGCTTGCCCCAGCCCTGGAGCGGTGGTGGGCGGGCCGGTGTCGGAGGCGTAGACCTGCATGCTCCAGCCGCCGACCTCGGAGCGGATCGCGCATCGTCCGCGCGGCCGCCGGCTCGGCCGTCGTCACGATCAAGCCCGACGCCGGGCTTGCCGACCGCGTCCTCGGTGGTCGGCGCCTGGTAGGTCTCGGTCGTCCAGCCGGTGTCCGGGTTGCCGTCGATCGCGAGGCCTGAGCTCGTCGTCGTGCTCCTCGCCGTCGCCGGGCGGGGGATCGAAGGCACTGGTGCCGACGATCTGAATCGGCGCCCCCGCGGGCGCCGGCGCACGGCGCCGGCTGCTGCCGCTCTTGCCCGGTCAGCGCCGCGATCAGGAGCGCCGCCAGCGGTCGCCGCGAGCACGAGGAAGACGCCGGCGGCCGAGACGCGCCGAGGGGTCAGGAGCTTGCGCCTGCGTCGGCACCGCGTCGAGGACGCTGGTCGCCTCGCCGTGCGAGCCGCCGGCATCGCGCGACCTCGACCTCGAGCGCCCCCTCGAGGTCGGCGAGCAGCGCGGCCATGTCGGGGTAGCGCTTCTTCGGGCTCCTTCGCCGTCGCCCGCTCGACCACCGCGGCGAGCGCCGAGGAGACCTCCGGGCGCCGCTGCTGCACGTCCGGCATCGTGCTCGTTGACGTGCTTCATCGCCACGCCGACGAGGGTCTCGGCCGTGAACGGGACCTCGCCGGTCAGCATCTCGTAGAGCAGGACGCCGAGCGAGTAGATGTCGCGTGCGCGCGTCGACGCCGCGGCCCATCGCCTGCTCGGGCGAGACGTAGTCGGTCGTGCCGAGCACGCGGCCGGTCTTGGTCAGGCCGTCGGACTCGAGCGAGCGGGCGATGCCGAAGTCGGTCACCTTGGCCCGGCCCTCGGCGTCGATCAGGACGTTCTGCGGCTTGACGTCGCGGTGGACGAGCCGTCGGGCGTGGGCGGCGGCGAGCCCGCGGCCGATCTCGATCGCGTAGGCGGCGGCCTCGTCGACCGGCAGCGGGCCCAGCCGGTCGATCCGCTGCTTCAGCGTCTCGCCCTCGACGTACTCGAAGACGATGTAGGGGTAGCCGCCGTCCTCGCCGGCGTCGATCACGGCGACGACGTTCGGATGGGAGAGCTGCGCCACGGCGCGCGCCTCGCGGCGGAAGCGCTCGATCTGGTCCGGCTGGTCGGACATCTCGCGGTGCATGACCTTCACCGCGACCCAGCGCTCCAGCGTCTCGTCGCGCGCCAGGTACACCGTCGACATGCCGCCGCTGCCGAGCTTCGACTCGAGGCGGTAGCGCCCCGACAGCACGGTGCCGATCAGGCTGCTCGCAAGGCCCGTTGTCGCTTCGTCCGCCATTCGATATAGTTATTTTCGACACTCACCCTAAGCCCCCGCTGACCGCCGCGTTTCGCTGCACGCCAATGCCCGTCGACGTCCGCTATTACACCGATCCCGCCTGCTCCGTGGTCCTGGGGCATCGAGCCGCAGCTTCGCCGGCTCATGTGGGAGTTCGGCGATGGGCTCCGGTTCTCGTGGGTGATGGGCGGGCTCGCGCGCTCCTATGGGCCGACTACCGGCGACACCGAGTCCGGGGTCGGCGTGGGCACGAACCTGTTCGCCGACCTGATGGCTCAGTGGCTGGGACGGCCGCGGAGTCGGGCATGCCGGTCGACGCCCGGCTCTGGAGCCAGAACCCGATCGCATCCACCTATCCGGCCTGCCAGGCGGTGAAGGCGGCCGCCGAGCAGGGACCCGACGCGGCGTACCGCTACCTGCGCCGGCTGCGCGAGGGCCTGATGACCGAGCGCAAGAAGCTCGACCACACGGAGGCCCTGGTCGGCGAGGCGGGGCCGGCGGGCCTCGACGTCGACCGCTTTCGCATCGACCTCGCGCTCGAACGCGATCACCGAGGCGTTCGCCGCCGACCTCGACGACGGTGCGCGATCCGCCCAAGGAGGCGCAGGGAGCAGGGCAGGGTGTCCGAAGACCGAGGGCCAGCGAGCGGATCAGCTTCCCCTCCGCGCGTCGTTCCGCGGCGAGGACGGCGACGGAGCACGGGGTCTGGGGCTGGAGCCCTACGAGGCCTACCGCGAGGCGGCGCTGGCGGCGGCGCTGCCCCGGCGCAGGACCGACGTCGGAGCCGGCTGTGTCGGTCCAGCGGTTCGGCCGTTGCGCGACCCGCGAGCTCGAGGAGCTGACCGGAAAGCCCGGCCCGGTGCTGGAGGCCGAGCTCTGGGCGCTCGCGCGCGACTGGAGGCTGCGACCGGTGGGCGTACTCGGCGGGACGTTCTGGGAGCTTCCATAGGCGGAGCCTGAAACGGCTCGGCCGTCCCGACGGAGTCCCGCCCCTACTCGCCGGACACACGCTGCGCGTGGCGTTTGCGCCTGGGTGGCCTCACGCGATCGTCACCAGGTTCCCGACTCGGTCCTCACATCGCGACCTTGCCTGACCGGTCGGTGGCCCAGCCGATCCGCTTCGCGCCCGGGTAATGCCCTCGCAGGAGCTCGAGCGCCGCGCCCTCGTCCTCGGCGGCGACCACGCAGCAGAAGCCGCAGCCCATGTTGAACACCTCGCGCATCTCCGCGTCGGAGACCTCGCCGAGCTCCTGGATCAGGCCGAAGACCGGCGGCACCGGCAGCGGATCGTCGATCTCGTAGCCGACGTCGGCCTCGAGCCGAAGCAGGTTGTCGAACCCCTCGCCGGTGATGTGGGCGAGGCCGCGGACGTCGACCGGGGAGGCGAAGCAGCTCGAGGATCGGCCGGACGTAGATCTCGGTGGGCTCGAGCAGCACGTCGCCGAGCGGCCGGCCCGAGGCGGTCGTCGTCGAGCGGCACGTCCGCCAGGCGCTGCGCGCGCGAGCGTGTAGCCGTTCGAGTGAAGGCCCGACGAGGGCAGCCCGATCACGGGGTCGCCGGGCTCGCACGTCCGCGCCGGTGACGATCGCGTCGAGAGCGACCAGCCCGACGCACGAGCCGCCCAGCTCCTGGCCCGGACACGATGTCGCCGACCTGGGCGATCTCGCCGCCGGGGATCTCGATCCCGGCGAGCTCCGCGCCGCGCGCCAGCCCGACCCCGAGCTGCGCCGCAGATCTCGGGGTCCGCCCGCTCGGTGAGGATGAAGTCGAGCATCGCGATCGGCTCGGCGCCGACGCAGATCACGTCGTTGACGTTCATCGCCACGCAGTCGATCCCGATCGTGTCGTAGCGGCCCGAGGCGCTCGGCGACGACCATCTTCGTGCCGACGGTGTCGGTCGACAGCGCCAGCCCCGTGCGGTCGTCGAGCCGCAGCACGCTGGCGTAGTGCCCGGGAAGCGGGACGACCCGGGACGGCTTGCCCGTGTCGATCCGCTCGAGGCTCCTGACGAGGGCCTCCACGGCGGTGCCCGCCGCCGTCCTGGCTCACGCCTGCGCGCGCGTAGCGCCTCCGCCCGCTCCTGCGATCTCCGTCGGCGGCCTTCACGTCGCGGATTCAACCACCCGGCGCAGCCTGGCCACGATCGCAGCGGCCAGCGCCAGGCGGTAGGCGGCGAACGGCCAGGGCGACGGTCGCGGTCCGTCAGGGCGATCAGCCGCTGGGAAGCGAGCGTGGAGACGAAGCGACGCCGCGGCGCCCGATGGCGATTCCGCGGCCGAATCGCGGAGCGATCGCGGCCCGCGCCGCCGCATCCGCGGCTCCCTTGAGCGCGGCCGCGCCGAGCGATCACCGGCAGGGCGACGTGCGGGACAGCAGGTTCGCGTCGGCGCGCGAGTAGCGCCGCCACCGCGCGGCCGCGACCGTCGCGCCGTTGCGGGAGACCCCGGGGAACGAGCGCCGCCGCCTGGCCGACTCCGAGCGCGAGCCCATCGGCCGGGCCCAGTGTCGTCCTCGGTCCGCTCCTGTGGCGCCGGCGGTCGGCGAGCAGCATCGCGACCGCACCGGCCATGCAGCCCCGCGGCGATCGTGCGCGGGCCGCCCAGGCGCCGCTCGATCGTGGCGCTCGAGCCCGTAGCCGACGATCGCCGGCGGGACGCAGCCGACAGCGCGATCGCCGCCGCGCGGCGGGCGTCGAGACGGCGCAGCTCGCTCGCGATCGCGCGGCGCTGGGCGATCAGGAGCGCCGGCCGCGGTTCCTGTGTGAAGCGCCACCTCGAAGCTCTTTCTGCGTCTCCGGAGTCCAGGTCGTCCGACGCGCCAGCCGGCGAACCACGGGACCAACGAGACGTGCGCCGAGCTCGAAACGGGCAGGAGCTCGGCGGGTCCCTGGACGCCCCCAGGACGAGCGCGCCGCCAGTGACGGTGCGCCCGGGACCTGGCCCGAGTCGCGGGCGGCGCTCAAGCCGGGGGTGTCGACTCCGCCGCGGGCGGCCGCCCGGCGCCGCTTGAACGATGAGGTAGACGATCCCGACCAGGGCGGCCGCGATCACCACGTAGTCGAGGTAGTGGAGGTACTCCTCGCCACTGCTCCCACCGGTCGCCGACCTCGCGGCCGATGAGCGCCAGCAACAGGACCCATGGGATGCAGCCCGCGAGCGGTGAAGAGCGACGAAGCGGCCGAGCGGCATGCGGGCGGCTCCCGCCGGCAGCGAGATGAAGGTGCGGATATCGGCAGCATCCGCGAGTGAAGAACACCGTCGCCGGATCCATGGCGCTGAAACCACCGGTCGGCCCACTCGAGGTGGCGGCGGTTGATGTGGATCAGGCGGTTCCGATCGAGCAACTCGATACGGCCGTAGTACCCGGCGGCGTACGCGATCAGCGAGCCGACGAGATTCCCCAGCACGCCGGCGGCGACGACCCCGAACAGGGTCAGGTTCCCCTCCGAGACGTTGAAGCCGGCGAAAAGCATGATCGCCTCGCTGGGGATCGGGATGCAGGCGCTCTCCAGGGTCATCAGCACGAACACGCCGGCGAGGCCCATGCGCATCGATGACGTTGGTCGCGGCGTGACGAGTGGGTCCAAAATGTCAGCCGGCACGGGAGGGCAGCATTACACTCGCCAGGGATGTCGGTCGAGGAGCGCCAGCGACGAGTACGCAAGCGATGTCCCGCCTGAGAGACCCTGTGTACAGGCGCCGCGCCCAGCAGTTCGCGCCGACGCGATGCTCGCCGCCGCCGCGTTCGCCCTCGCGTTCGTGCTGCGTTTCCTGGACGTCCCGATTCGGGATCCCGCACCGCTACGTGACGATGCTCGCGGGCTCGGTCGCCTTCGTCGCGATCGGCAAGGCGATCGTGTTCGAGGTCCTGGGCCTGCACCGCAAGTGGTGGCGCTATTTCCAGCTCCCCGACCTGTGGCCGGTCGTGCGGGCGTCGGCGGTGGCGAGCATGCTCCTCGTCGCGGTCTTCACGCTCGCGAAGCCGTACGCTACAACCTGCCTCGCTCGGTCGTCGTCTTCGACTTCCTGCTCACGATCCTGCTGGTGGGCGGCGCGCGCCTCGTCCGGCGCACGCTCGCGGAGCGTCCTGACAGGCACACGCGCGGCGCGCAGGCGCGTGGCGTGCTGATCGTCGGGGCGGGCTCCGGCGGCCAGATGGTCGTCCGCGAGCTCAGCTGAACCCGACCTCGGGGTCTCGGGCGATCGGCTTCGTCGACGACGACCCCGGCAAGCGGGGCATGACCGCGGCCGGCGTGAAGGTCCTCGGCTCGACCGACGAGATCGGCGAGATCCTCGACCGCGAGGTCCCGGACGAGGTCGTGATCGCGATTCCCGTCCGCGCCCGGCGTCCTGCGCGCCAAGGTCGTCGCCGCGTGCCGGGAGCGCGACATCCCCGTGCGGACTCTGCCCACGGTGTTCGAGCTCCTGCGCGGGGGGGTCCAGCTCACCCGGCAGCTCCGCGAGGTCCGCGTCGAGGACGTGCTCGGGCGCGATCCGGTGGTGATGGAGCTCGATCGCGTCGGCGCCTATCTGGAGGACAAGATCGTGCTCGTCACCGGCGCGGGCGGCTCGATCGGCGCGGAGCTGTGCCGGCAGATCGCCCGGGTTCGCCCGCAAGCCTGCTGGTGCTGCTCGACCACGCCGAGGACAACCTCTTCCGGATCGACCGCGAGATGCTCGACGAGTGGCACTTCACCCGCAGTCGAGGCGGTGCTCGCCGATTGCAAGGAGCCGGAGCGGATGCTGGAGGTGATGCAGCGCTTCAAGCCCGACGTCGTCTTTCACGCCGCCGCGTACAAGCACGTGGCGCTGATGGAGGCGAACCCGCTCGAGGCGGTGCGAAACAACGCGATCGCGACGCGCGTCACCGCGGAGACGGCAGCCGTCTCCGGCACCGAGCGGTTCGTCCTCGTCTCCACTGACAAGGCGGTGAACCCGCGAACGGTCATGGGCGCGTCGAAGGCGATGGCGGAGTGGATCGTCGAGGCGGCGGGCCAGCGCCATACGGCGACGCGGTTCATCAGCGTGCGGTTCGGCAACGTGCTCGCCTCCTCGGGCAGCGCCGTGCCGATCTTCCGCGGCCAGATCGAGAAGGGCGGTCCCGTCACCGTCACCCACCCGGACATGGCCCGCTACTTCATGACCATCCACGAGGCCGTCCAGCTGGTCATTCAGGCGGGTGACCTCGGGGCCGGCGCCGGGGACGTCTTCGTCCTCGAGATGGGTGAGCCGGTGCGCATCCTGGACCTGGCGCGCAACATGATCGCGCTCGCCGGATACGAGCCCGACGTCAGACATCGCGATCGAGTTCATCGGCCCCCGGCCTGGAGAGAAGTTGCGCGAGGAGCTCTTCAACAGCGACGAGCGCTCCCAGCCCACGATCCGCCGACCGGATCGTGCGGGCCGTCCGTAGCCGACCGCTCGACCCGGACTGGGTCGTCCGCTCCGTCGACCGGCTCGAGGCCCTGGTCGCGTCCGGTGACGAGGCCGGCCTCGCGGAGCGGGTCGTCGAGCTCGTCGAGGAGCGCCTCGCCGAGTCCGCACTGGGCGCGCCCTGAGCGTCGCTCGGCGGCGAATTTTCCGCTTCGTGGTCCCAATTCGCGGCTGGGGCACGTGGGGGCGTAGCCCTAAGATGCCCCGGCACCGATGCACGCGATCGAGTCCATCGGCCCCGTTCTGGGCATCGTCGCCTTCGTGGGCCTGGCGATACTCGCCTTCCTCCTCTTCCAGCAGGCACGAGACCTCCGCCGTCTGCGGGAATGGGCCGGGCGGGCGCCCGAGCGCGCGAACGAAGCGGCGGAGGCGGTCCAAGCCGCGGCGGAAGCGTCGCGGGACGGCGAGGCCGGCGGCGAGGGCGCAGCCGGAGCGGACGAGCCGTCCCGAGGGCGACTTCGCACGACATGGGGCCGCCTCACGTCACCCGTCCGCAACGGCTACGCAGCGGTCGATCGCCGCCTGCCCGTCGACGGCAGGTACATCCTCGCGATCCTCCTCGTTGCCGTCGTTGCGGCGGCCGTTGTGACCAGCGGCTTCGGCCTGGTCGGCGGCGGCGGAGGAGGCGGTGGACGCAAGCACGATTCGCGGGCGAAGAAGAAGCTGCCGACGGTCGCCGTCATCAACGGGACCTCCGTCCAGGCGCTCGCGGCCGCCGTGGAGGACAAGGTGGTGAAGAAGTCCGGCTATGAGCCGGGCCCGGTCGGCAACGCCGCGACCAGCGTCAACGCGACCGTCGTCGAGTACGCCGGAGGGTTGCGGCCCGAGGCGCAGGACCTCGCCAGGGCGGTGAAGCCCAAGCTCGGCGACGACGCCGGTGCAGCCGATGACGTCCGACGTCAAGGCCGCGGCCGGCAAATCGAAGCTCGCCCTCCTTCTTGGCTTGGACGACGCCGGCTTCGGCGGAGGTGGCTAGTCGATGCCCGTCGCATCGAACCTCGTCAAGGTCCTCTACGACGCCGCGCATCGCATGCCCACGTACGTCTCGCTGGCGGCATGTGGGCGGCTGTCCTCTTCCTGCTGAGCTCTACCTCTCCCAGCGGCGGGACCTGATGCGGCTCCAGGCATGGAGAGCCGCCATGCCGGACCACCCGGGTGAGGATCTGGCGCGCAGCGAGGCGCTGCTCGACCGCGCCGAGGCCGAGCTCGAGGAGATCCTGGGAGTCGAGGCCGCGCCGGAGACTCCAGCCGAGCCAACCGCAGTCGCCCCACCGACCCGGCCGAGGCGACGCGGGCAGCGGTCCGCAACGACCACCAGCGAGCGCCCCGCGCTCGAGCAGATCACGAGCGAGCGGGAGGCCCTCCTGCCCCATCCGCGCTGGCAGCGGTTCGCGGCGCGGTCGGCCAGCCTAGCGTGCTCGCCGCGATTAATCGCCCTCGGAGCCGTGGTCCTCGGGGCTGGTCGGCATCTTCGGATCCGAGCGGCTGCTGAACGGCGGCAGGGGATCGACGACGGTCGCGAAAGCCGGGCGCGGTCGTGCCGCAGGACGTCAGCGTCGCGGTGCTGAACGGCACCTCGGTCCCCGGGCCTCGGTGCCAAGGTCGCGATCGGACGTGCAGGTGAACGACTTCTCGCTTGGGAACCGTCGGCAACAGCGCAAGGAGTACGACCAGACCGTCGTCATGTACGAGCGCGGCCAGCGCAAGGCCGCCGAAAGGTCGCGCACGCCTCGGCGTGAAACCGGTTCAGCAGATCGACCGCCCGACGCAGCGAGCAGCCGGGGGCGCCGACGTCGTGGTCATCGCCGGAAAGGACCGGGCGCTCTGAAACGGGCCAGGCCGGCCCTGTTCGCGGCGCTGCTGGTCAGCGGCGGTGGTCGTGGGGGGCGTCGTGGTCCACGCCAGGACCCCCAGGCTCGAGCTCGAGGTCCTGCACCTCACCAAGAAGCCGTTCACGCCGAACGGAGATGGCCATCGACGACGTCGCGCCGATCGAGCTTCTTCGTGCGCGACAGCGATCCGCACGCGTCGGTGCAGATCGTCGGCCCCGACAACCAGGCGATCCGCACGCTCTACCGCGGGCCGCTCGTCGCCTACAAGCACGTCGCTTTCACCTGGAACGGCCGCACCTCGAAGGGGAACTCGCGAACCCGACACGAGGGATACCGACTCCGGGTGATCCTCCCGGACCAGGACCGCGACATGGTCTACCCCACCAGATCAGCTGCAGGAGAGGGGCCAATGACGGCGTCCGCCCTCGAGTTCGCGGCATTCCTCGTCGCCTGCGGCGCTGCCGCGACGGCCCTGCTCGCCCCGGACCCCCGCCTGCGGTACGGCTGCCGCCACAGCGGCCCTGGTGGCGGCGCCGGCCCTGGTCCCTGGCAACGTCTGGGACACGTCACGGGTCGTCTCGCTGCGCCATCCTCCGGAGAAGCTCGCCGCGCTCGTGGTCGTCGCGGTGGCGGTGGCCGCGGCTCTCGCGGTGGTCTTCCGCCGCTTCGAGTGGAGCTTCCCCCTCGCGGCGTTCGCCGTCCTGCCGCTCCGGGTTCCGGTGACGGTGGGGGGCAGACGTCCCACCTCCTCGTGCCCCTCTATGTGGTGATCGCGGCGGGCGTCCTCTGCTTCGCCTATGCGGCGATCCGCGGGCCGCGAGCCCGCGACGATGGTGCGCCGCCGGCGCACCCCGGCGACGCGCGGGACATCCCCGCTCATCCTCTGGCTCTACCGCGTTTTGGCGGCGACCGTGCTGCTTTACGGGATCCAGTCCTTCGTATTCGGCGGACGTCTCGAACGCCATCGAGAACGCGTCCTTCTTCCTGGTGCCGTTCGCGCTGTTGTTCGTGCTGTTCGGCGAGGTTCGCTGGAGCGACCGCCTGCTGGGCTGGGTCCTGATCACCGTGACGGCGGTCGCGCTCGTCTTCGCGGGCGTGGCGTTCTGGGAGTACGCGGCGCGCGACCTCCTCGTCAGCCGCGGGACCTCTTGGCGTCCAATCAGCTTCATCTCTACTTCCGGGTCAACTCGCTGTTCTACGATCCGAACATCCTCGGCCGGGACCTGGCGCTCGTGATCGTCGCCCTCGGCGCCTACCTCGCCTGGGCCCGCAGTGGACGGCTCGCGATCGCGGCTGCGGTGTCGGCCGCAATCCTGCTCGCGGCGCTCGCGCTGAGCTATTCGATCACGGGGTTCGTCGCGCTCGTGGCCGGCCTGCTGGTCGTGATGGCGCTTCGCTGGGGGCTCCGGTGGGCGATCGGAGCGGCCGTTGTGATCGCCGCCGCGACTGCGATCTTCTTCGCCGTGAGCGGCGTCGGCCGCACCGACCTGAGCTCCACCGACAAGATCAACAGGAACCTCTCGGCCGGCCGTGTGAGCCTGGTGACCGGCGGCTACCACCTCGCTCGCGATCGGCCCGTCTGGGGCTGGGGGTCCGGGTCGTTCGGCGACGGCCTTCAAGGAACACGTCGACTCGAAGGCCGAAGACAACCGTCTCCCATAGCGAGCCGCTGACGGTCGGTGCCGAGCAGGGCGCGATCGGCCTGGTCGTGTATGTGGCGCTCGTTGTGCTGGGCCTGATCGTCCTGCTGGACGGCGCCCGCGACTCGCTGGCCGGCAGCCGCGGTCGCCGCGTGCTTCGTCGCGATTGTTCGTGCACAGCCTGGGGTACGCGGACTTCACCGTCGATCCCGGCGACCTGGGCATTGCTCGGGGTCGGGGTCGCTCTCCGGCTACGGCGGCGCGCCGGTGCCGAGGTCCCCCTCCCGGACCGCGCGGGCGACGGCACCCGCACGCGACCCGCGACCCGCCGACCGCCTAATCGGAGCCATGTTCGAGTACCTGCGCCGCCTCGCGACGACCGGTGCCGCCTACACGGCCTCGAGCGTGCTCTCGAAGCTGATCGCGGTCTTCCTCCTTCCGATCTACACGCACTACCTCTCGCCGACCGACTACGGCGCGGCGGAGGTGATGTTGGCGTCGGTGATCGCGGCGAGCATCGTCGTCAGGCTCGGGGATCATCGAGGCGATCCTGCGTTTCTACTACCTGGCCGGCGAGCAGCCGCGGGCCGTCGTCGCGACGGGGTTCGCCTCTGTGTTCTGGGTCGCCACCATCGGGTCGGTGGTCGCGCTTCCGCTCGCGGGGCCGATCTCGGAGGCGCTCCTCGGCCACGAGGACGCCGGCCTCGCGCGCCTCGCGATCCTCGGCCTGTGGACCCTCACGATGTACGAGTACGCGCTCACCCTCCTGCGCCTGGACGAGCGCGCCCGGGCGTACTTCGGGATCACCGTCGTCAACGTCCTGATCACGATCCCGTTCACCGTGTTCCTGATCGTGGTGGAGGGTGAGCGGGCCAGCGGCATCCTGCTCGGCACCTACGGCACGGGCGCCGCGGTCATGCTCTGGATGCTCTGGCGCGAGCGCCGTCGCCTCTCGCTGATCCCAGACCGCCGGCTCCTGCGGCGCATGTTCCGGTTCGGGCTGCCGACCATGCCCGCCGAGCTCTCGCTGTACTCGCTCAACTTCATCGACCGCATCATTCTCGCCCGGCCTGGCCGGCCTCGCCGAGGTCGGCCTCTACGCATTGGCGGTCAAGTTCGCCCAGGCCATGCAGGTGCTCGCACGCGGGCTTCAACTCGCGTGGCCGCCCCTCGCCTACTCGATTCGCGACGACGACGGAGGCCCGCCGCGTGTACTCGCAGATCTTCACCTGGTTCGCGGCCCTGCTCGCCTTCGCGGCGAGCGGACTGTGGCTCGAGTCGCGCTGGATCGTCCGGCTGCTTGCGGCTCCCGACTTCTTCCCCTCCTACCAGGCGGTCGGCCTGCTGGCCACCGGCATCGCCCTGTACGCGCTGTATCTGGCGATGGTGGTGATCCTCGGGCGCACGGGGCGCACCGAGTTCAGCTTCCCCGCGACGCTCGCGGCAGTGGCCTCCGAACGTCGTCCTGAACCTGATCCTCGTCCCGTCGCATGGCATCGTCGGGGCGGGGCTGGCGCTGGTCGCCTCGTACGTGGTCGTCCTCGCCCTGATGTACGCGTTCACGCAGCGTCTCTTCCCGGTCCCGCTACGAGTGGCGCCGTCTCGCGCTGATCGTGCTGTCGGCGGCGGCCCTGGTCGCGCTGGGCGAGACGCTCCTCCGCCGACCTCCGGCGCGGCCGGGCTGCTCAGTCACGTGGCGCGCTCTGGCTTGCCTACCCGCTGCTGCTCTTCGTCGACGGGGTTCCTGCATCCACGAGGAACGCGCCGGCCTCGCCGAGCTCCTGCGACCGTCGGCGATCGCGGCGAGGGCGCGCGGCCTGCGATCGGAGCCGGCCGGCGGCGAGCCGCCGGAAGGGGAGCGCCCGAGCTTCGGCCCGGAGATCTATGAGGTCGCCGCGCGCGACGAGGACCGCTCGGGGACCTGAGCGGAGCTTTCCTTCCCTGCGTGGGCGGAACGTGCAGCGTTGTAGGCCTCGGCCGCCTCGCTGCATGCCCTCGCCGCCGGGTTGGCCGCAGCGCCTGCCGCGCGTGGAGCCAGTAGGTGCCCGGGTCTCGGTCACGCATGAAGAGGGCAGCGATGGTCCGCGGAACGTACGACGCCGCCAACAGCCACCGGGAGAGCAGGACCACCGGCTTGGAGTGGTGTTTTTGCATGTACAGGTCGCGGCCGCGATGGAATTGGACGATCCGGCGCCGGGCTCCGCCGGAGCGATCGGTCGCGAGTTGCTCGTGGTGGATCGCGCGGGCGCGCGGCACGTGGAGGATCCGCCAGCCCGCGTCATGCATGCGCTTCTGGAAGTCGACCTCCTCCGAGTAGACGAAGAAGTCGGTGTCGAGGTAGCCGACGCTCCCGGCCACCTCGCGCCGGACGAGCATCGTGCACGACTGGACCCAGCCCACCTCGCGCGGCGGGCCGTCGCCGCCGTCTCTGGGTCACGAGGCGGCGGTGGAGCAGGAGCGCCTGGGCCGTCGCCGTTGCAGGCCCGGAAAGCGCCACGCACATGGGATCGGGTTGCGGTCCGGGATCCAGGAGCTGGGCCCCAGCGACGGCCGCGCCGGGGTCGTGCCGCAGCGCCGCGAGCAGCTCGGTGACGGCGCCGTCAGTGAGCTCCGAGTCCTCGTTCAGGAGCAGGCAAAGTCGGCTGTGGGCCTCGCGCATGATCAGCGAGTTGTTCTCGGCGAGGCCGGCGCGGCGATCACGGCGGATCACTCGGACCTCGGGAAATTCCGCCTCCACCGCCTCGGCGGAGCCGTCGTCGGAGGCGTTGTCGAGGACGAGCACTTCGCTCTCGATGCCCTGCGGCCGGGTCCGCCGGATCGACCGCAGGCACTCGAGCAGCAACTCGCGCCCATTGGTGTTCACCACGCAGTACGAAAGCTCCATCGCCACAATCCTCGCGAATGCGCGTCCAGGTCGTCGATCCGCCCGCATACACGCCGCCGTATGACCGCTCGCTCTGCGCGGCGCTCGCGCGGGCGGGCGCGGAGGTCGAGCTCGTCACGAGCCGGTTCGTGCATGGCCCCGTGCCCGCGCCGCTCGGCTACGACGTGCGGGAGGCCTTCTACAGGTTCTCAGGGCAGGCGCGAGACCACCGGCCCCGCCCGCCGCGCCGTGAAGCTCGCCGAGCACGTCGCGGACATGCTGCGCTACCGGCAAGACGGTGCCCCCGTCGATGTCCGGCACTTCCAGTGGCTCCCGGTCCCGGCGCTCGACAGCCGCCTGCTGCCGGCGGGGCATCCGCGCATCCTGACCGCGCACGGCGTGCTGCGCAGCGAGGGCTGGGCGCGGCGGCTGCGCGGGCTCCGGCGCATCCTCGACCGAATGGACGCCGTGGTGGCGCTCTCGGAATTCGGGCGGGAGCGCCTTGCAAGCGCGGGCATCGCCCCGGGTCGGGTCCGCGTGATCCCACACGGGGCTTTCGACTACCTGACCCGCCAGCATGAGGAGGTGCCCCTGCCGCCCGAGCTCGCCGCGGTCGACGGGCCGGTGATCCTGTTCTTCGGTCTGGTCCGCCCGTACAAGGGGGTCGATGTGCTGCTCGACGCGTTCAAGTCCGTCCGCGGGGCCGAGCTCTGGATCGTCGGGAGACCGCTTGGCGTGTCGCTCGAAGCCCTGCGCCAGGCCGCCTCGCGTGCCGCCGGGCGCGTGCGATTCGTCCCGCGCTTCGTCAGCGACCACGAGCTGCCCGCCTACTTCCGCCGGGCGGACGTCGTCGCCCTGCCGCATCGCGACGCCGAGCAGTCGGGGGTCCTGTTCGCGGCCCTGGCGTTCGGCAAGCCGATCGTGATGAGCGACGTGGGCGGCTTCGGTGAGGTCGCGGCGACCGGGGCGGGGACACTCGTGCCGCCGGGCGACCCGGATGCGCTGGCGGCACGCCTGCAGGAGTTGGTCGACGACGCGGCGCTCCGCGAGCGGCTCGCTCGGGCCGCCGCCGCCGCGGCCGCGGGCCCGTACTCATGGGAGCTCGTCGCGCGACAGACCCTCGACCTGTACCGGGAGCTCGGCGCCTAGCGATGCCTCCACCTACGACAGCACAGCAGTGCCGCGGACGGAGGCACCGCTAGCGCATGACCGCGGTCGCCATCGTCTTCTGGGTCTCGGCTGGGCTCCTCGTCTATACGCACCTCGGCTATCCAGCCGTCCTGTGGGCGCTCGCGCGTGGCCGCGAGGGCCGGAGGGGAGGGCGCCGGCCGCGATCGGACGGCGAACTGCCTCGGGTGTCGCTGATCGTGGCGGCGCACGACGAGGAAGAGGTGATCGACCGCAAGGTGCGCGATGCACTGGCCCTCGACTATCCCCGCGATCGGCTGGAGATCATCGTCGCCTCCGATGGATCGACCGACGGGACGGTGGAGACGGCTCGGGCGGCGGGGGCCGACCTTGTTCTGGACCTTCCGCGAGGCGGCAAGGTGGCGGCTCTGAACGCCGCCGTGGAGCGCTCGAGCGGCGACGTGCTCGCGTTCTCCGATGCCAACAGCGTCTGGCAGCCGGACGCTCTGCGCCTGCTCGTCGCCCGCCTCGCCGACCCGAGGGTCGGTTACGTGTGCGGCCAGGTGCGATTCGACGGCGCCGGCGCCGCGAACGAGGAGGGCCTCTACTGGCGCTACGAGATGGCGGTGAGGGAGCTCGAATCGCAGCTCGCTGGAGTCACCGCCGGAAACGGCGCGATCAATGCCGTTCGCCGCGAGGCCTACATCTTCCTCGAGCCGACTCGCGGCCAGGACATCTCGTTTCCGTACGAGCTCGTCAAGCGCGGCTGGCTGCCGGTTTACGCGCCCGAGGCCGTCGCGCGGGAGCGCCTCGCGGCGACCATCGGCGGCGAGTTCGCTCGCAAGCGGCGGATGATGGCCGGGGCCTGGAGCACCATGCTGCGGCACGGCCTGCTTTCTCCGCGCGGGTACGGCCCGCTGTACGCGTTCGAGGTCGCCTCGCACCGGCTGCTGCGGTACGCCTCGCCGTTCCTGCACCTGGTCGCACTCGGCACGAACATCGCCCTCGTCGGCCAGGGGACGATCTACGTCGTGACGCTGTCGATCCAGGTCGCGCTCGCTGCGGCGGCTGCGATCGGGGCGGTCTTGCCGCTGCGCCCATTCCGAATCGCTCACTACTACCTCGCGGTGACCGCGTCGAGCGCGGCGGGTCTGTGGGAGTACCTGCGGCACGGAGTGCCCACGACGTGGGAGAAGGCCGAGGGGACGCGGTAGGCCACCATGCGCCGCGAGGACACACCACGATCGCATCGTGACCACGCGCAGCGATTGTCGGATTTGTCGTCGTATGGACGATAAACCCGACAACCGCGGGTGGGGGAGCCGGCGCCGAGGGTTGCCGCGAGCGGCGGACGTGCTCTGGCCACGATCGGGCTCGTCGTTGGCGCGCCGTTCGTGCTCGTCGCGGCGATTGCGATCAAGCTGACCTCGCGCGGGCCGGTCATCTATCGTCAGCGGCGGATCGGCCGGGCCGGGACGCCCTTCGAGGTCTACAAGCTCCGCACGATGCGGCTCGGTGCGGATCCGGTCGGCGTGGGGACGCCGGTGCTCGCGAGCGACCCGCGCGTCACCTCGGTGGGCCGCGTGCTGCGCAGGTTCTCGCTCGACGAGATCCCGAACCTCGTCAACGTGCTCCGCGGGGATATGGCGATCGTCGGCCCGCGGCCGACCCTCGAGGCACAGGTGGATCTCTACACGCCGCGGCAGCGCCGCCGCCTCGAGGTGAAGCCCGGCCTCACCGGCTGGGCGCAGGTGAACGGGCGCGCGGGGATCCCGTGGGAGGAGCGGATCGAGCTCGATGTCTGGTACGTGGACCACCGCTCGCTCGGCCTCGACCTGCGCATCTTCGGCCGGACGCTGCGCCAGCTGCTGACCGGACGCGGCCTCTACGGGTGATCGTGGGAGCGGCGACGACCGTTCGCTCCGCCCGGGACCGCGACCGTGCGGCGATCCTCGGCCTGCTGGCGGAACTGGGCTACCCGTCCGACGCCGAGACCCTCGACCGAAGGCTCGGACGGGTGGGTCGGGAGCCATCCGTTCGGATGCTTGTCGCCGAGCAGGATGGCCGGATCGTCGCCTTCGCGTCGCTGCACGTCCTTCACCTGGTCGAGAGGCCGCCGCTCGGGCGGCTCAGCGCGATCGTCGTTAAGGAGCCGGCGCGGCGCGGCGGAGTCGGGCTTGCGCTCGTCGAGCGCCTCGAGGACGAGGCGCGGGCCATGGGCTGCGATCGGCTGGAGGTGACGTCGGGAGAGTGGCGGGCGGACGCCCACGCCTTCTACCGTGAGCTGGGGTACGAGGAGACCTCGAAGCGCTTCATCAAGAGCTTGTGATGGGTCGTCAGGCGGTGAGGCCGCCGCAGGAGACGAGATAGGTTCTGGGTATGGCGGCGACGGTCGAGCTGCGCGATTTCCGGCCGGATGACGCCCGGGCGGTCCATCGCTGGTTCAACGACTCACGGGTCACGGCCGACCTCGTGGGCAGCAGGGACAGCTTCTCAGAGGACGACGCCAGGGGCTGGGTGGAGCGGGCGATGGACACGGGCCGCGACCGGAAGTGGGCGATCCTGCTCGACGGCGGGACGGAGCCCGTGGGGTTCGTGGCGCTGTTCGGGCTCGAGCGCGAGACCGGCCCGGAGCTCGCCGTCCTGGTCGGCGACCCTGACGCCTGGGGGAAGGGGGTCGCGCGCGAGGCCGAGCGTCAGGCCTGCATCCACGCGTTCGACGACCACGGCGCGCACCGGATCCACGCGGAGATCCCGGCCACGAACCGGGCCGCGCAGAAGGTCGTGACGTTCCTCGGGTTCCAGCGCGAGGGAGTGATGCGCAAGGCGATCCGCCGCGACGGGGACGCCGTCGACAACGAGGTCTGGGGGCTTTTGCCCGAGGAGTTCAAGGGTTGGCAGACAGCACGGAGTTGTGGGCGAGGCAACCCGGGTCGCGCAGCTCATCGCCGATGAGGGACGGGCGGCCGAGAGCGACGACTTCTTCCGTTCCCGTCCCTTCTTCGATGCCGAGGGCGTCAGCCACACCGCTCGTCGTAGGCGGAGACGGCGACGACCAGATCGCGCTGCCGCTTCTGGTCCACGAGATCGACGATTCGGGGCAGCGGGACGCGATCACCCCCTACGGCTATCCCGGGGCCACGATCCTGAACGACCGCGGCTCGCCGGCCGACCCGTGCGGCCCTCGACTGGTCCAAGACCGGCCTGGTCAGCATCTTCGTGCGCGACCGGATCGGCCACGAGCCCTGCCTTCGGGGCGCCACGAAGCGCTCGGCGGTCCAGGTCCACGACCCGGGCGCGAGCGGCGGATCCGCTCACGGTTCGCGGAGCAGATCCGGCAGAACGACCGGCTCGGCTACCACGTCGAGGCCCTGCACGGCCCCGACACGTCGGTCGAGCAGCGGGTGAGCTTCCACCATGCCTACACCGAGACGATGCACGGCGTCGAGGCCGCTGAGCGCTACTTCTTCGAGCAGGACTACTTCAGGACGATCCTCGGCTTCGACCGCTCGTGGCTGTTCCTAGCGCGCAGCCCCGAGCGCGCGACCGCCGCCGGCGCGATCGTCGTGCTCTCCGACGGGATGCTCCACTACTACCTCGGCGGCACCGCCGAGGTCCACCGGCCACGGTCGCCGTTCAAGAACATCGTCGAGTCCACGATCGCCCTTGCGGACGAGCTGGGCGTCCGCTTGAACCTCGGCGGCGGCGTCAAGCCCGGCGACGGGCTCGAGGACTTCAAGCGTGGGTTCGCGAACGCGGAGCTGCCGTTCAACACGCACGAGATCGTCTGCGACCCCGATGCGTACTCGACGCTGAGCGAGGGCCGCGAGGACTCGGGTTTCTTCCCGCTGTACCGCGCAGCCGCTCTGAGAGCGCCCGACGGATCCTCCACGTCTCCGGTGAAGGGAATCCGCCGCGACCCCGGAGGGGCTCAGCCGCTCGCGGCGCGGGCCGGCCGCTCGCCCTGGCCTCGCCCTCCGCATAGACCTCGTCGAGGAAGCCGGCGAGCTCGTTGGTCAGGCGCTCGGGCGTCAGGCGCCACTCGACGATCGAGTTGGCGTCGACGAGCCGGGCGTTGGGCATGTCCTCGACCAGCATGTCGGCGTCGGAGAACGGATGCAAGCGGGTCGTTTGGATGGCCGATCGACGAGCGCCGGCTGGTCGAGCTCCCGGCGCTCCTCCGCGGTGGGTGCGCGTGCGGCCGTACAGGATCCCCTCGAGGACGGCGCGGGAGGGCTCCGGATCCTGGCGAATCCAGTCGAGGCCGATGTCGACGAGGTAGTTGGTGCGCGGGATCCGCCGCGTCGAGCGCGGCGACGCCCTTGAGCAGCGGGCTTGCCGACCCGCAACCCGAGCAGGATCGGCGTGAAGATCAGCGCGGCGCCCAGCAGCGCGTCCTCCAGCACGGGCATCTCGATGAAGAGGGCGCCGGCGCGATCGGGATGGTGCGCGGCGAACTCGAGCCCGACGTTCGCACCGAGCGAGGTGCCGCCGATGACCGGGCGCCTCGAGCTCGAGGTGGTCGAGGAGCGCGAGGACCTGGTCCGCGAAGGCGGTCATCGAGTAGATCTGCCGGTCCGCGAGCCGGTCGGAGCGCCCGTGGCCGAGCAGATCCACGGTCACGACGCGGTTTCCCCGGGAGGCGATGTCCGGCGCGAGCTGATCGTACATGCGCCGATTCATCAGCAGCCCGTGAACGAGCACGAGGACCCGCTCGCCGCCGCCGTGCACGTCGTACGTGATTCGGTGCCCGTGGTATGGAAAGGACCCTTCGCGGCGGCCATCGATGCGCACGAGTCTACGAGCCAGCCCCCGATGCCGCGCGCTACTCGACGGCCTGCAGCGGGGCGCCGCGTACTGCGCGCGCTCCCACGGACGCGACGCCCGCAGCGCGCTCAGCACCGCGCGGGTCGCCGGGAGCGCGGTTGAGCGCGTAGAAATGGATGCCCGGCGCGCCCCCGGCGAGCAGCTCGTCGCACTGGCGAGCCGCGTAGGCGACCCCGAGCAGCGCCTCCGCCTCGTCGTCTCCGCCCAGCGCCTCCATCGCGCTCGAGAGCTCGTCGGGGATCGACGCCTGGCAGAGGTCGCAGATCCGGGCCACCTGCCCGAACGTGGCGATCGGGATCACCCCGGGGATGATCGGCACGTCGATGCCCGCCGAGCGGGCGGCGTCGACGAAGTCGAAGTAGAGGCGGTTGTCGAAGAAGAGCTGGGTGATCAGGAACCTCGCTCCCGGCCTCGACCTTGGTCTTCAGGTAGGCCAGGTCGGCCTCGAGAGTGCGGGGCCTCCGGGTGCACCTCGGGGAAGCAGGCGCCACCGATCGTGAAGTCGTAGCGCTCCGAGATGAACTCGGCCAGCTCGGCGGCGCTGGACAGCCCACCCGCCGGCGCCAGGAACTCGGCCTCGCCGCGTGGCGGCTCGCCCCGCAGCGCGAGCACGTTCTCGATCCCGGCCGACTCGAAGCGATCCAGGATCTCGACCAGGCCCTCCCGCGTCTCGCCGACGCAGCTCAGGTGGGCCATCGCCTCGAGCCCGTACTCCTGCTTGATCCGGGTGGCGATCTCCACCGTCCCGTCGCGGGTGGCCCCGCCGGCGCCGTAGGTCACCGAGACGAAGTCCGGCGTCGAGCGGCTTCAGCGCCTCGACGGTCTCGAACAGCTCGTCGACCTTCTCGGGAGTCTTCGGCGGGAAGAACTCGATCGAGAAGATGGGCTCGGAGCCGCCGAGGATCTCGTCGATGCGCATGGCGCGGATGGTAGAGAGGCACTCATCCCGCTCGCGCAAGGCACCGGACAGCACGTAGCGGCAGCGCCCACGGCTCGCAAGTAGGGCGCCCCCGACGCCGGCCGCTCCCTCCCCACTTGCCGATGCTCCCGTACAGAGCCCACTCACCCGCCCGGCTCGTTCCAGTGGACGATGATCGGCAGGTCGTGCTCGTAGCCGAGCGTGCAGAGCGCCCCGGTCCCGAGCCCGAGCAGACCGCCGTCCTCCGGCGGCAGGTCGACCCACCGCGCGCCGACGACGCGCAGCATGTGCCCGTGTCCGAAGAAGATGACGTCGCCCGCGGCGGCTCGAGCCTCGGCGATGAGCGGTCGGCTCGCGCGCCGACATCTGCCGCCTGCTCGCCGTTGGGACACCCGTCGCGCCACAGCGACCAGTCCGGTCGGCGCTCCTGGATCTCGCGCGTCGTGATCCCCTCGTACTCTCCGTAGTCCCACTCGTGGAGGTCGTCGCGCACCTGCGCGACATCGCCCAGTCCCGCCAGCTTGCACGTCTCGCTGGCGCGCTGCATCGGGCTCGTCAGGACGAGCGCAAAGTTTCGCGCGGCCAGGCCCGGTGCGAGATTCCGTGCCCGGCGCCGGCCGTTCTCGGTGAGCGGAAGGTCCGTGGTCCCGGTATGCCGGCCGTTCAGGCTCCACTCCGTCTCGCCATGGCGCGCGAGAAGCAGCTCGGGCATGCGCGCAGGCTAGTGGCCATCCATCCCTCGGGCAACGCGCCGTGGCGTCCCGCCATGCAAAATGACGCGGCCGATGTTCGAGCGTGAGCGCACCGAGGTCGCGGACGCGTGCCGCCGGCTCGCGCGGGAGGGGCTCGTGATCGGGACTGCCGGGAACGTCAGCGCCGCCGCCGCGGACGACGCGATCGCGGTCAGTCCAACAGGCGCGGTGCTCGCCGAGTTGACGCCCGAGCAGGTCGCCGTCGTCGATCGCGCCGGCGACCTCGTCGAGGGCGAGCTGGAGCCGACCTCGGAGCTTGGCCTGCACCTCGGCATCTACGAGCGTTACGAGGCGGGAGCCGTCGTCCACACCCACGCGCCGATGGGCACCGCGCTGTCGTGCGTGCTGGACGAGCTCCCGTGTGTGCACTACGGGATGCTCCTTCTGGGCGGAACCGTTCCCGTGGCCCCGTACGAGACCTTCGGGACCCCGGAGCTCGCCGCCGTCGTTCTCGACGCGCTCGAGGGAAAGACCGCCGCCCTCATGGCGAATCACGGGGCGATCGCCCACGCGCCCGACATGGCCGCGGCCGTCGACCTGGCACTGCTCCTCGAGTGGGCGTGCACGGTCTACTGGCGAGCGGCCGCGATCGGGGAGCCGAGCACGCTCGACGAAAGCCAGCGCCAGGCGGCGGTGACGGCCGCCCTCGCGCGGGGCTACGGGACCACGCGGCCGGCCGGTCGCGAGGACGAGGAGGAGAAATGAGCGACGAGATGATCGCGTTCGCGATGGGGGTCCATGTCCTCGACGTCTTGGTCCGGCCGGTTGAGGCGATCCCCGAGGGCCAGGGTGGGGACCTCGTCGAGGAGATCAAGATCACGGCCGCCGGCTCCGCGGGCGGGACGGCGATCACCCTCGCGAAGCTCGGCGCCACCGTGGCGAGCGCTGGCGCGATCGGATCGGACGCGGTTGGCGACATGCTCAGAACGCTGCTCGAACGAGGCGGCGTCGACACGCGGCATCTGGTGCGGCGCGACGACGTGCAGACATCGGCGAGCGTCCTGCCAATTCGCCCGAGCGGCGAGCGGCCCGCGCTTCACGTGATCGGCGCCAACGCGACCTACGGGACGGACGATGTGCCGTGGGACGCGATCGGCGGGGCGACCCATCTGCACTTCGGCGGCCCGGAATTCATGGGCGGGGAGGCCGCGGCTCGCATTCTTGCCCACGCCCGAGAGCGGGGGGTCACCACGTCGGCGGACATCCTCGCCCCGGGCGAGCAGGCGAGCCAGATCATGGATTGGATCGCGCCGGTCTTTGGCGAGCTGGACTACCTGCTGCCCAACGATGAGCAGGTCCTGGGTCTCACCGGCGAGGGCGATCTGACGGCGGGCTGCCGCGCGCTCATCCGCCGCGGCGTCGGGTGCGTGGTCGCGACCCGCGGGGCCGATGGTGTGCTGATCGTCGACGAGGAGGGAAGCGAGCCGGTCCCCGCCTTCGACGTGGAGGTCGTGGATACGACCGGCTGCGGGGATGCATTCTCCGCCGGCTTCCTGCGGGGCCTTTCCCTTGGCCGCTCGCGGCGCGACGCGGCCCTCTTGGGCTGCGCCGCCGCCGCGATGGTCGCCCAAGGGCTCGGGAGCGATCACGGTGACTTCGACGTCGCCGCCCTCGACGGGCTCAGCGCGTGAACATAGCCGTTGTTCGACGCTCGTCGTACAGCTGCTATGGTACGACGAGCATCAAACAAGCGAAAGAAGATCAGGAGCGAGCATGAGCGAACCGGCGACCAGGCCGAGGACTGAAGAGCCAGACGAGAACCAGGCTCGTCGCGCTGAGCGCGGCATCATCGCGGGATATATCCACGAGCTGTCGCAGCGACACGAGGAAGAGCTGAACGCGGAACCGGTGGCGGACGGAATCGTCCGGGCTGACGCCTAACGTGAGGACCGCGGTGATTGCGCCGCCGGCCGTCGTGTGCCTGCCGCCGCGGCCGCGCGTCCCGGGCGCACCGGGAGCAGGGCGCTGCGGGCCCGACCCGGGGACCGGCTTGCAGCTAGCCCGCCTGCTCCCATCCCGCCGGATCCATCCCGGCACGAAAAAGCGACCGGGGGCAGCGATTTTGCCTGCTCGTGCGTAGCCTTCGCACGAAATAAGCTCCACTCGCTGCCTGTCGAGAGTCGCTCCTCGCCTGGCTTCGGCGATTGCTTCTCTCTCCCAGCCGCCGGGCGACGGTATACGAACCGCCGGATCCGCGCCACCGGTGATTCCGCAATTTGCGGGAGAAGATGGTCCGATCGGAGCTCTACTTGGAGCTGTTCGCGTCTTGGTAGTCGTCGAGCTCAACCGGCGGGCCGATCGCCGCCGCCTCGGGGCCGAATCCCTCGACGTAGGCGTCATGCACCTGACCCCAACGCTCGCGCGAGGTCCACGGCGGCTCCTCGCCGTCGAGGTGATACGCGAGCTGATCCATGCACGTATGCCAACCGGCACCGTCGCGTGCCGCCTTGCCGCGCTCGGCCAGCGTGTCGATCAGCGTGAGCTCGGTGCCGGAGTCGTGCGGCTCGAGCTCGAATCGCAGCGTGTCCTCCCCCCAGCTGAACTCCAGCAACGACCGGGGCTCGCACGCGATCATCTCGCCCTTCATCGCGGGCAGGTCCGCGTTGCGATGCCGGAAGCGAAGGGCCGCTTCGCTCCTTAGCTCGCCCTCGATCGTCGTCGGGAACCAGGCCTCCAAGTGCTCCGGCTCCGTCAGCGCGCGCCACACCTTCTCGGGCGGGTGGGGAAGGACGCGTGCGAACGTGAGCCTCCAGCTGCCATCCAACTCCTCGAGTTGGCCATCCCGCATCGCTACCTCCTTCGTTCGGGGTCATCGGTCATCTCGTCCAGGTGCCGCTCGAGGTCGTCGAGTCGCTCGGACCACAGCATCCGGTACGGCTCGAGCCACTCGTCCAGCGCGCGCAACGGCTCGGGCCGGATCCGGTAGAGCCGCTGCTGCGCCTCTGGCCGCACGTCCACGAGGCCGGCCTCGCGGAGCACGCGCAGGTGCTTCGAGACGGCCGGCTGGCTCACGTCGAGCGCGCTCACCAGGTCGCGGACCGGTCGCTCGGAGAGCCGCAGCAGGTCGAGGATGCGACGGCGATTCGGCTCGGCGAGGACCTCGAACGGCGGCATTGGAAATAGCCTAGCAGTTATATAGCCGGTCGGCGATGTTACGCGGACGAGATCGGCACCCCCGGTCAGGTTCAGCGACGCCCGAAGAGGACACGTGACCAATTAGTCACGTATACTCCGCCCGATGGACGAGGTGTTCAGGGCACTGGCCGACCCCACCCGGCGCAAGCTGCTCGACGAGCTCTTCGCCGAGGATGGACAGACCCTGACAGCGCTCGAGGAACGGCTGCCGATGACCCGCTTCGGCGTCATGAAGCACCTACGGATGCTCGAGGAGGCAAATCTGGTTACGACCAGGCGGCGCGGCCGGGAGAAGCTCCACTTCCTTAACCCGGTCCCGATCCGGCTCGTCCACGACCGGTGGGTGAGCAAGTACGCCGAGCCCTGGGCGGCCACGCTCAGCGGACTGAAGAAGTCGATTGAGGAGGAAGCGATGCAGAAGTTGCCAGAGGCCGGATTCCGGCTACCCGAAGGAAGCACGGTGGCGGTGTTCGAGGTCTTCATCAAGACGACGCCCGAGCGCCTGTGGGAGGCGATTACCGACCCGAAGCTGCGGGCGAGGTACAGCTTCGGTGTGGAGACGCGCTCGGACTGGGCCTCCGAGTCGAGCTACAAGGCGTCGGTGCCGGGGGTGGTCGACATCGCCGAGGGCGAGAACCTGAAGGTCGATCCTCCGCGCCGGCTCGTGCAGACCTTCAACGCGCTGTGGAGTGATGATGTGAAGGCGGAGGGCACGTCGCGAGTCACCTGGGAGGTCGAGCCCGTCGGCGCGGACTCATGCCGGTTGACCGTGGTCCACGACCAGTTGAACGAGGGCGCCAACCCCGAGCTCTACGGTGGCTGGCCGATGATCCTCTCCGGCCTGAAGACGCTGCTGGAGACCGGTGAGGACCTGACGACGCCGGGCTCGCTCCGGTACTCGGGCGCCGCCGAGGCCGCCTGAGCGCCCCTCCGAATCGCATTGACGGGGTTGAGGGGGCTATAGGGCACCTAACCCCGTCAATGCTTCGGGGTCGGCGGTGGGAGGATCAGCCAGTCGGGCCGAAGCGCTCGGTGCGGATCCGCTCCGCATCAACACCGGCGCCGAGCAGCAGTTGGCTCGCGGACTCGACGAACCCGTTCGAGCCGCACAGGAACGCGGTCGCCATCGGCATCAGGGCCGAGTCGATCAGCTCGCCATCGATGCGACCGGTGTGGCCCGACCACCCATCGGGCGGCTCCCGGGTGAAGGTGAGCACGGCGTCCTCATCAAGCTCGTCCTCGTAGATGATGTCCTCGGCCGTCCTGACCGAATAGACGAGCCGCATCGGCACGTCCGGCATCGTGCGGCGGCGATGGCGCAGCATCGCCATCAGCGGTACCACCCCGGACCCCCCGCCGAGGAGCAGGACCGGCCCCTCACCGCGCCAGACGAAGTACGACGCGAAGGGCCCGCGAAGCTCGACCTGGTCGCCCTCGACCACGACGTTGTGGAAGTAAGGCGAGACCTCGCCATCGTCCAAGCGGTCGATCGTCAGCTCGATCTCACCCTCGTCGAGCGGCGACGAAGCGATCGAATATGAGCGCTGGGCTCGGTAGCCGTCCGGTGCGGTGAGCCGCACGTCGTAGTGCTGTCCGGGCAGGTGCGGCATCCACATCGGCAGCTCGATGCGAAAGGACTTGACGCGCGGGGTCTCCTGTTTGATCCGCGTGACGGTCCCTATCTGCCACCGGCCCGGCGCCCGCTGCTCGACCGGGCTCATCACATCGGGCATCAATCGGTCCAATAGCGCTCTTCCTTCCACGGATCCCCGCGGTTGTGGTAGCCGTTGGCCTCCCAGAAGCCGGGTTCGTCGTGGTCCGTGACCCGCAGCCCGGCGATCCATTTCGCGCTCTTCCAGAAGTAGAGATGCGGGACGAGCAGGCGGGCGGGTCCCCCATGCTCGCGCGGGAGGGGCTCGCCCTCGTGTTCGGTGACCACCCACGCCTTGCCGTCGGTCAAGTCCTCGATCGTGTGGTTGGTCGTGTAGCCCCCGTACGAGTACGCCATCGCGAACGCGTCGAGCGGCTCAACCGCCTCCAGGAGGGTGTCCACCAAGACGCCGCGGAAGCTGGTCCCGAGCTTCGACCATTTCGTCACGCAGTGGATGTCGCAGGGGACATTCTCGAATGGCAGCTCGTGGAACTCCTCCCACGCCCACTCGCGCGGCTCGCCCACCATGCCGTCGACGCGGAGCCGCCATTCGGCTGTCGGGACATCGGGAGTCGGACCGGCGGTGAGCACTGGGAACCCGGGCTCCAGGTACTGACCGGGTGGAAGGCGATCGCCCGCCTGGTCGGGCGTCCGTCGCCTACCGGTGAATCCGCGCGAGACGAAGCCGTTCACGTCCGTATCCTTGCGCACCGGCGACCGACATTTGGGGATTTGGGGTCGCTATGGCGTGCCCCAATCTTCAAACCCGGCAGATCAGCCTCCGGTGAACGCCGCGTCCCGTTTCTCGGCGAAGGCCGCCACGCCCTCCAGGAAGTCCTTCGTGCGGCCGAGTTCGTGCTGAAGCTCGGCCTCCAGATCGAGCTGGGCGTCGAGGTCTCCATAGATCGCCTGGTTGAGCGCTTCCTTGGAGCTGGCGTAGGAGCGGGTCGGCCCGGCGGCGAGCTTCTCCGTGAGCGCGCTTGCCTCGTCCATCAGCGCGGCGTCCGGATGGACCCAGTTGACGAGTCCCCAATCGAGCGCGCGAGGGGCAGGGACCCGCTCGCCGAGGAGGGCCATCTGGAACGCGCGCGCCCTGCCCACTGCCGGCGGGACGAACGCCGTCGACCCGCCGTCCGGCATCAGGCCGACGTTCACGAAGGCGAGGCCGAGGAACGCGGACTCGGCCATCATCACGAGGTCGCATGCGAGCGCGAGTGAGCATCCGATCCCGACGGCCGGTCCGTTGACCGCCGCCACGACCGGCTTGGGGAGGCGCCGGATTCCGGCGATCACCGGGTGGTAGACGTCGTGTAGCTCCTTCCGGATGTCGGGCATGCCGTCCTCGGCGGGCTCGAAGCCCGCCCGTAGGTCCGCTCCGGACGAGAAACCCCGCCCTGCGCCGGTGACGAGCACCGCTCGCACCGAGTCGTCCGCTGCTTCTCCCTCAACGACCTGCCTCAGCTCGCGGCCGAATTCCGCGGTCCAGGCGTTGAGCGTCTTCGGGCGGTTCAGGATCAGCCGCCCAACTGCCCCGGTTTGCTCCCAGATGACGGTCTCATAGCCCAACTTCGTCCCTCCTTTTGATCGCGCTCACCAGGCGCTCGCAGCTTGTCAGGAATCGACCGCCCTGCGCGCTCGCACGTTGCGAACTTTTTGGACCGCCGTCCCTGGGTATCCGCAACAGATGCGAGGTTCCGGGCCGCGCCGTTCTCATAGACACCCGGGTCACGTGCGCTTACCGTGAATTGAGACAGCCCCGCTATCAGTGAGGCGATGACCGGCCACGAACAGGGCACGCTGCTGACGGGCGGGACGGGGTTCCTCGGCGGAGAGGTCCTGGCTCGCCTGCTCGAGCGCGACGAGCCCCCCGTGTACGTGCTGGTCCGCGCCCAGGACGATGAGGGGGCGGACGCACGGCTCAAGGCACTCCTCGACTGCCTCCTTGGCAGCGCCGAGCCGTGGTTGCATCGCGCGATTGCGGTCCGCGGCGACGTCTCGCAGCCGTGGCTTGGAATGAGCTCGCGCGATCGGGACTCGCTCGCGGAGAGAGCCGATCGGATCATCCACTGCGCGGCGTCGGTGTCCTTCACAAGTGGGCTGGACGAGCAGCGCGGGGTCAACGTTGCGGGGACTCGGCGGATGATCGAACTCGCCGGACACTGCGCGCGCCGGGGCGGCCTGGAGTCGTTCGTTCACGTGTCGACGGCGTACGTGGCCGGGACGCACCCGGGAACCTTCCGCGAGGATGACCTCGACGTGGGCCAGAGCTTTCGCAATGCCTACGAGCGCACGAAGTTCGAGGCGGAGGTCCTGGTCCGCGAGCGACGCTGGGGTCTGCCGGTCCAGATCTTGCGGCCGAGCATCGTGGTCGGGGACTCGAGGACGGGGTGGACGCCGGCGTTCAACGTGCTCTACGGTCCGATGAAGGCGTTCGCGCGCGGTGCTTATCCGGCGATCCCGGCACGCCGCTCGGCGCCCGTGGACGTCGTCCCGGTGGACTTCGTCGCCGACGCGGTCCTCGCTCTGGCGGGACGTCCGGGGACCGCTTACAACCTGACCGCGAGCGACCGTGCGAGCAGCGTCGGCGAGTTGATCGAGCTCGGAAGCGCGGCAGCGTCGAAGCCGCGGCCCCGGGTGCTGCCGCCGTGGCTGTATCGCCGGCTGATCCATCCGCTGCTCGTCCGGAGCGGGAGCGAGGCTCGGCGGAGGGCGCTGCGGCGCAGCGAGGTGTATTTCCCCTATTTCGCGATGCGCACGCGCTACGACAACTCCACCGCGCGGGAGGCGCTCGCTCCCGCTGGGATCGAGGCGCCGCCTCTCGCGTCGTACTTCCACCGGCTGTTGTCGTTCGCGCAGGCGGCGGATTGGGGCCGCCGCCCCGTGGCCCGCCACGAGGTCATCGCCGCCGCGATCCGCCGCGGGGCCGCCCCGGACCGCCTACTCGCTTCTGATCGCTCGTCCGGCTCCGTCGACTTCGATCTCGGAGGCACGCCGTCTCGCGCTCGGAGACCTCCCACAGCCGAGCGATCGCGTTGCGCATGCCCACGCGGCGGAGGATCGGCTTGCGGACTGGCGGGCCGTTGTTGAAGAACGCCGGCCCGTAGAACTCCCCGCTCCGCGCGGATGGATCGGTCGCGGCGCGCAGCTGGGATCGTGCCCCGTCCGCGGCGGGCATTCCGGTGTGGCGCGCCAGCATGAGGAAGAACCGCTGGCTCACCCCACCGCCGGTCTCCTCGACGCTTACCGCCTGCAGCTCGGTGTTCGACAGCCCGGGATGGGCGATCAGGCTGCCCGCGGGGGCGCCGGCCGCCGTAGTAGGCGGTGCAGCCCGAGGCCGAAGTGGAAGTTCGCGAGCTTCGCCTGGCCGTAGGCTCGCCATGGGCCGTACCGGCCGTCCAGGTGCGGGTTCTCCGGATTGACGGCGCGGCCCATGTGATGCGCGGTGCTCGTCACGGTCACGACCCTCGCGGCGCCGGCGCGCAGCAGCGCCGGCATGAGCAGCGCGGTCAGGCTCCAGTGGCCCAGGTGGTCGACGCCGAACTGCATCTCGAAGCCGTCCTCGGTGCTTGCCGCTCCGGGATGCCCATGACGCCGGCGTTGTTGACGAGGATGTCGATCCGTCTGCGCCCGTCGAGATCTGTCGGCCGCCTCACGCACCGAGGCCTGCGATCCCAGGTCCAGCGCAACGACTCGAGGGAGGCATCGGGGTCGCTCGCCCGGATGTCCTCGACGGCCTGCGGCGGCCTTCTCCTGGTTCCGGGCCGCCATCATCACGTGGGCGCCCGCCGCCGGCCAGCGCGCGGGCGGTCTCCAGGCCGAGGCCGCCGTTGGCCCCGGTGACCACGGCCGTGCGCCGTTCTGGCCGGTTGTCCGCCGGTCCAGCTCGTCGGGGTATGTCGGCGGTCGTCCAAGCCATCGTGCGTTCCCTCAGCCTGGCGACGAGCGCCGGGTCGTCCTCGTGGCGGCGGAAGAACTCCACCATCGCACCAACATAGTCGCGGAAACGGGGCGGACGGAGGCCATGGGGCGTCAGGAGCTCGATGGCGCGCCGGGCGTCGAAGGCGACCGGGTGGTTGAGGTAGACCACCGATTCGCGCGGGGTGCCCCCGAAGGCCGCGCGGACGGGCTCGAGGCGAAGCGACGCCTCCACCAGGCTGGGTGCGATCCGAAAGCGCGGGCTCGCGGCCGGCGTACTCCTGTGAGAGCGCCTCGAACAGCTCCTGGCTTAGCAGCGGCTCGGGATCGGTCAGGTGAAGCGTCTCGCCGTTCGGTCGCCGGGTCGAAGGCGCTGCCGCGATCGCGGCGACGATGTAGTCCACCGGCACGACGTTGAACAGGGCCTCCGAGCGGCCGAATTGGGGGATCGGTCGCCCGGACCGCTCCATCCGGGCGATCGTGCGCAGGATGTAGTAGGGGCCGTCGAACTTCTGGGTCTCGCCGGTCCGCGAGTCGCCGACGACGATCGCTGGCCGCAGGATCGTCGTCGGCACGCGGTCCATCATCTCGCGGATCCACACCTCCGCCTGGAACTTCGTCGACTCGTAGTGGTTCTTGAAGCCCTGCCCCATCAAAAGCTCATGCTCGTACACGACGCCCGTCCGGGTCCCGGCCACGTACGCCGTGCTCACGTAGGCAAGGCGCTCGAGGCGATCGGCGGCGAGGCAGAGGTCGAGGACGTTTCCCGTTCCACCGACATTGACGCGCGTCGCAACCGCGAGGGGAACGGCGAGGTTGTAGATCGCGGCCAAGTGGAAGACGTGCGTCACCCCCGACGTCAATCGCTCGTGCGTCTCATCGTCGAGCCCGAGCCGTCGATCCGCGATGTCACCGGCGACGAGCTCGAGCCGCTCCTCCCCGGCGGCGGCTTCGCGGGCGGCGTCCATCATCCGCGGCTCGACAAGGGCGGCGACCCTGAGGTCCGGCCGCTCCTCGAGCAGCTTCCCGGCGAGCCGCTTGCCGATGAAGCCCGGGTATCCGGTGAGCAGAGCGAGCGCCATCAGCGAAGTGAATGGGTGTGCCCCGTCAGCGGCCCCGCCGCTGGCGCAGCGACCGAACCGCTCGCGGCCCGGCCGCGCCCGCGCGGCGCTCGAGCATGATCGCGAGGCTCAGGTCGCTGTCGCGCCGCCGTCTCCTGAGCTCGGCAAGCACAGTGAGGTCGCTCGTCGTCGCGATCTCGCGATCCAGCCGGTACACCTCGCGCCGCAGCTCGACCTCGGGCGGCACGACGCCGGCGTTCCGGAGGATCTTGTAGCCGAGCCGAAGGTGCGAGGGCACGCCGGACATGTCGTCCAGCTGGAGCGGCCTGCCGCGCCCGGGGAGACCGTCGAAGTCGCCGCGCTCGATCCCGTCCTGGATCTTGGCCTCGGCGATCCGCGCGAAGATGCTCATCGCCGCTCACCCACGGCCTGGAAGTTACCGCGCGTCACGAAGGCCGGCCCGTCGGGGCCGACGATCCTCACGCCCACGGCTCGCAAGCAGGGCGGCGCGCCAACGGCTCGCAAGTGGGGGCGGCGCCCACGCCCGCGCTAACTCTTCACTCGCCGCAGGCGATGCAAGCGATTGAAGCGTTGACCCTCTCATGGGAGTTAAGTCTTCAATCGCTGTCGGAAGCGGGGCCATTGAAGAGTTATCGGGCCGGCCTTGTGGACGGTTCGCCCCCTACTTGCCCGGGCGGGTCCTTGCCCACGGGTACCCGGACAGGCCGTGAGCACGAGGTGCCCGGGCGGGCTGGGCCGACGCCTGGTGCGGTACGCGGATTACACGAACGGGTGAACCAGCCTCAGGCGGCGCCGACTCGGTACTTGATGTGGGTCACGCCAGGCGCCTCGACGGCGCGGACCTGCTCGAGCTGGATGTCCGCCCCGCCCAGGTTGTCGAGCAGGCGAGTGCCGCCATGCAGCAGCAGCGGCACGAGTGAGATCTCGATCTCGTCGAGGAGTCCCGCCGCCAGATACTGCTGTGCGACGCTCGCGCCGCCGCCCAGCGAGACGTCCTTGCCGCCGGCGGCCTCCTTGGCCTGCGTGAGGGCCGACTCGACCCCGTCGGTCACGAAGTGGAACGTTGTTCCGCCCTGCATCTCGACCGACTCGCGGGGGTGGTGCGTGATCACGAAAGTCGGATTGTGAAAAGGCGGGTCCTCGCCCCACCACCCCATCCACGACTCATCGCCCCACGGCCCGGGGCCGCCGCCGAACATGTTGCGGCCCATCACCGTGGCGCCGATGTTCTCGAACCACTCCTCGACGATGGCGTTGCTCGGATTGACCTCGCCACCATGCCCGCCGTGGGTCTCGTGAAAGGCCCGGAGCGGAACGAGCCACTGGTGAAGCTGCTCGCCGCCGATCCCAAGCGGGTTCGCCTCGCTCTGTTCGGGTCCGGCCGTGAACCCGTCGAGCGACATCGCGATGTTCAGCCGGAGCTTGCTCATTTGCGCCTCCCTCGGCTCGCTATTACCTGAATCATGGACCGGCTCGGGTTCGCGAATTCATCGCGTCGCTCGCCGCAGGCGGGAAGCTAGCGAGCGCAGATGATCGACGAGCTCCTGTGGTTCGCTCACCTCGAAGTCAACGCCGAGCATCGCGACCCGCACCGCAAGCCATCCGAGATCGTCGTCTCCCGTGGTGTATCTGCAGGTGCGCCCGTCGATGGGCTCGACCGCACCCCAGTAAGCGGGCACCCGACGCGCGATCTCCTCCGCCGGCACGTGCAGCGTGAGCACCGCCTCGTAACGGGTCGGCGCTGCGGCGATGCTGCGCGCGACGTACGCCACCGCGTCCTTCGCCGGCAGGGTTCTCGGCTGGAACCGCACGCCGGTCGAGGCGGGCCTCGTCACGCGGTCGAGGCGGAAGGTCCGCCAGTCGTCTCGGCGGCGATCCCAGGCGACGAGATACCAGCGATGGCCGCGGTTAACGAGCGAATGCGGCTCCACCTCGCGCCGGCTGTCGGCCCCGTCGCGGCTGCGGTAGGCGAAGCGAAGGCATTCCGAGTCGCGGCACGCCCCGGCGATCACCGTCAAGTGCTGTGGGTTGACCCTCTGCCCGGCGGCGGGGAGCGTCAGCGTCGCCTCGCCCAGCGCGCTGACGCGCCGGCGCAGATGGGCGGGAAGGACCTGCTCGAGCTTGACCAGCGCGCGTACCGCGGTCTCCTCGATACCACTGATCGACGCCCCGGCGGCGGTGCGAAGGCCGACGGCGATCGCGATCGCCTCCTCGTCGTCGAGCAGCAGCGGCGGCATCGCGCTCCCAGCGCGGAGCCGATATCCGCCCGCCGGCCCGGTGAGCGACTCGACCGGATAGCCCAGGCGCCGCAGGCGCTCTACGTCTCGGCGAATCGTGCGGCCGGACACCTCGAGCCGGTCCGCGAGCTCATTGCCGGGCCAGTCGCGGCGGGCCTGGAGTAGGGAGAGCAACTCGAGCAGCCGGCTGGACGTCTCGCTCATCGCGCGTCATGGTGGCGGAAATTGCGGACTGATACTGACCTAAATTGTCCGTAGGGTGGGAGCGGTTCAACGAGCGAGAAAGGAGCAGCGATGCCCGAGCGAGACGGATACATCCCCGGCGTCCCCAGTTGGGTGGATACCAGCCAGCCCGATCCCGAGGCTGCGGTCGATTTCTACCGCGGTCTGTTCGGCTGGGAGTTCGAGGACGTCATGCCACCCGATTCCCCCGGGAAGTACTTCTCCGCCCGCATCCGCGGGGGCGATGTCGCGGCCGTCGGGTCGATCCCCGAGGGCGCCCCGCAACAGGCGATGTGGAACACGTACATCTGGGTCGACAGCGCCGATGAGACCGCCGCCAAGGTCCGGGACGCCGGCGGCAGCGTCGCGATGGAGCCCTTCGACATCATGGATGTGGGCCGGATGGCGGTGTTCCTCGACCCGGAAGGGGCCGCGTTCTGCGTTTGGCAGGCGAAGCGCCACAAGGGTGCGAAGATCGTCAACGAGCACGGTGCCCTCAACTTCAACGGCCTGAACACCCGCGATCCGGACCGCGCCAAGTCCTTCTACGGCGCCGTATTCGGTTGGCGGACGCTGAGCCTCGAGGGTGGAGCGCAGATGTGGACAATGCCCGGTTACGGCGACCACCTGGAGCAGAGCAATCCGGACCTTCGCAAGCAGATGGCCGAGGCCGGCGCCCCGGAGGGATTCGAGGACGTGGTGGCCTCGCTCAACCCGATCGCCGATGACCAGCCGGACACACCCGCGCACTGGAGCGTCACGTTCGGCGTCGACGATGCCGATGAGATCGCTCAGAAGGCCACGGAACTGGGCGGCAAGGTGATCGTTCCGCCGATGGACGCCCCCTGGGTGCGGATGACGGTCATCGCCGACCCCCAGGGCGCGACGTTCATCGCGAACAAATTCGTGCCCGAGAACGCGGAGCTCGGCAAGCGGACCGATTCGAGCGCCGCGACCGCGTAGGAACCGGGGACACCGGCGGCGCCGGCTCCCGGGGCGTGCGATCGTGCGTCAGGGGCCGGCGTCGCGGGGCTCGGGGGTGTGACCGGTCGCGACCGCCTCCGGGTGACCCGGCTCGGCGGGAGGCGGTGGATCGAGCTGGCGGGAGAGCCACACGCCAACCAGCGCCGCGCCGCCCGCGAGCACGATCATGTTGAGGCGGGTGGCCTTCGGGATGTCGTCGCCGGCGAGCATGCAGCTCGCGAGGTCCACGCTGTCCGCCAGGGCGCACGCCTCGAGCCACCCGCGTACGGGGGCGCCGCGGTCCAGCGCGATGACGACGCCGAGGCCCAGCGCAACATCACGGCCGCCCAGCATGCGCGCAAAGGCACGCGTCCCTGGCCCCGCGCCGTCCCGCCCGAACATGGCCCGGCTTGCGAGGCCAGGCACCGCGAGCGCCGCCGCCCCGATGGCGATTCTTCCCCGCGAGAGGGCGACCGCGATGTCCCGTGGCTCCATCGGCGCGATCCTAGCTCGCGGCGGTGAGAGCGTCGTTGCGACGGGCGGCGGCAGCGTTGCCGAGGAGGGCGGCAGGAGCAGGGAGTTCGTCTTCTGCGAAGCGTTCAGCTTCACGGGCAACGCGGTCAGCCGTCTTGACACGTACCACGTCTGGCTGACCTGAGCGGTGGCCCGGGGCGAAGGTGTAGCCGTAGCTTCCCGCCGGCCACCTGGGTCGGGATATGGTTGGAGATCATGCTGTCGACCGTCGCCGTGGGAACCGATGGCTCGCCGACCGCGAGCGAGGCGGTCCGGATGGCGGTCGAATTGGCACGGCGATACGAGGCCAAGCTCGTGCTCCTGAGCGCCTTCAAGGGCTCGACCGGCGCCGCGGGACGGGGAGCCGATCCCTCGCGCGAGGTCGAATGGATATCCAGCGGGTCGGCACGGGTTCGCGAGATCCTCGCCCGAACCGAGGACGAGCTGCGGCGGCAGGGAATCGACTGCACCACTCGAGCCGATGAGGGCGACCCGGCCGAGGTGCTGGTGCGCCTCACCGAGGAGTGCGGTGCGGACCTCCTCGTGATCGGCAACAAGGGGATGCAACGGCGCGTCCTCGGCAGCGTGCCAAACACGGTGACGCACAAGGCTCCGTGCTCCGTGCTCGTCGTCAAGACGACCTGACCTACCGGTACGGCGGGCGGTGAGGGGCGGTTGACGCGGCCGCCTGCGAAGCGGGAGAATTGCCTCGCCCATCAACACGGAAGGAGGCCGGAGTGTCCTGGAGCCTGAAGGGAAGCTACTTCGAGACGTGCTCGTGCGACCTCATGTGCCCATGCAACATGTCCTTCGATCACGGCGCGACCAACGATTACTGCCGCGTCACCCTCGTCTTCAACATCAAGGAAGGCGAGATCGAGGGGACGGACGTCAGCGGCCTCAAGGTCGCAGCGATAGCGGACAGCCCCAAGGTCATGACCGAGGGGAACTGGCGCCTCGGACTGTTCGTCGACGACCGCGCAAGCGACGAGCAGATGGAGAAGCTCACCGGCGTCTTCGGGGGCCAGAAGGGCGGTCCGATGGAGACGGTCGTTCCCCTGGTCGGCGAGATGCTCGGCGTCGAGCGAGCGCCGTTCGAGGTGGTGGAGGACGGGCTGCGCCATAGCGTGAAGATCGGCGACGCGATCGACTTCGAGATCGAGGACATCGTGCCCTTCGGCGTCGAAACGGGGCAGCCAGTGCGGCTCGTCGGCGTCTTTCATCCGGCAGCGTCCGAGTTCAACGCCGCCGAGGCAACGCGCTCCAGGATCAGCGCCTTCGGCATCGAGTACGAGGGGAAGACGGGGATCTCGACGTCTGAATTCGCCTGGGCCGCCTGAGGGCCAGACCGCCGGACGATGGCGAAGGTGCTGGTGACGGGGATGTCGGGCACCGGCAAGTCATCGGCGCTAGCCGAACTCGGCCGAAGGGGCTACCGGGTGGTCGACACGGATGACCCGGGCTGGAGCGACTGGGAGACGTCTCCCGAGGAGGTCGGCGGCGGGGAGTGGCTGTGGGTCGAGGACCGGATGACGGAGCTCCTTCGCCTCGATGACCGTCGCACGCTGTTCGTTCAGGGCTGTGTGCGCAATCAAGTGAAGTTCTACGACCGCTTCGACGCGGTCGTTCTGCTGAGCGCCCCGGTGGAGGTGATCCTCGACCGCATCGCTTCCAGGCGCACGAACGACTACGGCAAGGCGCCCGCCGAACGAGAATTGATCCTCCATCACATCGCTTCGGTCGAGCCGCGCCTCCGCGCCGGATGCACTCACGAGCTGGATGCGAGCCGGCCGCTCGACGAAGTCGTCGCAGACCTGATTGCGATCTCGGAGGCCTGAACCTCAGCGAAGTGCGTCCGGGCCTAGCCAGTGGCGACCCGTTCGGCTGCCAAGTCCGGGTTCGCGTTCGGCTCGATGTCCGAACTGCCACACTCTGGCGCGTTGTCCGCATACCGGCAACAGGCGCATCTCGATGCTCCGCTGGGGGCGGTGTGGAACCTGGTCGGAGCACCGACCCGATACCCGGAGTGGTGGCCGCGCGTCGTCGAGGTGCGAGGAGAGCGCTTCGAAGAGGGCGACGAGTACGTCCAGGTGACCCGGGATCCGACCGGGGTCGTGCAGTCCAACTTCCTGGTCGAGCGGTCGCTCGACCTGCGCGAGATCCGGATGAGTTGCCAGTTGACCGGCACCTATGCCCACTGGCTCCTGACTCCGGCTCAAGGCGGTACGTTCGTCGAGCTCGAGATGGGCATGGAGCCCAAACGCCTCGGGCATCGACTCTTCGACGCGACGATGGGCAGGCGCTATTTCCGTAGCTGGAGCGAGCAGTCGCTCGAAGCCCTGCGCGGCGCGGCGCGGCGCGAACGCGACGCTGCCCGCTCCTGAGGAGGCTATGCGGCGGCTGGAGCCGCTCCCGGACGGCGCATCCGTGTCGTGAGCATGACGCTCGTCACCAGTATCCACAGCAATCCACCCAGGAACGCGAAGAAGCCAGGGGGCCCGGCGAAGCAGAGGACTCCGAGCACGATCGCCGCCCAGCTGAGCCACTTGGGCAATGCGCGGCTTCGAACCGCGGAGATGCCGGTCGCGAGAAGAAACGCCGCCATCCCAACCACGAAGGGAAAGAAGTAGTCGAAGTTGATCGCATTGACCGCCTGCAGCGCAACGGGATCGATGTTGTCGGCGAAATCCGCCACGGCGAGGTTCAGCGACGCTCCCACCGTCAGGCCGCCGCCGAAGAGGACCGCAGCTCCGAACGCAACCAGCGAAAGGGTGCCATCGGGTCCCTCGGCATTGCGGAGGACCCGCCGGAGCGCGCCGGCAAAGAACAACAGCGGCACGGCGGCGAAGGCGGCGATTACGCTGCCCACCGTCTGGCGCGTGTAGTTGCTGTTGTAGTAGTCGGCGATCTCCTGGGCCGAGTCCTTCGCGGGGTCCTTCCCCTCACCCAGCAGGATGAATGCGCCGACCACCAGGATGATGAAGACGATGCCCATCCCGGCGCCGATCCAGTGGCGGTCCTTCTCCATTGGCTTCACCTCCGTGATCGCTTGCCTGCGGGCCACTCTCTCACGGCCCACGGACGGTGACGGCGGGCGGGGCAGGAGCGGCGCAAAGAATGGCGTTGTGGCCGACGCCGATGACCTCCTCGAGGGTGAATCTGAAGCCCGCGGGCGAACGCTCAGACCCGCACCCGGCGGGCGTGCAGCGCCGCGTAGATCGGGCGGCACGCCTCGGCGACGGCGGCGTCGTGGTCGGAGAGGGGCGTCTCCCGCGGCCGCCAGGGCTCGAACCCGGTGGAGGACCGAACGGCGGCGTACCAGTGCGGTGCCCACACGCCATCGGATTCGCGCGGGCCGGGTGGCCAGGACAGCATCCGGGGCGTGAACGGGATGCCCAGCCATGCACAAAGGCGGCGCAGATGCGCCTCGGGCGCGCGCAGGAAGTCGCGCGCGTCGAGGATCGGCACCTCGATGTCGTGCTCATCCCACAGCTCCAGCAGCCACCCCTGCTGGGGGAGCCCGATGTCGTCCGGCTCGCAGGTCTCCCGGGAGCGCACGTAAGAGGCGACGACCTCGACCGGGTCGCGGATGAGCAGCACATTGTGGAAGCGCAGCGTCCAGCGCAGGTCCATGTCGCGGGAGACGTGGTGCGCCATGTGCTTCGCGTAGTGGACGCGACGGCCAGGCGGCAGCGGGGCGGAGAGGCCGGCGACGGCGGCGGAGAGGTCGGTGGGCTGTGAGGCGATGACCGCCTCGCGCGCCGGGTGGTCGATCCCGGTGCGGGCGAGGTAGGCCGCATACAGCGGCTCGTCGACCACGACTGTGTCGGGGCGGTTCTCGAATGAGCGCATCATCGCCGTGGAGATGTTCCGCGGGCCCGACCACATCGCCACGCGCACGAGCGCGGCTCATCGCGCGGCGCGTGCCGCCACATCGGCGTCAACGAGCTCGCGGTATAGAGCCTGAAGGCGCCCGACCATCGGCCCGCGGCGGCCATCGCCGATCGTGCGACCGTCCACGGACCGGACGGGCACGACGCCGGCGAAGGTGCCGGTGACGAACGCCTCGCGCGCGGCGTAGACGTCGGTGAGGGTGAACGTCGTCTCCCGTGCCGGGATGCCGTTGGCACGGCAGATCTCCAGCACGTTGGCGCGGGTGATTCCCGCGAGGCAGTAGCGCCCGTCGGAGGTCAGCACCTCCGGCGCTTCCTCGTGGCCGACGACGACGAAGAAGTGCGTGGAGTTGCACGTCGCGATGAAGCCGTGCGGGTCGAGCATCAGCGCCTCATCGGCGCCGGCGGTGTAGGCCTGGATGCAGGCGGTGATGTCGTTCAGCTTGGAGTGCGAGTTGAGCCCGGGGTCGAGCGTGTCCGGCGCGGCACGGCGCACGTGCGTCGTGAAGAGCGTGATGCCCTCGGTCACCGTCGCGGGCAGCGGCTTCTTGTGCTCGGCGATGATCACGACGGTCGCAGGTCCGATCGTCAGGCGCGGATCCTGGTAGGGCGTGCGCTTGACGCCGCGGGTGACCATCAGCCGCACGTGTACGCCGTCGGTCATCTCGTTGGCCCGCAGGGTTGAGTAGATCGCCTCGGTGAGCTCGCGGCGGCTGCGGCCCACGTCGAGCATGATGGCCTTCGCCCCCGCGAAGAGGCGGTCGAGGTGGCGCTCCAGGAAGGCGGGATGGCCCGCCCACACCCGCAGACCCTCCCACACCCCGTCACCGAGGAGGAAGCCCGCGTCGAACACCGACACCACCGCCCGCTCGCGCGGCACGAGCTCGCCGTTCACCCAGATGAGGATGCGCTCGTTACGCGCGTCGTCCTCGAAGTCATGGGTGCCGTGAGCCATGGTGCGAAACCCTACGCACGAGCGCCGGACCGACGCGCTTGCGGCCATATCGGGCCGACAGTTCTCCCTAGAAGTGGAGACGGTGGTGCTCGATCCGCGGCGGGTGCTCGTGGTTGGCGTTTGCCGGCAGGAAGCGGAAGGTGATCACGGCGCCGAGGACCAGCACGACCAGCGGGACGATCAGCGCCGCCGAGACCGCGTCCGCGCTGGTCGTCGGCCCGTCGTTCAGGTTCTGGAAGATCGCGCCGCTCGCCGCAAGCAGGAGCGCCCCGGACATCAGGCGGACCATCCCCAGTACGCCGGCGGCCACTCCCGCCTTCGCTCTGGGCAGGGCCGCCATCGCCGCACTCGCAACCGGCGCGTAGAGCAGCGCCAGGGAGATCCCGTACACGAGGAACGGGACGAACACGGCCCCGTATCCGTGGCTGCGGCCGAGCAAGGCGATGGCGGCCGTCGCCGCCGCGCAGACGAGCAGCCCGCTGACCAGGAGCGGCCTGGCTCCGACACGCTCCATCAGCCTTCCGGTGAAGGGCGAGATGAAGATCATCGGCAGCGTGATCGGCAGGATCAGGGCGCCGGCGGCGATCACCGAGTAGCCCAGCGAGCCCTGCAGGAACTGGGGCTCGTAGAAGATCGTCGTCCAGTAGGAGCCGACCAGCGCGAGCGCCGCCACCGACGCGCCGAGAAAGTTCCGGTTGTCGAACAGCGAGAAGTCGACCAGCGGGGCCTCGGTCCTGTGCTCGATCACCCAGAACGCCCAGAGCGCCGCCAGGCCGGCGGCGAACGGGATGAGTGCCGCGGCGCCCCAGACCTCCGACTCGACGAGCGCGAGGACGACGAGTGCGAGGCCCGTGGTCACCGTGACGAGTCCCTGCACGTCGATTCGCTGGCTGGATCCCTCGTCGCGGGTCTCGGTCGCGAAGACGCGGATGATGACGATCGCCGCCGCGCAGAACGGCAGGTAGGTCAAGAAGATCCACTGCCAGCCGATCGAGCCGACCAGCACGCCGCCGAGGAGGGGCCCGATCCCGAGGCCGATCGATGAGATCGCCGCCCAAACCCCCACCGCCGTCGCCTGGCGCTCGGGCGGGAAGGCGTTGGAGGCGATCGCGAGGCTGAGCGCGAACATCGCGGACCCGCCGAGGCCCTGGATCAGCCGCGCCCCGATCAGCATCTCCTCGCCGGTTGAGAGCGCGGCGACGAGCGCGCCGAGCGCGAAGACGAGCACGCCGCCGATGTAGACCCTTCGCCGGCCGAGGATGTCGCCGAGCCGGCCGCACGTGATCACCGTCGCTGCGAGCATCAGCAGGTATGCGTTCTGCACCCACTGCAGGCCGGCCTCGGAGAGACCGAGGTCCTTGTCGATGACCGGCAACGCCAGCACGACCTCGGTCGAGTCGAGCATGAGCACGAAGAGCCCCAGGCAAGACCCGACAAGCACCCACCATGTGCGCCCGGTGCTCATTTGGGAGACGAGAGCTTGACTGTCCGCGCGGCGGCTAACCCGAGCCGACACTTACCGTGTCGTTGCTCAGGTGGAGCGTTCCGGTAGTGCCGTTCGCACCTCGGAACTGGATCTCGCCGGTCTTCTGGGCCGACGTGGCGACATTGTTGCCGGTCGGCGCCGCGGTGATCGTGACCGGGCCGCTGCCCTGGACGTCGACGTCCCGGGCGTTCTGCTTGACGTGGACGAAGTCCTGGCGGAAGACGACCAGCCGACCGGTGCCGTGGTGATCCGGGTTGGCGCCGGCGTAGACGGCGGTGAACGTGTTGTGGTCGGAGACACGCCAGCTGTTGGTGACCGGCCACAGCTCGGCGGGCTGGATCGGGCCGCCCTGGCTTGCTCCGTGGCCGACGATCTGCGCCGCGTACGTGTGCTGCATCTTGGTCCCGGGCGGGCCCTGGTGCTGGTGGCGCGGGCCGGGGTGCTTGGTCCTCGGCTTCGGCGGGGCGCCCGGGCCGCCGCCGCCTTCGTGCTGCGAGCCGCCGCCTCCGCCGCCTTTCCCCCCTCCGCCGGAGGGCAGGTTGGCGCTCGTGGTCGTGGAGGTAGTGCTGCTGCTTCCGCCGGACCCGCACGCCGACACGCCCACCGCGACGGCGATCGCTGCGGTCGCGACGGTGAGGCTCATGGACAGCCGTGGGCGTCGCATCGGTCGGGCCTCAGCCCTCTTGGATGTTGACGAGCTCCCGCCCGACGCAGTCGTTCTTGTGGCGGAGGAGCTTCCAGCTCTTGCGGATCGAGACCGGGAACCCCTGGGTCGCTGTCGCGCCGTAGAAGCAGAACTTGGGATGGCGGTGCGTGTGGTCCCAGCGGCGGCGCACTTTGGACCACTGCTTGACGTGGACGGACCGGTAGATCTCGGGAAGCGGCTTCTTGATGCCCCCGAACGACACCTTGGCCAGGTCGCGGTAGTCCCAGTGGTTCGCGCAGCTCTTGCCCTCTGGAGGACACTCGGAGGCCGCGCCGTAGTTGAAGAACAGCCCGCCCTTGGCGCCGCGGGTGGCGCCGCTGACCAGCGCCTTCGAGTCCTTGGGCCGGCTCCACTGGGGCTCGATGTCGCCGGCGACCGCCACGCCCTCGTGCCCATAGTTCTGACGGCGCTGGTAGCGCTCGAGGCGCTTGGACATCTTCGCCTGCCGGCGGCCGGCCTCACGAAGCGTGGGCGGCCTCATCCAGCCCGGCGAGTTGTTGGTGTTGCCGTAGGTGATCCGCACGGAGCCGCGGCTGTAGCAGCGCCTGTGATTGCGGTAGGAGTGGGCGGCCGCCCTCAGCGCGGCAAGGATCGTCTGGTTCGCGAAGTGGGGGCCCGTCCGAAGCTGAGCGCCCCAGTTGTGGTTTCTGCGCTCCGACTTACCGAAGTCCATCAGCAGCAGGCGGGTCTGGTTGGACTGGCGCCGCGCGAACGCACAGGCGTTGCCGCGGGCCTGGCGCCGCAGGTCCTTGGCGCCCCTCGCGGTCATGTACCAGGCCGGCACCGGGTGCGGTGCGTCGCGGTGGTGGCCGCGCTTGGCGGGTTCGCGTTGCTGGCCGGCCGCGGCGACCTCGAACTCGCGCGTCGCAGTCGCCGTATTGCCCGCCGCATCGGTCGCTCGCACGCGGAACGTGTAGGAGCCGTTTGCGAGGTCCGCGTCAGGCTGGTCGCTCGCGTCGCCCGAGCACGGGCCGAAGCTGGGTGTGCCGGCGTCGATCGAGCACTCGAACGTCGCCGAGTCGTCCGTCGAGGCGAAGCGGAAGGTGGGACGGGCGTCGTCGATCTGGCCGGTGGGACCGCCGTCGATCGACAACTCCGGCGGCTGGGTGTCCAGGTTGAAGTCGCGCGTCGCGGTGGTGGAGTTACCGGCGGCGTCGGTTGCGGTCACGCGGAAGGTGTAGTCGCCGTCGGCGAGGTCCGCGGAGGGCTGGTCCGTGCCGGGGCCCGAGCAGGGGGCGAACGCCGCGGTACCGGTGTCGATCGAGCAGCTGAAGGTTGTGGTGTTGTCCGGCGAGCTGAAGGCGAAGGCCGGCCGCGGGTCGTCGGTCGGGCCGCTCGGGCCGGAGCCGATCGTCACCGCCGGCGCCTGGGTGTCGACGACGAACGTGCGCGATGCCGGCTTCGGGTCGACGCCCGCCGCGTCGCGCGCGCGTGCGTAGAAGACGTGGCGGCCGTCGGCGAGGCCGGTGAGCGCCTGCGGCGAGGTGCAGGGAGCGAACGGCGCCGAGTCGAGGCGGCAGGCGAAGGTGGCCGCCGCCTGTGGCGAGGAGAACGTGAACCGGGTGCCAGAACTGGCGATGGGGCCGCTGGGGCCGCGTCGATCGTGGTGTCCGGGACAGGGGGAGCGGTGACGGTGAACGCGATCGCCGCCGGGCAGGCGACCAAGAAGGCCGCCAGCAGAAAAATCGCAGGTCGAGATCTGCGCTGGCTGATCCGTGCCCGCCTAAGCAACACCTTCACCTTAGAAGACTGCCACGCAGCCGGGGCCGTCAGGCGTGATTCTGGGAAGTTCCTCGCAACCGTTCGGCGGGGTACGCTTGGTAGGCCATGGCGGCGGACGCCGCAATCGAGCTGACAGGGGTGGTGAAGGACTTCCGGGGGGTTCGGGTGCTCGACGGGGTCGATTTTGTCGTGCCGCGGGGCGCGATCACGGTGCTTATCGGCCCCTCCGGGGCGGGCAAGACGGTCACCGTCAACCACATCGTGGGCCTGATCGACCCCACCAGGGGGACGGTCAGGGTTGGGGACAAGGATCTGGCCACGCTCTCCGACACCGAGCTCAACGAGCTGCGCCAGGGGCTTGCCGCGGTGCTCCAGGGCTCGCTCCCCTTCACCTGCGGGCTCTTCTATTCGATGAACGTGTACGAGAACGTCGCCTCACCGCTGCGGCAGCGGAGGCCCCGCTGGTCGCCCGAGCGGATCCATGAGGTGACGCTGGAGAGCCTCAAGCTGGTCGGGCTCGCCGGGAACGTCAACGACATGCCGGACACCTCTCGTCCGGGATGGCGAAGCGAGCCGCGATCGCCCGAGCCCTGGCGCTCGAGGCGCCGATCGTGATCATCGACGACTTCGACAGCGGCATCGACAGTGTTCGCCTGGCGCTCCTCTGCGACCTGCTCAAGGAGATCCAGCGCGAGATGGACTGGACGTTCCTGGTCACGACCCACGACATGACCGCGGCGCGCAAGCTCGCCGACTACGTCGCCGTGATCCACGAGGGGCGCATCGTGGCGAGCGGCGAGGCCGACGAGATCTTCGCCCACGACTCCCCGCTGGTCAGCCAGCTCATCGGCGGGGAGCTGTCGGGCCCGATCCAGCTGCGCTCGCCCTGATCAGATCTCCAGCCGCGACTCCTCGAGGTCGAACTCGCGGATGACGCGGTTCATCACCTCGTTCGAGATCTCGCCCTCGTTTCGCATCCGGATCAGCGCCTCGCGCTGTGCCGCGAGCACCATCTGCACGGTCTGCTGGTAGGCGAGCGAGCGGTCCTCGTAGCCGTCGTCCTCGATCTTGCCGGCCCGGGCCGCGAAGCGGCGCTGGCGGTACTCGTACAGCGCCCGCATCCGCTCGATCGTGTCGTCGCGCGTCCACTCCTCGTCCTCGAGCTCGTCGAGCCGCTCGAGCGCGGCCTTGGCGCGACCAGCCGGGCGCGGATCTCCTCCGTCTCCTCGCCGCCGTCGTCGGTGACGCCGAGCCGCGCGAATCAGCGCCGGCAGCGTGAGGCCCTGGACGACGAGCGTGACGAAGATCACCGCGAAGGTCAGGAAGATGATCAGGTCGCGGTTGGGGAACGGCGCGCCCGCGTCGGTCTCCAGCGGTATCGCGAGCGCGGCGGCCAGCGACACCGCCCCGCGCATGCCGCTCCACGCGATGACGAGCCGCGGCGCAGCGCGATGCGCGGCGCGCGCTGGCTCGCGCGGCGATCGAGCGCGCGGATGATGTACGGCACGGTGATCATCCACGCGACCGCGTGCCGACCACGACGCCGCAGACCGCCAGCGCGTAGCCGGCCAGCTCGCCCGCCGAGTAGCCCCCGAGCGCAGTCGACCACCGTGTGGAGCTGCAGGCCGACGAGCACGAACAGGGTCGCGTTGATCAGGAAGTCGAGGATGTCCCAGACGAAGAAGCCCTGCAGCCGCGTGCGCGCGGGGATGATGCTGGGCCCGCGCACGCCCATGTAGATGCCGGCCGTCACCGCCGCGAGCACGCCCGACGCGCCGAGCGCGTCGGCGGGGACGAACGCCGCGTAGCCGCTGAGCAGCGAGATCGTGATGCTCACCTGGGCGTCCGTCCGTGCGCTTGCGGATCTCGGCGACGAGCCAGCCGACGACCAGGCCGATCGCGACGCCGCCCGCGGCGCCGAGCACGAAGTCGAGCCCGCCTCGGCGAGCGAGAAGCTGCCGCCGACCACCGCCGCGACCGCGACCCGGTAGGCGACCAGCGCGGTGGCGTCGTTGAACAGGCCCTCGCCCTCGACGATGCTCACCATCCGGCGCGGGACGCCGAGCCGCCGCATGATCGTCGCGCCGGCGAGCGGATCGGTCGGCGAGACGATCGCGCCGAGCGCGAACGCCACCGCCCAGGGCATGTCGGGTATCAGCTCGTGGGCGACCGAGCGCGACCGCGCACATCGTCACCAGCACGAGCCGATCGCGGTGATCGTGATGGCCGCAGGTCCGGCGCGCAGGTCGCCGAGGTTGGCGAAGAACGCGGCGCCGTAGAGCAGCGGCGGCAGGAAGACGACCAGGACGACGTCGGGATCGAGCTTGACCTCGGGCATGCCCGGGATGAAGCCGAACAGCGCGCCGCCGATGACGAGCACGATCGGGTACGGGATCGACAGGCGCCGCGCGAGCGCGCTCAGGCCGGCGACGGCCACCAGCACGCCGCGATCAGGAGCTCGGCTTGGCCCACGCCCAAAGTGTGACCGCCTCAGGGCCGGCGGGTCATCGAATCTGCTCGCGTTCTCAGTCGCTCTCGGGGGCCGGTGGTGTCGTTGGCCGCTCGCCCGGACCCTTTCCGCGTGAAAGCGACGTCGCTCAATCTCCGATACCTCTGGTCGCCGAGCCGACCGGCGCGCTGATCGCGACTCGCCGACGTGTGGTCCTCCGCCGGACCGACTTTGATCCCAGGTGCCGGCCGTTCGACTCTTCGCAAGAGTGAACAGCCGGAAACGGGCTGGACTCCGCCGCTCGACCTCCGGTTGGAGCTGACCCGCGACTTTCGATTCTCCACGGTAGGATGTCGCCCAAAGGGTCCTGGCGACAAGCACCCCTAACGAGCCTCAGATGGCGACTGGACCGACCGGGCAGGCGGCCTCCAGGCCGAGCGCGTAGTGGACGAGGCCGGAGTTGCCCAGGGATTGTTAACCCGTACGGAGATCGGCTCCTATCGCCCGGATTCCTTGCATCCGAGCGCTCCGAGGATTAGGGTCGCTTGCTAGATGACCCGCTGGCGTCTCGCCCTCGCGACCGCGGCTGCCCTGACCACCTTCCTCGCGGCCGCGCCGACGTTGGCGACCTTCCCCGGCAGCAACGGGCGGATCGCGTTCTCGCAGGGGGTTGTTCCCTGGCGGCGACCTTTCCGCCCACTCCCAGGTGTTCCGATCCGGCCCGGCGGCGGCGGCCTGGCCCAGCTCACGCATGTCGGCGCCCACCACGCCGCGGCTGCGCCGGACTGGTCGCCCGACGGCGAGCGGATCGCGTACGAGAGCAACCAGTCGGGGCACTTCGCATCGGGCGATGAAGCCGAATGGGAACGCTCAGACCCGGCTGACGCACAAGAGCGGATTGAGGACTTTCTTCCAGCTGGTCCCCGAACGGCAAGCGACTCGTCTTCAGCCACTGCGGCGAGCCCGCCGGCTTCATCGCCTTCTGCGACATCGCCACCGTCAAGGCGGACGGCACTGGCTTCAAGAGACGTCGCTCAGCTCCGGCCAATGGACGAACGTGCGGCCGGTGTATTCGCCGAGCGGCAAGCGGATCGCCTTCGGGAGCGACAAAGGAGGGCGCCAGTCGTCAATCTGGGTGATGCACGCCGACGGCTCCTGCCAAGCTGCGGATCACCGCGGCCAGCCTCAGGGCGTTCTGGCCCCGACTGGTCGCCCGACGGCAAAGGATCCTGTTCTCGGATAACTGCTGCCTGCCGCACTCGAACCTCTGGACGGTGCGCCCCGACGGCACCGAGCTCCTCGCCAGCTGACGCACGTTCCGCAGCGATACGACGCCGCGTTCGGGAGCTTCTCGCCCAACGGAGCGCGGATCGTCCTCCACTACAGCAAGGGCTCGCGGGGGCTGCTTCTACACGCTGGGCGCGAACGGCTCGCGATTCAACAAGGTGGCTGCCGGGAAGCCGAACACCTTCCTCACGGACTGGGGGCCGAAGAACTGATGGCCATGTGGAGGGCGGCTCGTGACCCTGACGGTGAGCGTCGTGGTGCGCTCGCAGCGCTCGGCGGGCCGTCAGCACAAGCGACCTTCCCCGGCCCGAACGGCAGGATCGCCTTCGCGGACTTCAACAGCGGGCAGATCTAATCCGCGGTGAATCCAGACGGGAGCGGGCTGAACCAGCTCACCCAGACCGACCAGAACCATGTCGCCGACTTTCCGTCCTGGTCCCCGGACGGGGCGCACGTCCTGTTCAGCAGGTACCGGGCGGGCAACTTCGGGACGAACGCCTCGCGGATCTGGATCATGAACGCCGACGGCTCGGGCGAAAGCCGGGTCGCCGACGACACTGACGGCTTCCGCGACTACGCGCCGAAGTACACGCCGGACTAAAGCCCGACATCGTCTTCGCGCGCTGCAAGCCGAACGACGGGGTCTGCGCGATCTGGAAGATGCGCGCCGATGGCACTCACAAGCAGGCCCTGACGCCCTTCGTCCACTCCCACAGCAATGAGGCTGTCGACTTCACCCGTCGATCTCCCCAAACGGGAAGCGGGTTGCGTTCGCGCGATTCGACTCGGACGGATTCGTCGCTCGGATA
>CAWCQE010000022.1:0-24210 GCA_963797665.1 uncultured Actinomycetes bacterium | reverse complement strand
CATCGAGGCGGGCCTCTACCGCTACCTGCGCGGGGCGCGGATCGACGTCCAGGCAATCGCGGCCGACATCGGGATCGGCAGGGCCACGGTCTATCGCTGGTTCGGGTCGCGCGACAACCTGATCGGCGAGGTGGTCACTCGGGCGACCGAGCCCGTGCTGGTCGAGGCCCGAGCCGGGCTCGAGGGAAAGGGCGGCCCCGGCCTGCTGGACACCTTCGACCGCTTCAACCGCGCGCTCGCGGACGCGCCCGCCCTCCGCGCCTTCGTCGAGCAGGAGCGGGACGCCGCCCTGCGGCTGGTCGCCTCGGGCGCAGGGATCGTTCAGCCCCGGATCGTGGAGCTGATCACCGCGCAGATCACCGAGGAGGTCGAGGCCGGCACGTACGAGCCGCCGGTCGAGCCGGCGATCCTCGGCTACGCGATCGTCAAGCTCGCCCAGGCGTTCCTCTTCAACGACACGGTCGCCGGGATCCGCGGCGACGTCGACCGCCTCCGCGAGGTCGAGGCAGCTCTACTCGGCGTTCCGACCGGCGTCTCGCACTAGCCTGCGGGGCGTGCCGCGCCCGCTGCTCGCCGTCGACGCCCCCTCGATGCTCTTCCGGGCGTTCTACGCGCTCCCCAAGTCGATCAAGGGCCCGGACGGCAATCCGGTCAACGCACTCCTCGGCACGGCAAACCTCATCCTCCGGGAGGTGGAGACCCACGATCCGCGAGCCGTCGTGCTCTGCTTCGGTCCCGATGCCGCCACCTACCGCCTCGAGCTATTTCCTGCCTACCACGCCGATCGCGAGGCGGCCTTCCCTGACGCACTGCGGCCGCAGTGGGATGACTCCGCCGACTTCTTCGGGGCGTTGGGCTGGAAGATCGCCGGCAGCGACTCCTTCGAGGCCGACGATCTGCTGGGCACCCTGGCCCAGAAGGAGAGCAAGGCAGGCGGTCGTAGCCTGCTCATGACCGGGGACCGCGACATGTTCCAGTGCGCCGACGCGAAGACGAAGGTTCTCTATGTCAGCACTGGGAAGCAGGGCGGGCAGCCGATGGGGCCCGCCGAGGTGAAGGAGCGCTACGGCATTCCGCCCAAGCTGGTCCCGGACCTGATCGCCCTGCGGGGCGACCCCTCCGACGGCATCCCCGGAGCCAAGGGCGTCGGCGAGAAGACCGCCGTCGAGCTGCTCCGCAAGCACGGCTCTCTCGAGAAGGTGCTCGCTGCGGCGATCCGCGAGCCGCGGCCAGCGCTTCGCACCGCGCTGACCGGCGACCGCGATCAGCTGCTCGCGTTCAAGGACGTGGCGACCCTGCGGACGGCGAAGGTGAGCCGTCCCCGCGACAAGCGAACCGACTACCGCGGCGCCGCGAAGGCCGCCCGCGAGCGCGGCATGAACCGGCTCGCGGAGCGGCTCCTCGAGACGGCGCGATCGGCCTAGAAACTCGAAGCGCCCCGCCGGGGCGGGGCGCTAACGGTGCTACAGGGAGGAGAGGTACTTATATGTGTAGGTCGGATCTAAAGGGGCCGCTGGAACTCACCTAGATCGCGGCCGATACTGCACCGACCTGAGATCACCTTAGGTCGATGGCCTCCAACGGCCAAGGAGATCGGCCCGATTGGTGGGGCTGATCGGTTATGGCACGCATAACCGCCGGTTATGATCGAGCGCCGGTCAGCTGCCGTCGTGAGTCCGGCGCCGGCGTATGAAGTCCAGGAAGTCGCGGTCCTGGCGCGGAAGCGAGGCGAGCGAGCGGCAGACGACCACGAAACGGCGCGGAAAGCTGAGGCCGGCGACCGGGCGACGGTAGAGGCGGTCGCGCGCCTCGTCCAGGGAGAGCGCCGAGAGCAGCACCGGTGCGGACCGCTGCAGCGCCTCCCGCTTCGCCACCGCCGTGCTCGCCGCCTCGATCAGCGGATCGGCCAGGGTGAGTCCGCGGTCCGCAAGCTCGGCCTCGACGGCCCGGCGCACGTGGGCGTCGTTGTCGCGCATGACCATCGGTGTGGCCAGGAAGAGCTCCTGCGGGATCTCCTTCCGCCGGTACCAGGCGTGGTCCTGAGGCACCGCCACAACCACCTCGTCGTCCAGCAGCTCGAGCTCCTCGAGCTCCTCGGCGCCATCCTGCCCGTCCCCGGGCCCGGTGGCGGCGACCCCGATCGATGCCCGGCCCTCCGCCACCATCCGGCGCACGGCGCTCGAGTTGGCGATCGTGAGCTGGACGGCGGGACGCCTGCCGTCCGCCTGGTAGGCGACGAGCTCGGGCGGCAGGAAGAACTCCGCGATCGTATGGCTCACCGCGAGCTCGATCGGCGCCTGCTCACGCGGCGCGGACTCGAGCAGCCGTTCGACGACATCGGCCTGGTGGAGCAGGCGGCGGGCTTCCGGATAGAGGCGCCGACCCGCCGTGGTCGGCACCACGCCCTTGCTGGAGCGCTCGAGGAGCTTGGTGCCCGCGGCGGCCTCCAGCGCGCGCAGCCGCTTCGAGAGCGCCGGCTGGCTGATCTTGAGCGAGACCGCGGCTTTCCCGAGTGTCCCGAGGTCGACTGCGGAGCAGAAAGCACGGAGCTCGGCGATCTCAGGTCCGCGAATCGACTTGCGACCGGGGGTGGTTACGTCCTGGCGGCGGCGGGTACTCATCTCTCGTTTCGTCTACCGCAAGGAGGAGAGATGGCGACACCAGAGCGTCGTAGTGGTATCGGGGGGATCTCGCTCGGAGGCATCATTGTCATCATCGGGATCATCCTGCTGTTCGTGACCAAGGTCTGGATCGGCATAGTCGTGATCCTGATCGGGTTGATCGCGTTTGGCGGTTTCGCGCGCGGTCGCTGGTACTGACGAAGCGCACCGGATAGCTCGACCCCTGATCTCAGACGCAGGTGGGCTGTGAGGAGGGGTCGAGCTTCCGCACCCCGGTCGGTGTGATCCGGTAGCCGAGCGGCTCCGCAACCTGCGGAATCCGAGCCGGCTCGCCGTCCACTGTCATCTCGACCGAGCCGTTCCCGAGGGTAACGTCGAACCCGCTGGCGCTGAACGGACCCCGCGCCTCGTCGGCGCTCAGCGTCTCGCTGTCGACCACAGGAGTGCCGCCGTCGTCCACCAGGCAGACCCAGACGGGGGCCGTCGCGCGAAGCTCGACCGAGACCTCGCCGGCGGGCGCGGTGCTCGTCGTGGTCGTGGTCGGAGTGGACGGGCCGGCCGCCTTGCTCCCCTGGTTCCTCGCCTTCCCGCCCTTGTCGCTGCCGCCGCTGTCGTCCGATCCGCCGATCGACCCGACGATCACGAGACCGACGACGGCGACGGCGATCACCCCCGCCAGGACCTTGGCGATCGGCTCCCAGTTGATCGAGCGGGTGCGTCCGACCGGGCGGGTCTGCCGGAGGGTGCCCGGCTTGATGACCGATTGCGGGATCGGCTCGTGCTGCTCGCCCTCAACCGTCTGCCGGTACTCGTCGAGCAGCGCCTGCTGGTCGAGGCCGAGATAGCGCGCGTAGATGTCGAGGAAGCCACGGGCGTAGACGGGGCGGGCAGACCCCCCAGCGATCCTCCTCCATCGCCTCGAGGAACTTGGCGCGGATCTTGGTGGCCCGCTCGACTTCGCTCAGCTCGACGCCGCGCTCCGTCCGAGCCTTCCGCAGGGTCTCGCCGATCGTAGGCGCCATGTCGACACTCAATTGTCCCCCACCAAGGAGGGACGATCAGGCGGAGGGCTTGGCTGTCAACCCCGCCACCGCCTCTTCGAAGGCCTCGGTGTGGCGGTCGATGTCCGATTCGGTGGTCGCGGGACACATCAGGGCCATGTTGTGGAAGGGTGTCAGCAGGATCCCCCGGTTCAGCGCGTGCAGGTGCATGTAGCGGACGAGCATCCGGTCGGCGGACGCCACCGCCTCGGATCCGTTGCGCGGAGGGGACGGCTGGAAGTGGTACTCGACCCGGCAGCCGAGGCGGACGGAGTTCCAGGGCACGGCTTGCGAGGCGACCACCTCATTCACACCGGCCTCGAAGCGCTCCGCCATCTCGGTCATGTGGCCGAACGCCTCGTCGGTGAGGACCTCCTCGAGGGTCGCCCGGGCCGCGGCCAGCGACAGCGCGTTGCCCGCCAGCGTCCCGCCGATCCCGCCGACATCTGTGGTCTCGAGCATTCGCATGTGGTCCGCGATCCGCTCGGCCACCTCCTCCGTCATCCCGTAGGCCGCCGCCGGGATGCCGCCCGCGATCGCCTTGCCGATCGTGAGTAGATCCGGATCGAGCCCTGCGGCGGCCGTGTAGCCGCCTGGGCCCGCGCAGAAGGTGTGGGTCTCGTCGATGATCAGCAGGGTCCCGTGCGCGCGGGTGAGCTCTCGCAGCGCCTCGTGGTAGCCGGGGTCGGGGAGCACGATCCCGGCGTTGGTCATCGCCGGCTCGGCCAGCACGCAGGCGACGTCGCCGGGCTCGAGGGCGTGCTCGAGGGCTGCGAGATCGTTCCACTCGACCGCCCGGGTGGTCACGGCCGGGTCGACGGGCGGCCCGATGTTGTCCGGCCGTGAGCGGGTCTCCCCCTCGACCTCGATCGCGAAGCTCTCGTCGACCGTGCCGTGGTAGCACCAGGCATAGACGAGGACCTTCGGCCGGTCCGTGATCCCCCTCGCCAGGCGAAGCGCGAAACGGTTCGCGTCGGTCGCCGTAAGAGCGAACTGCCAGCGGGGCAGGCCGAATCGCCGCCCGAGCTCGGCCGCCACCCAGCTCGCGTCCTCGGTCGGCAGCATCAGGGTGATCCCGCGAGAAGCGCGGTCGGCGACGGCCTTCACCGTCGGCTCCGGCGAGTGACCAGTCATCGCCCCCGTATCCCCGAGGCAGAGATCGACGTACTCGTTGCCGTCGACGTCCTCGAACCGGGCGCCCTCGGCATCCGCTGCGAAAACGGGGAACGGACTTGCCCACTCGGTCATCCACGGCATCGGTACGCCGCCGAGCAGAGCCTTCTCCCCGCGCTCGAAGAGCCGCTGGGAGCCTGGATGGTCTTCGACGAACCGCCCCTCCTCCTGCTCGAGCAGATCGTTGAGCCGGTCCCGGTCGAGCTGCCATTCCTTTGGCATGCGCGGCAGGCTAACTGCCGGGCGCGTGCTTCAACGGTCGATTGCCGCGACCGGCGATTCGAAACTCTCGCCGGGTTCCAAGACTCTCGTCTGGTACGAGCGTCCCGCAGTCGCCGCTTCGAATCTGAGTCGGGCGTCGTCGACCGGGCGGTACCAGGGGTCGATCGCATAGCCGTCGTAGTGGATCGGCACCAGGGTCCGGGCGCCGAGCAGCTCGCCCACAATCCGCGCCTGCTCGGGCTCCAGAGTGGCGGCGAGGGGGCTGGGCGGCTGCAGGTGGGGGAAGTCGACGGCGGCGCCGTTGATCGGCACGAGCACGACGTCGAAGGGGCCGTGGCGGCGGGCCATCCGCCACCAATAGCCATGGAAGGTCGTGTCGCCGAGGTGGAGGATCCGCTGTCCATCGGCCTCGACCAGCCAGGAGACCTGTGGGTCACCGAGCCCGTCGACGGCGGGCAGCGCGGTGATCGTGAAGGGCCCCGCCTCGCTGCCCTCCCAGGTCTTGGCACTTCGCCGGGCGAGTCCCGCCCGGTCGAGCTCGGCATTCGCCTGCGCGAGTGCCAGGTTCTCGACGTCCTCACCGCCCGGCCAGGCCGGCTCATGGACAGCGGCGTCCGGGGCGAGGGCCTCGGCGAGGGCGCCGGCATCGGTGTGGTCGCGGTGCAGATGCGTGACGAGGCCGGCGACCGCCGTGCCCCGCGCGTCGGGTGCGACCACCGCCGGGAGCTCTACCCGGCTGAGGGCGTCCTCGCCTAGAGCGGCGAAGGTGGCCGCTGGATCGGCCAACGGATCGATCACCAGCGCCCCTCCCTCGGCCTCGATCTCCACTCCCGCCCAGCCAAGCCACCGAAATCTCATCGCTTCCTCGCCTTCCTCGTTATCGGACGCTCGTACGGTATATCATCGTCCCATGCCCCGCCGTTCACAGGCAGCAGTCGCCGAGACCCGCGCTGCCGTGACGCAGGCCGCGGTGGATCGGGCCTCTGTCGAGGGGCTGGAGGGCCTCACGATCGGCGGCCTGGCGGGCGAGACCGAGATGCGAAAGAGCAGCGTCTTCAGCCTCTTCGGCAGCAAGGAGGAGCTGCAGCGCGCGGCGCTCGAAGCCGCCGTCGAGCAGTTCAAGCGGGAGGTCTGGGTGCCGGTCGCCGACCAGGAGCCGGGACTGCCTCGGCTGCTCGCCCTCTGCGACAGCTGGCTGGACTACCACCGGCGTGGGGTCATGCCCGGCGGCTGCTTCCTGACCACCGCGACGATCGAGTACGACGCCCGGCCTGGCCCGCTCCGCGATCAGATCGCCGCGACGATGAAACAGTGGCTCGGGGTACTCGAGCGCGAGGCAGCGACGGCGGCCGAGGCCGGCGACCTCCCGGCCGACATCGATCCGACCGACGTCGCGTTCGAGCTGAACGCCCTCGCGGCGGCGGCAAGCTACGGCTTTCAGCTCTGGCGGGATCCCGAGGTATTCGATCGCGCCCTGCGCTCCATGCGGCGGTTGTTGCAGCAGTAGGGAACTGCGACACGGTTCGCCGCGCTGTGATTAGGTGACCCGGCTGATGTACCGAAAAATGGGGAGCCTGATTGTCGCGGCAGTCCTCGCGCTCGTCTTCGCGAGCAGCGCGGCCGCCGCATCGTTCGAGGCGCATGGCAGCGTCGAGCAGGTCTACGCCACCGGCCTGCCGGCCGACGCCTCGACCTCCCTCCTCGACTCCTCGGGGACGGCGATCGCGACCCGAAACGCCAACGACCTCGGCGGGATCCTGTTCCGGAACGTCCAGCCGGGTAACGGCTACAAGGTCCGCCTCGACACGACCAATGAGACCTCCGGGCCGCTGACGGTGCTGACCACCCAGTCGGCGCCGCCCGACACCAGCCTCTACGGCCAGACGATCCCGTCGGACGGCTACGGGTACATGACCACCCGGGACGGCACCAAGCTCGCCTACTCGGTCCATCCGCCGACGGATGTCATGAATCAACTGGGCGGCAACCTGCCGAGCCTCCCGATCACCAACCCCGTCCCCGCCCCGACGCTGGTCGAGTACTCGGGCTACGGCTACGCGAAGCCGGACGGGCCGGTGAGCGGCATCGCGGCCCTCGCCAACCTGATGGGCTTCACGGTGGTCGACGTCAACATGCGCGGCACCGGCTGCTCCGGTGGCGCCTTCGACTTCTTCGAGCCGCTGCAGAGCCTCGACGGCTACGACGTCGTCGAGACGGTCGCTCACCAGCCGTGGGTCGCCCACAACAAGGTCGGGATGATGGGCATCTCCTACGGCGGCATCAGCCAGCTCTTCACCGCCCAGACCCGGCCGCCGAGCCTCGCCGCGATAGCGCCGCTGTCGGTGATCGACCAGACGCAGACGACGCTCTACCCCGGCGGCATCCTCAACACGGGCTTCGCGGTCAACTGGGCCCAGGAGCGCCAGCACGAGGCACAGCCGGCGGGTCCCGACAGCGGCCAGCCCTGGGCCTATCAGCAGATCCAGCAGGCGATGCGGCCTGCGCCGCCAACCAGGCACTGCACCCGGAGGCCACCGACCTGATGGCGAAGATCCGCGCGAACGACCACTACGTCCCCGAGGTCGCCGACCCGCTGTCGCCGACCACCTTCGTCAACAAGATCAATGTCCCGGTCTTCATGGCCTGCCAGTGGACCGACGAGCAGACCGGCGGGCACTGCCCGACGCTCGCCGAGCACATGACGGGCACCGACAAGAAGTGGTTCACGTACACGAACGGAACGCACGTCGACTCGCTCGCCCCCGAGACCTACAACCGGCTCTACGACTTCTTCGAGCTCTACGTGGCCAAGGAGGCGCCACTCACCAAATCGGCGCTCGTTCAGGCGAGCTGGCCCATAGCCATGCAGGCGATCTTCGGGATCAGCGGACCCGGAGGGTCGCCCCCGCTGGCGACGCTGCCGCCAGATCCGATCCAGCTGCAGCCGACCTATGACCTCGCCAAGGCCGCTTTCGATGCGCAGCCCGAGATCCGCGTGCTCTTCGACAACGGCGCCGGGAACTCCAACGTGGGCTGGCCCTATCCCGGCTTCGAGAAATCGTTCTCGAGCTTCCCGATCCCGGGGACCGAAGCCCGCTCCTGGTTCCTCGCTCCCGGCGGCGCGCTCGCGGACCAGTCGGCGGACGCTTTGCGGCCGACGGGTTCACCTGGGATGCCCACGCCCGGCCGCCGACCGACTTCACCGGCGACACCGCCTCCGGTCCGGGCGGCCTCTGGACCGCGACGCCGAACTACCAGTGGACCCAGGATCCTGCCGGCACCGCCGTCTCCTACGTGACCCATCCGCTGAACCAACACCGCCGTGATCGGCGCCGGCCGCGTGACCTCTGGGTGCGCTCCTCGACCCCCAACGTCGACCTGCAGGCGACGATCAGCGAGGTCCGGCCCGACGGCAAGGAGACCTTCGTGCAGAACGGCTGGATCAAGACCAAGGCGCGCAAGCTCGACGGCCAAGAGCACGGAGCTCGAGCCGGTCCCGAGCTTCCGCCAGGAGGACTTCCAGGACATGCCGGCGACCAGTTCGTCCAGGTCACGATCCCGCTCTACTACGAGGGCCACATGTACCGGGCCGGCTCCCGGATCCGGGTGAGGATCTCTGCGCCGAACGGTGACCAGCCGATCTGGGCTTTCAGCGAGGCGGACCCGGCCGGCCAGGCGAACGTCGCGATCGGCTACGGCGGTCGATGCCGTCGCGGCTGCTGCTGCCGGTCATCCCGGGCGTGAGCGCGCCCACCGGGCTGCCGCCCTGCCCGGGCCTGCGGGGCGAGCCCTGCCGCGACTACCAGCCCTTCGATAACCAGGCCGCGTCGCTGACGCCGGATACGACGGCGACCCCCGGCAACGGAACCCAGGGCAGCTCGGCACAGCCCAGTGTCGGCTCGACGAAAAAGAAGAAGTGCAAGAAGCGCAAGCGGGGCAGGTCCGCGGAGGCCGCCCGCAAGAAGTGCCGGAAGAAGCACGCCGGCCGCTGACTCAGCGGGCGCTCAGGGAGCGGCTCTCCACCTGGCCCGCCACTCGGGCGCGTCGAATCCCTCGGTGACGTAGATCGTCTCGCGGGCGATCCTGCCGTCGCGGATCTCGAGGATGCTGACGCCGTAGTTAGCAGGGCCATCGTCGTACCGGACCGTGAGTTCCGCCACCCAAACGTCACCCTCTCCCCTCACCTCTCGGAACTCGAAGCTGGTGTTCGCCGGGTAGCTGCTCCGCCACTCCCGGAAGTTGTCCACTCCCTCGAACCGCTCGCCGGACTGCGGGAACTCGAGCACCGCGTCCTCGGTGTACATCTCGTGGGCGAGATCCGGGTCGGTGCCGGAATTGTCGAAGTGCTGCCGGAGCATCGACTGGACGGTTTCGGCGTCCATGCGCGCGAAGGGCTAGGCGGCTTCGGCGTCGGCGTCCGAGCCGCCCAGCAGCCTCGGCCGCAGCTTCCAGCCGAGCCAGTGGAGGAAGAGCGACGGCAGGACCGTGAGTACCAGCAGGAGCACGTGCGGATCGGGCAGGTCTACCTTTGCCTCATCCTCCCCGCCGAGCTCGAAGCCGAGCAGGATGAAGCGCCGAACAGCGTTCCCGCGACGAGGCCACGAAGCAGGGCGTCACTGCGACTCGCATACTGGGCGCCGCCGCCGACCCCGCCGAAAATGGAGAGCACCACGCCGACCAGGTAGAGGGGCTCCGAGAGTCCGAGGGCCAGCCCGCAGAGCAACCCGAACACGGACGGGAGCACGGGCACCTCGAAGAACCGCCGTGCAGGCGACATCTCGCTCCACTGAGGGATCACGTATCTCACGGCGGCTAAGTGTTCTTCCTGAGCTTCACCTCGGGCGGGGCCACCCTATCCGAGCCGCGACAACCAGCCAACACGCCTACCCGAACAATCGGCGCCTTCCCTTCAGTGAGATACTGCAGACCAGCGGTTTAGCGAGTTCGTACAGCGGGAGAAGCCAGAGGACGCGATGCACGAGGCTCCTAGTCTTCGACACGGTTGATGGATTTCGACTGGCCGGAGGAGAGCCTGTCGCTCCGCCGCGAGGCGGTGAATTTCGGCAAGTCCCTGAACGCCGGAATCCTCGAAGACGATCGCACCGGTCGTTTCCCGGTCGAGAAGTGGCAGCGTCTCGCTGACTGGGGATATTTCGGGCTCCGGGTGCCGGCGGAGTTCGGGGGCGGGGACGTCGACCCCCTGACCGGGCTGCTGGTGACGGAAGGCTTGGGCGAGGGCTGCGAGGATGGCGGCCTGGTGTTCTCCGGTGCGGTCCAGGCCTGGGTGCTGGTGCCCGGCCTGTTGTCGTACGGCACCGAGGAACAGAAGCAGCGCCATCTGCCTGGGCTCGCCGCCGGGAGCACGATCGGGGCGCTCGCGATCACCGAGCCTGACTCCGGATCGGATGCATTTGCGATGCGAACCCGGGCTTCCCGGGTCGACGGCGGCTGGTCGCTCGCGGGGAGAAAGGCGTACATCACCAACGGCCCGGCCGCGAATCTCGTGATCTGCTTTGCAGCGACCGGGGAGGGCGGTGCTCTCGGGGGGATCAGCGCCTTCCTGGTCGAGACCGACACGCCCGGAGTCGAGCGCACTCCGCCCATGGCAAAGATGGGCCTGCGAACGTCTCCGCTGGGCGATCTCGTGTTCGATGACGCGTTCGTACCCGAACGGAACGCACTCGGCCAGATCGGGTCCGGAGCTCTGATCTTCAACGAGCTGCTCGAATGGGAGCGCATCTGGGCCACCGCCGCACAGATCGGTGCCCTCCAGCGCGACCTCGAACAGGCCCGTTCCTATGCCAAGCAGCGCAAGGCCTTCGGGGCGCCGATCGCCAGCTATCAGCGGGTTGCCGACCGAATCGTGGACATGAAGGTGCGACTCGAAACCGGTCGCCTTCTGGTCTACCGCGCTGCCTGGCTGAAGGCACAGGGCCGATCAGCGCTTGCCGAATCGGCATTGGCGAAGCTATGGGTCACTGAAAGCGCCGTCGAGAGCAGCCTAGACTCGATCCAGGTCCACGGCGGATACGGGTATATGAGCGAGGCGGGTATAGAGCGCCGGCTGAGGGACGCGGTGGCGGGCCGGATCTATTCCGGTACATCCGAGATGCAGCGGGCCATTGTGGGACGGAGCATTGGACTGTGACGTTCGACCGAACCGACTGAAGCCCATGGACTACGCCCACCGACTGGACCAACTGCTGCGTGCGGCGGCCGAGCGAAGCCCGGACAAGGTCGCAATCGAGAGCGATCAGGGCTCGTTGACGTTCGGGGCTCTCGATGCGGCGGCCGACCGCGTCGCCGCCGAGCTCGCGGAGCAAGGCGTCGGGCTCGGAGATCGGGTCGGTATCCATCTGGCGAAGAACCTCGAGGCGGTCGTTTCGCTTTACGGCGCGATGCGTGCCGGGGCGGCCTATGTGCCGCTGGACGCGACAGCTCCGCCATCGCGCACCGCCTACATCGCCACCGACTGCGAGATCGCCGCGCTGATCTCCGAGCCCTCGTTGATCGCCGCCCTGCGCGGCGTTGAGCCTGCTGCCGCGCCTCGCGGGATCGCCTGCGGATCGCCGTGCCCGGACGGGTTCACCGGCTGGGATGAAGTTCACTCCGATGAGCGGGCAGCCCCGTCTCTCCAATCCGTCGATAGCGATCTGGCGTACATCCTCTATACGTCGGGATCGACCGGAAAGCCGAAGGGGGTTGCGATCTCCCACCGTAGCTCCCTGACCTTCGTCCGCTGGGCTCATCAGACGCTCGAGCTGACCGACTCGGACGTCTTCTCCAGTCATGCCCCTCTGCACTTCGATCTCTCGACCCTGGACCTTTTCGGCTCCGCAGCCGCCGGCGCCACGGTCGCGCTGGTTCCCGCGGAGGCAGCCATGTTCCCGACCCGGCTTGCCGAGTGGATCCACGAGAAGGGAATCACCGTCTGGTACTCGGTCCCTTCGGCGCTGACGATGATCGTCCGCTACGCGGACCTCGATCCCGGGCCTCTGAGCCGGCTGCGACTGATCATCTTTGCGGGGGAGGTTTTTCCGATTCGCTATCTGCGCGAGCTGATGCCCCTCGCTCCCGAGGCGCGCTTCTTCAACCTCTATGGGCCGACGGAAACGAACGTCTGCACCTACCACGAGGTCGGCGAGATTCCGTCCGCGGACGACCCGCCGTTGCCAATCGGGCGCCCGTGCGAGAACACCCGCTGCGAAGTCGTGGACGGGTCGGGAAAGGCGCTGACCGAGGTTGGCGCCGAGGGGGAATTGGTCGTCACGGGTACGATCGTCGCTCAGGAATACTGGGGAGACCCGGAAAAGACCGCAGAGAGATTTCAGGGGCGCAACTCGTTTCGGACGGGCGACATCGTGCAGATCCTCGAGAGCTCACCGGTACCCCAGTTCCGCTTCGTCGGGCGCCGCGACCACCTTGTGAAGAGTCGCGGCTACCGAATCGAGTTGGGAGAGATCGAAGCTGCCCTCTACTCGCACCCCGCGGTTGAGGAATGCGTTGCCGTCGCTGTGCCAGATGAAATGGTCGGCAACCGGATTGCCGCCTTCTGTGCCGTCCAGGGAGGAGCCGACGGCGAGGACCTCGATCGGGCCTGCCGCGAGCGGGTCCCGAGATACATGGTGCCGGAGCGAATCGTGATCGTGGACTCGCTTCCCCGCACCCCAAACGACAAATACGATCGACCGCGGCTGACCGAACAGGCCACGCGGATGATCGAGGAGACCAGCAGAAACTGATGGCGGCGGTTGCGGAAGCCAGGGAGCTCCTCACCTCGGTCATCGGCAGCGATGTCGTCGACGGACTCGGGGACGACGACCGCTTCTTCGACGATCACGTGATCGACTCGCTGCAGCTGATGGAACTCGTCGACGCGTTTCAGGGCCGGTTCGGGATCGAGGTCTCAGGAAACGATCTCTCACCCGAGAACTTCGGCTCGATCGCCGGAATGGCGCAGTTTCTGACGAGCAAGCGTGGGACGAACGAGTCGTCGAGTTAGAGGGCGCCTCCCGATCGAGGTGATCCCCGTGGATGTCCTCGAGTGGCGTTCCGGTACCGAGATTCCGAACCCGACCGAAGCCGAGGGTGTCGCCATCAGGAGCCTCTCCCCCGAGGATCTCGGGGCGCGCGACGTGGTGCCTAAGAGTCGCTCAAAGGCGCTCGATTCGTTCTTATCGCGTGGCGATCTGGGCTACGTGGCAACAGTCGGCGATCGGTTCGCCGGCTGGGTTTGGCTAAGCCGGGTATCCCACCATGACCCGTGGTCGGGGCTGCACATAAGGATCGCGCGGGACGAGGCGTACGCGTATGCGATGAGGGTCGAGAAGGCTGATCGTGAGCTTGGCGTCGCCGGAGTCCTGATGTCGAGGTTGCTGTCGGACGCTCGAAGTGACCGGGCGATCAGCCGGGTCTACGGCTGGGTCGACCGGCGAAATCGAGAGATGCAGCTCATGCTTCGGATGATGTACGGATTCACCCAGGTTCAACGCGTTTGGAGAGCCAGCGTGCCGCGCATCGGATGGCAGGTGCCGTGGTCTGACAATCCGAAGTTCGGGCCCGTATCTCGTGTCGGACGCCATTCGACCGTGGCCTAACGGGCCGATCGGCTGCTATGTCCCGTCCGTTGCTCTTTTGTTGCCCCGGTCAAGTCCGCGAAGGTAGATCCGAGATCCGATCCAGCGATCGCGGGCAGCGTCCGAGCTCGGGCCTATCGAGCCCGCACATGCCCGGACGCTCGAGGAGGCCTACGACCTCTTCACCGCGCTCCGGCTCGAGCACCAGATTCGGCAGCTCGAGCAGGGAAACGAGCCAGATGACAATGTCGACCCGAATGAGCTCTCAGAGCTCACGCGACGGTATCTGCGCGATGCATTCCGCGAGGTCGCTGCTGTCCAGAAGTCGCTGTCGAGCGGGGTCGTGTAGCCAGGTGCCCGCTAGCTCAGATCACCTTCTTGACTTCGCACTTGGCGGAGTCCTTCCACTTTGCAGGCGTCCTTACCCGCGCGAGTAGTGGTGCAAGAGCTGTAGCTCGACCCGCTCGGGTGGGCTTGCCAGCAGCGGCTCGATCCGGTCGTTGTATGACGCGAACTCGGGGTCGCTGTTGACCTCGTCCGCCGCCTCGCGGTCCGTATACACCCCGATGCCACGCACCACACCGCTCGCCTCGTCACCGACGACCATCACCGTCTGGAGCGCGGGATGGTCGCTGAGGAAGTCGGCCGCGAACTTGGAGTGGATCTCCGCGAGCTGCTCGAAGTGGCCGGGCTTGGCGCGCAGGGTGAACTCCGTGACGTACATGATTGAGACCTCCTTCGGCGTCTCCTAGTGCCTCCCAGTGAAGGCGGAGTGGCCATCGTATTTGCCCATCGCCATCCGGTGAGCGTGAGGTGCAAGAGGAACGGGATCAGGTCGAGGCTCAGGCGCGGCCCTGCTCCCTCGCGCGTTTACACGTCGCAGTCTGGTCCAGGCGCGTAGGATGGCCCAGGGGTTACGGGGGAGATGGCTGAGTGAACCTGTGGCTGATGGCCCTGATAGTGGCGACCGCCGCCGGCATCGCGGTCGGGCTGATGTACCTGGTCAGACGCCAGTCGAGGGTTGATCACTTCTTCGTTGAGGTCGAGCGCGGAGCCGGGATCTTCACCTTCCTCGGCACGGCCTTCGCGGTGCTGCTCGCGTTCGTGGTCCTCGAGGCCTTTGCAAGCTTTAACGACGCGAAGACCGGCGCCGAGGAGGAGGCGATCTCCGTGGTCCAGCTCTCGCGCACGGCGGCTTTCTTCACTCCGGCAGAACGCGATCCGCTCGGGGGCACTCTGATCTGTTACGGGCGCGCGGTGATTCATGACGAGTGGCCGGCGATGAAGCACGGAGACCGAAGCCCGGTCGTGCAGGGCTGGGTGAACCGCCTGGAGGACGGACTCCGCGACCTCCACCCGGCCGACCCTGCCCAGGAAGCCGCCTTCCTGCAGCTGCTCCAGCAGGAGGACCAGCGCACCGAGGCCCGCCGCGCGCGGCTCAGCGAGGCCAACCGCTCATTGCCGGCGCCGGTCTGGTTCATCCTCGGCCTCGGGGCGATCGTGACGGTCGGGTTCGCGCTGTTCTTCGCCGACCGGCGCGAGAACTTCGTCGTGCAGGGAAGCCTGATCGGCGCAATCGCGGCGCTTGTCGTGTCGGGCCTCCTGCTGGTGTGGTTCCTCGACCATCCGTACGACAACCGCAGCGGAAGCATCAAGCCGGACGAGATGGAGCGCCAGCTGGTGATCGTGGAGTCCGAGCAGGTGGGAGCCCCGCAGCTGTGCGACTCGAGGGCCACCCGCTGTGATGCGGAGCGAGTTGATCAAGCTCCGGGATCCGACCTACGACTTGAGCACCGCGAGGTCTGGAACGGGTCGATCAGGTCTGATCGGGGTAGCTACCAGCCGCCCTCGGCCCGCCGGTCGTACTTGAGCTCCGCATCGCCGAGCTCGAAGACGAGCAGCTTTCGCTCGGTGAAGGATTCGAGGAACCATTCTGAGAGCTCACGGCCCACTCCGCTCCTTCCGGCTCCACCGAACGGCGCCAGCTGGTCCCAGTAGTTGCTTGTCTCGTTGATGTTGACCGAGCCGTGCGGCAGCGCCTCGCCCACCCGCCAAGCAGTCGCGAGGTCCCTCGTCCAAAGCGAGGCGATCAGGCCGAGCTGACTGCGATTTGCGATCTCGACCGCCTCCTGCGCCGAGGAGATCTTGGCGATCGGCGCCACCGGACCGAAGGTCTCATCCTGCATGATCCGCATCTCCTGGCTCACGTTCGTGAGAATCGTGGCCGGGTAGTAGAGATCCTCCTCGGGTCCGAACTGCACGATGTCGGCACCCTTGCTGCGGGCGTCCTCGACGTGCTCTACCACGCGCGCCAGGGTCGCATCGGTGCAGAGCGGTCCCATCTCCGTCTCCTCCTCGGCCGGGTCGCCGATCGTGAGCGCCCGTGCGCGCTCGGTGAGCTTCTCGACGAACTCGTCATAGACCGCCTCGTGGACGAGCAGGCGCTCGGCCGACGTGCAGACCTGACCGGTGTAGTAGAAGCAACCGTTCATCGCTCCGTCGACGGCAGCGTCAACGTCAGCGTCGGCGAGGATGATGAATGGGCCGTCGCCGCCGAGCTCGAGCAGATGAGGCTTGAGTGGCGCGGAGCGAGCGATCAGCTCACCGGTCGCGGTGGAGCCAGTGAAGAAAATCCCGTCGACGCCCTCATGCTCGACGATCGCGGCGCCGACGTCGCCGTAGCCCTGAACGAGGTTGACTACTCCGGGCGGCAGACCGGCCTCCTCGAAGAGCTCGACCACCATTGCGCAGCTCGTGGCCGCGAACTCGGACGGCTTCCAACCGCCGTGTTGCCCGCGGCGATGATGTGGGCCATCGCGATCGACCCGATTCGGTCGGGAAGTTGTACGGAGTGATCGATCCGATCACGCCGAGGGGACGATGTCCCAGCACCAGCCGCTTGTTGTTGGTCTGCTCTTGTGTCGAGGGCAGCGACAGGCCTCGATGGCGAAGGACCTCGGCGGCGGCCTTGTCATAAGAGGGGGCCGCGTACTCGTAGACCTCCTCGCGGCTGTCGGTGATCGTCTTGCCGATCTCGGCGCACACCATCCGGGCGATCGACTCGGCGTTGTCGCGGAAGACCTCGGTGATCCTGCGGAGAATCTTGGCTCGGTCGATCAGCGGCGTCCCCGCCCAGTCCGGTTGCGCGCGCCGAGCGCCGCGACGGCCCGATCGACATCAGAGGAATCGCATCGGGCGACGGTGTTGATCACTTCGCGCGAATGCGGCGAGCGGACCTCGAAGCTGCCGGCGCTCCCTTCAACCCAGTCACCACCGATAAGTGCACGGTCGGGCACTTTGCTCATCAAGGCCATGAAGACTCCTTACGTTCGATTCGCCTACCGCGACGCAGCGTGTAGTTCACGACACGATTCGCCTGACGCCGTGCGAAGTACCTAAGCAGATGCGTGGCGTCTCTGCCGGCTTTCTGCAAATGGGGGGTGGGGGGGTCGTGTCCCTTTTGTTGCCTATTCCGGTCCTCCTACGGTTGGCAACCAAGCAACGGAGCCCGGAAGATTGGACGCGATCCAGGTCGGAGTGGCGGGCCCCGGCCCAGCGGCCGGGGCCCTCGAACTCCGAGCCGGTCTAGACGGCTGCGCCGTCGACCAGCACCTGCAGCACTCCGGCGACGCCGTTCGTGGTCACGTGGTTCGTGCCCGCGAGCGTGTTGACGGAAGCGAATCGGTCGGCTCAGCATGCTTGACCGAAACGGCCGTCGCTAGGCCGGTCACATCCGCTCCCGACCCGTTGCCGTTGATGGCGATGTTGTCGTCACCGTTCGTGCCGTTGACGACCACGTTGTCGACCGCGCTGTCGCCGGCGCTGCCGCCGAACGCCCCCGCTAGGTCGATGTTGGTCTGGGTCACGTCGGTGCCCGTCAGGTCGTTGACCGTGACGTTGTCAGCGCCGCCGACGACGTTGTCGTCGACGATCTCGACTCCGTCGGTGTCCACGTGACGTTGCCCTGGACGCGGAAGAAGGTCAGCCTTCCTCCATTCGCCGACATCGTCACGTCCTCGGCTACTGCGGCACCGTTGAACAGCATCGTGTCGGTGCCGTTCTGGCCCTCGATCACGTCTGAACCCTCGCCGTTGTCCCAGCGGAACGTGTCATTGCCGTTGCCCAGGTAGGCGGTGTCGTTGCCCTTGCCGCCGTCGACGGTGTCCTTGCCGTTGCCGCCGTAGAACGTCTCGTTCTCTGCGGCGATCTGGACCTGTCCGCCCTGCAGCGAGTCGTTGCCGTTGCCGCCGGCGATCGTGGTCGGTCGAATCGGTGAACGCGCCGTTCGCGTCATCGACGCGGATGGAATCGTTTCCGTTGCCACCCTTGACCTTGTCGCGGAGACGTCGCTGCGCGCGAACGAGAAATCGGCCGAGCCGTTGTCGCCGACGTCGACCTGGATCCGGCTGGGATCGCCGGCCGACAGGCGAAGGGCGATCGCGTCGCCGCGATTGCCACCCTTGACCGTGAGCGTGCCGTGCTTGACCGCAGCTCGGACGCCGTGGACCTTGTATTTGTACGCGCTCGAGTGCGCGGTCGCGACGACGAGCACGGTGACCGCGAACGCGACGACCGCAGCGGCCAGGTAAGCCAGCCGCACGGGCCACGAATTGGTGGTGGGGGGTGTCATCTGGTTCTCGCTTTCGTTGGTTGTGTCGTGCCCAACCAATGACGCCTCGCGGCGGAATTGCTTCCCGGATCCAGATGTGATCTGCGTCACGTTCGACTCGGCGGGGTGCCGAAGGTGAGGCAGGCGATGTCGAGCGCGGGCGGATGCTCCTCGGCCCGCACGCGCGGCGGTGACGCGCGATCCTGTGGCGATGGAGCTGCTTGCGACGACGGGCGACGCGTTCGTGAGGGTCGGTGCGCGCACGCGCCTGCAAGGTTCCGGAGCGCAGTGCCTCGCGCTCGACGGCGACACGGTGTACGTCGGGTGTCGGGGAAGCGGGCTGAAGCGCAGCACAGACGGCGGCGACACCTTCGAGGACGTGCACTTGCCGGAGCCGGACGTGTTCAGCGTCGCGGTGAGCGCCGCGGACGGCGCCGTCTACGCGGGAACGGAGCCCAGCCGGCTGTTCCGCAGCCGCGACGGCGGCGAGAGCTGGGAGGAGCTGGTGGCGCTTCAGGAGATCCCGTCGCGGCCGACTGGAGCTTTCCACCCCGGCCCTGGACCTCGCACGTGCGCTGGATCGCACCGAGCCCGCACGACCCCGAGGTGGTGTTGGTGGGCATCGAGCTCGGCGGGCTGATGCGCACCGGGGACGGCGGTGCCTCGTTCAGCGATCATCGACCCCAGGCGGCCCGCGACGTGCACTGCCTGACGTGGCATCCAAGCGCTCCGGAGCGCGCCTACGAGGCCGGCGGCGACGGCGCCGCTTGGAGCCACGACGGCGGCCGCAGCTGGGACAAGGCGGACGCCGGGCGAGAGCGCCGCTACGCCTGGGCCCTAGCCGTCGACGCGGCCGATCCGAACCGGTGGTTCGTCTCGGCGGCCCCCGGACCGTTCGAGGCGCATGGGAGCCGCCCATCGGACTCGGCGATCTACCGCTGGGAGGGGTCCGGCCCCTGGCAGGCGATCGAGGGGCCGCTCGACTCCCACGTCTACGCGCTCGCGACCGGAGGCGGCCAGCTCTTCGCCGGTCTGGGCGACGGCACGCTGCTCGAAAGCGACGACGACGGCGAGAGCTGGAGCGAGCTGGGCGAGCGGATCGGCGGGATCACCGCGCTCACCGTGAAGTGACGTCGCGAGACATGTCTCGGTGAAAACCCCGCATTGGGGATTTCCGGGAGCCCGCCCGACAGGATTCGAACCTATGAGCTTCGGTTTCGTAGATGGAGGGCGCAGCTCGCTCAGTGGAAGTTCAGGGCGGCGCCCGGTGCGCCTGTTACATCGCGATCGCTTCGTAGACGTCGACCGCGCCGCCGATCTCGAGGACCGGGCAGCCCTTCGCGGGCTCGACCGCCGAGTCGAGGCTGTCGGCCGACACGATCGAGTAGCCGGTGATGCCGCGCGAGCCGCCATCGCTGACCGAGCCGCCCGGGCCGACCGTCTTCGCGGTCCCGGTCGCGGCGCCACCGTCGACGACGGCCGAGCCGAGCTCTCCGAACCACTGACCCCACCTGGCCATCTGCGCGTTGCGCTCGGCCTCGTCGGCGGCCACACCCTTGCCGCCGCTGTACGCGAGCGGGAGCAGTACCCATCGCCCGCCCTATTTGACGGTGATCGTTCCGTACATGCCCGCCGCGTAGTGGCCGGGGACGTTGCAGAACATCACGTACCTGCCAGGCACGAGCTTGAACGTCCCTTTCTTCGTTCCTCCGGGCGCCACGTCGGCAATCTCTCCCGCGTCCTGTCCGGCAGACTCGAGCTTCGCCTCATCGACGCTTCCGTCTGGGGTGGTGGGCAGCGCAGAGGGGTCGGCTTCCGTCTTCGCCAGCACCATCTCATGTACAAGCTGCCCTGTGTTGGGGGTGCTGATCGTCACCGACCCAGCCTTGGCGCTCGCATCCTTAGGAGTGAAGAAGTCGTCGCTCATCGTGATCTGAAGCGCCTTGCCCTCGGAGGCGGGTGCGGGAGTGGTTGAGGGCTGCTGAGACGCCTGGGTCTCGGTGGTTGAGACCTGCGCAGCGGCCGGCTGGACCTTGCGCCCCTCGTCCTTGCCGTTGCTGAAGCCGATCACGTAGGCGATGGCGATCAGGCCCAGAATCAAGAGGCCAGCGAGGGAGCCGAACAGCCGGACGAAAAACCTGCGGTCGCCTTCTTGCCGCCCCAGTCTGTCTCTCTCTCGCTGGTTCATTTCACCCGGTCATACCTTCCGCTTCGCCGAGGCTCCATGCATCGGCCAAACCCACTGGATCGGTCTAGGGGTTTTCCACCTAGGAGAAACGGTTGCGTCGCCTAGGGCGGTGTTTCCGACTCACTCGACTCGTTCTTTGATCGATCCGGTGGCCGTCTCCATCCCAGTGGATTCCGTTTCGACAGCCGGCGGGACGGGCTGGCATACCACCGGGATCAAAGTCGGCAGCGGGGTCCCCGTGACGCTTCGAACGCACCTCGCCTGCGGTTGACATGTGACTGACCGAGGGAACCGCCCATTGGCCCTCGAAGCCGCCGGACTGTCGGATTAAGCAGCGAACTACTCCGTCGGACGAGAAACAGCGCTTTGCATGGAAAACCGGCGGTTCCCGCGTCCAGCAGGCATGGCTCCGTGTTCCTACTCCGACCGCGGTCGGTGGAGAACACGGATGGCGGCGCGAGCGCGAGATGCGACCGTGTCCACGTGCACTTGATTCAAGGCAGGAAGCAATGAGGCACTCCCTATTGGCGGGTATTAGAAGCTGGTGAGGGAGATTTTCAGCAAGGCGCTCGGCGCCACCCGCGCAACGGCCTCGGTAATGGCCCGTGACCTGCTCGGCTCCCGCGCCGAGGACCCGCTGGCCGAGCGCGACCCGCGGTTCATCCGCCAGACCCTGCCGGCCTATAGCCGCGCGGCGCAGCTCTACTTCCGCCCCAAGGTGCGCGGTCTCGAGCAGATCCCGGCCGAGGGGCCCGTGCTTCTTGTCGGCAACCATTCGGGCGGCACGCTGATCGCCGACACTTTCGCCTTCGCCTACGGCTTCTACAACTACTTCGGCCCGGACCGGCTGTTCCATCAGCTCGCCCACGACCTCGTCTTCCGGGTGCCGGGCCTCGCCATGCTGCGCCGGTACGGGACGATCCCGGCCAATCACGAAAACGCGATGACGGCGCTGGGGAAGGGCGCTGCGCTTCTGGTCTATCCGGGCGGGGACCACGAGACCTACCGCCCCTCCTGGCACTCGGGGGAAATCGACTTCGGACATCGCAGCGGCTTCGTCCGTCTCGCGCTTGCGGCTGACGTGCCGATCGTCCCCGTAGTGGCGATCGGCGGCCAGGAGACCGCGCTCTTCCTGACCCGCGGCGAGCGGCTTTCTCACCTCCTTGCCCTCGACAGACTGCTGCGGCTAAAGGTCGTGCCGATCCAAATCGCACCTCCCTTCGGCGTGACGGTGCTGGACCTGCCGGGCCGCATCCCTCTGCCCTCCCAGATCACGATCCAGGTCCTACCCAGGATCGACCTGCGCCGCCGATTTGGCCCCCAGCCCGACGAGGAGGCGGTCTACAACGCGGTCACGGCGATGATGCAGGAGGAGCTCGACGAACTCTCGGCCGAACGCGCGCTGCCGGTCGTCGGCACGCTCGGTTCGCGGCACGAGAAGAGCGAAGTCGTCGATGAGCTGGAGCACGGTGGTCTCGAGCGCGAGGTCGAGGCCGCGATCGAGGCCGACGAAGTCAAGAAGCGGGGTGGGCAGATATAGAGCCGAATCCCGAGCCCACCGAACGAACCGTGCGCAGTTACAGCAGGCAACCAGCTACGGACTGGGGATCCCCCGCCAGGCAGCGGCGTCACCGTCGCCTGGAGCGACCTATGATTCTGCCGACTGGCGTGAATGCACCGCTCCGACAAGGATGAAGATCGGGCTCGTCCTCGGTGCGGGCGGGATCCAGGGAGGTGCATGGCTCACCGGCGGTTTGGACGCGCTCGCCGAGGAGACGGGCTGGGACCCGGCGGAGGCGGACTATGTGATCGGAACCTCGGCCGGCTCGATGATCGGCGCGCTTTGCGCCTCCGGCGTCCCGCCCTGGTTCATGGTCGCCCACTCGCGTGGAGAAACTTTCGACGGCGTGCGCGACGCCCAGGGACGCCCGGCGGCAACGGCCGACCGCGCCGCGGGGGCGCGATTCGAGCTGGAGCGCACCTGGCCGCCGATCGGTCCCGGCTCCTGGAAGCTCGCGCTTCGCACTCTTGCCAACCCTCGCCGCTATACGCCGGCAACTGTCTTCAGCGGCTGGTTGTGGCGGGGCGTCTTCTCGACCGAGTCGCTCAAGGAGACGATCCGTCGCGTCGTCCCTGCCGGCTGGAGCTTGCACCCGAACTTGTGGATCGTGGCATGCGACTACAAGACCGGCCGCCGCACCGCCTTTGGCCGCGTCGATGCCCCGCGGGCTGACCTCGCCGATGCCGTTGCCGCCTCCTGTGCGATCCCCGGCATCTACCACCCCGTGACGATCGGGAATCGCCGCTTCGTCGATGGGGGCGTCTATTCGGTCTCGAATCTGGACCTGCTGCGAAACGAGGGCTTGGACCTCGTCATCTGCCTCAACCCGACCTCCACGCTGCACCCGATCCGCGCAATCAACCCACGCGACGCCGCCACTATCTTCTTCCGTCGGGCCTCCGGTCGCCGCCTGGGCAGCGAGGCGAGGAAGCTCCGTACCAACGGCGCCGACGTGGTCCTCATTCAGCCCACCGGCGATGACCTCGAGGCGATGGGGCCGAACCTGATGCGGAGCGCTAACCGAAATGGCGTCATCGAAGTTGCGCGACGCACGGTCGCCGAGCAGCTCCGCGACCCCCGAAACCGCGAGCTGCTCGCCGGCCTCCCAAAGGGGGATCCGCGCAGGGTCCTTCGCCCCGAGGGCCCGCCCTCCGAGTGGCCCGACTGGCGCGACCAGTTCCAGCGCCCTCGGGTCGCTGGTTGACCGTGGCTCGGGGCTCGGCAACTACTACTTGGAGGAAGCCTGTGGCAGAAAGGGCACCGACAGGAGCTCCCCGGTTTAGGCGTCGGGTGCCTTCGTCGGCGCCTGAATAGAGGCGCGGGCGGCGTTCCCGTTCTCGCCCAAAAGAGGCGCGGAGCAGAGAACTACAAGCGTGGCACTTCGGCTCAAGTAGCCGCGTTGGACGAGAAGCGGGCGGTTTGAGTGGACTCGTCGAGATTGCATCGCTGTTGACGAGGATGGGGCGCTAGTTCGCTCTACGCGCAGTGCCTCTCCCGCCCTGCGTAGCTACCGCGGGATCCGGCTCTGGACGCTTTGGCCGACTTGCCGGGGCTACCGATGCTGTGTCATCGGGGTGGCCGTAGACTCGTGTCGTTCCCGAGATAAGGAGCGCCCATGCCAGCAGCGAAGAAGACGCCGGAGCGCGTACGTGCGTCGACCGATACGACGAAGAAGAGAGCGGAGGCGGCGCTGAAGCGTGCGGGCGGATCGCTCGATGAGGTCCAGAAGGCGCTGGCCGAGCTGCAGAAGGATCTGGGCCGGGGCCGGAGCAACATGGTCCGCAATGTGCAGCAGCTCCTGAAGAGTCAGCGCCGGGATCTGGGCAAGCTGAATCGTGCGCTCTCGGCCGACATGCGTAGGCTCCAGAAGGCGCTGACCGAGGAGCCCACGCCCACCCGCGCGAAGAGCACGGCGACCCGCGGAAAGGGCAAGTCGACAACTTCCCGCGCGAAGAGGTCCCGCGCGAAGGGCACAACCACCCGCGCGAAGGGCACAACCGCACGGCGCTAGTGTGCCGGGACGGGAGAGGCATCTCGCCCGTCCAGCAGAGTCGGCACTGGAACTAGCGTTCGGCGATGAACGCCCGGACGCCAAGGTGGCGCGTCTGGTCCGGCGCCTCAAGTTGCGCCACGTGCCCGCAGTCGAGCTCGAGCCGGGCTGAGCGGGTATTCAGCGCATATTGCGGAGCCTTGAACGTGGGTCGGCTCCAACTGAGCCAG
>CAWCQE010000021.1:0-24271 GCA_963797665.1 uncultured Actinomycetes bacterium | reverse complement strand
GTCACCACTTCAGCTCGATCTCGAGCTCACGCTCGTCGGTGTCGACCTCGAGTTCGATCTTGAGCTGAACCTCGTCGGCAACGTGAACGTTGAACCTGATCCCTTCGCGTTCGAACTCGACGTCGTTCTGCCGCGACAGCATGTCGGCGATCGAATGCAGCCGCTTGGCGACCTCCTCCCGCCCGAGGGTCTCCTTTTGCTCGATCTCGACGATGTCCATCTCTTCTCCTTTGGTTGAGCGAGGTCGGTCGCGAGACTAGCCGTTGCGAGAATCGGCTCCGGCGGCTCGCGACAGATCCCTTCCTGCCGCTCGTCGCATCAGGAAGCCGACACCCCCTGCGAGGCCCTCGGGGATCTGCTTTGCTCGAGGAAGATGCACCGGGATGCCTTCGGGCCACGTGCACGCACAACGCGGCGGGCCTTATGCGGAAGCGAAGCGGCGGCTCGAGCGTAACCGCTTCGCCGTCGATGCCTGCGGCGATCGGAGCGTCCGCGTCGACTTCGAACTCGGGGGCCGACCACTCACGCCACGGTCGCTGCGGCAATCGACGGTGGCCGCGACCGGTGACGGCGCCCGTGACCGTGATACCCAGTAAGCCGTCGTCGATGCGTGGCCGCGTTCCGGAACCGACCGCTCGGCCGAGACGGTAGCGGTTGTTTGAGACGAGTATCGCCGCGCCCAGGGAGTGCTCATGACCGCCCGGCCCAGTCCAGCGAAGGTCCAGTCCCTGGGCTGCCGGGACCGAGGGCCTCCGGCAACGTGTTGAGGATCGTCCGGATCTTGGCCTCGCGGTAACCCTCTCGCTGCACGGCCTCCGCATAGAAGCCAAGAGAGACGTTGTTGACGAAGACGCGGCCGTTCACCTCCGCCAGGTCGACAAGGCGCTCGCCGCCGTCGACGAATGCGTCGAGAGCGCCGACGACATCGTCGCGGTCGACCCCGAGATCGAGGGCGAAGTGATTGCGGGTGCCGGCGGGAATGCAGGCATACGCCAGTCCACGCTCGGACGCCACCGCAGCCACGATCGCCTGCGAGCCGTCTCCACCGGCCATCGCGAGCCCATCGGCATCTCGATCCACGGCACCTCGAAACCAGCTCGGACAAGTCGGAACCGACTCGCAGCTCGATCGGCTCGATGCCGCGGGCGCGTGCCTCGTCGGAGAGCTTGAAGCGCTTAGCCTTGCCACCGCCGGATTTCGGGTTGAAGAGCAACACGGGCCTTGCCGGCGGCCGTGCGGGGCTAGCGGAACATGAATCGAGATCGCGGCTTTCGCTGCGGTGACGGCACCCAGGGCCCCCGCCACCCCCATCACAATTACTTCTCGCACGCCTCCATCGAAGATCGCGATGAAAATCGCGGCAAGCAAGGCCAGCACCGCAGCGAGCCAGGGCGATGACCCGTGCGATACCGCGGCGGAGCAGGCCGAACCAGGCTGAGGCCCCCGCCCCGACGAGCAAAATCGCCAAGACGATCCCTCGCGGGAAGTTGTCGACCGCGAAGTATCCCGCCGCCGCCAGTGTGACCACACCCAGCGTCAACGAAAGGATCGCTGCAAGTTGGATCCTGTTCATCGGAGTGCCCCACGGGTTTGCGGCCTGCCCATCGTCGCGCTTCGGCCCCATCCGGTTCGCTCACCAGCGCTGCGCACCGCGCACCTTCTCGCCTTAGGCCCCTCAGTCCTGGCGACCCAGCTTTTGGCCGTAGACAGATCGCGAGAGCGGAACGCCTTAGCTCGTCCCGGAAGCAGAAACGAAAGTCCATGCATTGCCGGTCTGATCCAGTCCTCGTCGCTGACTACGGCCACGCGCTCGAAGGACGTCGCGTAGCGACACGAAATCCCGTGTCCGCCGTCATGGCCTCGCCCTCTACCTCGCCAGCCCTCGCCCCGATCACGTAGAGAAGTCGGTTTTTCCGGCCCTCCGCAATCTTCTCGCGCAATACCGGCTCGACCACACGCTCCCAGTCGTCATCCTCGACTTCTCCAACCGCCTCGAAGCCGATCGTCCCGGCAGGCATGTCCCCAATTCGCTGAAGCATTTCTTCTCCTACTGGTATTTGGGTTCGGGTCTTAGGTTACTTGGGGCCGGGAAGACCGTCCGTAGGGCTCACGAGTGACGCTCTTGCCGAACCGGACAGAGACGGAGTCGTGGCCGCGAGGAGGCTATGCGGCTTGCCGGCCGGGTCTGTACCCGAGCCGAAATCGGGGCGACTGGATTTGAACCAGCGACCTTTCGACCCCCAGACGGACGGAGGGCTTCCTGTCCGATCTCCCAGAGCCTGCTGCCTGATGCCCACTGCGTGGTAGTTGCGCGATGGTTTCTTTCCGCATGTCCATGCGGTTTGCCGTTTTCGGTGGTTTCGACGCCTGACGACGAGAGCGTCCTGGAGACCGTGAATCCTGAATGCCAGGGCGCATTGCGGGCTCCCGTTGAAGCGCGCCCGACTGGATTCGAACCAGTGACCTTCGGTTTCGTAGCCGGTCCGCCGGCTTGATCAGCCCAGCGAGCTGAAGCCGTTTGCAGACCCCTTGAACTCTGCGTGGTTGCCCTGCGCGGTGGTCTTCGCCGATCCGGGTCACATTCGGGGTAGTCGCTGGACAGCGGTAATACCTGTCGTGTGGCCCCGAAACCGCACCGAAACAGCGAGACGCTCAGCACCAAGGTGTCGAGCGACCTCGCGGAACGACTCGATCGGATCGCTCTATTCCGCGGACGACGCGGTCCGGGCTCCTGCGACAGCTCGCAGAGGCAGCCGTCGATCATCGGGTCGCCTTCTCCATTCCGGCATCGAATCCAATGACCGTGGCCGAGGTTGCCGCATCAGATGTCGGGCGAGCGGCGCTCAACGAGCACGAAATGACGTGGCGGCTGCATGTCGTGGTAGGCGAGCTGCGCCGAAAATCGGACCGGCAGCACGAGATGTGGCTGCGGACACGCCCGACCCGAGGCTCGCCGCCAAGACCTCGACCACCACGAGCTCGTCGTCATCATCACCGACTGGCGTGAGGTCAACGAGCGTGACCTCGGAGGGCTGCGGTTGGTCGAGGGATTCCTCTGGGAACTCGCCGCCGACAAGTCCGGGTGCCCAGTCTGTCAGCGAAATGCCGCCTGTCCGGATGGTGGCCCTGAAGCTCGGAGCTGGGAGCTTCGAGTCGGGTTCGTCCGCATCGCCCGCGTTCATGGGCGACGCCGCCTCTGCTTGGCGGTGAGCTTCCGACGCCGGCGGCGGTCTCGATCCGCGTGGGTGATGCCGCCCCGTGCAATCGTCGTCGTGGCGGTGAGGACACCGCGGGCCCAGCGATCCGGCACCAGCGGGATCGCAAAGTCCTGGCCGACTGCCCAGGCAACTGCGCCAGCCACTCAGCCTTTGCCCTTGTACCTGGCCTCGAAATGGACCTTCTTGCCTTCACATGGGATGTCGGGGTTGCCGTATCTCACGGTTCCTACGGCGAGCTTGGAGGTCTTGAACTTGCCCCGGAGGAGGATTGCGACCCTTTCGCCGGTTACGTCCTTCACGGTCCGGTCAAATTTGAACTTTCCGCTGTCCTTCACCTTTGCGGAGTACTCAATCGGGGTTGACGTGCAGTAATTGGCACTCTGAGAGAAGGGGAACGTCGGATAGACCCTTCTCCCTTTCACGTCAAGGCTGAGGACTAGCCTGTGCGCGGGTGTGTAATCCGCGTACGTTCCCTTATGCGGACTTGCCGCCATGGCTGGAATAGCGAGTAGGACCGAGGCCAACACCAACCCCGTGAATATCATCCGCCCCCCGGTGACCGCGCTCTTGTTCGGTTTCATTTTTTTCGCTCCTCTCTTGGTCCTCTCTTATTGGTGATCCAGTACCGCAATTCATGCTGAACTGTCATCTCTCGTAACAAGGCCTTGGGATGCGTCATCGCGGGAACCGCCGTCGTCTAGTCGCCGAGGAGGTAGCCGCCGGCGAACGGGGCGGATCCAGCGTCGACTGTGGCGCCATCGGCGCTGCCTGCGAACGCCCAGATGAAGGCGCTGCCGACGAGCATCACTAGGACGAAGCCTGGGATGCGCCAGGACAATCCGTGCGCCGCGGTCCATCCGGGGTATGTGACGCGGCCATCCCTTAATAGCCGCCAAGTGCCAAGCGCTGGCGGAGAACTCGGAGCGAACGCATAACCCTGTCGATCCGGGACTGGTCGATCCTGGGCGCCTGAACCGCCGACACCTCCGGCTTCGCCGCCGTGTAGAGCCAGGTCTCGAAGAGATCGTCGAGCTGCCGTCCGGAGACACCCTCCGCGACGTCGATGAACTGCTCGGTCGTTCCGTTGCCGCCGGCACGGCTAGCGGCCCAGCGACGAACGATGGCCGAGAAGTCATCGTCGCCGACTTCGAGACGAAGCGCCTCGAGCGCCATCATCCCGCGGACGTAGACGGCATCGCCCAGCACCTGGTCGGGACCCGGATCAGCGACCTTGACCGACCAGAGCGGATCATCAGCGGATACGCCGGCGAGCGTCCCCTCGTAGAGCTGATGCGGCGTAAGTCCGCCGTGGGCACCGTCCCAGAGGTACTCGTAGTAGGTGGCGAAGCCCTCGTTGAGCCACATGTCGCTCCAGCGTCGCAGTGCGACGTCATCGCCGAACCACTGATGGGCGAGCTCGTGAACGACCACGTAGTCGGCGTTCGTGGGTTGGCCACTTCGATCTGTCCAGAAGATCGCCGCATAGACGGGTCGTGTCTGAGTCTCGAGGGCAAATGCGATCGGCCGCTCGGGGTCGACGATGGCGCCGACGGTATTGAACGGGTAGGGGCGACCGATGTTGTCGCTGAGGAAATCGAGGATCTCTCCCTGTTTGGCCAGAGACGAGTCGACCTCGGCGCGGAGGCCACCGCTGACCTGCGGATCTACCGCGTCGTAGACGGGAAGGCCATCGTCGGTCTTCCAGCGATGCACGTCCCAGTTGCCGATGTCGATCGTCGCCAGGTAGGAGGCCATTGGAGCCTTCGCCTGCCAGCGCCACTGGGTCCACCCGGGCTCTCCCGGCTCGGTGCCTTTCGGCTTTCCGTTCGCGACGACCCCGTAGCCGTCGGGGACCTCGACCTCGAAGTCGTAGGAGGCCTTGTCGCTCGGATGATCGTTTACCGGGAACCAGGTCGCAGCCGAATCCGGCTGTCCAACTGCGTTTGCTCCGTCGCTGGTCGGGGTGAAGGCGGTCGGGATGCCGTAGGTCGGTTCCCTGAAGTCGACCGGGACGCCGCTGTAGCGGATCGAGACGGCAAAGCCTTTTCCCTTATGCAGCGGCTTTTTCGGAGTCACGGTCAACTCTTGGCCGTCGCGGCTCCAGCTGGCCTTCTCGTTGCGGACTTTGATCCGCTTGACCTCAAACCCAAGTAGGTCAAGGTTGAAGCTGCAGAGGTTCTCGGTCGCTTTCGCCTCCACCTTGGCCCGGCCGCGGAGGTTGTCGGTGGCGGGCTCGTAGGCGAGGTCGAGGTCGTAATGGCCGACGTCGTAGCCGCTGTTGCCTGACTCCGGGAAATAGGGGTCTCCGGCGCCGGATGCTCCCGCCTTGCAGTGCCTCGAGCTTGCCTCGGCGAATGAAGCAGCAAAAAGGAGAATCCCCAGGGCGACAATCGGTGCCGAAGTACGGCAGAGCAAACGGCCCAGGATCGACGGTCGAACGAGACGTCTGATCACCTCGGGAAACCTCCCCGGTTTCCGCGTCGCGCGAGGTCTGCCTCAGCGCATGAGGTTCATAGTCGGTAAATGACGCCGTGTCAAGTGTTGGCATCTCCTTGTGTTCGTAGTTATCAGGTAGGTCGATGGCGATTTCGTCGGCGGATCCATCGACAAGAAAGGCCCATGCGGTCGAGGGCTGCCATGGCGCCCTCGTAGTCGTGCTGGATGATGTGGTTGGGCCGACCTCGTAAGGGGGCGCTTTGTCGACGTTGAGGGCCTTGGTCGCTCCGCGTTGCGGAGGGCAGTTGAGAGTTCTCCCGGCTTCAGGTTCGGCAGATCCTCATTAACGCGCTCGACGAGTTTGCGCTCGAGTTCGAGCTCGGTGGCGAACAGATCCTCCATCTCCTCGGCCATGCGCTCAGCGATCCGGGGGTAAACGTCCTGCTGGATCTGGATGTAGAGGTCGGCGCGGCGGTGCCGCTTCCACGTCTGCAGGGCCGGTGCTGGGATGCCGTCGCCGTCCGCGGCCAGCATCTCTGAAGCTCGCCGACAGTTGCCGCTAGCGAGGGCCAGGGCGAAGAGGCCTCTGTCCACTTCCCCGATCGGAGTAGGTGCGCTGAACTTTGTTGCGCCGGGCCGGCGGTTTCGCTTCGGCAAGGGCTTCGATGTCTTGCTCGTTCTTAGTGTCGCTCATCGTTGGATCCTTCGTTTTCGGGCAGGCATGAACATGCCGGCAGAGGACTCCCGCCGCCCTCAAGAGAACGCCGCGCCCAATTGCAGGATCCCAACGATGAGCAGGAACCAACCCCAGATCTTCAGGTCATCGAAGATCAAGGATCAGTTGTCCCCATTGAAGTGCGTCGAGTCGTCAATCGCTGCGATCCCCCAGATCGCGTTCAGAACGCCCGCAAGCGCCAGCATCACACCGGCGAAGAGGATCCAGCCCTCGCCACGTTCGGCATCGGGGTCGTAGCGTCGGTCGTCAGGTTCGGGCGTGGCGCTCATCTGTCTGGCTCTTTCGGGCAGCCGCATTACTCGTTGTTCTCTCGTGGGTGGCGGCAGCCTATTGGAGACAGGGGCGTAACGCGCCGCCTGGCCGACCAAAGCGCCGGCCAATGCAATCTGCGTAAATCGGCTAGGTGCGGTTCCCACCGGACGGCACGGCGGATGCAGTCACCAAAGGACGCGCTCGAGGAGCTCTCCTCCCGTCTTCATCCTCCTCTTGTCGTTCTACCGAGCTGATCGTCGAAGGCCCGTCATCACCACTTCAGCTCGATCTCGAGCTCACGCTCGTCGGTCTCGACCTCGAGCTCGACCTTTGAACTGCACCTCGTCGGGAACATGGATCTTGATCTTCATCCCGCCTTGCTCGAACTCGACATCGCTGTCAGCAGCCAGCATGTCGGCAATGGCCCGCAGGCGGGCCGCTGCGTCCTCGCGCCCCAGCGTCTCCCTCCGCTCAATCTCGACGATGTCCATCTCGGCTCCTTTGTTTGCTGTGGTCGAATTCGTTCACGACACATTGGCATGATCGCGATTGGGTGTGTCCGGCTTGAGAGTCTCTCGACCGGCAGCACGGCGCAGCAAGAAGCGGATCCCATCCCCGAGACCCTCGGGGATCACCGCTGAGGGAGAGGCGCCGGGATGCTGGCGTGCCACCCGCACCCGCAGCACGGCGGGCCTGATCCGGAAGCGAAACGGGGGCTCGAGCACCGTGGCTTCGCCATCGATGCCGGCGGCGATCGGTCTGTCGGCATCGACCTCGAACTCGGGAGCTGACCACTCACGCCAGGGTCGCTGGAGCAACCTGCGGCGCTCACCACGACCGGTCGGTGCGCCGGCGACGGTAATTCCGAGCAGACCATCGTCGATGCGCGGACGCGTCCCCGAGCCGACCGCCTTGCCTAGTCGGTAGCGATTGTTGGAGACCAGGATTGCTGCTCCTGAGGAATGCTCGTGGCCGCCCGGACCGCTCCAGCGTAGATCGATCCCCGTGCCCTCAGGTCCGAGTACTTCGGGCAGGGTGTCAAGGATCGTCTTCAGCTTTGCCTCGCGATAACCCTCGCGCTGGACGGCCTCCGCATAGAGGCCGAGTGAGACGTTGTTGACGAACACCCGGCCGTTTACCTCCGCAAGATCCACGTGTTTCTCGCCGCCGTCGACAAATGCATCGAGGGCCCCGACGACATCGTCGCGATCGACGCCGAGGTCGAGCGCGAAGTGGTTGCGGGTGCCGGCTGGAATGCAGGCGTAGGGGAGACCCGTCTCTGCGGCCATCTCGGCGACGACGGCCTGGGAGCCATCGCCACCGGCCATCGCGAGCCCCTCGGCGCCTCGGGCAACGGCGTCCCGGACAAGTTCGCTGAGGTCGGTGTCGCGCCGCAGCTCGATCGGCTCGATGCCACGGGCACGGGCCTCATCGGCCAGCCTGAAGCGCTCGGCCTTGCCTCCCCCGGACTTCGGGTTGTAAGAAAAGCACCGGCCTCATCGGAGGCTGGGAGTCGGCGAGCGGTACGTGGATCGCTACCGCAGCCTTGGCGGCGGTGACGGCAGCCGAGGCCGCTGCGCCGATCACAATCGCTTCCGTCACATCTCCGTCGAGGATCACGACCAGCACGCAGGTGAGCACGAGCAGAGCCGCGCAGCCCAGACCGACGATGCGTGCGGCCCCGCGACGGAGCAGGCCGTACCAGCCCGATGCCGCAGCGCCGATCAGCAGGGCCGCCAGGATCAATCCGCGAGGGAATTTGGCGATCGTGGAGTACGCGGCCGCCGCCACCGTCAGCACGGCCAGTCCAAGCGCAAGGGTCGCTGCCAACCGTGGCTTGGTCACGGTCGGTTGGTGGTCATCTTGCTAACCATCTTGCTCAACTCTAATCCGGACCCATTGGCCCCTCGACGACGAAAGGCCACTGAGGCACCGCTTGCTATTGGTTGAAATGGCGGTCTGCCATCCATTCGGGCGAAACGCCCTCAGGCGCTTGAGCTGCGCTGGGTCAGCGACGCGCGAGCAGCTGCAGAAAGAAGAGGAAGATGTTGAAGACTTCGAGGAAGATTCCAGCGGCGAGAGGAATCGCCTCATCGCCCCCGGCTCGTCGCAGTCGGTCGAATTCGACGACCACGTAGCCGCCAAATATGGCCAGTCGGTACTTCCCCGGGTACCGCGTGGGTCGCTCGTCGGCTCTGTTGATCCCCTAGGGCACGGTCGTGGCTGAACTCCCGGGGCCGCCTCGACCTTCACGTTTGATCTGTATGAGCTTGTCCGCGGCCACGAGCGCCGGGGTGATCAGCGAGAGCCCGATCACGACCAGCCACTGCCCGCCGCTCAGCTCCACCGACTGTGAGGAGGCGCTGGAACATGTTCAACTCGACCGCGGCCCAGGTGAGGATCCAGCCGAGGATGATCCACCCCATGAAGGGAAAGAGCGGCGAGGTCCAGGGCACCTCCCGTTCGCGCCTCAGCACGAAACCGAGGTTGACTGCGCTGAGGGCGACGACCGCGAAAGCCATGGTCATCGAAACCGACGGATGATCCGGGCTCGGCTCGTCGGGGCCGAGAGCCAGGACCAGCAGCGCAATGACTGCGAGGACGAGCCCGCTCAGCACCCAGCGGACGATCTGCGGGCGGTTGACGATCCTCGTGCCCGGCCTTCGAGGAGGACGCCGCATCACGCTCTCGTCGGGGACGTCGACCACGAATCCGATCACGACCGCCACCACGACGAAGAACTTGCAGAACATCAGCATCAGCGGAAACAGGGCGACGCCATCGTTGACGTTGAAAATCGCTGCGTAGAGCATCAGCTGCAACACCGAGGAGAGGATCGTCAGCTGCAACTTCACGTAGGTCGTGATCCGGCGGTAGACATCGCGCCCGATCTCCACCGCGCGCACGAGGGTCGCGAAGTTGTCGTCGGTGAGGACGATCTTCGCCGCTTGCTTGGTCACCTCCGAGCCGCTGCCCATGGCGACGCCGACGTCGGCCTGCTTCAGGGCCGCGGCGTCGTTGACCGCGTCGCCTGTCATCGCGACGACTTGCCCGTCCTCCTGCATCAGGCGCGCCAGCCGTAGCTTGTCCTCGGGGGTCACCCGGCCGAACACGTGAAGGTCTCGTAGTCGCTCGGTGAGCTCTGCATCCGGGAGGTCCTGCAGCTCCTTGCCGGTGAGGACACCGGCGCCGAGGCCGAGCTGATCGGCGATCGCCCGCGCCGTCACCGTGTGATCGCCTGTGATCATGCGGACGTCGACACCAGCATCGAGAGCAACGTGGACGGCGTCCTTGGCCTCTGCCCGAAGCGGATCGATGATCCCGACCAGGGCAACGAAGAGCAGGCTCTCGACGGATGCCATCGGGTCCGCGAGGGCGGCGTCCATTGCGCTCTCATCGAGGTCGCGGGCTGCGAACGCGAGCACCCGAAGGCCCTTTTCGGAGAGCTTGCGATTGGCGGCGAGGATCTCCTCGCGGACCCCCTCCACCGGCACTTGCCGACCGTGCCACAGGGCGCTGGTGCAGCGCCCGAGGACGATGTCGGGGGCACCTTTGACGGTCATGAAGTGCGGCTCCTTGAGAACGCCTCCCCCGAGCCACTCCGGACGATCGTGAAGGGTCGCCATGAACTTGTACTCGGAGTCGAAAGGAACCTCGGCCCGGCGCGGCAGCGAGGATCGCGTCTGCTCGGCGTCTGCTCCCATCTTCGCTGCGAGCACGACGAAGGCAGCCTCCGTGGGATCACCCACGATCGATTCGTCGTCGGCCACGGTCGCATCCGTGCAGAGCGTCAGCCCTAGGGCGAGGCGGCTGAAGTCGGGGACCTCCGCCCCCGCCACGCCCTTGATCGCGCCCGTCTTGGTATAGCCGCCGCCGTCCACTTCGAACCACTCCCCGCCCGCCAACATCTCGTCGCCGTCATCGCGTTCAGGGTCAGGGTGCCGGTCTTGTCGCTGTTGATCGCCGTGGTTCCGCCCAGCGTCTCGACGTCGCTCAAGGACTTGACGACGGCCTTCGCCTTCGCAAGCTGTTGCGCGCCCGAGGAGAGCATCGCCTGCACGAACGTGGGCAAGCCGTCGGGGATCGCCGAGATCGCGGTGGAGACGCAGAGCAGGACCAGCGTCTCGGTGTCGTCCCCCCGTGCGATGCCGAGCATCGCAATCACCGTGACCGCGAGCCAGGCGACGCACGCCGAAGACCTTGGTCAGCCCGTCCAACTCCTGCTGCAGCGGGGAGCGCGACCGCTTCGTTGCGCTGACCATGTCGGCGATCTGGCCCATCTGCGTCGATTGACCGGTCGCGATGACCACCGCCGTCGGCCGAACCACGTGTCACTTCGGTGTTCTGGAAGACGAGGTTCGTCCGATCTCCCAGTGCGGTGTCATCCTCCAGAACGGAGGCGCCGTCCTTCGGCACCGGCGCGCTCTCGCCTGTCAACGCCGCCTCCTGCAGCTCGAGCGTCGCCGAAGAGATGATCCGGCCGTCGGCCGGAACGACGTCGCCGGCTTCGAGAAGCATCACGTCGCCGGGGACGAGCGCGGTCGACTCAATCTCCTCGACATGCCCGTCGCGGCGCACCCGGGCATGGGGCACCTGGAGTTCGGCGAGGGCATCCACGCTCGCCTGGGCCTTCAGCTCCTGCTTCGTACCCATCAGGATGTTGAACGCCGCCAACGCGATCACGACGAGGGCCGTTGGCACCTCGTTGATCAGCAGGCTCGCCACTCCGACGATCAGCAGCATCACGTTCATCGGGTTGGTGAGATGAGCGCGGGCGACCGTCCATACGCTTGGCTTCGGTTCGGTGGGAAGCTGATTGGGCCCGTAGCGCTCTCGGCGCGTGCTCAGCTCGGCGGCGTCGAGTCCACTATCGACATCGACTTCCAGTCGCTCAGCCACCGCCTCGGCGGATTGGCTGTGCCAACCGGCCTGTTGGTTGTCCAGGTCGGCCATTTCAGATCTCCGTCTGGGGAGGAAACTTCGCGCCAGGACCGGGCATCCCAGACCCGGGACGGCCAGGTCGCCTCCAACCTATGTCAAGCACAACGCTAAGAGCCAGGATTACCCCCATCGCAATCAGCGTCTTCGGTCTCGTGGATCAGTGTCGTCAGCGTGAAGGTCACGAGCACGGCTACGACGGAAAGGAGCGCCGCCGCGAGCAGTGACAGTTTCGCGCCTGTTTCGCGGTACAAACGGAAATGGCCGATGGTCACCAGGCCGAAGACCAGCAGAGCGATTGCGCTGCCGATCGAGGCAATCGAGCTGAGGTCGAATCCGAGCACTAAGACGACTGCGATCGAAGCGGTGACCATGAGGCCCATGGGCAGGTAACCCGCAAACCGGTGGGCCATGACCGACGGGAATTGTCCGATGGAGGCCATCTCCTCGCAGAGTCCGGCGGCCGGATATAACCCGGCGTTGGTCGCGCCGGCGGTCGAGAAAAGCGCGGTAACGGTCATTAGCCAAAAGCCAAAATTGCCGAGTGTCGGCTCGGCGGCGACCGCGAGTGCCGTCCCGCCCGAGGCGATCACCTTGTCGACAGAGAGCGTGCCAAACACTCCGAGCGCCACCGCGATGTAGACGACCGTGGCGAGACCGAGGGCCAGATACATCGCTCGCGGCAGTTCTCGAACAGGATCCCGAAGGTCTTTAGCGGTGAAGGTGATGACGCCGAAGCCGAGGAAAGCGAAGAAGGTGAGCGCGACGCTGGAAACGACTTCTCGCAGCGAGGGGTAGCCGGAGAAGGAGAGAAGGTGGGGGTCTATGTTCACGATCGTGACCACCGCGAAGACCGAGAGGATCCCGATCACCACATAGACAACCGTCGTCTGGACCCGCGCGACCGCCTTGGATCCGGCCAGGTTCAGCCCACCCATCGCGACGATCACAGAGACGGCGAAGATCTTGACCCAGGTATCGCTGTGATTGGCAACGGCGCCGCTCGCATAACTGCCGAATGAGATTGCGACCATTCCAGTGATAATCGCGTTGGTGGCGAGCACGAGCCAGGCGACCACACCTGCAACGTGACCACCCTGAAAGCCCCGAACTACATACTCGAGTAGGCCCCCGGCGGTGGGGAACTTCGCACCGAGCTTGCCGAAGGAGTAGCCCTGGAGGACGGCGACGATGCCGGCCAGGAGGAATGAGAGCCAGACAGCCGCCCCGGCCACTTCGCCTGCGGCGCCAAGCAGAGAGAAGATCCCAGCGCCGACCATTGCGCCGACCCCGATGAAGGCTGCCTGGCGGACACTCAGCGCCTTCATCGCCGAGACCGGGACGGTGCAGATGCCTCTTCCATCCCGCCTATCTGCCTTGGCCTAACGGTCGTCGGCGGCGGCCCAGAGCTTGGCCGGCTCGAGCTCGGCGAGGCGGAAAGCGCGAGCCCCGGCCAAGCAGAAGGACGCTGAAGACCATGACCGCGGGACTCGCCCACTCGGCGTCCGTGACGATCGCCATCCGGCTCGAACGATGCGGGGTGGCGCGCCCCGAGCTTGACGTCCTCCCACATTGCCTCTCCCTCGAAATCGTCGAATTCGTGGCCGAACACGTAGACGAGCCGTACCTTGCCGTGCTCCGCGATCGCCGCCTCGACGGCCGGCACCAGGACGTTCTCGTAGTCCTCCTTCTCGACATCGTCGACGGCCTCGAAGCCGAGGACCCCGGTCGGCATTGTCGCTGAGCAGTCGGATCATGTGGGCAACCTATACCTCTCACATGGAACCCCAATGACGAGTTACCCCCGACTCGAGGGCGGCGGGGGCGAAGCGGTCTCGCCTAAATCGGGGCGACTGGATTTGAACCAGCGACCTTTCGACCCCCAGTCGAATGCGCTACCAGGCTGCGCCACGCCCCGTGACGGACGCCCATGATGCCGTACCGGCGATGCCGGCGCGGTCAAGGCGAGAGCGGCGGACGGGAATCGAACCCGCATCATCGCCTTGGAAGGGCGAGGCTCTACCGTTGAGCTACCACCGCGCGAGCGAAGCCGCCCCGGAGGCGCTGCGCCGTCGATGACAGTTTGCACAAACGACTTCGCATTTTGCAATCTCGTCGAGGACGGACTGCCAGTTGCGGTCTCGGATCCCCTGTGAGATGCCGAAAGCCTTGTCGCCGAGATGATCGAACTCGAGGACGCAAGGATCGGTCTCGCCGCAATCCGAGCACGGGTTCGCGGCGAAATAGTCGAGCAGGTACCGGACCCGCCGGTCGAGTTCGTCGCTCTTCCGGCGTTTCGCTTCAGCGATGTACCGGGAGCGGTTCGCCAGGTAGCGCCATCCACGAACATATGTTCCCGGATGGGCCGGACAGAAACTAGCCGCGCTTGTAGCCGAAGTCCATCGTGTAGGTGCCGGCGTTGGAGCCGCGTTTGGTGGGCGAGCCCCAGCGGACACCGACACCGGCGTGCTCGTATGAGCCGGTGAGGATGTTCGCCCGGTGCGGCGGGCTGTGCATCCAGGCGTTGACGATCTTGCGCGGCGAGCCCTTCCCTCCGGCGCCCCAGGCGATGTTCTCGCCGGCGCCCCAGCTGCAGCCGCACGGCAGGTACCTGGCCTTCTCGTAGCGGCCGACGAGGCTGCGCTCGCCGGGGCAGACGTGGTCGAAGCAGTTGCGCTTCTGCATCCGCTTCGTGTGGCTGCGGGCGGCGCGCTTCAGGTTGCCCTGGAACTTCAGCTTGCCGATGCCGTGCTTGCGGCGCTCCTTGTTGACGAGGCAGACGATCGCCTTGGCGGCGGTCTTGCTCGAAATCTTGCGCGGCCCCTTGTCGCCGCCGGGACAGCCGGCGGCCTGGGCCGGCGGCGGGTGCGGCTGCAGCAGCGAGCCGGCGACGGCGAGCGTCAGCGCGGCGAGGACTGTGAGGAGGAGGCGTCTCGTCATGCGTGTCAGTGGTCGATCCCGGTTGGCCTCCGTGCCCCGCGGGTCGCGGCATGTTAGCGAATAGTGAGCATTATGTACAGAACGCTCATATTTGCCTGCGTCCGGCAGGAATCGCGAGCACGATCGCAAGCAGTGCGGACGTAACTGCAATGAGCAGATACGCCGAGTCGGCGCCTGATCCTGCAAGCAGCCAGCCGCCGACGATCGGTCCGATCGTGTAGCCGAGGGCGTAGATCAGGTTGAGGCCCCCGTAGGCGAGTCCGCGGTCGAGCTCGCCGAAGGTGTCGTCGAGCCAGGGCACGGCCGCGGCGAAGATGGTCGCGATCCCGACCGCGAGGGCACCGAGCGCCACCGCGGCGCCCGCGAGCCCGCCGAGCGCCGCGAGCAGCACTCCTCCCGCTGCCATCAGGAGCGTGCCGACCAGCGCGACCGGGCGGCGGCCGAAGCGGTCGCCCGCCTTGCCCGCCGGCGGCGACGCGCAGGCATCGACCAGAGCGGCGCCGGCGAAGACGATGCCGATCGCCGTCGCGGTCGTGCCGAGCCTGCGGTCGAGGTCGAGGGGGACGACGAAGTCGACGAGCCCGAGCAGGCCGGCGCCGGCGGCGGCGACCGCGGCCGGGAGGGCGGCGGCCGGGCGGAGCAGGGAGACGAAGTTGCCGCGGTGCTCGATCGGCTCGCCGGCCGGCAGCGCCCGCGCCCGGGGCAGGACGACGAACCCGACAGCGAAGATCCCCGCAGCGATGACGCTGACGAGGATGAAGGGCGCCTCGAAGGAGATGGTGCCGCCGACGATGCCGCCGAGGCCGGGGCCGCCGACCGCGCCGAGGCTGTTGGCCGCCATGGCGAAGCCGATCGCCTCCCCCTTGCGGCCGGGACGGGCGAGGTCGGAGACGAGCGCGAGCGCGGCGACCCAGCTCAGCGTCGAGCCGACCCCCTGGACGGCGCGGCCGGCGAGGAGCGGGGCGAGAGCTCCTGAGGTCGCGATCAGGATCGAGCCGAGCCCGGTCAGGACCAGGCCGCCGAGCAGGAGCGGCCGGCGCCCGATCCGGTCGGCGAGCTCGCCGACCGGGATCGAGATTAGGAGGATCGGGATCGCGTAGGCGGCGAGGGCGAGCCCGAGGGCCTCGTCGCCGGCGCCGGTACGGCGCTCGATCTCGGGCAGAAGCGGCGCGACCATACCGAGCAGCGCCGTCTCGAGGGCGATCGCCGCGATCGCGATCGCGAGGATGGCACGGCGCTTGGCCGGGTTGCTGGTACGGACGGGCGGCATCGGCCGCGCACCGTACGACGTCTAGCGCTTGTAACCGAAGTCGGTCGTATAGGTGGCGGCGTCACGCTGGCGGCCGGTGACCGGCGTGCCGCTGTCCGCGGCGACTCCGATGTGCCTGTAGCTGCCGTTGAGGATGTTCGCCCGGTGCTCGGGGCTGTGCATCCAGGCGGCGACGATCCCGCGCGGGGATCCCGCGCCGCCGCTGCCGTAGGCGATGTTCTCGGCGATCCCCCAGCTGCAGTTACAGGGCAGGTAGCCGGTCCGGGTCAACCGGCCGGTCAGGTCGGGCTCGCCCGGGCAGCGGTGCGAGAAGCAGCGCCGGCTGAGCATCCGCTTGTTGTGGGATCGAGCGGCCTTCGTCTGCGCCCGCTGGCGCCGCAGCGGCTTCAAGTGGTAGTGGCGGCGCTCCTTGTTGAGCAGGCAGAGGACCGCCTTCGCGGCTCGCTTGTCGGTGAGCTTGCCCGGCGAAACGTCACCGCCCTTGCATTGCGCTGCAGCGGCGTTGCCTGGCAGCAGCGCGAGCGCGAGACAGAGCGCTGTGAGGGCGAGTCCGGCGGTGAGAAGGCGCGAAGCGGTCGTCACAGCGGACTTGTCGTCCGCATCCGGGCGGCAGATGAGTCATGCAACCGTCCTTGGACCGCCGTCCGCGGCAGGCGGCATATCTAAGCGGGGCAGCCAGGATTCGAACCTGAATCAGCGGCTTTGGAGGCCGCCATGTTAGCCGTTAACACCACTGCCCCGGGACGCGGGATCGTAGCGTCCGTCCCGGGAAAGTTCCGACCCGCTGCTTTGCGAACATGTGTTCGTGTATCGGCGTTATTCCACCTCGGACTGGGAGCGGGTACGCAGATTCGTCAACTCCGGTCTGAGCGACTACGCGATCGCACGGCTGACCGGATTTCCTCGCAGCACGATTCTCAATTGGAGAAAGCGGAGCGAGCCGCCCCGCTCAGCTCAACAGCGAACCATCGTCATACCTCGTAGCCAATGGGGACCCGAATACGCCTACCTACTCGGCGTTTACTTCGGCGACGGACACATATGGTCCTCGAGCCCCGGCAGCTTCCGTCTCTCCATCTTCTGCGACACCACCTACCCGGGCCTGATTGCGGAGATCAAGACTGCGATCGCCACCTTGAGCCCGGGCACTCCGATCAGACTGAATCGCAGACCCGGCCGTTGCGTCGCTGTGATTTCTTCGTCACCGGCCTGGAGCCACGCCTTCCCGCAACACGGACCTGGCAGGAAGCACGAGCGGCCGATTGTGGTCGAGGGCTGGCAGCGCGCGATCACCTACGCTTATCCCGAGATGCTGTTGCGTGGACTGATCCATTCGGACGGCTGCCGATGCGTCAACAGATTTCGAACGAAGCTGCCGAGCGGCCGGATCGCCGAGTACGAGTACCCGCGCTACTTCTTCAGCAACCTTTCAGCGGACATCAGGTCGATCTTCACCGAGCACTGCGAGTTGCTTGGAATCCGCTGGACGCAATCGAACCATCGCAACATCTCGATCTCGCACCGTTACAGCGTTGCGAGACTGGACGAGTTCGTCGGGCCGAAGCGGTGATGCGGGCGGAGGGACTCGAACCCCCAAGCTCTTGCGAGCACCGGCACCTAAAGCCGGCGTGTCTACCAATTTCACCACGCCCGCCCGCGAGGGCAGTGTAGGAGCGGAGGCGGTTGCGGGGTGACCGCCGAAGCCCATATGCTTGCCGCAGATGCCACAGAGTTTGCAGGTGCGAGACGGCTATGAGCTCTGGCACCCGAACAGGGAGAAGGCGGAGTCGAAGACGACGAAGGCGATCGTCGCTTTCGTCCTGCTGATCTCGGCCGCGCTGCTGGTGATCATCACGCTCGGCGGCTGGGAGCGGCTGCAGAGCACGACCGTCGGGGTGATGACGATCGCCTGGGCCGCCCTCTACGTGCTCTTCGCGTTCCTGATCATGCGCTGGAACCGCGGCGTCCTGCCGGTGGCGGCTGCCCTCGCGGTGATCATGATCATCTTCGCCGCCGTCGCGGCCGGTGGATGGTTCGCCCGCGACAAGCCCGGCCTCGACTCGCCGGCCCTCCCTGAGGACCTGCTCGGTCTGCTGACCCTGATCGTCATCCCCGTCCAGCTCCTGCTCGTCATCGTCGCAATGATCGGCTTCAACCAGGCCTGGAACGTCGAGGAGGAGCGCCCGGTCGGCGGCGTCCCCCCTCCCCCGCCGCCCGAGCACGGCGGCGAGACCGTCAGCGATCCACGTCCGGAGGAGTCCGGAACCGACTATCCGCCCGAGCAGCGCACGAACCCGGCGCTGATCGAGGACGATGGCGACGACTGGGACGGCGCCCGTCCCAACCCCGCCGTCTGAGCGCGCCGCCGCGGCTCAGAACAGCTTCATCGGCGGCTCGAGCAGCGCCGGGCCGTCCTTGCGCACATCGTTGACGTCGTCGCCGACCTCGCGCATCCGCAGCGCGTCCTCGGAGGCCGGCCGCAACAGCTCGAGCAGCTCGCCCTCTTCTGCGTCCGGGTCGATCCAGGTCGGCTCGGCGTCGGGCGGGAGCACGACCGGCATACGGTCGTGAACCGGCCGCATGAGGTCGTTCGGCGGACAGGTGATCAGTGCACAGCTGACGAGCGGCGCCTCTCCCTTCTTCTCGAGCCGCGCCCAGATGCCCGCGAACGCGAACAGCTCGCCGCCGAGCTCGTCGGAGCGACTGAACCAGATCGGCTGCTTGCCCTCGGGGTCGCGGCGCCACTCGTAGAAGCCGTCGGCCGGGATCAGGCAGCGCCGCTCCTCGAAGGACTCCCGGAACGCCGGCTGACTCGCGACGGTCTCCGCCCGCGCATTGATCAGCGGCCGCTGTCCCTTTTCCTCGGCCCACGGGCCCGGGACCAGCCCCCAGCGCAGAACGCCGGCCTCGTTGTGCCCGCCCCCGCCCCGGCGCACGGCGATGACCGGATCGGTGGGCGCGATGTTGAAGCGCGGCCGCTCATCGATCTCGAAGTCGGGATCGAGGTCGAACCGCGACGCCAGCCGCCGCGGATTCGGGTCGGTCAGGGTGAATCGGCCGCACATCGAGCGGCCACGGTAGCGGCCGGCCGCGACGAGTCGGCCAGGCCGGATACCGGAGGTGGGATTCGAACCCACACGTCCTTTCGGACAATCGATTTTGAATCGATCGCGTCTGCCATTCCGCCACTCCGGCCGGCGCTGGAAAACACTAGCCGCGTAGACGATCTAGGCGCGGCGTCGCGGCGCCCGCTTCATCGCCCGGCTCGCGGCGTTGAGGATCTCGCTCGGGTCGCCGTCGTCGGGTTCGAGGGCGGCAACGCCGACGTGCATCCGGACGGGCAGCCCGTCGGGGCGGGTGCAGGAGCCCGCGATCTCGGCGACGAGCCGATCGGCGAACGCGATCGCGTCGTCGCGGTCGACGTCGGCGAGGACGACGAACTCATCGCCGCCCCAGCGGAAGCAGGCGTCCGGGGTCCGCATCGCTCCCTGGATCGCGGCGGCGACCTCGCGGAGCAGGCGGTCGCCGGCGATCAGCCCGTACTCGTCGTTGATCGACTTGAAAGCCCCGACGTCGGCGACGATCACGCTGACCGGGCGCTCGGTCCGCGCCGCCCGCAGGGCGGCCACCGCGAACGCCTCGTCGAAGGCCCGCCGGTTGCCGAGCCCGGTCAGCGGGTCGGCCCGCGCCTGCTCGAGGGCGCGGTCGCCGCGCACGCGCAGCTCCTCGCGGTCGAGCCGCTGACGCGCGAGCAGCATCGAGACCGCGATCGCCAACCCGCTCCAGATCAAGAGCCGCGCGACCTGCTCGATCACGAGGATGTCCCCGTCCCAGAGCAGCGGGATGAACAGCCCGAACCCGACCGCGCCCATGTAGATGGCCATCACCCGAGGCGGGAAGCCGGCGGCGACGTAGAGCGCGCCGATCAGCAGCAGCTCCTCGTAGGGATCGCCGGCGTCCGCCAGCCAGTTGAGGATGACCGTCGTCGCGATCCCGACGTAGCCGAAGGCGAGGATCGCCGCCGGACCGAACCGGGGGCGGCCCTCGCGGCGAAACAGCAGCAGGCCGTAGACGACGGCGCCGATCAGGATCGCCACTGCGACGACCCACCCGGCGGCGCCCAGCGTCGAGCGGTCGGGCGGCGCGAAGGGCAGGATGATCGCCGCGATCAACGCCCCCCAGAGCCAGAGGATGCCGCCGTTGCGACGGACGCGCTCGATGTCGGTGACCGCGTAGAGCTCCTCGCTGCTCACCGAGAACAGCCGGCGCCAGCTCTGGTCGCTCTCCCCCTTCACCCCGCGTAAGAGCCTAGATGATCGATCCCATCCGGGGCCCGGGTTCAACGGCGTGTATTGACGGCGATCATCGTCCCGACGGTCGTCGCACAGATCGCCCCGAAGACGACCCACTCCGACCAGCTGTCGAGGTTGAAGATGGCGCTGTAGATCAGCATCGCCAGGACCAGCAGCATCACCCCCGAGAGGATCTGCATGTGGCGCGCCTGCCGCTTCAGCTTCTCCTCGTGCGACAGCTCGTTGGTCGGGGTCCGCAGGTGATGCTCGTGGTGCCGGCTCGCCTGCGGATCGGTCATCGCTGCCTGTCCATCTCGCGCTGGATCTCGTCCTCGCTGATCCCGCGCTCGCGCGGCCCGTACGCCTGCCAACCGGTCGTGATCAGTGCGATGCCGAGGCCGAAGGCGACCCAGATCGGCCAGAAGTAGCCGCCGCCGCTGATTGCCCAGATCGCGATCATCACGACGAGGATGGCCGCCGCGGTGACCAGCAGGTTGCGGAACGCGCGCTGCGCCTTCAGCCGCCGAAGCGCCTGCTCGCGGGCGTCGCTCTCCCCGGTCGCGTCCACGCCCGCCAGTCTATCCCGGCCCCGATCGCGGCCGGCGGGCTCCGGCGCGCCCGGCGCAAGCTGGCATTCTCATGCCATCGCTCCCACGGCCGATCGGATCTGATGTCCCCCGAGGACGGCAACCTCGCGTCCGCCGAGGTGCACAGGCGCCTGCGCGAGCAGATCCTCGCCGGCGAGCTGGCGCCCGGCGACCGCGTCCCCTCCGAGCGGTCCCTCGCCGAGGACCTCGGCGTCAACCGCCATGCAGTTCGCGAGGCGCTGAAGCGGCTTCAGCAGGCGGGCCTCGTCCGGATCAGCCAGGGCGGCGCCACCCGGGTCCTGGACTGGCGGCACAGCGCCGGCCTCGACCTGCTCCTCGACCTGATGCGACAGGGCGACACCCCCTCCCCCGAGCTCGTTCGAGCCGTCCTCGAGATGCGGGCGAGCGTCGGCATCGACGTCGTTCGCCGCTGCGGCGAGCGCTGCCCGGCCGAGCAGCGCGAAGAGATCGGGCGGCGCGCGAACGCCGCGGCGGCCCTGGCCCTCGCCGGCGAGGAGGAGGCGCTCGTCGACGGCTACGTGCGGCTTTGGGAGCAGATCGTCGACGGCTCGGGGAACCTCGCCTACCGGCTCGCCCTCAACTCCCTGAACGGCGCCCTGACCGCGTTCCCCGAGCTCGCCGCCGCGCTGACGCCGAAGGATCCCGACCTGCTTCGCGGGCTCGGCGAGGCGATCGCCGCCGGCGACGTCGATGCGGCGGTCGCGTCGGCGCGGCGCCTGCTCGAGGGCGACATCCGCCTCGTCGGCTGAGCGATCGGCCGCGCCTTTCCCGCCGGCGGGGGGCTGCAGCCGCCCGGGCATACTGGTATAACCAGTTCTCCATGTGGTCCAACCACTTGTCGGAGGCAGCATGATCAACCTGATCGCGAACGCGATCCCCTTCTTCCTGATGTCGGTCGCAGTCGAGGCCTGGGCGCTTCGCCACCACTCCCAAGACCATGAGGACGATGCCGATCCGGGGCAGCCGATCGGCTACGAGGCGAACGACACGCGGACGAGCCTGCTGATGGGCGTCGGCCACCTCGGCATCTACTCGGCCTGGAAGCTGGTCATGGCCGCCGCCTACTCAGCGCTCTATCTCGTCACGCCGCTGCACATGGACCCGGGCAACTGGTGGACCTGGGTGCTCCTGTTCTTCTGCGACGACCTCGCCTACTACACCTACCACCGCGCCCACCACCGGATCCGGGTGTTCTGGGCCACCCACGTCGTCCACCACAGCTCGACCCACTACAACCTCTCCACCGCGCTGCGCCAGGATTGGACGCCGTTCTCGTCGATCTTCTTCTGGGCGCCGCTGGCACTGCTCGGCTTCGCGCCTTGGATGATCTTCCTCGCGATTTCGTGGAACCTGCTCTACCAGTTCTGGATCCACACCGAGAAGATCGGGCGGATGCCGCGCTGGTACGAGGCGATCTTCAACACGCCGTCCCATCACCGCGTCCATCACGGCTCGAACGAGCAGTATCTCGATCGCAACTACGGCGGCATCCTGATCGTCTGGGACCGGCTGTTCGGCACGTTCGAGCCGGAGAGCGAGCGGGTCCGCTACGGGCTGACGGCGAACATCGGCACCTTCAACCCGCTCCGCGTCGCTTTCCACGAGTGGGCGGCCGTCTGGCGCGACGTCCGCGGCGCCGCGAACTGGCGGGCGCGGCTCGGCTACATGTTCAAGGGACCGGGATGGCGGCCGCCACCGGCCGCCGCCAAGCCTCAGGCGGCCTCGAGTCGACCCTGATCCGGCCCGAGTCGACCGCCGCCCGCAGGGCCGCGTAGTCGGCTTCGTTCTGGTCCGCGTAGCGGTGGGCGAACTCGACCATCGCGCGGTCGAAATGATCGCCGCCGCCGAGGTAGGAGGCGATCGCGACGCGGTCCCCGGAGCGGGCGTGGGCGTTGGCGAGCACGCCGCCGCAGAGGCGCGCGTAAACGGCGAACGCACGCGGCGACATCCGGTCCAGCCGCGCCGAGCCTTTCGCGTCCCAGAGCTGGCGGACGTAGTAGTCGCGGCGCTTCTCGGCGGGGTCCACAACCGACATCCAGCCGAGCAGGATGTCGCCGGCGGCCTGCGTGATCCGCTGCCCCTCGACGACGCGCCGCCCCTGCAGCCCGTAGATGCTCTTCGCTGCGTGCGGCTCGAGGACCGAGCGCTGGGCTTCCTTGATCTGCAGGAAGAGGGGGTCGCCGTGCTCGCGGCCGATCAGGAGCACGATCCAGGCGCGGGTCCCGACGCTGCCGACACCGACCACCTTGCGGGCGATGTCGACGAGCCGGTACCGATCGAGCAGCTTGCGGAGGTTCTGGGGGAGCGTCGAGCGGTACTCCGCGTACATCCGCCGGATCTCCTTTTCGGCGGCGTCGTACGAGGACGCGTCGAGCATCTCCTTCAGCGGTGTGACCAACGGCGGGTCGCTGACGATCCGAACCTCGCCGTCGACCTCACGGGCGAGCTTCGCGAACGCCCGCTCTGATGTTTTCTGCTTCGCCTTGGCGAGGTTCTTGTCGAACATCGCGACGCTCTCCTCGTCGACTTCGCTGGCGAACTGGTCGCGCAGCAGCTCCAGGTCGACGCGCTCGTACCAGGCCTCGAGGCTCCCCATCGCCGCCAGCCGGCGCATCTGCTCGCGGTACTCCATCGCCGCGGACTGGACGGTGAGCACTCGCTGCTTGCGCCCGAACTCGCGGTCGCGTGTCGCGACCTCGAGGCTCGCGACGAGGCGCTTGACGTCCCACTCCCATGGCCCCGGAAGCGTCTCGTCGAAGTCGTTGATGTCGAAGATCAGCCGCCGGTCCGGCGCCGCGAAGCCGCCGAAGTTGGCCAGGTGGGCATCGCCGCAGGCCTGGACCGTGATCCCCGAGCTCGGCGTCGCCGCGAGGTCGGCGGCCATGACCGCCGCCGCACCCCGGTAGAACGCGAACGGCGATGCGAGCATCCGCCCGTAGCGGATCGGGACCAGATCCTCGACCCGGTCGGCCGCCTGCGCCTCGAGCAGCGTCGACCGGATCCGGACCGGCCCGCGGCCGGCTCCCAGGCACCGTGGCCAGAGCGCGGCGCGAGCTCGCGGGCACGTTTGCCGCGCGCGCGCGAATCGACGCTGCCGTTGGCGGCACCTCTCGAGCGACTCTCCTTGGCAGCTCCCATCGCTAGAAGCTTACGCCGAAGACCGGAATCGCCGATCACCTGCCCAGGGTGATCGTCGGTCCGATCCGTCCGCTTCAATCGCGGCATGGATCCGGCCGATCGGGAAGCCGTCCAGTCGCCGCGGCCGGGTCGACGGCTCGCCGAGGCCTTCGTCTCGATCGACAGCTACGGCCCGGTACTGCTGTCGATCATCGCGACCTACATCCTCGCGGTGGCCCTCAGCGCCGAGGACGGCGGCCAGCTCGTCCTCGTCGCCCAGATCCTCAACGTCTGGCTCGTCTTCCGCGTCTCCCAGGCTGCGCCCGTCGGTCCGCAAGGCCACCAACGTCCTCCTCGTCCTCGCGGCGCTTACCGCGGCCGCGACGCTGTTCGGGGCTCGGCGGCAATGACGGACCGCTGCTGTTCGCCGCGAGCTGCCTCCTCTACTTCGTTGCCCCGGCGGC
>CAWCQE010000020.1:0-12247 GCA_963797665.1 uncultured Actinomycetes bacterium | reverse complement strand
TCGCGGGAGTCCGGCGGCGGGAACCGGGCTCCCGCGCTCGATCAGGCCCTCGGGGCCGCGCCCACGTCCGCGGGCTCGATGGGATCGAAGACGATCAGCCCGTAGACGATCCAGACGCAGAGGGCAAAGATTCCCAGCTCCCAGAATGGATGGTGATCGCCCATCGAAAGCAGGGCACCGATCGCGCCGAGGCTGCCGGCGATCACCCCGATGATCCGGCCCCAGGCGTTGCCGGACATCAGGGAGAAACCAGCCGTCAGCTGGATCACCCCGAGGATGATCAGCACCCACCCCATCGCATGAAGGTTGGTGAGGATGTACCTCGTGTCATTGACGTAGAAATTCGCATCAGCGACGGCGCCAATGCCGTAGATGATGTTGAGCGTGCCGACAATCAGCAGCAAGACGGCGACGAAGACGACGCGGCCTGCACCTCTCATCTTGGGGATTCCTCCTTTTCGCCGGCCGCCGCCATCGGCGGCCGTATCTGCGGGAGCGCTGACGAAACTCACGCACCGCGACCGGCAAGCTTTCAGCCCGCCCCGGGTACGGCATCCCCCAATCCGGGTGATATTCCGTTCAGGCATGACCGCTCGGGTCTTCAATCGTTGCCGTCGGCGATTTCACCCGGTCTGAGTGATGCGGATCAGCCGGCTTCGCGGTTGGATCGGTAGCCCACGGGACCGCAGCGAAAGGAACGGCATGCCCTTGCGGAGGAGAAGGCCCCTAACGCGGGCGGCGATGGTTGGCGGAGCCGGCTACGCGGCCGGAAAGCGTCGAACTCGGGCGGCGCAGCCCCCAACAGGCCCCCCCGCCACAGCAGGCGCAGGCCACCAAGGCGGCCGGGGCGACCGAAGGCAGCGGAATGTCCGAGATGGACCGGATCGACGCACTCAGGAAGCTCGGCGAGCTGCACGACTCGGGCGTTCTCACCGACGACCAATTCGATGCCGAGAAGGAGAAGCTCATCTAAATGGAGTTCGGACCAGTTCAGATGCTGGTGGTCGGCTTCGATGACGGCAAGTTCTCCGGCGAGATACTGGCCGAGTTGCGGCGGCTTCGCGAGCACGACATCGTCCGTCTCGTTGACCTCCTGTTCGTTGCCAGGGATGAGAACGGTGAAATCGAGCCCCTCGAGCACAGTGACCTTGCCGAGGACGAGGCAGTGGCGTTTGGCGCGCTTGCCGGGGCTCTGCTTGGCATGGGCGCCGCCGGAGAAGAGGGGGCCGAAGAGGAGGCAGCGCAGGGTGCGGCGGCCGTGGAGGAAAGAGGCTCAATCATCAATCCGGACAACGTCTGGTACCTGGCCGATGCCATCCCCCCGGGAACCTCTGCTGGCATTGCGCTGCTCGAGCATCGTTGGGCAATCCCGCTGAGAGACGCGATTGAGCGCGCCGGCGGCAATGCCCTGGTGGACACCTGGATCCACCCTCGTGATCTGGTCGCAGCGGGCGCCGAAGCCGCCCGACACGGCTGAGCGTCTCAGAGAGTCGGATCCCGTTGCGGTCCAAAGCCGGCCGTGGATTTCATCCCGATCGGGTGAGGCCGCCGGCGTCCGCTCCGGACACCATGCGTCATCAAGGCACGTGGCCCACCGCACGGAAAGCGGTTGCTCAACCGGCCGCGCGCAACGAAAGGAGTCTCAAATGCTGTGGGTCGGACTTGGAATTCGTCTATTTCCTGCTGCTCGTCACGCTCGGGATCATGTCGATCAGGAAGGGCCACTGGGTCATGTTCATCCTCGGAATCGTCTTCCCGGTGTTCTGGCTGATCGGCGCCCTGATGGCCCCGAGGGGCGAGGCCGCGGCGAGTTCGGGCGCCTACTGAGGCGGTCGGAGCGCACCTGACCCGGCGCCGACTGCGCTCGGGTCAGAGCAGCTCGATGACTCCGCGCACGATCAGCAGCAGCCCCACCCCGCCGGCCAGTCGGAAGGCGAGCTTCTTGGAGTTGCTGTTGAACCAGGCTCGGAACCGATCGACGGTCCTCGGCGTCCAGTCGGGCGCAACCGTGTAGCCGATCAGCGGTAGCTCGAGCAGCATCAACATGATCAGGTTGAAGCTGAGCACGAGGGCAATCGTCCCCGCGGTGCTCGCGTTCTGGTCGGCGATGTGGTTCAGGCCGATCAGGTAGGAGGCGCCCGGCAACGTCAGCAGCGCCCCGACGACGAACGTGGTCCGCGCCGTTCCCTTGCTGAGGGCGGTCTCCCAGCGTGGCGGTCCCTTCTCCTTCTTGGCCTCCTGGCGCCTCCGGCGCCGGTCTGCCATTCGCCCCTCCTCTCGAGGGACCCGACCGGGGCGAATCATGTAGGCGACCACCAGCAGGATCCCCCCGAGCGCGAGGTCGGCCGCGGGGCTGAGCGTGTTCTGCGCGGTGCTGGTGGCACCCGATGACCCGTCCACGGCGAAGACGATCACCAGGCCGAGGGTGAGGCTGGTCATCATCGCCCCGAGGAGGTAGCCGAGCAGCAGGCGCTTCGGGTGGTCGAGCAGGAGCATCACCGTCGTGGCGCCGAGCAGCACCGGGTTGAGTGCAGCCGTGAAGGCCCAGACGTAGATGTCGCCCACGACTATCCTCCGGCCCTGTTCCACGCGGCTGAGATCTGCGCGAACCGCCTCGAGCTGGGCGCCCAGCTCGTCGCAGGCGGTTCATCACTGGGTCTTTCGCCATTTCCTGGTCTGGCCGGTCGAACACGCTGGTTTTCGCGCCAGGAGGCAGCCAGAAGGTGACGACACGGACGCCGAGGCCTTGATCGCTCAAAGCCAACGGCGTGATTCTCGGGAGCTGTGGTCGGCGGGCACCCGGCCTAGGTCAACTCGTTGGCCTTGATCCAGCGAACCAGCAGGACGATTGCCAGGATCACCGCTGCGATCAGCAGGACGACTCCAGCGATTGCGCCGACGAAAAAGAACGCGGCCAATACGGCGAGAAACGTCACGATCAAGCCGGGCGCAGGTAAATGCCAGCCAGGTCCGAGTCGCCGGTCATGGCGAAGAACGTAAGCGCCCTTGGGTCCCGCGCATCGCCCGAAACGGGTGATGGTCGATCTAGGTAGTCACTACTGAGGAGGCATGGGTAGCTGCCACTGTTCCTCGGCTCCCTCTGGCAGCAATAGGGTGACGCACTGCGACGCCGCGAGCAGGAACGCGAGCAGGAAGCGAGCGAAGACTGACGCGGATTCGCTAGGGGAATGACTCATACCAAGCGAAAGCCCACGCCCGGGCGAGTGCATCCGGCACAGGATCCGCTCGGGTTCGGTACCCCTGTGGCGGTCCCAGCCCTCTACGACGGGTATGTGCGCCGCCCGGATCTCGTCTCGCGTCTTCGCCAGGCCGGTGATTACCCGCTCGTGCTCATCCGAGCGCCCGCCGGCTACGCGAAGACCAGCGTGCTGGCCGAGTGGGCCGAGCAGGACGACCGGCCCTTTGCCTGGGTGAGCCTGACTTCGAGAGATGACGACGCAACGCGGCTTCTGAATCGCCTTGTCGAGGCCGTCGACGGCGTAAGCCTCAAGGGAAGGCCCTTCGTGCTCGTCGTGGACAACGCGGACGTGGTCAGGAGCAAGGGCGCATCGGATGCCCTGGCCAACGTGATCGCCAGTCTTCGCCCGGACGGTCAGATTGCGCTGGCCTCCCGCAAGGAGCCTCAATTGCCGCTGGGCCGGATGCGCGCACAGCGCGAGGTCTTCGAGTTGACCCAGCGAGACCTCGCGATGAGCCGAACGGAGAGCGCCAGCGTTGCTCGAGGAGCTCGGTCTGACCCTCAGCCCGGAAGAGGCGGACGCTCTCCATGAGCAAATCGAGGGCTGGCCGGCCGCTCTGTATTTGGCCGGGCTCTTCCTCGCACAACAACCGCAACAGCCTGCTGCGGCCTCCGTTGCCGCCGACTTCGCGGGCGACGACCAGTTCGTGTCCGACTATTTCAGGGACGAGTTTCTCTCGGGGACCTCGCCCGCCCGGCTCAGGTTCCTGATGCGCTCATCGGTGCTCGAGGATCTCGCCGGACAGATCTGTGACGAGGTCCTCCAGCGATCCGGGTCGGCACGGGTCCTGCGCGAGCTTGCCCGGTCGAATTTGCCTGTGGATCACCTCGATCACAGCGACGGCTCCTATCGCTACCACCCGCTCTTCAAGCAGGCGCTCTCCGCGGAGCTGCACCGCCGTGAGCCCAAGCTTGAAGCCGACTTGCATCGCCGGGCGAGCAACTGGTACGCAGACCGGGAAAGATTCGAGGAAGCCGTCGATCATGCGGTTGCTGCCGGCGACGGAAAGCGTGCCGGCGAGCTGATCTGGGCGCGTGCCGCACCCGCCCTGGCCCGCGGCGACCGTGAGACCGTGCGGCACTGGCTGGATCAATTCGGCGAGCGTGAGACCACCCGGCGGCCGGAGCTGGCCCTGGCAACTGCCCACCTGTATCTGGCTCTCGGTGACGGCGAGTTCGCGTTGCACTGGTCCTCCGTTGCGCAGAAGGACATCGATGACATGGCTCTTGACGACGACTCACCGCTGCTTGGCGACTGCCTCGTTCTGAGAGCGACCCTGCCGCAAGACGGCATCGAGCAGATGGGCAGGGACGCTCTTCGCGCTGCAGAATTCCACCCACCCGAGAGTCCGTGGCGCTCCATTTGCTCCTTCTACGCCGGAGTCTCCAAGAGACTCACCGGCGATATGGAGGAGGCTCGCGAGCTGCTCGAGGACGGGGCGCGACGCGGGGCGGCAACCGCCCCGCTCGTTCAGGTCCTTTGCCTCGGCCAGCTCACACTGCTCCACCTCCACAATGAAGACCTGGATCGCGCGATCGCGGACCGCGGCACATGGCCACGAGCAGGCCGAGAGAGCTCTGGTCGCCGACTACCCGTTGATGGCGACCTTCTTCGCGGCCTCGGCCCTGGCGAACTCACGCGCCGGCCGGACCGAGGAGGCAGTGGCCGATACGAAACACGCTAGGGCTTTGCTCGACAACCTTGTGGCCTTCATGGACTGGTATGAGGCGGAGACCCGGGTAGCGCTTGCTGCTGCCTGCCTGCACCTCGACGATTCGGCGACAGCAAGGGAGCTACTCGATCAGGCGGAGGGCTTCGCCGCCCGTGTTCCCGACTCCCCGACGCTTCAGAGTTGGTTGTCGGGCACACGCGTCGAGAGCCTCCTCCGCATCGGCGGAACAGGGTCATGACGAGCTCACCCCCGCCGAGCTGCGGACGCTTCAGTTCCTCCCCAGCCATCTCTCGTTTCGCGAGATCGCCGAGCGGAGCTTCGTATCACCGAACACCGTGAAGACCCAGGCGCAGGCGATCTACAGAAAGCTCGATGCCTCCTCCCGCGCTGAGGCCGTTGATCAAGCCCGGGAAGCAGGGCTGCTGCGGGACGAAACCATGTACAGCCGGTAGGTCGAATGGCCCAGGTCCTGACACCCGCGGAGAGCGAGGCGGTCGGAAAGGCCGATCGGGCGAAAACCCCCCGGGCGAGCCACGCGCTCTGGGAGGCCCCTTCAGACCGGCCGGACCCAGTCGAGACGCTTGAGGCTCAGGACGCGACACGGGTTCCCGAGCTGGTGCCGATCCGCCACGGGCGGATGCTCGCCTCGGCATTCACCTTCTACCGGGGCGCAGCGGCGATCATGGCGGCCGACCTGGCGACCACTCCGAGCTCTGGGCTCAGGGTCCAGCTCTGCGGCGACGCGCACCTCTCGAACTTCGGCGGCTTCGCTGCCCCTGACCGGCGGCTGATCTTCGACATAAACGACTTCGATGAGACGCATCCGGGCCCGTTTGAGTGGGACCTGAAACGACTGGCCGCGAGCTTCGCGATCGGCGGCCAAGCAATCGGGCTCAAGAGCGAGCGAGACCCGATCGGCGGTTGCCGCCGCAGCCCGGGAGTATCGGGAGGAGATGCGCCGGCTCGCCTCGATGCGGACGATCGACGTCTGGTACGAGCGCATCGACGTGCAGGCTTTGGAGCAGTACCGCTCGCAGGTCAGCCGGAGCCAAGCCAAGAACTTCGAAAAGAACGTAGCCAAGGCCGAGCGCAAGAACAGCATGCGGGCCTTCGACAAGCTCACCACGGCCGAGAACGGCGAGATCCGAATCGTCAGCGATCCTCCGCTGATCGTCCCGATCGATCAGTTCCTCGGCGTGGACCCCGCGCTCATCAAGCAACGCCTCTCCGAGGTGTTCTCGGCCTACAGGGACACGATCAACCGTGATGTCCGCCATTTGATCGACGAATACCGGTTCGTGCACGCGGCCCACAAGGTGGTCGGGGTTGGAAGCGTCGGGACACGAGCCTGGATCCTGCTGCTGCTGGGGCGGGACTCACGGGACCCGCTCTTCCTCCAGGCGAAGGAGGCTCAGAGCTCGGTGCTCGAGCCATACACCGAGGCCAGTCAGTTCAAGCATCAGGGCCGGCGCGTGGTCGAAGGCCAGCGCCTGATGCAGGCCGCCAGCGACATCTTCCTCGGCTGGGTGACGGCGGAGGGACCTGACGGGAAGAACCGCGACTTCTATGTCCGGCAGCTCTGGGATGGCAAGGGGTCTGCGGTGGTCGAAAGGATGACTGCGAAGACGATGGCGCTCTACGCAAAGCTCTGCGGCTGGACGCTGGCGCGGGCCCACGCCAGGTCCGGCGACCGCATCGCGATCGCCGCCTATCTCGGCAAGGGCGATGGGTTCGACCGCGCGATCTGCGACTTCGCCGAGGCCTACGCGGAGCAGAACGATCGCGACTATGCGGAGTTCGCGAGCGCCGTCGAGAAAGGCCGCATGCAAGCGGAGCTGGACATCTGAGCGCCCATGACCACCTGCTCGGGTGGGCAACGCGTGGGCAATAGGACACCCTGAAACAGCCGCAAATGCCTATTGCTTAGGGCGTGCCGGAACCTTTCTATAAGCAGGCGAAGGCTCAATTGTCCGCAAGAGGCCATCAACGCGGATGATGACTGAAAATCGTGGTGTCGCCAGTTCGATTCTGGCCCTCGCCACTTCTCAACGGCCGGGCGGCCTCATGCCGCCCTTGCTCTAGGTCCAGCGCTGTGAGGTGTCCGCGGCCGGGCGACGGCGGCGCCAGGTTATTAGATCGGTTTGTTAGCGTGCTGTTTGCGCGCTCAAAGGAGTGGACGCGCCGAGGAGAGAGGAGAGGACGGGATGCGTCGATTCGTGGTCGCCGTTGGAGCCGTGCTACTTGTCGCGGTGGGCTGCGCGAGCGCAAGCGCGAAGGCGCCGAAGGATCCGACGATCATCGCCCGGAACATCGTCCCGTCCGGCCAGTACGGGACCCCGAATCCGAATGCCGCCGGCCAGGCGCTGATGTACAACGCCCTCACGCCGCTCTTCGACCAAGTCACGCCTACCGACCTCTTCACCGACTTCAAGTCCGAAAAGCTCGGTGTCGACACCGATGGCCCGACCACTCAGGAGGCCGTGCCGTTCCCCGGCGTGACCCTCCTGCGCGACCGCTTCAACGTCCCGCATGTCTTCGCCAACACCCGGGCGGCCGGTATCCAGACGGCCGGCTGGATCCTCGCGGAGGACCGCGGCCTGCTGCTCGAACAGGCCCGATACAACTCGCGCGTCGCGGTAATCGACGCGCCCGGCCTGAGCGCCATCGGGCTCACCGCGGGACTGCAGACCTTCAAGCCGAGTGCGCAGGCAGAGGCCTTCACCGCGACCGAGACCAAGGCGCTGAAGCGGCGGGGCAAGGAGGGCAAGGCCGTCCTCCGTGACATCGACACCTACATCTCGGGGATCAACGCCTACCTGGCCGCCTCGCACTCACCGAACGCGCCCTGGACTCGCAACGACGTCTACGCGGTCAACGCCCTCAAGGGCCAGTTCCTCGGCCAAGGCGGCGGCGACGAAGCGGATCGCTCCTCGTTCCTCAACGGGCTCCAACGGCAGCTCGGCAAGGGCAGGGGCATGGCGGCCTTCAACGACCTGCGCCAGTTCAAGAACCCGAAGAGCGTCACCTCGGTGAACGGGACGTTCCCCTACGGCCACATCCCCAGGAAGCACCCCGGCAGTGTCGTGATCGACCACAACAGCTTCACGCCGACCCCCGCCGCACCCGCGAGCATCGCCCGCCGCTTCGGGCCGCAGCGCGTGCAGGCGAGCAACGAGCTGATGGTCACCGGCAACCGCTCGACCACTGGTCACCCGATCCTGGTGGGTGGCCCGCAGATCAGCCACTTCTTCCCCGGGCTCGTCCTGGAGATCGACATGCACGCCCCCCATCTGCACTGGCGCGGCGCGACCTCGGCTCCGTTCCCCGGCTACCTGCTGATCGGACGCACCCCGCGCTTCTCCACCACCCTCACCTCAGCGAGCGGCGACATCATCGATCAGTACGCCGAGACGCTCTGCGGCGGCAGCAACGAGCGGTACCTCTACAAGGGCAAGTGCCGGACGATGGGTCACTTCGACGCCGGGACGCTGGACGGCAAACCGGTGAACTTCCTGACCACCGTGCACGGACCGGTCGTCGGCTACGCGAGGGTCCGCGGGCGCACCGTCGCGATCTCCTCGAAGCGCTCCAGCCGCGGTAAGGACGTGCTCGACCAGCTCTTCTTCCGCAAGCTCTCGGACGGCTCGATCAAGGACCCGAAGGACTTCTACAGGGCCGCGTCGCTCACCCCGCAGACCTTCAACTCCTTCTACATCGACTCCAAGAACATCGCCGAGTACACGAGCGGCCGATTGCCGATCCGCAACCCGAACGTCGATCCCGGGCCTCCCCACCAAGGGCACCGGCCAGTACGAGTGGCAGGGCTTTCTCAAGCCGATGGCACACATGCACGGCAAGAACAACAAGCAGGGCTACCTCACCAATTGGAATAACAGCGTGGCGCGGGGCTTCGGCGCGGCTGACAACGAGTGGATGGGGAACGGCTCGGTGGCCCGAATCAACCTCCTCAACTTCAACCTGAAGCGCCTCCAGAAGAAGGGCAAGTGGTCACCGGCGACAGTCACCTCCGCGATGAATGCCGCGGCGACACAGGACGTGCGGGCGATCGTGATGGTGCCGCTGCTCGCCAAGTTGCTTCGCGGGTCGACGCCGCGCTCTCCGCAGGCCGCGCAAATGCTCAGCCTGATGCAGCAGTGGCGAGCCCAGGGCGGCAACCGTCTTGACCTCAACGGCGACGGCAAGATCGACCTTCCCGGCGCGGCGATCATGGACACCGCCTACAGGAACATCGTCAACAACGCGATGGCGGCGCGTCTCGGCCAGTCCCTCCTGCCCGAGCTGAATCAGCTCGCCGGCCGCTGGGACGCTCCTCCCGGCGGCCAGTACGACGGCTGGTACCAGTACTTCGATCGCGACATCCGCGGCCTGCTCGCGAAGAAGCGCAGCAAGGTCCCGGACCGGTTCAACCTGACCTACTGCGGCAAGGGCCGACTCGGCCTCTGCCGCTCAGAGGTCTGGAACGCCATCCAGGCGGCCGGAAATCAGCTGACCGCCGAGCAGGGGACCTCTGATCCAGCTGCATGGCGTGCCAGCGCCATCGACGATCAGTTCTCCTACGCGCCGCTGCCGCTGGTCACCTCCCCATATTCGAACCGGCCGACCGGGATCCAGCAGGTGATCTCGTTCAAGAAGTGAGAGAGCGCTGGCCGGATCTGGGGCCGGCGGCGACCGCCTCGATCTCGACCAGCTGGCCGCTGTAGCCGAGCACCGTCACGCCGACGAGGGTGCTCGGGGTCCGCTCGAACCTAAGGCCTCCTCCACGACATCCCACGCGGCGGTCAGGTCGGATTGACTGGTGGTCGCCACGTAGATCGTGGTTCTTGACGACGTCCTCGGGCCCGCATCCCGCCTGTGACAGCGCCCTGAGCAGGTTGGTCACCGTCTGCCGGGTCTGCTCCGCGACGTCTCCCTCAGCAACCACCTTGCCGTCCGCATCGAGCGGGCAGGCCCCAGCGGTGAAAACAGTGTCGCCGGCAGTCGAGGCACTGTACGAGTACGGCACCCCGGGAAAGAGCCGGACGGCGTCACCATCTGCCATGCAGCAAAGTTAACCGCGCTCTTCGACCAGGGCGCGGAGGCTTTCGTGGTCCTCGGCGCAAGCCGAGCAGCCCTCGAGGTGCGCCCGCATGCCTGGGATGGCGCCATCCGCGTCGTCTCCAGCCAGCTTGAGCTCCACGTAGCGGTCGAGCTCCTCGAAGCAGCGCTCGCATGTGAGCTCCGGCCCGTCCGGACCGAGCAGCCTGCCGAGCAGGCGGTTCTCCCGCGATTGCCCATTCATTCGCTCTCCTCCATCTGCTCGCCTTCCACGATCATGCCTCGCTCGGCCAGCGCCGCTCGCAGCTGTTTGCGCGCGTCGTGCAGCACCTTGTAGAGGGCGCCTCTGGTCGTGTCGAGCCGCTCGGCGAGGACGTCAATCGGCACCTCGTTCAGAGCCAGCGCGACCAACACCTCGCGCTGGCGCGGAGTGAGGCTCGACTCGATCTCCTGCCGAATGGCTGCGAGCAGATCGTTCATCTCGACCTCGCTGTGCGGTGTGGGACCAGGATCGGGGAGCTGCGGCCACTCCTCCGCATCGAGGGGCAGCTCGCGTCCCTGCCACGCCCGCTTTCGGATCTTCGCGGCCGCCTCGTAGAGGGCGAACTTGTACGCCCAGGTGGTGAACTTGCTCTGTCCCGCGGAACTGATCGAGCTTGGCGAGGATCGCCACCATCGCGTCACCCGCACTCTGCTGAGCCAGGTCCTCCTGGTCGCCGCCCCGGATCGACGTTAGCGTCGCGCATCGCCGGCGGACCTCGAAGCGAGCGGCTCGCAGCAAGAGCTCTCTGAGCTCGGCGATCGCGGCATATCGGTCGCGGCTGTCCGCGCGCAGGCGCGCGACCCATCTGAGGGATTCGGGGTCCATCCGGTCGGCGACTTGGATCGGCTCAGCCATAACGGTTGCCATGTCTTCTTAGCGTCATTCGAGCCGGATTACTTACGCCGTCGGTCAGGACGTAAGAATCAGCCCGGCGGCGACGCTCAAAGGTCCGAGAGCTACTGAAAGGAGGCTTCACCGATGTCAAGCGTCACCACCATCAAATCGGAGCTCCCGGCCCGCCGGTCCGCCGCGGAGTCGAACGGACAGGCCGAGGCGGCCGCGGACCGTCGACTGGGAATCGCCGCGCACCAGGCGTTCTGGCTGCTTCGAATCGCGTTCACGGTCGCACCGATCCTGTTCGGCCTCGACAAGTTCTTCAACTGGTCGGTCGACTGGCCGGACTACCTGGCGGGTTGGGTCAACAACATCGTCCCGGGGAGCGGCCAGGACTTCATGCACGTCGTCGGAGGGATCGAAATCTTCGCCGGTCTCCTCGTCCTCGTGGCCCCTCGTATCGGCGCTTTCGTGGTTGCCGCGTGGCTGGGGGGCATCGTGATCAACCTGCTCACGGTCGATCCGCCGCGTTACTACGACATCGCCTTGCGCGACTTCGGCCTCATGCTGGGCGCGCTGACCCTCGGCCGGCTCGCGCTGGCCGTGGTTCCCGCCCGCAAGGCAGGGGTTCTGCCCGACAGGCCCTGGTAGGAGACTCGCCTCAGGGCAGGACCGAGCGAGTCACCCGGGACCTTCCCCCGGACGTGCTGGGGAGGGTTCCGGGAGACTCCATGCCTGATGGCACGGAAGAAGAGGGCGATCGTCGGAGCGCATCTCTCCCCCGGAAGCCCCTCGAGGAGGCCGACGCGGTCGGGGCCGACTGCGTGCAGATCTTCCTCTCGGACCCGCAGGGCTGGGAGAAACCCGCGCCGCGGAAGGACGCCGCTCAGCTCCGCGGGTCGAAGCTGCCGCTATACGTTCACGCGCCCTACCTGATCAACGTCTGCTCGCCGCGCAACAACGTCCGCTACGGGTCGCGCAAGATCCTGCAGCAGACCTGCGAAGCCGCCGCCGACGTTGGAGCGGCCGCCGTGATCGTCCACGCCGGATACGCCGACGACGGCATCGCCAACGGCGTCGGGCGCTGGCCGCGGACGCTGGAGATGCTCGAATCCGAAGTTCCCGTCCTGATCGAGAACACCGCCGGCGGCGAGAACGCGGTTGCCCGCCGCTTCGACGCCCTCGCCCAGCTCTGGGAAGCGGTCTCCGCGGCCGACTCGAGCGTCGACATCGGCTTCTGCTTCGACACCTGCCACGCTCATGCGGCCGGCGAGGAGCTGTCCGACGCGGTCCCACGTGTGCTGGAAATAGTCGGGAAGATCGACCTGCTCCACGCGAACGACTCGCGCGACCCGCCCGGCACCGGCGCTGACCGCCACGCCA